>JARLIY010000011.1 GCA_031291475.1 Xanthobacteraceae bacterium
CGCCGCTGCAGCCGCCGTCCGCGGAGGCGGAGCTGCCGGCGGCCGGCCGCTGCCGTTGGGCGGTGGTTCGGATCCGGTCACCGCCGCATGTCCCCTTTTGCTCGACGCATGATCAGTGAAAAGCTAAGTCCCCCTCAGCAAACCAAGACTTGCTGAATTCTCCCGCGGCGCCCGTGGCTAGGATAATGGGCCCGCAGTGAATTGCAGGCGAGTGCGGAGCAAATATGGCGGAATGGTGATCGACGGCATTAGTCCGGCATCCGGCGAAACACGATCGAAGCATTGGTCCCGCCGAAACCAAATGAATTCGACAGCACGATATTGACGGAACGCTTGCGCGGCTTGTGCGGCACAAGATCGAGCGCGGTGGCGACTGAGGGATTGTCGAGGTTGATCGTCGCCGGCACCACCTGATCGCGAATTGCGAGCAGGCAAAAGATCGCCTCAACCGCGCCGGCGGCGCCGAGCAAATGACCCGTCGAAGACTTTGTCGACGACATGCTGATATTGGCCGCGGCGTTGCCGACCAACCGCTCGACGGCTTTGAGCTCGATCTCGTCACCAAGCTGCGTCGACGTGCCGTGGGCGTTGATGTAATCGACCTCGCCTGCCGAAATGTCGGCACGGCGCAGCGCGGCCTTCATGCAACGCAGCGCGCCGTCGCCATCTTCCGCCGGGGCGGTGACGTGGTACGCATCGCCCGACAGGCCGTAACCGATGAGTTCGGCATAGATGCGTGCGCCACGCCGCTCGGCGTGTTCGTATTCCTCGAGCACCACGGCCCCCGCCCCTTCGCCCATCACGAATCCGTCGCGATCCCGGTCGTATGGTCGCGACGCGCGCTGCGGCGTCTCGTTGAATCCGGTCGATAGCGCCCGCGCGGCCGCAAATCCGGCGAACGATATGCGATTGACCGGCGATTCAGCGCCGCCGGCCACCATCACGTCGGCATCGCCGAGCGAGATCAGCCGGCCGGCATCGCCGATAGCATGAGCGCCGGTCGAGCAGGCGGTGACCACGGCATGATTGGGCCCTTTCAGCGAGTGGGCGATCGATACATAGCCGGATGCAAGATTGATAATGCGGCCGGTGATGAAGAACGGCGACACGCGGCGCGGACCGCGGTCGCGCAACAGCAGCGCCGTTTCCGCGATGCCTTCGACACCGCCGATGCCGGAGCCGATCATGACACCGCTGGTGATCTGGTCTTCATACTCGAGCGGATGCCAGTCAGCGTCGTCGAGCGCCTGCTTGGCCGCACCCATGGCAAAGAGGATGAAGTCGTCGACCTTGCGTTGGTCCTTCGGCTCCATCCATTGATCGGGGTTGAAGGTGCCGTCCGAGCCGTCCCCGCGGCCAACCTGCCCGGCAATCTTGCTGGGAAGATCCGAGACGTCGAATTTTTCGATTCGGCTAATTCCGCTTTGTCCGGCGAGCAGACGTTGCCATGTGGGCTCGACCCCGCAAGCGAGCGGCGTCACCATGCCAAGGCCCGTGACGACGACGCGTCTCATCATCAGCTCTCCGGGCTGACGCTGCGGCTGATGCCGTGTCGGTGAACCCTGCTGGCTGGGTCGTCTGCCCGACCGCGATGCGGCACGGGCATCACGTGTGGCCGCCTATGCGGTACGGCAGGATAACTCCGGCGATCAGCTCTTCGCGTTCTTTTCGAGGAACTTGATGGCGTCGCCCACGGTGAGAATGGTTTCGGCGGCATCGTCGGGAATTTCGCAACCAAATTCCTCCTCGAAGGCCATGACGAGCTCGACCGTGTCGAGACTGTCGGCACCGAGATCGTCGATGAAACTGGCGTTTTCAGTCACCTTGTCGGGCTCGACGCCGAGGTGCTCCACGACGATCTTCTTCACCCGCTCGCCAATATCACTCATCGTTTCCAACCTCTTCTTTCAGCGCGACCCGATCAATTATATCTCGGCCTCGTCTACGTTTCGTAACTCTCGGGCGACGGACCGCGGGTCGACAGCGATCAGAGGCGGACATTCGGCCCCCGCGCTCCGGCTTTTCGGCTCCCCCAGCCAAGTCTGGGTCCGGTTACCACACTTCATTCGCGTTGACCAGCGCGGCCCCGCAACGGCGGCGCGCTGTATCGCCTTCAAATCATGGCCATTCCGCCATTCACATGCAACGTCTGTCCGGTCACATAAGCGGCCTCGTTCGCCGCCAAAAATGCAACCGCGGCGGCCACCTCTTCAACTGTGCCGGCGCGGTTTGCCGGGATCTTGGCGAGGATAACCTCACGCTGCTTGTCGTTGAGCCTGTCGGTCATCGGCGTGACGATAAATCCGGGCGCAACGCAATTGGCGGTCACGCCGCGCTTTGCATATTCCTGCGCAATCGACTTGATCATGCCGGTAATGCCGGCTTTGGCGGCAACGTAATTGGCCTGCCCGGGATTGCCGGTCGTCCCCACGACCGAGGTGATGGCGATGATGCGACCGAAACGGCGGCGCATCATGCCGCGGACGGCCGCGCGCGCCAGGCGAAACGTGGCTGAGAGGTTGACGGTGATCACCTGGTCCCATTCCTCGTCGCGCAGTTGCACGAAGAGGTTGTCTTTCGTCACTCCGGCATTGGCGACGAGAATGTCGAGTTGGCCCATTGCTTCTTCGGCGCGCGAAACCAGGGCATCGGTTTCGGCGGCGTCGGCGAGATTGCAAGGCAGCACGTGGACGCGCCGACCGAGATCGGCGGCAAGCCGGTCAAGGACTTCGCGCCGGGTACCGGAGAGCGCGACCGTGGCACCTTGCGCGTGCAGGACGCGGGCAATGCCGCCGCCGATCGCGCCGGTGGCTCCCGTAATCAAAGCGGACTTCCCGGTGAGTTCAAACATGACTTCCTCGCGAACGCGCTAACCTTAAACGTGAGCGGCCTTAAATCGAGCGATGTCTTCGGGCGCACCGATCGAAGACGCACTGGCCGTTTCGGCAATGCGCTTGATCAGGCCGGTCAGTACTTTGCCGGCGCCGACCTCATAGAACACGGTCACGCCAGCCCGCGCCATGAACAGCACCGATTCACGCCAGCGAACCGTGCTGGTCACCTGCTGGACCAGCGAACGTACGATGCCGGCAGGATCCTTGATCGGCTCGGCGAGCACGTTTGCGACCAACGGCACGCTTGGCGGCGCGACTGAGACCCGCCCGAGCGCGTCCGCCATGGCGTCCGCCGCTGGCTGCATCAGCGCGCAGTGGAACGGCGCGGAAACCGGCAGCATCATCGCCCGCTTGACGCCGTGGGCTTTGGCGATTTCGACCGCGTGCTCGACCGCGAGCTTCGCGCCCGACAATACGACCTGTCCACCACCATTATCGTTTGCGGCCGCGCATACGCCGCCGGCGGCGGCTGCGGCTTCGGCGGCGATCGCCTTCGCCGCTTCAAGCTCGACGCCGATGAGCGCAGCCATGGCGCCGGCACCGACCGGCACCGCCTTTTGCATGGCGCGACCGCGGATGCGTAAGAGCCGTGCCGCGTCGGCAACAGCGAGCGATCGCGCGGCGGCCAGGGCCGAATATTCTCCGAGCGAATGCCCCGCCACAAAAGCCGCGTCGCGCGCAAGATGGAGACCGGCCTCGGCCTCGAGGACCCGCAAGGCGGCGAGCGAGACGGCCAGCAGCGCCGGTTGGGCGTTCTCGGTCAGCGTCAATGTTTCCGCCGGCCCATTCCACATCGTTTCGCTGAGCTTTTCGCCGAGCGCATCGTCGACTTCTTCGAAGAGGCCACGCGCCGGCGCAAAAGCATCCGCCAGTGCCTTGCCCATGCCGACCGCCTGACTGCCCTGGCCGGGAAAAACGAAAGCCACTGCCATGCTTTGCCCCTTAAGGAGGGGCGAAAGATACCCCGATCCACGGCGTGTCAAGGGAAGCCTGCCTGAGCCCTAGGCTGTCGGTCGTTGGCGAAACCGCCTATCAGTCTTGCCTTTCCGGGCGGCCCGCGTATAAGGCCAGCTTTTCCGCTCTACCCCGGCCGGGGGCTGAACGGACGGCCGTGTCCACTCAGAGTGGCGCGGTAGGACCAGGCGGTCCGGCGTCCCGTGTTCCCGCCTTCAGAGCATTCGAGCCTTTCCCGAAGGGTTCGAGGGGCTTAGCGCCGGGAGCGAGCGAAGACCAGGAAGGAAAGGGCATCGATGTCGCTCTACGAGCACGTCTATCTTGCGCGCCAGGACGCTAGCGTGCAGCAGGTGGAGGAATTGACCGCGCATTTAAAGAGCGTAATCGAAGGAATGGGGGGCTCGGTCGCCAAGACCGAATATTGGGGTGTGAAATCCCTTTCCTATCGGTTGCGCAAGAACCGCAAGGCGCACTTCACGCTCCTAAACCTCGATGCGCCTGCCGCCGCCATCAACGAAATCGAACGGCTCGAGCGCCTCAACGAAGACGTCTTGCGCTATCTGACGATCAGGGTCGAGGGGCATGAAGAAGGGCCGTCCGCCATGATGCGCAGAGTGGAGCGCGACCGCGACCGTGACGACCGCCGGGGTGATCGCGGCGACAGGTTTGACCGCGGCGACAGAGGCGACCGAGGGGACCGTCCGCGCGATCGGCGGCCGCGCGAGGTCGCTGACGAAATTGATGTGCCGACGGCGCTGGCAAGCGAGGAATAACCATGGCCATGTCACCGCAATCCGGCGGGGGTCGCCGTCCGTTCTTCCGCCGCCGCAAGAGCTGTCCGTTCTCGGGCGCCAACGCGCCGAAGATCGACTACAAAGATGTGAAACTGCTGCAACGCTTCGTCTCGGAGCGCGGCAAGATCGTTCCGAGCCGCATCACGGCGGTCTCGGCAAAAAAGCAGCGCGAACTCGCCCAGGCGATCAAACGCGCGCGCTTTCTCGGCTTGCTGCCCTATGTGATCCGCTGAGCAAGGAGGCGTCGCAATGGAAGTGATCCTGCTCGAACGAATACCCAGATTAGGTCAGATGGGCGAAGTGGTGCGCGTCAAGGACGGCTTCGCGCGCAATTTCCTGTTGCCGCGCGGCAAAGCGCTGCGCGCCACAGCGGAAAATCGCATGCGTTTTGAAACCATCAAGAGCGAGCTCGAAGCGCGTTCGCTGACGCTCAAAGGCGAAGCGGGTCAAATCGCCGGAAAGCTTGACGGCAAGAGCTTCACTGTCGTGCGACAGGCGTCGGAAGCGGGACAGCTTTTCGGTTCGGTTTCGCCGCGCGACCTCGTCAGCCTGCTCGCGGCCGGCGGCTTTAACGTCACCCGCAATCAGATCGCGCTCAACACGCCGATCAAGGCAATCGGCCGTCACAACGTCGCCATCGCGCTCCATCCAGAGATCGAGACATCGATCACGGTCATCGTCGCCCGCAACAACGAGGAGGCCGCGCGCATCGAGCGCGGCGAGGACGTGACGCAGCTGCGCCAGGAACCGTCGGCCGAAGAAGCCGCCGTCATTGGCGCGGAGGCGTTCTTCGAGCCGGAGGCCGTGGAATCTCTGCGAGCGCGCGAGGGCGAGGAGCAGGAGCCGGCCGAAGGTGCTCCGCCGGCGGAAAACAGCTAACGCAGAGATTTTGTCAGTCGGGCACGTTGTCGCGCGGCACCGGGGCATTATCGGCCGGTTCGCCCGAAGCGGCAGCGGCCGGGGCGACGGCACTCGGCGAGGGGCTCGGATTATTGTCGTCGCTTGGCGTATCGGCGGAAGCGGGCTCGGTCACGACCGGCGCAGACACGTGGGCGGCCGCGGCAGGTTCTTGCGGCGGGAACGGCGTTTTTGGCTCCTTGTGCCGACCTCGGCTCGCTGTTGACGGACGCTCGCGCTGGCCGGCCTCGGGCACGACGATTGAGCGGAGGATGCTCGGTCGCCCGCCGGTGCCAGTGTCGTCCTTCGGCTTTGCTGCCTCATGCGTTGGCCGCTGCGGCTTCCCATCGGCGGGTTTACCGTCCTCGGGCTTTGCCGCTTGCTTGGCTTGATGCTTCGAAGGCTTGGGCTCTGCAGGTTTGGGCTCTGCGGGCTTGGGCCCTTCAGTCGAGGCGCTGGCACGCTGCGCCGCCGGCTTTTGCCCGTGACCTGCCGACGTCCCAATCGGCTCGCCTCCGCGCCCGCCCATGATGTAGGCCGCAAGAGCCGCCGCCTGTTGCGCATTGGTCGTGTAATGCTCGTCCAGGAAATTCGTCAGCGCCGCGGCATTTTTGCCCTTACTCAGGCCATGCGCCTCCTTGTGGCACTCCGCGCATGCGCTGGCGAAGATTTGCGAGGCCGACTTGCCCTGATCGAGGTTGGTCTGGGCATGCGCCAACGCCGGAGCCAGCGCTGCAAGCAGTCCGATCATGGGCGCGAAACAACGGGTCACCCTCAACTCCTCAAATCATCGCCGTTCTGGCCCGGCATCCTTACCCCAAACCCCAAATCCGGCCAAATACCAAGGCCTTCGGACGAGGCGCCCGGGAAGAAGCCATCTCCGGACGCATTGCTGGTCAATGAGGATTTTGTTTTAATGACGGCAAGCGGACACTCGCGGCCGGCACCGTCGATCGCGTCGGCTCGGCTGGCGGGTGCTCGGGGCGATTGACGCGTCGAATCGCCGTTTTGGTGCGGGGCGCATTGTGGGGCGTGGAGACGGCCGTGGATCGGGTGCTTTCGATATTCTTGCGACGGTTTATCCGCCAGGGGTCGTTTACGGTCACGACAGCGGCGGGCAACACCTACACGTTTGGCGACGGCAGCGGCGCGCCGGTAGCCGTGCGCTTTACCAATGCAAGGTCGCAGCGCGGGGTGTTGCTCAATCCCGAGCTCAGAATGGGCGAAGCCTATATGGATGGCTCATTCGTCGTCGAGCAAGGCTCTATCGCGGATGTCCTCGCCATTCTGCTGCGGCAAGAACACATCGCCCCACCCACTTGGGCACTGCCGTGGCGACTGGCACGCTACTTGTTCCGGCGCCTGCAGCAGTTCAATCCGCGGTCGCGGTCACGGCGCAATGTCGCGCACCACTACGACCTCGATGGCAGGCTTTACGCTCTCTTCCTCGACGCCGACCAGCAATATAGCTGCGCTTATTTCGAGTCTCCGGACCAATCGCTCGACGATGCCCAACTGGCCAAACGACGCCACCTGGCGGCGAAGCTTCTGGTCGCACCGGGCGCGCGCGTTCTCGATATCGGATGCGGTTGGGGAGGGCTCGCCCTCTATCTCGCCGAGATCGCCGGCGCTCATGCCACGGGCATCACGCTGTCGCAGGAGCAATACGTCCGGGCGCAGCAGCGGGCGCACGAACGCGGCCGGGCGAACGACGCGATTTTCCGGCTTGAGGACTATCGCGACGTCACCGGCAGCTTCGATCGTATCGTGTCGGTCGGCATGTTCGAGCATGTCGGCGTCGGCTTTTATGACGCCTTCTTCCGCAAAGCGGCCGCGCTCCTCGATGATGACGGCGTCTTTCTCTTGCACACGATCGGCCGCAGCGGCCCGCCGAGCGTTACCAATCCGTGGATCGCCAAATATATATTCCCGGGCGGCTACATCCCCGCCCTCTCCGAGATACTGCCCGCGATCCAGCGCACCCGGCTGGTGGTGACCGACGTCGAAATCCTGCAACTGCACTACGCCGAGACGCTCAAGGCCTGGCGCGAACGCTTTCTCGCCCACCGTGAAGACGTCGAACGGCTCTACGACGCGCGCTTCGTGCGCATGTGGGAGTTCTATCTGGCATCCTCGGAAATGGCGTTTCGCGAAAGCGATATGATCGTGTTCCAGATCCAGATGGCCAAGCGCAAGGGCGTCGTGCCGCAAACCCGCGATTATATCGGGCGCGAGGAAGCGCGGCTGCGCGCCGTCGAAGCCGGCTATTCCGAGCCGCTGCGACTCGCGGGCGAATAATTCGGCGGCGTCCGCCGCCGAAAGGCGCCCGTCAAGAGCCGATCGGAAGTATCACGCTTTCCGCCGCGGCATTCAGTGAGTAGCGGGGAAAGCCGCAATCAGCGTTTCCCATCGCGCCCGCGCTCGACTATCGACGATGGGCTCGGGGTTGCGTGCAACGGTTGCGAACGCGCTGACAGAACCCCTGTCGTTGAGTGATCCGGCGATGTTGAGTGACCGCAAAATAGCCACACGCAAATTTCCTGATCCGGACCATGGCCGTATTCGATTCGACCGCTCGCAAGCAGCCTCCCGCGGAACCGACGTTCCGCGCGCCGCCGCACAATATCGAGGCCGAGCAGGCGTTGCTGGGGGCGATCCTCGTCAATAACGAAGCGTTTTATCGCGTCTCCGATTTCCTTGAGGCGAAGCACTTCCTCGAAGCGATCCATCAGCGCATCTACGAGCTTGCCGGCGGCCTGATCCGCGCCGGAAAACTGGCGACCCCGGTGACGCTCAAGACGTTTCTGCCGGCCGATCTCGATATCGCCGGGCTTAACGTCAACCAATACCTGGCGCGGCTTGCCGCCGAGGCCACTACCATCATCAATGCCGAGGATTACGGCCGCACCGTTTACGACCTTTCGATCCGCCGCGACCTGATCACGATCGGCGAGGATATGGTCAACCTCGCCTACGAAGCGCCAGTCGAGGCGACCCCGCAAAGTCATATCGAAGACGCCGAGCGCAAGCTCTACGAGCTCGCCGAAACCGGACGCTATGAATCCGGCTTCAAGCGCTTCGCCCAGGCGCTCACCACGGCGGTCGACATGGCGGCCCACGCGTATCAGCGCGACGGCAGCCTCTCGGGACTGGCCACCGCGCTGACCGATCTCGATGCCAAGATGGGCGGACTGCAACCCTCCGATTTGATCATCCTCGCCGGCCGCCCCGGCATGGGGAAGACCGCGCTTGCCACCAACATCGCCTACAATGTCGCCAAGGCCTGGTCGGGTGACGTGCGCGCCGACGGGCATATGGCGACGGTCAACGGCGGTATTGTCGGCTTCTTCTCGCTGGAAATGTCGGCCGAGCAGCTCGCCACCCGCATCATCTCCGAGCAGACCGGCATCCCCTCGAACAAGATCCGGCGCGGCACCATTGACGAAGCCGATTTCGAGAAGATCAAAGACGTCTCGATCGAGCTGCAGAACCTGCCGTTCTATGTCGACGAGACCGGCGGTCTCTCGATCGGGCAATTAGCCGCCCGCGCGCGGCGGCTCAAGCGGCAGCGTGGTCTCGATCTGCTGGTGATCGATTACATTCAACTCCTGCAAGGCTCGACTCGCCGTTCGAGCGAGAACCGCGTGCAGGAAATCACGGAAATCACCACCCGCCTCAAAGCGCTCGCCAAGGAGCTCAACGTTCCCATCCTCGCGCTGTCGCAATTGTCGCGGCAGGTCGAGGGCCGCGAGGATAAACGGCCGCAGCTGTCGGATTTGCGCGAATCCGGCTCGATCGAGCAGGACGCCGACGTGGTGCTGTTCGTTTTCCGCGAAGAATATTACCACCAGATGCGCAAACCGACGGAAGCAAACCGGGAAAAGTTCGCCGAATGGCTGGCCGAGGGCGAGCGGGTCGAGGGCAAGGCCGAGCTGATCATCGGCAAGCAGCGCCACGGCCCAACAGGCACCGTCGAACTGCAATTCGACGCCGCTGTTACCCGCTTCGCCAATCTCGATTCCGCGCACCGGTCAAGCTATTAAGCCGCCGCCCGTCCCCCGGCTTTACCGCCGCCGCACCGCCGGTCATAAGGCGGCCATGGCATTCGCAGAACCGCTACCCGAGTCGGCCGGTTTGCCGACCGATCCCGAGACCGGCGGCACGCTGACCATCGATCTCGATGCCGTCGAGGCCAATTGGCGTGCCTTGGCGCACAAACTCCTCACCGTCGAATGCGGCGCCGTGGTCAAGGCCAACGCTTATGGCCTCGGGCTCGAGCCGGTTACCGCCAAGCTCGTCAAGGCCGGGTGCAAGACGCTTTTCGTCGCCGACCTTGCCGAAGCGCGTCGCGCGCGCACCCGCGCCCGCGAAGCCTCGATCTACGTGCTCAACGGATTTACGCCCGAGGCCGGCTCGGCTTTTGTCGAGCTTGACGCGCAGCCGGTCATCAACAGCACCACGGAGCTTGCGGAGTGGGACGCTTTCGTCGCCACGCAGAACCGGCGTGTCGGGGCGGCCATTCATGTGGACACCGGCATGAACCGGCTCGGCATTTCGCCCGACGAAGCCGCGGCGCTGGCGCCGCGCTTGCAGCACGAAAATCACGGCATCACCTTGTTAATGAGCCACCTTGCCTGCGCCGAAATTGCCGATCATCCGCTCAATGCCAGCCAAATCCGGCTCTTCCGCGAGCTGCGCATGCTCTATCAGGGCGTCCCGGCATCGCTCGCCAATTCCTCCGGGATCTTTCTAGGCGACGCGGCGTATTTAGATATGGCAAGGCCCGGCGCCGCCCTGTACGGCATCAATCCCACGCCCGGCGCCGCCAATCCGATGCACGACGTCGTCGAATTGACTGGGCGCATTCTGCAAATACGAAAAGTGCCGGAAGGCGAGACCGTTGGTTATGGCGCCACATGGACGGCACGACGCTCCTCACGGGTGGCGGTAGCCGCCTGCGGCTACGCCGACGGCCTCATGCGTGCCGCAAGCGGCACCGGCCGCAAGCAAGGCGGGATGGCCATTATCGCCGGCCAGCGCTGCCCCATCGTCGGGCTTATTTCCATGGACTTGACCTGCATCGACGTCACCGACCTTGGCGATGGGCTGGTCCGCCGCGGCGACGTCGCTACATTCATCGGCAAGGATATCCCCGTGGACGAGGTCGCCGCATCGGCGGGGACAATCGGCTATGAAATCCTGACACGGCTCGGCCCGCGTTGCCATCTCGTCTATCGTGGCGGCTAGGACAAGAGGAAGCGAGACCAAGGTCCATAGCGATGGTTGCACGCGCACAAACCTTCGTTTGCCAGAATTGCGGAGCCGCTGCCCCGCGCTGGGCCGGCCGCTGTGAAGCCTGCGGCGCGTGGAACACGCTGGTCGAGGAAGGCGCGGCGACGCCGGCCCGCTCCTCGCGCAAGGGCCGGCTGTTCGTCATCGAGCCGCTGCAAGGGCAAACGCGGGAAGCGCCGCGGCTTGCCTCCGGTGTGGCCGAATTCGATCGCGTCACCGGCGGCGGATTGGTGCGCGGCTCGGTACTGCTGCTCGGCGGCGACCCGGGCATCGGCAAGTCCACGCTGTTGCTCGAGGTCGCGGCAGCCTATGCGCGCAACAAACACCGCGCGGTGTACATCTCCGGCGAGGAGGCCGTCGCCCAGGTGCGGCTGCGCGCCGAACGACTCGGTCTTTCCGACGCGACGGTCGAGCTCGCCGCCGAGACCTCCGTCGAAGACATCGTGGCGACGCTGTCGCAAGGGCAGACGCCGCAGTTCCTGGTCATCGATTCGATCCAGACCATGTGGACGCAATCCGTCGACGCCGCGCCGGGCACGGTCACTCAGGTGCGCGGATCGGCGGGCGAGCTGATCCGCTTCGCCAAGCGTAGCGGCGCGGCGGTGATGCTGGTCGGCCACGTCACCAAGGACGGACAGATCGCCGGCCCGCGCGTCGTCGAGCACATGGTCGACGCCGTGCTGTCGTTCGAAGGCGAAGGCTCGCAGCAATTCCGCATCCTGCGCGCGATCAAGAACCGCTTCGGCCCCACCGACGAGATCGGGGTGTTCGAGATGACCGGCGCGGGACTGCGCGAGGTCGCCAATCCGTCGGAGCTTTTTCTCTCCGAACGCGAACTCGGCAGCGCCGGCACCGCAGTCTTTGCCGGGATCGAGGGCACGCGGCCGTTGCTGGTGGAAATACAGGCCCTCGTTGCGCCGACCTCGCTTGGCACGCCGCGCCGCGCCGTCGTCGGCTGGGACCCGAGCCGCCTGTCCATGGTGCTCGCCGTGCTCGAAGCTCACTGCGGCGTTCGTCTCTCCGGCCACGACGTCTACCTCAACGTCGCCGGTGGATTGCGCATCACTGAGCCGGCAGCCGACGTCGCCGCCGCAGCTGCACTGGTGTCGTCGCTGGCGCACGCACCGTTGCCGGCGGACGCGGTTTATTTCGGCGAAGTTTCGCTATCGGGCGCGGTACGGCCGGTGGCGCAGACCGCCGCACGGCTCAAGGAAGCGCAAAAACTCGGCTTTGCCCGGGCGGTCGTGCCTGAGGCCGCGCGCAATGAGGCCCCGGAGGGCTTTATCCTTTCGACCATCGGCACACTTGCGAATCTCGTCGTCGACATCGCCCGAGACGGCACGCCGGCGCTCAGGCGCGTCGGCCGTCAGGAGGCGTGAGCGGGAACCCGCATCCCGTTTGCGACGCGATTTGCGGGGCATTGTTAACGCTGGATAACGAGGCTGTTGAGCGCATGAGAAGGCGGATGACGCCGCCGCCCGGCCCGGCTATACACGCGGCGGGCCGAGGCTTCGCCCGCCTGAGCATGCCGTCGAATCGGGCGGAATCAGCGGACTAGCAGAGACCATGCCGATTACCCTGCTCGATATCGTCCTCATCGTGGTGATGCTGATATCCGGGCTGCTGGCGATGGTGCGCGGCTTTATGCGCGAGATCCTTTCGATCATCGCCTGGGTACTGGCCGCGGGAGCGACGCTCTACTCCTATGCCAAGCTTTTGCCGCTCGCCAAGCAGTACTTCAACAACGATATCGTGGCTACCGTCGCCGTGATCGCCGGCGTATTCCTGATCACGCTGCTGGTCGTCTCGGTCCTGACCGTCCGCCTCTCCGACATGGTGCTCGACAGCCGCGTGGGCGCTCTCGATCGCACGCTCGGCTTCTTATTCGGACTGGCGCGTGGCCTCGTGATCGTCGTCGTGGCGTTCATATTCTTCACCTGGCTCGTGCCCGATCGCAGCCAGCCGGAATGGGTCAAAAGCGCGAAATCCCGCGTCGTCCTGACCGGGACCGGACAATGGCTGATGTCCATGTTGCCGGAAGACCCAGAAAGCACCATCTTGAAGAGGTTGAAGCGGCCGCGGCCGGAAGAAACCGACACGCCCGACAGCCCACCGGATCAGCACAGCGAATTGCCCGGGGCGAAAGGAACGGTGCATTGAGATGATCGCAGGACGCCAATCATGACAGAGCCTGCCCTTCTCGATCTCGACGACGACCGGCTACGCGAAGAATGCGGGGTGTTCGGCATCTTCGGTCATCCCGATGCGGCCGCGATCACGGCGCTCGGCCTGCACGCTTTGCAGCATCGCGGCCAGGAGGCCGCCGGCATTGTCTCCTTCGACGGCTCGCGCTTTCACTCCGAGCGCCGTCTCGGCCTGGTCGGCGACGCCTTCTCCCGGCGCGAGGTGATCGATCGGCTGCCGGGCAATGCCGCGGTCGGGCACGTGCGCTATTCAACGACCGGCGAGACCATTCTGCGCAACGTGCAGCCGCTGTTCGCCGAGCTCAATGCCGGCGGCTTTGCCATCGGCCATAACGGCAACCTCACCAACGGCCTTACGCTGCGGCGGCAACTGGTGCGCGAAGGCGCTATGATGCAGTCGACGACGGACACAGAAGTGATCCTTCATCTCGTCGCGCGCTCGCATCGCAACCGCTTCGTCGACCGCTTCATCGACGGTTTGCGCGTGCTCGAAGGCTCCTATGCCTTTGTCGGACTCACCAATAAAAAACTGGTCGGCGCCCGCGACCCGCTCGGCATCCGGCCGCTGGTGCTCGGCAAGCTGGACGGCTGTCCGATCCTCGCCTCCGAGACCTGCGCGCTCGACATCATCGGCGCCCAATACGTGCGCGACGTGGAGAACGGCGAAGTTCTCGTCTTCGACGAGGACGGCGCGCATTCGATTAAGCCGTTTGTGCCGATGCCGCCGCGCCCCTGCATCTTCGAGTACATTTATTTCTCGCGGCCCGATTCGATCATCGGCGGCCGCAGCGTCTATGACGTACGCAAGACCTGCGGCGCGGAACTCGCGCGCGAGGCGCCCGCCGCCGCTGACGTGGTGATTCCGGTTCCCGATTCCGGCGTGCCGGCGGCGATCGGATACGCGCAAGCCTCCGGCGTTCCCTACGAGCTCGGAATCATCCGCAACCATTATGTCGGACGCACCTTCATCGAGCCGACGCAACATATCCGGCAACTCGGCGTTCGCCTCAAGCACAGCGCCAACCGCGCCGTCGTCAACGGCAAGCGCATCGTGCTGATCGACGACTCGATCGTGCGCGGGACGACGTCGGTGAAGATCGTGCGCATGATGCGTGACGCCGGCGCCCGCGAGGTGCATTTCCGTATCGCCTCGCCGCCGATCACGCACCCGGACTATTACGGCATCGATACGCCCGAACGGGACAAGCTCTTGGCCGCCACTTACGACCTCGAAGGCATGCGCCAGTTCATCGGCGCCGATTCGCTCGCTTTCCTCTCGGTCGACGGCATCTACCGCGCCATGGGCGAGAAAGCCCGCGATCCGGTGCACCCGCAATTCACCGATCATTGCTTCACCGGCGACTATCCGACCCCGCTCACCGACCGCACGGCGCAGGACTCCCCGCCGCGGCAACTCTCGTTGCTCGCCGAAGCCGGCTGAGGAATGCCGCTTCCGCTCGCCGACCATATCGCGCTGGTCACCGGCGCCTCGCGCGGGCTGGGTTACGCGGCAGCGCTGGCGCTGGCGCGTGCGGGCGCGCATGTGGTCGCGGTGGCGCGCACAGTCGGCGGCCTCGAGGAGCTCGACGATGCCATCCGCACCGCCGGCGGTTCGGCGACGCTGACGCCGCTCGACCTGCGCGATTACAACGGCCTCTATCGCCTCGCCTCAGCCCTCAACGAACGCTACGGGCGGCTCGATGTGCTCATCGGCAATGCCGGGATAGCGGGCGTGCCCTCCCCGCTCGATCACATCGAGCCGAAAGCCTGGGACGAAGCGATGGCGATCAACGTCACCGCCAACTGGCATCTCATCCGCGCCATGGACCAGCTGCTCAAGCGCTCCGCCGCCGGCCGCGCGGTATTCGTCACCTCGGGCATCGTCGCGCTGGCCCGCGCTTACTGGGCGCCCTATTCGGTATCGAAGGCGGCGCTCGACGTGCTGGCGCGAACCTATGCCGCAGAGACAAGCTCGACGGCGGTGCGGGTCAATCTTTTCAGTCCCGGTCCAACGCGCACGCGCATGCGGGCGCTGGCCTATCCGGGCGAAGACCCGATGACGTTGCCGGCGCCCGAAGAGGTGGCGGCGAAAATCCTCGATTTGTGCCTACCGAGCTTCACTGAAACCGGCAAGGTCTACGATTATCGCTCAGGGAAGCTGCTGGATTTCAAGCCGCCGGCTTGAGCGTGCGCGTGACTCTGAAGGCGACGATCACCGACCCCGCCAGCAACAGCGCCGCGATCAAAAACGGCGCGCCCGGCAAGTTCCATTCCCGGCCGGCGCCGATGGCAAACGCGAAGGTCAGCGAGAAAAGTCCCGGTCCGACCAGATTGGCAATGCCGGTGATGCTCGAATTGGCGCCTTGCAGCCGGCCCTGCTCCGAAGCGCCGACCGAACGGCTCATCAAAGCGAGCGACGCCGGCTCCTCCAGTCCCCACAGTGCCAACAGCGGAATACCGAAGAAGAATTCAAAACCGCTGCGCGCGAAGGCGACCACGAGGAAGCCCAATACGCCGAAAGCGATGCCGAGCATGAGGGCCGCACGCTCGCCGATCTGCTTGATGACCGGGCCGACGACGGCGCCTTGCACGATGATGGAGGCAAAGCCCACGCCCGCGAGCGTCAAGCCGATGGTGCGCTGGTCCCAGTTGTAGCGATAGAGCAGGTAAAGGACGCTGATGCTCGGCAATACGGCGTGGGCGAGATTGCTGAGAAAATTGACGTTGGCCAGTCCGAACAGGCCGCGGTGCGAACGCAACAGCAAAAGCGCCCCGAAGGGATTCGCGCGCCGCCAACTGAATGCGGCGCGGCGCGCCTGCGGCAGCGATTCCGGAAGGATCAGCAGCCCGTAGCACGCATTGGCCAAGCTCAAGCCCGCGGCGATCCAGAATGGCAAGCGCGGGGAAATGCTGCCGGCCAGTCCGCCGACGGCCGGTCCGAGCACGAAGCCTGCGCCAAAAGCGGCGCCCAGAAGGCCGAAGCGCGCGCCGCGTTTGCCCGCAGGCGTCACGTCGGTCACATAGGCGTAAGCAGTGCCGATGCTTGCCGCCGTGATCCCGGAAATCACCCGGCCGACGAACAGCCATCCGAGCGTCGGCGCTAAAGCCATCAGCACATAGTCCAATCCCACGCCGAAATTGGAGATCACGATCACGGGACGCCGGCCGAACCGGTCGGACAGCGCTCCCTGCAGCGGCGAAAAGAAAAATTGCATCAAGGCCCAGGCGGTGCCGAAAATACCGAAAATCTCCGCGGCGCGCGCAGTGTCGCCGACGAAATCGACCACGAGCTTCGGCAACACCGGAATGACAATACCGATGGCAAGCATGTCCAGGAGGACGGTTGCGAAGACGAATACGAAGGCGGCCTGGCGTCGCGCCGCACCAACTTTTGCGGTGGCTTCCTCTGTCGGCTGACCCATCAGCGGCGCTTTCGGCCGGCGTAGGGATTGGCTTTGGCGCGCAGCAAAAGCCGGATCGGCGTGCCCGGCAGCGCGAAGGCTTCACGCAGGGCGTTGACCAGATAACGGCGGTACGTTTCGGGAAGCGAGGCCGCCCGCGACGAGAACAGCACGAAGGTCGGCGGCCGCGACTTGGGCTGCGTCATGTAATCGAGCCGGATGCGACGTCCGGCGATTGCAGGCGGCGGATGCGCCTCTAATGCCTGCGACAAAAAACGATTGAGTGCCGCAGTTGGCACGCGGCGATTCCAGACCGCGTGGGCATCCATCACCGCGGTCATCAGCCGGTCGAGCCCCTCGCCGCTTTTCGCCGACAGCGCGACAACCGGGACGCCCTTGACCTGCGGCAGCGCAAGATCGGCTTCCTCGCGCAGCCGCGGGCGGACGCCCGGTTGGCGTTCGATCAAATCGACTTTGTTGATGCCGATGACCAGGGCACGGCCTTCGCGCTCGACGAGATCGGCGATGCGGGTATCCTGTTCCTCGAAAGGCGCCTGCGCGTCGAGTAGCACAATCACCACTTCGGCGAAGCGGATGGCGTTGAGCGCGTCGGCAACGGAGAGCTTTTCAAGCTTCTCGGCAACGCGCGAACGCCGCCGCAGTCCGGCGGTGTCGTAAATGCGCAGGCGCCGGTCGTTCCAGGCAAGATCGACCGCGATCGCGTCGCGCGTGATGCCGGCCTCGGGGCCGGTCAGCAACCGCTCTTCCCCGAGCAAGCGGTTGATCAGCGTCGACTTACCGGTATTGGGCCGCCCCACGACCGCGATGCGGATCGGCTTTTGTTGATCCTCCCCGGCAGCCGCCGGAACTTGATCGTGGTCGGGCTCGGCGGTCGCTTCGGGCAGAGCCGTGCGTAGCGCGCCGTAGAGATCGGCCAGCCCCTCGCCATGCTCGGCGCTCACCGCAACCGGATCGCCGAGCCCAAGCGCGTAGGATTCAAGCACCCCGGCTTCACCGGCGCGGCCTTCGCTCTTGTTGGCGACGACGATCGCGGGTTTACCCGATTTGCGCACGAGGTCGGCGAAGGCACGATCGGCCCCGGTCGTCCCGGCCCTAGCGTCGACGAGAAAGAGCACGGCATCGGCCAGCGCCATCGCCGCCGCAGTCTGTGCCTGCATCCTGCCGGAAAGGCTCTCGCGGTCGGCATCCTCAAGGCCTGCCGTGTCGATGACCTTGAACGTCAGGTCGCCCAGCCTGCCTTCGCCTTCCCGCCGATCGCGCGTGACTCCAGGCTGGTCGTCGACCAGCGCCCGCCGCGCGCCCACCAGGCGGTTGAACAGAGTCGATTTGCCGACGTTGGGCCGGCCGACAATGGCGATCGTGAAGGACATGATGTAATCTAAGACAAGAGCGAACGATGCTTGGCGCTGCCGCGCCGCAGGCGCTCCTTATCCTGAAACGCTCAACGTGAATATGTGCTCGGCGCCGGCGGAGCCGGCCAGTTGGTCGCGGCGGGCGCTTGCGACGGCGTGTTCGGCCAATTGGTCGCCGCGGGCTGTTGCGGCGGCGTATTCGGCCAGTTGGCCGCCGCCGGCGCTTGCGGCGGCGTATTCGGCCACGCAGCCTGCGCGGGCCGCCGCATCTGTGGCGCCGAAGGTGCAGGCGCGCGCGCCATTTTCGGCTTTGGTTTCGGTTTTGACTTGGACTTTTCCGCGGCCGCAACGGGTTTAGCCGCGGCCGTGCCATTGTCCGCCGCCGGCTCCGGTGGCGGCTGATAGCCTTTGACCAAATCCGGCGGCACGCCGGTCTGCGCCCCCGGTACGCCCTCGGGGAACAGCGGCTCGCGATCGCCCGCAATCTTCTTCTTGGTGTTGAATATGTCGCCGGAAACTACCTCCGTCGGGTCGAATTGACCCCCTGGGGTGCAGCCCACGATAACCAGCATCAGCGCAAGCGCTGAACCGGCCCGGAGCATTGGAGGAAGTTGTCGCGCCGGCATCCGCTCAGCCCTTGCCGCTCGCGGCGATAAGCTCGCTCAGCACCTCGGCGCGGCTACGCGCTGCCGGCGGTGTCTGCGGATCGCCAATGATCAGATCGGCCCATTGCCGCGCCGCGCCCATATCGCCGCCCTTCCACGCCGACAGCGCCAGCAGCTCGCGTGCGCTGTGGCGGAACGCGCGCTCCGGCCCGGTCAGCGGTTCGAGGCGGGCGCGCATCTCGCCGTAGGTGGAGGTATCGACCTGCAAATAGCCGGCGCGAATCGTTGCCAGATCCTGGATCACCTGTCCGGCGCTCCTGTCGGCGGCGATCTCCTCATAGGCTTTGATCGCGGCGGCGCGATCGCTCGAGGCGAGTTCGGCGGCTTCACGCAAGCGCGCCAGCACGCGATAGCCCGCGGTGCCGTCGTTCGCGAGCTTAGCAAACGCCGCAGCCGCCTCCTCACGCTTGCCGGCTTCCGCCAGCGTGACCGCCTGCTCGAAGGCCGCGCCCGCTTCAGCGGCCCGTTTGCTTTCCCACCATTCGTAGCCGCGCCAGGCGCCTACACCGACAACCACGAGAACGCAGGCGGCGATGATGTAGTTGCCGTAACGTTGCCACAGCTTTTTGAACTGCTCGCGACGGACTTCCTCATCGACTTCTTGAAAGATATCGGCCACGGAACCCTGCCCCAGCACGATCCCGGCAGCTAGAGCTCACGCCCAGCTCTGTGAACCGAGGATCGACAAAATCAAGGGATTCCGGGCGGTTAGGCTCGGAAAACCCCGTGGGAGCTAGAATAAGCATGTGGCACGAGCAAGGCAAAGCCCTGCCGAGCCCGCGACGATCGCGTCTTAAGGTTTCTTCTTGCGCATCGGATAGACGTTCTCGGGGCCGGGGAAATTGCGCGCCCGGACTTCCGCCGCATAGCCCTTCACCGCCTGCTCGATCGACGGCCCAAGGTCGCCGAAACGTTTGACGAATTTTGGCACGCGCGGTGAGAGGCCGAGCATGTCTTCGAGCACAAGGATCTGGCCGTCGCAGGCGACGCTGGCGCCGATGCCGATCGTCGGGATCGCCACCTCCCCCGTAATACGACGCGCCAGCGGCTCGGCGATCGCCTCGAGCACGACGGCGAACGCGCCGGCGTCCGCCACCGCATGCGCGTCCGCTTCGATCGGCGCCCAGTCGGTTTCCTCGCGTCCCTGCGCGCGGAACGATCCGATCGTGTTGATCGCCTGCGGGGTGAGGCCGACATGGCCCATCACCGGCACGCCGCGCTGCGTGAGGAAAGCGATGGTCTCCGCCATCCGCCGGCCGCCTTCGAGCTTGACGGCGCCGCAGCCGGTTTCCTTCAGCACCCGCACCGCCGAGGTGAACGCCTGCTCCTTGGAGGCTTCGTAGGAACCGAACGGCAGGTCGACGACCACCAGCGCCCGCTTCGAGCCGCGCATCACGGCGTGACCTTGCAAGATCATCATGTCAAGGGTGACCGGCACCGTGGTTTCGAGCCCGTGCATCACCATGCCGAGCGAATCGCCGACCAGGATAACGTCGCAATATCCGTCGAGGATGCGCGCGGTATGCGCATGATAGGAGGTTAGGCACACGATCGGCTCACCGCCCTTGCGGGCGCCGATGTCCGGCGCGGTGAGTCGCCGGATTTCATCGTGAACGGACATCATCAGTGTCCCAGCGCCGGCGTCCCGAAGGCCGGCACGCCGATGACGATGGGATGGAACACAAAGCCGAGCGCCAGATAGAGAATGGTGCCGACAATAATCGCGATGATGTCGTTGCGCCGTCCGCCGGTCGGAATCGGGGGAGCGCCGAGATCGGATCGCTGTTTCAGCGTGATGCGATCATAGACCGCCCAGGCGAGCACCGAACCGAACAGGATGATTGAACCGAGGTCGCCGTTGGCGCAGAGATGCGCCACCGCCCAGATTTTCACACCGACGAGCATCGGGTGCTTGAGCACGCGCTTGATGTCGCCGGGAATATAGGCGGCAACCACCGCGATGTTCGCCGGCCACATCAGGGCGACCACGATTTGACGCGTCCATGCCGGCGGATACCAGACCGGAATGATGCCCGTGGCGCGGTAACGCGCAAAGCCAAAACCGATAAGGACGAGACCTGCGATCGAGACCAGCGAGAAAAGGCCCAGATAGGGCCCGCGGCCGAGCTTGGCGATCAAAGCCTCACGCTCCCCGCGCAGCGAGACGAATACGTGCGCGCCGAGAAACAGCACAAGCCCGAGGATTTCGACTACAAGGCCCATGACCGAGCGCCAGCTCCGGTGTTGAGATTTCAGCGCAATTGATTGAAGCCGCGTCCGGCCTTTCGTTATTCGGGCGCGATCATGACGCGGAGCCCGCGCTTGTCAATGACGGCATCGGCCCGGACGCGCGAGTGCCGGGGCACATGGCTATCGACCACAGCAGCGCGGCCGCGAGCCGCTGGGCCAAACCGGTTTCAAAAAGCGGAACGCTCCACTAGAACTTATACCCAATCACAACGATTGTTCGAAGGGAGGAAGTCGATGACAAGCACGTTGGCCCAAGGCGCCTATCAAATCGGTATTGTCGTGCCCGACATACACAAGGGGATGGCTTTTTTCAAAGATAAGCTCGGCGTTTCGCAATTTTTGTTTATCGAGAAGCCGGAGCTTCAAGATGAGACCTATCTTGGCAAGCCTGCGCCACTGCGCCTGCACCTCGCCTTCGGCTGGTGCGGCGACATGCAGGTCGAACTCATCCAGCCGATCTCGGGCGTCAGCACCTATTCGAAATTCCTCGACCACAATCCGCAAGGCGGCGTCCATCACTATGGTATCGAAATCGCCAACTACGCCAAGGGCGTGAAGGAAATGGAAGCAGCCGGTTTCAGTTTGGTGCAAGACGGCCGCCACAATGAAACGCGCTTTGCTTATTTCGATACGACCGGCGTGATTGGAACGCTCACCGAAGTGGTCTATCTCCAGCCCGAGGAAAAGGCCTTCATGCTGACGCTCAAGCAGAAAAAATAAGGAGCGCCGCCAGCGGAGCCGTCACTCCCACTCGATCGTCCCCGGCGGCTTAGACGTGACGTCGTAGACCACGCGGTTGACGCCCTTGGCTTCGTTGACGATGCGGGTCGCCACCGCGCTGAGGAAATCCATATCGAAATGATAGAAGTCGGCGGTCATGCCGTCGGTCGATGTGACGGCGCGCAACGCCAAAACGTTCTCGTAGGTGCGCCCATCGCCCATCACGCCGACGCTCTTGACCGGAAGCAGCACCGCAAATGCCTGCCAGATGTCGTCGTAAAGTCCGGCGCGGCGGATTTCCTCGATGTAAATCTCGTCGGCGGCGCGCAGGATATCGAGCTTCTCGCGGGTGACCGGACCAGGGCAGCGGATGGCGAGGCCGGGTCCGGGAAACGGATGGCGGCCGACAAACGCCTCGGGCAAATCGAGCTCGCGGCCGAGCGCGCGGACCTCGTCCTTGAACAATTCGCGCAGCGGTTCGATGAGCTTCATGTTCATGCGCGCGGGCAAGCCACCGACATTATGGTGCGACTTGATCGTCACCGACGGTCCCCCGGCGAACGAGACGCTCTCGATCACATCCGGGTAAAGCGTGCCCTGGGCGAGAAACTCGGGCGAGCCTCTCCTGTCACTGGCGATTTTTTTTGCTTCGAGCTCGAACACGTCGATGAACAGCTTACCGATGATCTTGCGCTTCTCCTCGGGATCATCGACGCCGTCGAGCGCCTTAAGGAACAAATCCTCGGCGGCGACATGCACGAGCGGAATGTTGTAATGGCCGCGGAACAAGGCGACGACGCGCTCGGCTTCGGCGAGCCGCAACAGGCCGTGATCGACGAAGACGCAAGTGAGTTGATCGCCGATTGCTTCGTGCAGAAGCACCGCTGCGACGGCTGAATCGACGCCGCCGGAAAGTGCGCAAAGCACTCTCGCCTTGCCGACCTGCTTGCGGATTTTTTCAATCGCCTCGTCCTTGAAGGCGCGCATGGTCCAGTCGGCGGTGCAGCCGGCAATGTTACGGACAAAATTGCGCAGCAGCGCCGCGCCGTGGGGCGTGTGCATGACTTCCAGATGGAACTGCGTGGCGTAGAAGCGGCGCGCTTCGTCGGCGATCATGGCAACCGGCGCGTTGGGCGAGGTACCGACGGCCTTAAATCCCGGCGGCAGCGCGGTGACGCGATCGCCGTGACTCATCCACACCGGATAACGCTGCCCGACCTGCCAGACACCGTCATAGAGCGCCGACGACTCGGTTACCTCGACCTCGGCCCGGCCGAATTCGCGATGATGGCCGCCCTCGACCTTGCCGCCGAGCTGTTGCGCCATGGCCTGCTCGCCGTAGCAGATACCGAGCACAGGCACGCCGGCCCGGAAGATCGCCATCGGTGCCAGCGGGGCATCCTTGTCGAGCACGGACGCCGGCCCGCCGGAGAGGATCACCCCCTTCGGCCGCAACGCCTTGAGAGCGGCTTCGGCCTTCTGAAATGGGACGATCTCGCAGTAGACGCACTCCTCGCGCACGCGGCGGGCAATGAGCTTGGTGACCTGCGAGCCGAAATCGACGATGAGGATGGTGTCGTGCATGGCGTTGAGGAGCGTATGTGCTGCCGCGACAACCCGCGGTCAAGGGCGCGGCGCCTCCTCCTCCACCGTTATGCTCGGGCAAAATCCACTAAGCCCGCCGCATGACGGCGACATAAAAGCCGTCGGTATCGGTCTCCCGCGGCGTCATCAACAAGCCCTCCTCGGATAAAAGGGCGGCTCGGCAGAACATCATGGCGCGCTCGCCGAGCGCGGCGGCGGCGACCTCACGCGGCGGCACCGCGGCAAAATCCGTTTGCCGCGTGAGGAAGGCCCGTACCTGGTCGCCGTTTTCTTCGGCCAAAACCGAGCAAGTCACATAGGCGATACGGCCTCCCGGCTTGAGCAGCGCTGGCGCGTGATCGAGCATAGCTTGCTGCTGATTGATACGCTCTGCCAGCGCGCCTGGGCGAACGCGCCATTTGGCGTCCGGATTGCGCCGCCAGGCCCCGGTCCCGGTGCATGGCGCGTCGATGAGGACGAGGTCGATGCGGCCGGCGAGATCGCGGAGCACGTCCGTTTCGCCGCGCGGCGTCCGCACCTGGACGTTACGCGCGCCGGCCCTCGAAATGCGCTCGTGAATCGGCGCGAGCTGCCGCTTCTCGATATCGGTCGCGTAAATCTGGCCGTGGTTCTCCATGACCGCCGACAACGCCAGCGTCTTTCCGCCGGCTCCGGCCGCAAGGTCGACAACCTGCTCGCCGGGCTTGGCGCCGGCGAACAGCGCGGCAAGCTGCGATCCCTCGTCCTGGATCTCGATCGCACCTTTGAGAAAGGCAGGCTCGGCGTGAATCGCCGGGCTCTTGGCGTCGGCCGCAAGGCGAATACGCAGGCCAATCGGCGACCATCGGGTTGCCTCGGCCTTAAGATGCGCGAGCATCGGCAGCACCTCGTCGCGCTCGACCTTGAGCGTGTTGACGCGCAAATCAAGCGGTGCGCGGCTCGCCAGCGCGGCGCCCTCCGCGGCGCGATCGTCTTTGAAGACGCGCGAAAAGTGCGGTTCGAGCCACTCCGGATAATCGCCGAGAACCGGCGCCGGCGCGCCCGCCAGCGCCTCCCCCGCGAGCGCCGCCCGTTCGCTTTCCGTCAACGGCGCAGGCGCGAAGCGCGCGGCGCTGCACAAGCCCGCGATTTGCACAACATCCAGATCGCGCTCGCGACGCAACATGCCGAGAACCACCGCGCGCGGAGTGGCTTCGCCCATGAGCCAGGCCGACGAGGCTTTGCGGCGAAGCGTATCGTAAACCAGCCCGGCGATTGCGGCGCGATCCGACGATCCGGCGAAGCGGTGCGCGAGGCCCCAGTCCTTGAGTGCATCGGCAGCCGGCCGCCGCCGAGCTTCGATGTCGGCAATAACCTCAATGGCAGCCGATAGCCGAGCGGCAGGCGTCACGAAGCAGCCTGACTATTTCGCATTTCAGGTGCCGGTCAGCACCTGCACGATATAAATCGCCCACATGACCATAAGCACCAACGCCCCGACGGAGTAGAAGGTGCTACGCAGCCGATAGGTATTGCTGGTGACGTGGACGTAAGCCTGAAGCACGCGGCAGATCACGAAAACCCAGGCCAGCGCCACAAAGAGCACGCCGGCGTGTCTGGTAACCCATTCGAGGATCGTCAGCACATAAAACAAGACCGGGAGCTCGAACTGATTGGAGAACGAATTCGCCGCCTGCGCCGTGCGCTGCGGCCAATTCGGCTCGCGCAGCGCCACGTCCTGCGGTTTGACGGCGCCCGAGCGTAAATCCCGGCCGCGCAAGGCACCCATCCGCAACATAAGCGCAAAGGTAAGAACGACCTCGACGAAAAGCGGCAGGAGAACGGCTGGGAGCGACATCGACATTGGTCCGAGGTTGATCGTCGAAGGTCATTATCACGGCGGCGGCTTTGCCGCCATTGCGGGGCGTCACAGCTTGACGCTGATGGCTGTTTCGCCTTGCTCGTCGACAAGCGCGCTGCGCCAGCGTTTACCCTCGAACAGCGCTCTCGACACCGCGTCGGCGCTGCCGCCATGATTCAAATTGGCGGTGATGAGCATGCCGCCGGTGCGCAGCAGATTTCGCAGTGTGGTGTGCAACGCCGGGACCGGCGTATGCCCGTCGAAGAAGGCGAGATCATAGCCGGGATCGAGCGTCGGCAGCACCTTTGTGAACTCGCCTTCATGCACGGCGATGCGATGGTCGAGACCCGCCGCGGCGATATTGTCGCGGGCAAGCTGCACGTGCTCGGGATCGCGTTCGATGCTGTCGACCGTGGAGTCCGGAGCGCCATAGGCGAACGATAACGCCGTATAGCCGAGCGCCGTCCCCAATTCGAGGATACGACGGGCATTGGTCGCGGCGGCGAGCGCACCAAGGAGCGGGCCATTGTCGTAAGGATAAGCGCCGCAGCCATGCTGCGCGCGATGCCGGTCAGTGGCCTTGCGAACCTCTGCGAAAGGATCGGCGGGCGCGCGTTTCATGACAAAAGATCACTCTCGGCTCGGATAATTCGGGCTCTCGCGCGTGACGGTGACATCGTGCACGTGGCTTTCGCGCAGGCCGGCACCGGAAATGCGCATAAACTCCGCCTTGGCGTGAAAATCCGTCATGTCCTTGGCGCCGACGTAACCCATGGCCGCACGCAGGCCGCCGGTGAGCTGATGTAGCACATTGGCGACCGGACCCTTGTACGGCACCTGGCCTTCCACGCCTTCAGGCACGAGCTTAAGCGTGTCCTTGATATCCTGCTGGAAGTATCGATCGGCCGACCCGCGCGCCATGGCGCCGACCGAGCCCATGCCGCGATAGGTTTTATAGGAGCGGCCTTGATACAGAAACACCTCGCCCGGAGTCTCATCGGTGCCGGCAAGCAGCGAGCCGACCATGGCGCAGTCGGCGCCCGCCGCCATCGCCTTGGCGAGATCGCCAGAATATTTGATGCCGCCGTCGGCGATGACCGGGGTATCGGTGCGTTTGGCCGCCTCGACTGCGTCCGTGATCGCCGTGAGTTGCGGCACGCCGACACCGGCGATGACGCGCGTGGTGCAGATCGAGCCCGGCCCGATCCCGACTTTGATGGCGTCGGCGCCGGCGTCGATCAGCGCTTTGGCGCCTTCCGACGTGGCGATATTGCCGGCGACCACCTGCACCGCGTTCGACAAACGCTTGATGCGCGTCACCATGTCGAGCACGCGCTTCGAGTGACCGTGGGCGGTATCGACCACGATCAGATCGACACCCGCGTCGATCAGCGCTTCGCTGCGCACGAATCCGGCCTCGCCGACGCTGGTGGCGGCGGCAACGCGCAGCCTGCCCTGCTCGTCCTTGCAGGCGTTTGGGTTCGCGACCGCTTTCTCGATATCCTTGACCGTGATGAGGCCGACGCAGCGGTAGTCGCCGTCCACCACCAAGAGCTTCTCGATGCGATGCTGGTGCAGCAGGCGCTTGGCCTCGTCCTGACTGACGCCCTCGTGCACGGTGATAAGGGAGTCCTTGGTCATCAACTCGGAGACTTTTTGCCGCTTGTCGGTGGCAAAACGTACGTCGCGATTGGTGAGGATTCCGACGAGCTTACCGGCGCGCCCGTTGCCGCCGCCCTCGACGACCGGGATGCCGGAAATGCGGTTCTCCTGCATCAAGGCAAGCGCGTCCGCAAGCGATGCATCGGGATGAATGGTGACGGGATTGACCACCATGCCTGATTCGAACTTTTTGACTTGCCGCACCTGTCCCGCCTGCACCGCAGGATCGAGATTGCGGTGAATTACGCCGATGCCGCCGGCCTGCGCCATCGCGATCGCCATATGGGCTTCGGTCACCGTATCCATGGCCGAGGCGACGATCGGAATGTTGAGCGCGATACCGCGGGTAATGCGCGAACGAATGTCCACTTCGGAGGGCAAGACGTCCGACAGACCGGGCCTGATCAGCACGTCGTCGAAAGTGAGGCCCTCACGCGGATTATTTTTAGTCATTGCCAACTCCGCTTGTGCCCGCGCGATGATTCGCGGGCCGGCTGGTGCGGGCGCCTTGGAAAGCCGGTAGTTAAGATCAAACCGCGCGGGTGGGGTGTTCCCCGCCCGCCTGCTCATCCGGCTCGATGGCCCGCTTTTGGGTTGGCGGCGGTTCCTAGCATACCTAAACCAGGATTGATAGATGGTGCCGCAACGCTTGGCCGGCCAGTGCACAGCGGAGTAAATTCGCCGCCATCGAGACGGAGCAATGCCCGACAGGACCAAGCGTTTGCCAATGACGCGCCGGATGAAAAGTCGATGACGCGGCCGCCACTGCCCTCCTCTTCGGCCGTGCGGATTGTGCTCGCGCTGATCGCACCGCTCGCGCTCCCTGCAACCACACGCGCGCAAGACACGACGAATGAGCATCGCTGCACCGGGCAATGGCGCGCGACCAACGACGAGCGAATCGCCGCCTGCACGGCCTTGATCGATTCCGGCCGCTATCAATCGCCTAATCTCGCGATCCTGCATCACGAGCGTGGCGTGGCCATGCGCGCCAAAGGCGAAGTTGCCGGCGCGCTCACGGATTTCGCGGAAGCCATCAGGCTCGATCCCGACTACGCGCGGGCTTTTGCCGATCGCGGCAGTCTGCGCCTGGCGCAGCACGACCTGGACAACGCCATGGCCGACCTCGACACGGCGATCAGGCTCGACGGCAACGACGCCGGCACGTTCGTGGCGCGCGGCAATGCTTTCGACGAAAAAACGGACTTCGATCGCGCCATCGCCAATTATAACGAGGCGATCCGGCTCTCGCCCGACTATGCCGCGGCCTTCTTCAATCGCGGACTGGCGTTCCGCCGCAAAGGCGACTTCGATCATGCGATCGCCGACTACGATCAGGCCGTCCGGCTCGATCCGAAAAACGTAGCCGCGCTGAACAATCGCGGCATCGTCTGGTTCGAGAAGGGCGAGTTGGACCGCGCCATCGCCGACTACAATCAAGCGCTGCGCGTCGACGCGAATTTCGCGCCGGCTTACAACAATCGCGGCGATGCGTGGCGCGCCAAAGGCGAGAGCGCACGAGCGATCGCCGATTTCGATCGCGCCATCCAGCTTTCTCCGCAATTCGCGCTCGCCTTCGACAACCGCGGCCTCGTTCACTACCAGAAGCGCGACTACGATCGCGCCATCGCCGATTTCGACGCGGCCGTCCGTTTCGATCCCGGCAACGCCGACGCTTACAGCAACCGCGGCAACGCGCATGATGACAAGGGCGACCGCAACGCGGCTATTGCCGACTACAACGAGGCGATCCGGCTCGATCCGAAGAACGCGCGCCACTTTTATGATCGCGGAATCGCGCTGCGCCGCGACGGCGATTTCGATCGCGCCATCGCGGATTTGAGCGAAGCCATCCGGCTCAATCCGCAACATGCCGGCGCCTACAACGAGCGCGGCTATGCTTTCTACCAGAAGCACGATTTCGCCCGCGCAATTCCGGATTACGATCAGGCGATCAAGCTCAATCCGAAATTCGCCGTCGCCTATATCAATCGCGGCAGCGCCCTCGACGACAAAGGCGAGCCGGATCGCGCCATCGCCGACTATAACGAAGCGTTGCGTGTCGATCCGGGCTATGCGGCGGCGCTCTACAATCGCGGCATCGCCTGGCGGCACAAAGGCGATCTCGATCGCGCCATCGCCGACTACGATCAGGCGATCAGACTCACCCCGACGGCCGCGGCCTACAACAACCGGGGCAGCGCCTGGCTCGCCAAGGGCGAAAGCGAGCGCGCCGTCGCCGATCTCGATCAAGCCATCAGGCTCGATCCGCGCTCGGCCGACGCCTACATCAACCGCGGCAACGCCAAGCGCGAGCGGCAGGCCTTCGCCGACGCCATCGCCGACTATACGCGCGCCATCGAACTCTCGCCGAATGCGGCGCTCGCCTATTACAATCGCGCCTGGGCGCATTACCTCGCCGGCGAGAATGTCGAGGCCTTGGCCGACGCCGATCGCGCCATCGCCCTTAACGCGCGTTCGGCAAGCGCTTTTTCGACACGCGGCCTTATTCGCGAGCGACTTGCCGACAGCGCCGGCGCCATCGCCGACTTCCACAAGGCACTCGAGATCGATCCGTCGTTTCAGCAGCCCGCCGAGGGCTTGCAGCGGCTAAAAGCCGGTCCCGCGGCCGGTAGCCGCTGATGTCCTCGAGCGTGCCGCCGAGCCCGTATAATCGCGTTGTTCCGCTTATCGTGGCGTTTGCCTTGTTCATGGAGAACCTGGACTCCACGGTGATCTCGACGTCGCTGCCGGCCATTGCCCGCGCGCTCGAAACCAATCCGCTGGCGCTGAAGCTCGCCGTCACCTCCTATCTGCTGGCGCTCGCCATCTTTATTCCGGCAAGCGGCTGGACCGCCGACCGCTTCGGCGCGCGCAACGTCTTTCGCATCGCCATCGGCGTATTCGTGCTCGGCTCGATCGGTTGTGCGTTATCGCATTCGCTCGAGGAATTTGTCCTGGCGCGGATCGTTCAGGGCGCGGGCGGAGCGATGATGACCCCCGTGGGGCGGCTCATCCTGGTGCGCAGCATCGACAAGCGGCTTTTGGTCAACGCCATGTCGCTGGTGACCATACCGGCACTCGTCGGTCCGATTTGCGGTCCGCCGCTCGGCGGCTTCATCACGACCTACGCGTCGTGGCACTGGATTTTCATCATCAACGTGCCGATCGGCCTGATCGGCCTCGTAATGGCCACGCGCTATATTCCGCACGTGCATGCCGAACGGCCGCCGCCATTCGACTTTCTCGGATTCGTCTTGTCGGGGCTCGGCATCGGCGGGCTCGCCTTCGGGCTGTCGGTCCTGGGACTCGATTTTCTGCCGATCGGTATCGTTGCCGCGCTTCTCGGCATCGGTGCCGTCGCCGCCGCGGCCTATATCGTTCACGCCCGGCGCACGCCGGCACCTATTCTCGATCTCTCGCTGTTCAAGCTGCCGACGTTTCGCGCCAGTATCTTCGGCGGATTCCTGTTCCGGCTCGGCATCGGCGCGCTGCCGTTTTTGCTGCCGCTGTTGTTGCAGATCGGATTCGACCTGACGCCCTTTCAGTCCGGTCTGATTACCTTCACCGGCGCGCTTGGCTCGCTATTCATGAAGGCCGCCGTGGCCAGCGTGCTCAAATATCTCGGCTATCGACCGGTCCTCGTTTACAACAGCCTGCTCAGCGCCGCCTTCCTCGCCGCCTGCGCTACTTTCGTGCCCGGCATGCCGTTTGCGGCGATGATCGTCATCCTGCTCAGCGGCGGCTTCTTTCGCTCGCTGCAATTCACCGCCATCAACACCATCGCTTACGCCGAAATCGAACCGCCGCAGATGAGCAAGGCGACGACGATCGTCTCCGTCGCCCAGCAATTGGCGCTGTCGACCGGCGTCGCCGTAGGCGCGCTGGTGGTTGAAATTACGCTGCGGCTGAAGCACGGCGCCGCCATGGGCGCCACGGATTTTCCGCCGGCCTTCCTCGCGGTGGGTTTGCTCACCGCCGCCGCCAGCCTGGTGTTCGTGCGGTTGGCGCCCGACGCCGGCGCCGAACTTGCCGGGCGCAAGGTCGCACTTCGGGCGGACCTGGAAAAACGTCCGTGACCAGGTCGAACCGCGAACTAAATTGTCATCTGCCGCCGCGAAACCCGCGCGCCAGGAGATAAAGCTCGGCGGAATCGCCGCGGCTTGCCGGCGGCTTGACGTGCTTGACGCTGGTAAAATCGCGCTTGAGATCGGAGAGGAGCGAAGCCTCGGTTCCACCCTGCAGGACCTTGCAGAGAAAACTTCCGCCCGGATTGAGCACCTCGCGCGCGAAATGCGCCGCCGCTTCCGCCAGCGCCATGATGCGCAAATGATCGGTCTGCCGGTGACCGGTCGCATTGGCCGCCATGTCCGAAAGAACGACATCGGCCTTGCCATGGAGCACCGCTTTGAGGCGCGGCGGCGCGGTTTGATCGAGAAAGTCGAGTTTGAGGAATTCCACGCCCGCGACCGGCTTCATATCGAGAATGTCGAGCGCGACCACGCGCCCGCTCGCACCGACCCGCCGCCCGGCAACCTCGCTCCAACCGCCGGGCACCGCGCCGAGATCGACGACGCAGGTGCCCGGTTTCAACAGATGAAACTTGTCGTCGATTTCAGCGAGCTTAAAGGCTGCGCGGGAGCGGAACCCCTCGCGTTTGGCGCGCGCCACATAGGGATCGTTGATCTGGCGTTGGAGCCAGGCGCGCGATGACGGCTTGCGACGTTTCTCCCGCTTGAGCCGCTCCATGATGCGTCAGGCTTCGCCCCATACGCCATCCGCGCGCATCATTTCGACCAACATGCCTTCGCGGAGACCGCGGTCGGCGACGCGTAACCGCGGACATGGGAAAAACCGGCGAATAGCGTCGAGGATGGCGCAACCGGCCAGCACCAGATCGGCGCGTTCGGCGCCGATGCAGGGATTGGCCGCGCGCTCGTCAAAACTCATGGCCAAAAGCTCGCCGACGACGCGCGACACCTGCTCGTCGGACAACCAGCAGCCGTCGACGCGGCGCCGGTCGTAGCGCCGCAATTTCAGGAATACACCGGCGATCGTCGTCACCGTGCCCGAAGTGCCGAGCATATGGAAGCCTTCAAGGTCGCTACGATGCGCAGCGGCGAATTTCTCGACGAAGGCGGCGACCTCCTCCACCATCGCGTCGTAGGTTTCGCGCGATACCACCGTGCCGCCATAACGTTCGGCAAGCGTGACCACCCCGACCGGCAGCGATGCCCAGCCGACTATGTCGGGATGCGGCGGCCCGCGCCGGACGCCGTTGGGACGGCCGAGCCGCACCAACTCCGACGATCCGCCGCCAATATCGAAAAGGATGACGCCGGCGGCGGCCGGATCGAACAACTCCGTGCAGCCGGCCGCCGCCAACCGAGCCTCGGTCGCCGAATCGACGATTTCCAGTTCGAGGCCCGCTTGTTCGGCGACGCGGGCGCGAAACGCCTCGCCGTTCTCGGCGGCGCGGCAGGCCTCCGTAGCAATGAGCCGAGCGCGTTTGACGCCGCGCGCATGCATCTTGTCGCGACAAATCAGCAGTGCCTCAACGGCGCGCGCGATCGCTGCTTCGCTGATGCGGCGCGAGGCGGCGACCCCTTCGCCGAGACGAATGATGCGGGAGAACGCGTCGACCACACGAAAACCGTCGGCCGTCGGGCGAGCGACGAGCAGCCGGCAATTGTTGGTGCCGAGATCGAGTGCCGCGTAAGTCCCGTCGGGATTGCCGTTGGCCGATGCTTGGGCGTCATCGCGGCCAAAGCCATCGCGACGGATGCCGTATGGCGTCCGGCGAGGCCAGCGCCTTCGCTGTGCCCCACGGCCCCCGAGGCCGCCGGTTGGCGAGGCCTCCTCCTTCATTCCCAATACCTTCCTGCCGCGCCGGAACTCTGCGGCTCGACGGCTGCGGGGCTTGTTCAAACTCAAAATCGGGACAAATGTATCAGCCGAAGGGGTTGCGGCCAATACTGTGCTTTTACCGCCTATGAGCCATGTCCGCCGTCCAGCTTGTCGCGCCTTGCCAAGTCCACTATGTCACCGCGATATGAGTTTTTGCGGGATTAGACGGCCATGAATTTGCACCAGCCTGCCGATGGGCAGGCGGACAAATTGACCGCGGACGCCTTGACGGCTGAAAGATTGGCGGTCGAGAAATTCGCCGTTGGTCAATCCGTCCCGCGCAGCGAAGATCCGATGCTGCTGCGCGGCGCCGGCCGTTATACCGACGACGTCAACCTTCCCAATCAGGCCTACGCGGTCATGGTGCGCAGCCGGAACGCGCACGGCGTCATTCGTGCGATCGATGCCGAGGCGTCGCGAAAAATGCCGGGCGTGCTGCGCATCTACACCGCCGCCGATCTCGAAGGCTATGGCCCGCTAAAATGCATCGTACCTTTCAAGAATCGCGACGGTTCGCCGATGCGCAAGCCATGGCGCGGTGCGCTGGCGAAGAACAAAGTGCGTTACGTCGGCGACCCGGTGGCTGTCGTCGTCGCCGAGACGGTGCTCGCGGCGAAGGACGCGGCTGAAGCCGTTGTGGTCCAGATCGACGCCCTGCCCGCGGTAACTTCCGCGGAAGATGCGGCACGCGGCGGCGCCCCACTCCTCTACGACGACGTGCCGGGCAACATTTCGCTCGATTATCATTTTGGCGATGCCGCCGCCGTCGATGCGGCCTTTGCCGCCGCGGCCCACGTCACCCGATTGCCGCTCATCAACAGCCGCCTAGTCGTCAACGCCATGGAGCCGCGCGCGGCGCTCGCCAACTACGAGAACGAACGCTTCATATTATATGTCGCCTCGCAGGGCGTCGCTGGTATGCGCGCCAATATTGCCGAGCTGCTGGGAGTGGACGCCAAGGCCGTCCACATCCTGACCGGCCAGGTTGGCGGCTCGTTCGGCATGAAGGCCGCCGTGTTCCCCGAATATGTCTGTGTCTTGCATGCCGCGCGCGCGCTAGGGCGGCCGGTGAAGTGGACCGACGAACGCTCAGGAAGCTTCTTCTCCGACAGCCACGGCCGCAGTCACGATGTTACCGGCGAACTCGCGCTTGCCGCGGACGGCACCTTCTTGGCGCTGCGAATCACCGGCTTCGCCGATATGGGCGCATTCCTGTCGGCCATGGGGCCGTTTCCCGGAACGCTCAACATCGTCAAGAACGTGCAGAGCATGTATCGGACCCCACTCATCGAGGTCTCGACAAAGTGCGTGTTCACCAACACGCCGCAGATCGGCCCCTACCGCGGCGCCGGCCGGCCGGAGGGCAATTACTTTGTCGAGCGATTGATCGACGCCGCGGCGGCGGAGATGGGCGTGGATCGGCTGGCGCTGCGCCGGCGCAATCAGATCCGCCCGAAGGACCTGCCCTACAAGACCGCGTCCGACGTCACTTACGACAGCGGCGACTTCGCGGCGCTGACCAAGCAGGCGCTTGAACTCGCTGACTTCAAAGGCTTTGCGCGCCGCAAGCGCGAAAGCCTGCGGCGCGGCAAGCTGCGCGGTCTCGGTATCGGCAATTTTTTGGAAGTCACCGCGCCGCCGTCAAAAGAATTGGCCGCTATCACATTCAATGCCGACGGCACGGTGACGCTCGCGACCGGCACCCTCGATTTCGGCATGGGCCATGCCACGCCCTTTGCGCAGGTCTTGAGCCAGCAACTCGGCATTCCCTTCGACAAGATCTCGCTCGTTCAGGGAGACAGCGACCGGATCTTCATGGGTGGAGGAAGCGGCGGTTCAAAATCGATCATGCACAGCGGCACCGCAATCGTCGAAGCCGCGGCGAAGGTAGTCGAAAAGGGCAAGGAGATCGCCAGCCACGTGCTCGAAGCGGCGGTTTCCGACATCGAATTCAGCCATGGCCGCTTTATCATCGCCGGAACGGACCGCTCGGTCTCGCTCGTCGAGCTGGCGCGGACCCTGCACAACGGCGGCGCCAAACTGCCGGAGGATGCGCCGCAATCGCTCGATGTCAGTCACGTGAGCGATGGTCCCAGCGCCGCGACTTTTCCCAACGGCTGTCATGTCGCCGAGGTCGAGGTCGACCCGGAGACCGGAGTGGTGGAGCTGTTGAAGTATTCATGCGTCAACGACTTCGGCATCGTGGTGAATCCCATGGTCGTCGCCGGGCAGCTGCACGGCGGCGTCGTGCAGGGAATCGGCCAGGCGCTCATGGAGATGACGGTCTATGACGGCGACGGGCAATTGCTCACCGGTTCGTTCATGGATTATGCGATGCCGCGCGCGACCGACGTGCCGTCCTTCACGCTTGCCGAGCACCCGGTACCGGCGAAGACCAACCCGCTCGGCGTGAAGGGCTGCGGCGAAGCCGGCTGCGCCGGCTCGCTCACCTCGGTCATCAATGCGGTCCTCGACGCGCTCGCCGAACGCGGCATACGCCACCTCGACATGCCGCTGACCCCGTTCCGCATCTGGCAGGCCCTGCGCGAGGCGAACGGTAACGGCGCCGGGCGTTCGATCCGATGACGCAGGCGATCGCGGTTCCCGCGCGCCGTTTCGGCGAATTGCGCGTCATCGCGCCGGTCTGTGCGGCGCACTTCCTCAGCCACTTTTACATGATCATGCTGGCGCCGCTGTTCGCGTTCGTGCGCGCCGATTATGGCGTGAGCTATACCGATCTGGCGTTGGCGCTCACCGCCTTCAACGTCGTCTCGGCTGTGCTGCAAACGCCGGTCGGCTTCCTGGTCGACCGGATCGGCGCGCGCGTCGTGCTGATTGCCGGCGTCGCGCTCGGCGCCGCCGCCTTCGCGGTCGCCGGTCTCGTCAATTCATTCGTGGTGTTCATCGCCATGTATGCCGTCGCCGGGCTCGGCAACACCGCGTACCATCCGGCCGATTATTCGCTTTTGTCCCACCACAGTCCGCCCGCGCGCGTCGGCCAGTTGTTCTCGTTTCACACCTTCTCCGGAATTCTCGGCGCCGCGGTTGCCCCGGGCACCCTGCTGCTGATTCAGAGTCATTTCGGCTGGCGCGGCGCCTATGTTGGAGCCGCAATCCTCGGCTTTCTGGTGCTTGTGCTGCTCGCTGCGCAGCGGCCGACGCCCGCCGACCGATTAGCCGAGAAACGCCGCCCGCCGCCGGCCGATGGCGCCGCCGCAAAGCCCGGCGACCACGGCTGGCGGCTCCTGCTCTCACCGCCGATCATGCTCAATCTGGCCTTCTTCGTGCTTACGTCGGTCATGGGCGGGCTCAACAGCTTCCTCGTCGTCGCGCTCGGCGCGCTGTACGGCACGCCTGACACGCTCGCCAATGTGGCGCTCACCGGCCTGCTGGCGATGAATGCGCTCGGCGTGCTCGCCGGCGGCGTGCTGGCTTCGCGTACCTCCCGTCACGCCGCCGTTGCCGCGCTCGGCCTCGCCTTTGCCGGCACCGTGACCGCCTTGGTCGGCCTCATCGGTTTTACCTCCTATGTGCTGGTGTTGATGACCTCGCTGTCCGGTCTGTTTGTCGGCATCGCCAGTCCATCGCGCGACATGCTGGTGCGTGCGGTCACGCCGCAAGGCGCCTTCGGGCGCGTGTTCGGGTTCGTGTCCTCGGGCTACAACATCGGCGCCATGATCGCGCCGACGATCTACGGTATGATGATGGATCACGGCGAGCCTCGCGCGGTATTTTTGTTTTCCGCCGCTTGCAGCATTCTCTGCATCGGTACTGTGGTGTTCGGATTCTCTGGGCGCGAGCAGCGTTAAACCGGTCGATGGCCAGTTCCATTTCTGTTTTTCAGGTATCACGGTATCGATTCGACGAAAGCTCGCGGTACTATCGGATGTAAGTTTTTTGCTTAGATATTTACACGTAGCTGCCTTTTTATTTGGTGTGATCCTCCCTTAACTCATTATTCCCTGTGCCGGCGGCATGATCGCCGCGATACGGACTGCGGGGAAATGGCCGGTATCGCTCAAACCACACGCGATCTTTCTGATGAAAGTTCGGCCGAGGAAAAATTCCGCCTTGTCGTCGAATCATGTCCGGGCGGCATGGTGATGACCGACAGCGGCAACAAGATCGTGCTCGTCAACACCGAGACCGAGCGGCTGTTCGGCTACACGCGCGACGAACTGATCGGCCGGACAATGGAAATGCTGGCAAACGGATCAGCGATCATCGCTTGGTCCCCCAGACCTTACTTCATAAGTGAAGCGGGGACCGAAGTAAATAATATAAGGTTGTGATGGTGAATCTATACTTAGTAAGTACTTATACATAGGAATTATACTGTGAGAAGACAGTATAATTTCGCCAATCACTTATGAATAGATTCAGCAATGGCGAAAAGCGATCACCGATCGCCGTTTCCACACCGATGCGCCCTGCTCGCTCGTTTCCCGCGCTGCATTTCTTTGAGACCGACGAAGTCCAGGGAATCGGAACGGCCAAGGCTTGGAATGCGGACGCAGATGTCCTAGATGGAACCCCTTACCCGCGGCGGACTGCGCGCAGTTTCGCCGACATGCGGCAAAAAATTTGGGGAATAGTTCAACGGTAGAACATCGGACTCTGACTCCGAGAATCTAGGTTCGAATCCTAGTTCCCCAGCCAATTGATTTCACAAAGCCTTTCTCGTTCTGACATTAGAACATCACAGACCAGTTGGGCGCTCAGTTGGACGATTCCGTTCTCTTTTCGAGCTTGCGAATGGCATTCTCGGCGAGAGCCGGATCGCGATGCAGGTAGTGCGCATCGAGAATTGAACGCACGTCACGCAAGGTGTGGCCGGTAAGGGTTGCAATCTCTGCCTCAGTACATTCCGCTAAGGCGAGCCGCGTCACCGCAGTTCCGCGAAGATCATTGAAAGTCAGTCCGGCGATACCGGCCTTGTTGCAGGCCTTGCCCCATGATGCTCGAAAACCGCCGGGCGTCCATGGCCGCTTGTCGGTCGATACTAGGATAATCGGCCCGTGCTTGGTCGCCGCATCCAGCGCCACTTTAAGGGGGGCGCCGACTGGGACGACGACGCGGACACCGGTCTTAGATTGGCGCAAACGGATGTGTCGTCCGTCGTAGGCTGACCAAGGAAGCCGCAGCAGATCGCCCTGCCGCTGCCCCGTCCACAAGCCCAGCAATAGTGGCAGGTGAAGGTGTGACGGCGCGCTTTTGAGGAATGCGACCTCGTCGTCGGTAGTCCAAATTTTGTCCGCTCGCGATCCGCGATATAACCGCCCGCCCTTCTCGCATGGATTCGCCGCGATCAAACCGCGATTCATGGCCCATGACAGGATTCGGGCGAATACGGTCCACGCATAATCGGCCTGCCTACGAGATCTTGTGGCGAGCTCGTCGCGCCATGCCATGAACACGCCGCGGGTTCGGCGATCAGTCAATGCAGTAAGTGGAAAATCACCAAACTTGGACTCAATTACTTTTATCTTTTCCACATAATCGGCGCGGGTGCGTTTGGCGAGACGGCCAAAATCAGCGCTCGCCTGATAACCCTGCATAATCGACAAGAGGACGCCTTGCGGTGGGCGCACTTTGCTCGCAACGGCCGCGTTATAGGAGGCCATAAATTCAGGCGCCCCTGGCTCACCTTGTAACCGCGGGCCGCCTTTCCAAGCGTACCAATAGGTAGCAGAACGGCCATCAGCCAGGCGTTTGGTAACGCTGTTAATGCCCCTAAGCCGAACGCGCATGATCTTTTATCCATTTGTCTAGTTCATTTGAGGGAGTTTCCACGGGCGCATTAATTCCGGCCAAAATTTCGACGGTCCCGTCGCTGTTGGTCTTCACACGCGCCCACGACATCCCCGCATCGAGCGCAGCTTTCATTGCGCGTTTCAGATCGCTCTGATGAACTGCGATCCTGCCGAATTGCCGCCCGCGTGAGTGTCGTCGACTAGGCATGCTTTGTCTCAGTGGGTCTCAGCAAAAGACCCATAGATTTCAGCACAGTGTCGCCAAGTCGTGCTGCCACGGTCAGACCGAACGGATCGTCTTTAGGTATGTCGGACCACGTTTTTGGCACTACTACTTCGGTTCGCTCAGCGATGCGATGCCTGATATAGTGCAAATACAAATGTCCAAACGCCCCGGTCTCAAACTTAATTTTTGCTTCCGGTTCAGGGGTAGCGCTGACTATCGACCGGGGACTAAATATCTCGACCAAAAGATCTACCCGATCCCACTTAGCCATCGCGTGCTTGAACGTTCCGCTTGAGAATGAAGCAATAAGCCCGGTGAATGCCTCTTCAAAAGTGTGGCCCCGATTAAGTTGACAGAGCTCCGGCAGTGCTAGCCTCGGATTCCAGCGATCCAAAACCATCCGGTGACCACGAGGACTGTGTGAAGTAAGGTCCCTTAGATGACTCTTGGTTAGGGGGACAATGTCACTCAAGGAAACTGACGACGCTCTCACGACCAACAACGCGGTAAGTAGACCGGCGACGTCGCTTGGCGTCATCTCCGCGCCGCCATATCGACCTCCCTTGCCGGTGCCGATCAGACCACCCTCCCTCAGGCGGCGGCTTATTTCTCGAACCGTCCCTTCGGGAATTCCAGTGACCTCTGAGGTGCGCACTATCAAGTCGCTCAATTTAGCCATGCCCGAATCGACCAATTATGCGTACTGCGCAAAATTAACCATTTAAACTCTTGTTGGCAAGCCTAATTTTGTGCACTACGCAGAATAGAAGTTACACGGCGCATGCGCTAGATACCGGCAGACCGGAGAGGTGGCCGAGTGGCTGAAGGCGGCCGTTTGCTAAAACGTTATACAGTCTAAGGCCGTGTCAAGGGTTCGAATCCCTTCCTCTCCGCCAATTTCGCGCGCAAGAACCTGAAAAAGCAGGAACTCTTCCTCGACGCTGCGTTCAGCCTACAAACGTGCCCACAAAATCGGACGCGCTGGTCCCTGGTGTGCAAGGCGAGGTCGTCGACTGAGACGACTTGGAAGCTTGCCCCGGTTTGCTGGTCTATCGGCCGGATCGCCTAAGCACAGGCGCCGGCGGATGGTGGCGCATGTCGGAGGAGGGCCCAAAATCACTGGCGAGGGCTCTGAGGGGCATGGAGCGCTTATTCAGGATGATCCCTAGGAGGCTTACTGCCTAGGTGCTGGCCCCCGGGGATCGGGCCGATCATCGCTACGGCGATCGCAGCGACGGTTGCAGATCCGAACACATTCCGCAGTGGCAGAGAGTTTGCCGCCTGGCTCGGGCTGGTGCCGAGACAGAACTCTACCGGTGGCAAAGCGCGCCTCGGTGGAATTAGCAAACGAGGGGACAGTTATCTCCGCCGCCTGCTTGTCAACAGCGCACACACGGTGCTGCTTTGCTCGAAGGCGGCCAAGACCGACCCCTGGCTAACGTCGCTGCTCGGCCGAAAGCCGCGGCTCGTCGCGGCAGTCGCTTTGGCCAACAAGACGGCTCGCGTGGCTTGGGCCATCATGAGCAGACAGGACACCTACCGACACGCAGCAGCGGCAGCATGACTTGCTGCTTTGCGGCGTGCCGCAAGCTTGCGAGAGTGAAACACGTGATGGCACAGTCGGTC
>JARLIY010000099.1 GCA_031291475.1 Xanthobacteraceae bacterium
ATGATCAGCAGAGTCCAGCCGTCGCCCACCGAACTCAGGGCGCGAGCGAGCGAGCAATTCAGCAGGGACAGATCGGATTTCGGCGGCATGGTTGCAAAACAAAACCATTTGGAATAGTTTCATTATGCAACCAAACCAGCTGCGGTTCAAGTTACGCGGAGGCGTCATGACGGCGATAGCGGAGGAAGGATCGCAACTGCACCGGCAGGTCTTCTGGCCTGCGCTCGCTTTTACCATCGGGGCCGCGGGCGTTGCGGCGACCAGCTTCTTCTACCTTCTTTCGCCGCCGGAGGCCGTGCTGCCTTTCGTGCCGCTCGACCCGGCGCAGGCGGCGGCGGGCGCACTCCGCGGCGCCGCGATGCTGCATATCGCCGGACTCATCGGTATCATGTCCGACGTAATCCTCGCTTCGGCGGCGCTAAGCCTCGGCGCGCAGGCGAGCGCCGACGGAGGTGCGGACAGTCGCGCGCTCGGCTGGAGTCTCCTGGCGACCGCGACGCTGGTTTTCATCGGCGTCGATGCGGCGCTCGGCTTCGTGCTCCCCGCCCTTGCCGCGCAGACCTCGGCAGCCTTCCTCGGCGGCAAGATTTTCGCCGATACGCTTTTCTCCCTCGGCACGTTCGGCTTCGGGCTTGGCGGTATCCTTCTGCTCATGCCCTATATCCGCGGCCGCGCGCGGGGGCTCGGCGGCGCGGCGTGGCCGGCACTCGTCTTCGCCACCATCTCGATCCTCGCCGGCGTCGGCACGCTGCTCGGATTCGATCTGCATAATTTCATCGGCCTCGGCATTGGCGGCGGTGCTGTCGCCTTCGTCGTCGTCGGCCTGCGGCTGTTGCTGCCCGCTCAGCCATAGCGCGGGAAATTTCATCGACCTGTTACAGTTGATCGGTTATGCACGGGGCGTTCATCTCAAGCCTTGGCCCCCGCATGTCCGACGCCACCAAAATTTCGCCGCTTGCGCCCAAAAGCTATCCCGACATTCCGCCCGTCGAAGGCGTGCGTTTCGCGACCGGCGCGGCCGGCATCCGCTACAAGGACCGCACCGATGTGATGCTCGCGCTCTTCGACAAGGGCACCGAGGTCGCGGGCGTCTTCACCACGTCGAAATGCGCCTCGGCCCCGGTCGATTGGTGCCGTGCGCGGCTTAGCCGTGGCAAGGCGCGGGCGCTCGTCGTCAATTCCGGCAACGCCAATGCCTTCACCGGCAAGACCGGCGCCGAAGCGGTGAAGCGCACCGCGGCGCTCGCTGCCGAAGCGACCGGGGTGCGGCCGGCGGACATCTTCCTCGCCTCGACCGGCGTGATCGGCGAGCCGCTCGATGCGAGCAAATTCGACGGCCTTTTTGAAAAGCTCGCCGGCGAAGCGGCGCCGGATGGTCTCTTCGCCGCCGCCAAGGCGATCATGACCACCGACACCTATCCCAAGGTCGCGACAGCGAAAGCGGTGATCGACGGTGTCGAAGTCACGATCGCCGGCATGGCCAAGGGCGCCGGCATGATCGCGCCGGACATGGCGACCATGCTCTCCTTCGTCTTCACCGATGCGCCGATCGCCGCCGAGGTTTTGCAAAAGCTGCTCGACAAAGGCGTCGCGCCTTCGTTCAACGCGATCACCATCGACGGCGACACCTCGACCTCCGACACTTTGCTGCTCTTTGCGACCGGCGCCGCCGCCAAGCGCGGCGCGCCGGAGATCGATTCGGCGCGCGACCGGCGGCTCAAGGACTTCCGCCGCGCGTTGGATGATGTGCTGCGCGACCTCGCCTTCCAGGTCGTGCGCGACGGCGAGGGCGCGCGTAAGTTTGTTA
>JARLIY010000100.1 GCA_031291475.1 Xanthobacteraceae bacterium
AATCGGCGCGGTCATCAACACCGCCAAAGTCGAGCAGGGAGCGACCGCGATCGTCTTCGGTCTCGGCGGCATCGGCCTCAACGTCATCCAGGGGCTGCGCCTCGCCGGCGCCGACATGATCATCGGCGTTGACCTCAACAACGACAAGAAGGCCTGGGGCGAGAAGTTCGGCATGACGCATTTCGTCAATCCGAAGGACGTCGGCGGCGATCTCGTCGCCCATCTCGTCAATATGACCAAGAGCGGCGCCGATCAGATCGGCGGCGCCGATTACACCTTCGAATGCGTCGGCAATGTCGGCCTCATGCGCGTGGCGCTGGAAAGCTGCCATCGAGGCTGGGGCCAGAGCATCATCATCGGCGTCGCCGGCTCGGGCCAGGAGATCGCAACGCGGCCGTTCCAGCTCGTCACCGGGCGGGTGTGGCGCGGGACTGCTTTCGGCGGCGCCCGCGGCCGGTCCGACGTGCCGAAAATCGTCGACTGGTACATGCAGGGGAAAATCGAGATCGATCCGATGATCACCCACACAATGCCGCTCCGCGACATCAACAAGGCGTTCGACCTGATGCATGAAGGCAAGAGCATCCGCAGCGTCGTGGTCTATTAGCGCCAGAGCGAGGAAGATGTCATGAGTCCTGTCGCCGCATTCAAGATGCCGCCCTTTTCCGATTTCTTGGGCATAAAGGTCACGCATATTTCGCCGGAGCGAGTCACCGGCGAGCTTTTCGCTCGAGCCGAGTTCGATAACTCCGTTGGTCTACTCCACGGCGGCGCCATTATGTCGCTCGCCGACAATCTTGGCGGCGCTGCGACGATGGCGAACCTGCCCGACGGCGCGCAAACCACGACGATTGAAAGCAAGACGAACTTCTTCGCCGGCATCCCGCTCGGCGATACCGCGCACGCGGAATGCACGCCGCTGCATCGCGGCCGCACCACGATGGTGTGGCAGACCAGGATTACGCGCAGCGACGGCAGGTTGTGCGCGATGGTGACGCAGACCCAACTCGTGCTGTTGCCGAAGAAGGTTTAAGCGCGGCGGCGCACTATTTGCCGGCCAGCTGTTCGGTCGCCGCCCCGAGGCGGAGCGCCAGCTGCGGATCCATGCGCCGTGCCAACTCGCCATGCGCATCTTGCCAAGCCGGGATAGCGGCTTGCAGGCGCCGCGCCCCCTCTTCCGTCAGCCACACCGCGCGGCGCCGCTGATCCGCTTCCGCGATTGCGATTTCGACGAGCCCGGCGAGTTCCAGCGCCCGCAAGTTCCGCGACAGCGTCGATTGATCGAGCCCGGTGCGCTCGGCGAGCGCGCCGAGCGTGTCGTCGGGCGCCGCGGCGATCTGCGCCATCAGGCCAAACTGGATGATGCCGAGGCCGCTGCCGGCCATGCGTTCCTCGAGGAAATTCGTGATCCGCCGCGCCGCCAGGCGGCTCGACCAGCACGCACAGGCCGCCATGGCCGTGCGGGCATCGCGCACGAGGGTCTTGCCGGGGTCTTGCAGGCGTTTGGCCATGGTTGTATGTATCTACATCATTTGTATCTACAAGGAAACACCCCATGCCGGCCAAACCGTCATTCACCTATGGCCTCCCCAACCCGGCGGAGGTTGCCGTGATGAACGGCAGGCAGATGCTCCAGGCCATGATCGAGGGGAAAGTGCCCGCCCCGCCCATCGCCCAAACGCTCAGTTTCTGGCTTGCTGAGGTCGGCGACGGCACTTGCGTGTTCGAGGGCGAAACCGGCCCCCATTTGCTGAACCCGCTCGGCGGCGTCCACGGCGGTTGGGCGCTGACCCTGATCGACAGCGCCGCAGGCTGCGCCGGGCATACGTTGCTGCCGGCGTTAACCGGCTATGCGAGCGTGGAAACCAAGGTCAATTTCACGCGGCCTATCAAGCACGACACCGGCCGCGTGCGCGCCGAAGGGCGTGTCGTGACCCGCGGCCGTCAGATCATGTCGGCGGAGGCGCGCATCCTCGATGCCGATGGCCGCATCCTGGCGCACGGCACTTCGACCTTGATGGTTTTCGGCGACGGCAAGACCGAGGATCGGACGCCCGCAGCCAAAAGCGCCGCTCACCGCAGCTGATAGAACTTGAGCTTGACCCCGGTCGGTTCGCGTTCGCCGGTGCAGACGACGATATGCTTGCCGATCCAGGCGTAGCGCGCGGCGCCGGTTTCGAAAAACGTCGCTCCGCGGAAGTAGTAGCTCTGGGGATCGGTCGGCTGGCCGGCCGCGAGCGCCGCTATGACTTGCGGCGGGCCGTGGCGCAGCGCGAGATTGCGGACGTGAATGAGCGCGCCGTCGTCGGTGCGCAACGTATAACGCGCCTCAAGCTCGGAAACGCCGTCGTGGCGCAAAATCTGCCAGTCGGCGCCGCCGGGCAATACCTTGCCGCGCATTTGCGGTCCGGAAAATTCCCCGCCAACGATCGGCACGATGCGCCGGGCGCCTTTGCCGATGTCGCCCAAATCGAGCGGCTGATCGACCAGCACATGCGCCGCAAAGATGAATTCGAGGTCCGGCGCAGTTTCCACGTCGGCCATGATATCCTCCCAGATGATTGCGCATTGCCGCGCCGATTTCCGATAATCGGGCGGTGAGCTTCTGCGTCAAGACGCAAGCCCCGCCGGGACCTTCAATGTCAGCAAAAGTCGGCGACCCTGTTTTATTTCCGACCTCGATCGCCGGCAGCCTGCCGAAGCCGGCCTGGCTCGCCGCGCCGAACAGGCTGTGGGCGCCCTGGCGGCTCGAAGGCGATGAGCTTATCGAGGCCAAAGACGACGCCACTTTGCTCGCCATCAAAGTGCAGGAGGACGCCGGTATCGATATCGTGACCGACGGCGAGCAGGCGCGCCAGCATTTCGTCCACGGCTTCCGCGAAGCGCTCGAAGGCATCGACTTCGATCGGCGGGTCGAGATGGGCATCCGCAACAACCGCTACAAGGCGATGTGCCCGACGGTGATCGGGCCGCTGCGGCTGCACTCGCGCGTGCATGCGCGCGAGGCGCGGCTTGCACGCGCCCACACGACGCGCCAACTCAAATTCACCCTGCCCGGGCCGATGACCATCGTCGATACCATCGCCGATGCCCATTACGGCGACCGCGTAAAAATGGCCATGGCGTTTGCCGCGCTGCTCAACGACGAGGCACGCGGGCTTGCCGCCGATGGGGTCGACGTCATCCAGTTCGACGAGCCGGCCTTCAACGTCTACATGGACGAGGCCGCCGATTGGGGCATTGCGGCGCTGCATCGCGCCATCGACGGTCTAAGCACCACCAGCGCCGTGCACATCTGCTACGGTTACGGCATCCCGGCCAACATCGCCTGGAAGGCGACGCTCGGCACCGAGGGGCGGCAGTACGAGAAATTTTTCCCAGCCTTGGCGCAAAGCCGCATCGACCAGGTCTCGCTCGAATGCGTCAATTCGCACGTGCCAATGCGCGTGCTCGAACTGCTCGACGGCAAGGATGTGCTGATCGGCGTCATCGATGTCGCAACCGACACCGTCGAGATGCCCGAGGAGATCGCCACAGTGATCGCGCAGGTGACCCATCACGTGCCGAAGGAAAGGATCATCGCCTGCACCAATTGCGGCATGGCGCCGATGCGGCGCGAGATCGCGGAAAAGAAGCTCGCGGCCCTGGCTCGGGGCGCGGCGTTGGCGCGGGTGAAGTTCGGCTGAGCTACCGATCGCTACGCGACAGCACGTCGATCAATTCGCCGACCTTGCGCCGCTGCTCGCCGCGATTCCCCGAGGCAATCGCGTGCTCGACGCAGTGCGCGACGTGATCGGCTAGGATTTCCTCCTCGGCGCGGCGCAGCGCCGCGCGCGCCGCCGACAGCTGGGTGACGATGTCGATGCAATAGCGGTCGTCCTCGACCATGCGCGCAAGTCCGCGCACCTGGCCCTCGATCCGCTTGAGGCGCTTGAGCACCGATGTCTTGGCATTCGCCTGCATGCCCGCTATATACCCCTACCGGGTATGTGGTTCAAGGGATTTCGCGGTGGATCATTCGGCGCACGAACGTATAGACGACGCTCTCGCTACCGATCCGGTTTGCGGGATGAAGATCGATCCGGCGAAAAGCCGGCATCGTCACAGCTACGCGGGTCGCGCCTATTCGTTCTGCGGCACCGGTTGCCGCAATAAGTTCATCGCCGATCCCGAGAAATATCTGCGCACTGGGACCGCTAAGCGGGCGGCAGCCCCGCAAGCGTCGTCCGGAGGCACGATCTACACCTGCCCGATGCATCCGCAGGCGCGGCGGATCGGTCCCGGCACCTGCCCGATCTGCGGCATGGCGCTCGAGCCCGAGGCGGGCGCCGCCGATGACGCGGCCGGCGGCGAACTCGCCGACATGAAGCGCCGCCTGTGGATCGCGGCCGTGCTGGCGCTGCCGATCGTGGCGCTGGAGATGGGTGGGCATGTTTTCGGATGGGCGCCGCTGTCGCATCGCGCGTCGAGCCTGGTGCAGCTCGCGCTCGCGACGCCGGCGGTGCTGTGGGGCGGCTGGCCGTTCTTCGTGCGCGGCGCGCAATCGCTGCGCACCGGTCATCTCAACATGTTCACGCTCATCGCCCTGGGCACCGGGGTCGCTTACTTCACCAGCGTGGTCGCCGCGCTCGCGCCGCACTTGTTTCCGCCGGCTTTCGGCGGGGCGCATGGCGGTCCTGCGCTTTATTTCGAGGCGGCCGCCGTCATCACCGTTCTCGTGCTGCTCGGGCAGGTTCTGGAGCTTTCCGCCCGCGCATCGACCTCGGCCGCGATCCGCGCGCTGATGCAGCTCGCGCCGGCGACGGCGCGGCGGCTGCGCGAGGACGGCAGCGACGAAGACGTGCCGCTCGAGGCGATCGCGGTCGGCGACCGGCTGCGCGTGCGTCCCGGCGAGAAGATTCCGGTGGACGGCATCATCGTCGACGGCCGCTCCTCGATCGACGAATCGATGGTCACGGGCGAAGCGGTGCCGGCGGCAAAGGCGGCCGGCGACAAGGTCATCGGCGGCACGCTCAATCGCAGCGGCAGCTTCGTCATGCGCGCGGAAAAAATCGGCGCCGACACTTTGCTTGCGCGCATCGTGCAGATGGTTGCGGCGGCGCAGCGCTCGCGCGCCCCCATCGCGCGGCTTGCCGACCAAGTGTCGTCCTGGTTCGTGCCGCTGGTGATTGCGGCCGCGGCCGCCGCCTTCGCCGCCTGGTCGATGTTTGGGCCAGAACCGCGTCTGACCTTCGGCCTCCTCGCCGCGGTCAGCGTGCTGATCATCGCCTGCCCGTGCGCGCTTGGGCTTGCGACGCCCGTGTCAATCATGGTCGGGGTCGGCCGCGGCGCGCAAGCCGGCGTCCTGGTCAAGAATGCCGAAGCCCTGGAGCGCATGGAGAAAGTCGACACGCTCGTCATCGACAAGACCGGCACGCTGACCGAAGGCAGGCCGAAGGTCATCGCCGTCATTCCGGCCTCCGATTTCGACGAAACCGAGATGCTGCGCCTTGCGGCGAGCGTCGAGCGTGCGAGCGAGCATCCGCTGGCGGCCGCCATCGTTGCCGCAGCCGCCGAGCGCGGCATCGCGCTGGCCAAGCTCGATGATTTCGACGCCCCGGCCGGCAAGGGGGTGGCCGGCATAGTCAAAGGCCGCAACGTGGCGCTCGGCAGTGCAATTTTCCTCGCCGAGCGCGGCGTCAAAACACTCTCACTCGAAGACCACGCCGACCGTCTGCGCCGCGACCGCACGACCGTAATTTATCTGGCGGTGAACGGCGCCGTCGCCGCGCTGATCGGCATCGCCGATCCGATCAAGGCCACCGCCTCGCAAGCCCTGAACGCGCTGCGCGACGACGGTCTGCGCATCGTCATGCTGACCGGCGACACCCGCGCAACCGCCGAAGCCGTGGCGCGTCAGCTGGCTATCGCGGATATCCAGGCTGAAGTCTTGCCCGAGCGCAAGCGCGCGGTCGTCGAGGAGCTGCGCCGCGAAGGCCGCGTCGTCGCCATGGCCGGCGACGGCGTCAACGACGCCCCCGCGCTCGCCGCCGCCGACGTCGGCATCGCCATGGGTACCGGCACCGACGTCGCCATCGAAAGCGCCGGCATTACGCTGATCAAGGGCGATCTCACTGGTATCCTTCGCGCGCGGAAGCTTTCGCGCGCCACCATGCGCAACATCCGGCAAAACCTGTTCTTCGCATTCATCTATAACGGCGCCGCCATTCCGATCGCCGCCGGCATTCTTTATCCCGCTTTCGGAATCCTGCTGTCCCCGATGATCGGCGCCGCGGCGATGGCGCTTTCGTCGGTGAGCGTGATCGGCAATGCGTTGCGGCTGCGCGCCGTCAGGCTTTGAGACGGCTAATAGTCCGGAAATCTTAGCCCCACGTCCGGCGCACGCGCCCGCTGATGTCTATCGCCTTGCGTGCGGGCCTTGCCGCGCCTTGCCCCGATGCCGCCTGCGGCCAGGCGCGGCTCTCGAAATGGTCGAGCGAAGCCGCCGGAATAAACCGCGTGCGTGAGGCATACATGTGCCGGTCGCCGCCGGCGCGCTGATTATGCACGAAGAACCGCTGCGGCACGACGATATGCAAGTGGTCCCTGGCGCGCGTCATAGCAACGTAGAGAAGACGCCGCTCTTCCTCGATCTCGGCGCTGGCGCCGGCCGCAAGGTCGGACGGAAGACAGCCGTCGACCGCGTTCAAGATAAAAACCGACTTCCACTCCTGCCCTTTCGCCGAGTGGATGGTCGAGAGAACGAGGTAATCCTCGTCAAGCAGCGGATCGCCGGCCCGGTCGGTGGTCGCGTCCGGCGGATCGAGCGTCAACTCGGTCAGAAAGCGTTCACGGCTCGGATAGGTCGACGCGATCTGCACGAGTTGCAGGAGATCGGGCTGGCGCAACAGCGCGTCATCATGGATGCGGTGCAGGTGTGGCTCGTACCAAAGCCGAATGAGGTCGAGTTCCGCAGGCCAGCCCGCCGCCCGGCCGCGGACGAGCCGCAAGGTCTCGACGAAAGCGGGCCAGTGCGCGCTCGCGGCCGCCGGCGGCTTTTGCTCGCCGAGCGCTACGAGCGGATCGGCCCGCTCGCTTACGCGATCGAGTATTTTCGCCGCGGTCGCCGGACCGGCGCCCGGGAGCAGCTGTATGACGCGAAATCCGGCAACCCGGTCGCGCGGATTCTCCGCCCAGCGCAAGAAGGCAAGCATGTCCTTGATGTGCGCCGCTTCGAGAAACTTCAGTCCGCCGAATTTCACGAACGGGATGTTGCGGCGGGTCAGCTCCACTTCCAGCGGTCCGGAATGGTGCGATGCGCGAAACAAGACGGCCTGGGCCTTGAGCGCGAGCCCCTGCTCGCGGCTCTCCAGAACTTTTTCGACGACATAGAGAGCCTGCTCCGCTTCGTCGCGCACGCTGACGATCTGCGGCCGCTCGGCGGACGCGCGCTCCGACCACAGGTTCTTGGTGAAGCGTTCCTCGGCCAGTTCGATGACGGCGTTGGCCGCCGCCAGGATCGGCTGCGTGGAGCGGTAATTCTGCTCCAGCGTCACCACGGCGGCCCGCGGGCTGAAGTGGCCGGGAAAATCGAGAATGTTGCGCACGGTCGCCGAGCGAAACGAATAGATCGACTGGGCGTCGTCGCCCACCACGGTGAGGCCCTTGCCGTCGCGGCGCAGCGCCAGCAGCACCGACGCCTGCAATTTGTTGGTATCCTGATATTCGTCCACCAGCACGTGATCGAAGCGATCAGCGATCTCGCCGGCAATCGACGGCTCCTGCATCATATGCGCCCAGTACAACAGCAAATCATCGTAATCGAGCACGTGCTGGAGCTGTTTGGTCTCGACATAGCGCGCGAACAGCGCCCGCAGCTCGTCCGGCCACATCGCGCACCACGGAAAATACGTGCCGAGCACCTCAGCGAGCGCGAATTCGCCGTTCACGGCGCGCGAATAGATGGCGAGGCAGGTATTTTTCGTTGGGAAGCGTTTCTCCGTATTGGACAAACCCAGATCGTGACGCACAAGATTCATCAGATCGGCCGAATCCTCGCGGTCGTGGATGGTGAAAGCAGGCGCAAGTCCGATCGTTTCCGCATATTCGCGCAAAAGCCGCGCGCCGATGGCGTGGAAGGTGCCGGCCCAAGCGAGCGAAAGAGCAAGCGCGCCGGCCGCCGGCCCGCTGCGCTGGCGCATGTATTCGGCAAGGATGCGATCCACCCGCCGGGTCATTTCCGCGGCCGCGCGCCGCGAAAACGTCAGCAGCATGATCCGCCGCGGATCGGCGCCCTGCTCGATGAGGTAGGCGACCCGATGCGCCAGCGTCGCCGTTTTCCCGGAACCGGCGCCGGCGATGATGAGGAGCGGCCCGGCATCGGCAAGGGACAGCCCGCCATGCTCGACGGCGCGGCGTTGTTGCGGATTGAGCTTTTCCAGGCGCGCCGCCGACATTGGCTCGAATCACTTGGGGATCGAGCCCGACTGAATCACATTTCTCGTTTTGTTCGCAATCAACTTCGAGGTGCTGTCCTAATTCCGAGCCTTTTGTCCTAATTTGCTGAACTGACTGTCCTAATTCGCTCCGCGTCCAATTCAGTTAATCAATTCTAAACAAAAAGTTTGCCTAACCAAACTGCATGGTATATAGTTTACTGTATAGGCTGGCATCCCCTCCCGATGACAAACCTCTGCCGGCCTGCCCCGCCCAAGCTCCCCCGCCTGAGCGGGGCATTTCTTTTAGGGCCGCCTCAATTGGCGGCCTCGTGTTGTGATGTTGCGGGCAGCGGGATCGGCAACTCCAATTGCCGCTCTACACCAAAACGTTCTCCAATCTTTCGTTCATATTCTTGCTTGTCGGCAGACGATTCTGCCATTTCCAGCACTCGTCCTAGATGCATACGCAAGGCTCGCGCCCCTATTTCATTCAAAAACTGAAACCAGCAAAAATGATTCCGTTTGGCATCGCCCCCCTGGCCGTTCAGTGACGACTTCGCCTAGTTCTCCGGCAGCGGAATGAATTCTTTCTCATCGCCCGGGATCGGCGCAAAGCGTCCGGTCTTCCATTCCTCTTTCGCCTGTTCGATGCGTTCCTTGCGCGAAGAAACGAAATTCCACCAGATGTAGCGCGGGCCTTCGAGCGCCGCACCGCCGAGAAACATCAACCGCGCCGGCCGCGTTGCCTTGACGGTAATGCGGTCTCCGGGGCGGAAGATCAGGAGCCGCGGCGCCTCGAATCTGTCGCCGGCGATATCCACCTCGCCTTCGGTCACGTAGATCGCACGCTCCTCGTGGTCGGCATCGAGCGGCGCGCTCGCGCCGACGTCAAGCAACACCTCGGCGTAAAACCATTCCGAGACCATGCCGACCGGGGACTTGCGGCCGAACGCCGAGCCGGCGATCACCCGCGCGCGCACCCCTTTATCCGCGACGGCGGGAAGGACGGCGGCGTCGAAATGCTCGAACAACGGCGCCATCTCTTCACGGTCTTGCGGCAAGGCAATCCAGCTCTGGATGCCAAACATCGCGCCGCCGGCGGTGCGAACACTGGCCGGCGTGCGCTCGGAATGGGCAATGCCGCGCCCCGCGGTCATCAGGTTCATGGCGCCGGGCGTGATCTCCAGTGCATTACCTTCGCTGTCGCGGTGCATGACGCTGCCGTCGAACAGATAGGTGACGGTGGCTAGCCCGATATGCGGATGCGGGCGCACATCCATGCCCTGGCCGTCCATGAACTGCACCGGCCCCATCTGGTCGAAGAAAATGAACGGGCCGACCATCTGGCGCCTGCCGTGGGGCAACGCGCGGCGCACGGAAAAGCCGTCGCCGAGGTCGCGTACCCGCGGGATGACGATCAATTCAAGCGCGTCGCACGAATGCTTGTCACCGAGCACCGGGTCCTTGTCGGGCAACCAGCTCATCGCTTTTTTCTCCCAAATTTTCCAATTGGCCGGATGCGGCGTCATGAAGCGCCGGCCGCGTGCTCTTAGCTCCCACCGCCAAGCTATGTATGATGGGGCCGACCAAGCTGCCACGGTCCGGATTTTCGTCAAGTCCTCGGTCGAGCTTACATGATATCACCACCGTCACTGACCAGCGTTGGCCTCCTTCTCGGCTTGAGCCTTTTCCTTGGGCTCGCGTTCGAGGATTTTTTCGCGCGCGGCGATACCAAGCGCCCCGGCGGCATTCGCACCTTTCCGATGCTCGCGCTTGCGGGAGGCGTGCTCTACCTTTTTGACCCGACGCATTTCATCCCCTTTACCGGCGGCCTGATCGTGCTCGGCGCCTGGCTAGCGATTTTCTATCGGCAGCACGTCAGCGAAAAGGACGAGGAAGGCGAGCCGAATGTCGGGCTGGTGGTGCCGGTGCTCAACGTCCACGCCTATGTGCTGGGCGCCATTGCCTTGGCGCTGCCGCCCTGGGTGGCGGTGACTTTCACGGTGACGGCGGTCCTCCTCCTCACCGGCCGGGAAAAGCTGCACGCAGTGGCGCGCCGCGTCGAGCTGAAGGAAATCGTCACCGCTGGCGAATTTCTGATCCTGACCGGAATCATCCTGCCGCTCCTGCCCAACACGCCGGTGACCACGCTGACCACCATCACGCCGCGGCAAGCGTGGCTGGCGCTGGTCGTGGTCTGCACGCTGTCCTATGCAAGCTATCTGGCGCAGCGTTATTGGACGCCGGCGGCACGCGGATTATGGATGGCGGCGCTCGGCGGCGTTTATTCCTCGACCGCGACGACCGTCGTGCTGGCACGTCAGGCAAAGAGCGGGTCGGTGATGCGCCAGCACGCGCAAGCCGGCATCACGCTCGCCACCGCGATCATGTATCTGCGCATTCTCGTGGTGGTTGCGATCTTCAATTTGACGCTGGCGCGAACGCTGGCGCTGCCGCTATGCGGACTTTCGCTTGCCGGCCTCGTGGTCTGCGCGGTGCAATACCGCTTTTTCGCTTCGCCGCCCGAGCAACCGAAGTCGCGGGCGTCGGCGCTGCCGCGGTCCGGCGGCAACCCGCTCGAGCTCGGTCCCGCCGCGCTGTTCGCGGCGCTGTTCATCGTTATCTCGCTGGTGTCGAATTGGGCCAAAGCGCACTTCGGAACCGGCGGGATTTATACGCTCGCCGCCATCGTCGGCGTGACGGATATCGATCCCTTTGTGCTCAACCTCGCCCAGGGCGGCACCTCGGGAATGACGGACGGCGCGCTCGCCGCCTCTATCCTCATTGCCGCATCGTCCAACAACGTCCTCAAGGCGGTTTATGCTGTCTTTTTCGCCGGCGGGCGCGCGACCGCTGCGAGCGCAGCCGTGCTGGTGCTGCTCGCCGCCGCCGGCGTCGCTGTCGCCGCCATGATGGGCGGCTGGTAAGGAACTAAAGCTACATCGCCACCGCGTGGCCGTGGCGGAATTTCTCGATGGCTTTTCGCCGCGCTCCAGAGAGGCGCGCTCAGCGGATGGATTGGTCGCTCTGAAAGGCCGGAGAAGCGAGATCGCAATTTTTTTCGGCGGCCGCGCGCCGCAAGACCTTTTCCTCGCCCAGCACATCCTCGTATTCGGCGCGATAGGACAAATTTCCGATCACCGCGCCGCCGCTGCCTTCGCTCGCCCGGTCCATGAGGCTGCGCAGCAGCTGTTCCCGTGCGACGAGGGAAGTCAATTTCGGCGCAAAATCCTTGCAGTGATAGACCGAGTAATGGCCGGGATCGACGATGAACGACCCCAGTCCGTCCCTGCTCGAACAACCGGCGAGCACGGCCGCGGCGACAATACCGATCAGTCCGACGGTGATGCGCCGGCGGTGCCCGCGTGGATCGATCCGATGAACGCTGCGAAACAAGGGTCCTCCGGCGAGAGACAGCGACGTTGAGCTTTTAGCACCGCTTTTCGCGTTTAAACCGGGTTAAAATTGAGGCCTGGTTTCAGGCGCGTCGTTTTCAATGGACCCACCGCACGGCCGCCGACCGCGCCCTTCCCTCGGCTACCACTGAGTGTCAAGTTCGCGCTACGCTGACATGTGGCGCCCACAAGCCGCATCGCCATTCTTGACGGGGGGAGACGCACATGGAGTTCGAACGCACAAGGCTCGAACGCGACGGCGCCGTCGCCATCCTGAGCATGAACGACCCGGACGTGCTCAATGCGGTATCGCCGGACATGCTCAAGGGTCTCAACGCCGCGCTTGACGCGCTTGCGGCAGCCGACGCGCCGCCGCGATGCCTGGTGCTTACCGGCGTCGGCCGCGCCTTCACCACCGGAGCGAATTTGCAAGGACGCGGCGCCGAGAGCCTGCCGCAGCGCGGCGCCGGCCAGGCGCTGGAGACTTTGGTGCATCCGTTTCTCCGGCGGCTGCGCGACCTGCCCTACCCTCTCATCACCGCCGTCAACGGACCCGCCGCCGGCGTCGGCATGAGCATCGCGCTGATGGGCGATCTCGTCCTATGCGCACGCTCCGCCTATTTCCTGCAAGCGTTCCGGCGCATCGGGCTCATCCCCGATGGCGGCTCGACCTGGCTGTTACCGCGGCTGATCGGCCGGGCGCGCGCGCTTGAGCTTTCGCTTCTCGGCGAACGCCTGCCGGCGGACACCGCGCTAGCCTGGGGCCTAGTCAATCGCGTGTTCGACGACGCCGTGCTGATGGACGAAGTACACCGGCTGGCGCACGACCTCGCCGCCGGTCCGACCGTGGCGCTCGCCATGATCCGCCGCCTATACTGGGAAAGCCCGCAGAATTCCTACGAGCAGCAGCTCGATCTCGAATGCCGCTCGCAGCGCCTCGCCGGCGCCACGGCGGATTTTCGCGAGGGCGTGAAAGCCTTTTTGGAAAAGCGTCCGGCCAAATTCGTCGGTGCATGACAAGGCGAGCGGACCCCGCGCGCGCCTCTGCGCAGGTCCTCTAAAAAGGAATGGAATAGAGGGTGTGCCCCTTCATCCTGCATCGCCATAGTGAGGCCGGCGCCGTCAAAGTCGTCCCGGTTCAGCTCGCTTAAGACGCGGTGCGCGTGCGCAAGCGCAGCCTCATGATCCGCAAAATAAAAGCCCACGGGGTCTTGATAGCTCCTTTTGTCCCCGTGCAGAATTAAGCGGTACCGCGGCATCTTTGAGTTCCAAGCCGGTATCATGTTATTATATTTGCACTAAGGTTGGAATTCCCGCTTTGACCCAACTCAAAACAGTTTCGGCCACAGCACCTGATGTCGGCGACGGGTCAAGACCACCTACCCTAACAACAGATAGTTTGATTTCCATCAAAGCGAGTGATGTCGTCGGTGAGATATAAGATTTGATCGAATCCAAGGGAGAGCAATGCAATGACTGACATGCGATCTCGTCGTGCCGTCCTATTGCGCGGCGTCGCCTACGCAGTCGGGTCCGTCGCTTTTGCGGTACCCGCGAGAAGGGTTTATGCTGCAAAATTTCCGCAGTCATCCCCCGCGGTGGCCTACCAGGACTCCCCGAAGGATGGTCGCCAGTGCGACGGCTGCTCGCTTTTTCAAGCGCCAAGTTCGTGCCAAGTTGTCGATGGCTCAATTGGCCCTACCGGCTGGTGTAAGCTCTGGGTCAAGAAGGCTGGATGAGCGATTCAGAGCGCGCGGCCAAATGCCGGCACGCGCTAAAAGCCGTTGGGACGTCAAATCTGTGACATGATGATCCGGCCGTGCTCCTGCTGCCGACCTATCGATGGACTCGGCGATAGCGCTCGCGATCAGGAGGATGGAACGCTCGGCTTGCATCTTTTAGATGTTGCAGAAAAGCATCAATTAAATCATTTCGTCGACTTCCCAACATAAGGGATTGGCTCAAGATGTAGCTCGTCATACCCTTACGGTCCCCGAGAAACACGCGCGAGTCGGTGGGGAAAACCCCGGCCCGCGAGGGGATGGGGTATGCTGAGCGGGCGCACGATAATCGGCGTGCGATTCGATTTTGCCGTCGTCGTTAAGACGATTACGGTTTTAGTGGTGCTTTTTTTTCTCGGAAACCTGCCAGCAAAAGCATTGCCAAGTTACGCACGGCAGACTGGCCAGCCGTGCGGCACCTGTCACACGGATTTTGCCGGTCTGACCCCTTACGGTCGCCTTTTCAAGATCCAAGGTTACACCGCCGGCGGCGGCCCTTACCGAACGACGCTTTTCCCCGGTTCTGACAACTACAAGAACAGCTACATACCACCGATCATGGTTAAGAGCGCCCCCGGTCCTGACAGCATCACTAGGGGCGAGCAGAAGACCTGGGTGCCGCCGATATCGATGATGGCGATCCTAGGGTTCACCAACACGCAGGCACCGCTGGCACCACCGACGGCACCATACAACGCCAACAACAATGTTGTGCTGTCACCGGTTAGCTTCTTTTGGGGAGGCGCCATCACGGATCATATCGGTGCTTTCCAGCAGGTGACTTACAACGCGCCTCCGGCGGGTGGGTTTGGCGGTGATCCATTCGCACCACATACCTGGACGTGGGATAATACCGACATCCGCTACGCGAACTCGGCGAGGTTTGGCCCCCTCAGTGTTACGTACGGCATTACCGCCAACAACAACCCTACCGTACAGGATCCGTGGAATACGACGCCGGCTTGGGCCTTCCCCTACGCGGTCTCGACCCTGGGTAACGGGTTCGGACCCGGCACAATCCTCGACGGCGCCTTTGCGGCGCATGTAGTCAGTGTGGGCGCCTACGCGTTTATCAACGACTCGCTTTATCTCGAGGCGTCGGTATATCGCACGCTTGACCCCAACACGCAGAACAATCTGGGCACCGATCCATTTGGTGCGCCTGGGCTGTTCGACGCGGCGCCCTATTGGCGCGTGGCGTATGAACCCCATTGGGGCAACAGTTGGCTCGAGATCGGAACTTTCGGCATCTACGCGGGCATCCGTCCATGGACAATGCCCGGAACGATAACGACCACGACGTTCCCGCAGACGGACAACTACACCGATGTCGGCTTTGATACACAGTATCAGTATCAAGGTGACAATTTCTGGCTCACCGCGCGCGGCTCCTATATTCACGAAAACCAAAACCTCAATGCAAGTTTCGCGAATGGGCTTGCCAGCAATCCAACGAATACTCTCAGCGATGCGCGGGCGTATGCCTCGCTCGCATATGGCAACAACAACCGGGTCGTGCTCACCGGCCAGTACTTCAGCACGTGGGGAAGTACCGATGCACTGTTTGCCGGGGGTAGTCCAAACACCAAGGGTTGGATCGCCGAGATCGCCTATATTCCGTTTATAAGCAGCCCAGCGCCGGGCTGGCCGTGGTTCAACCTCCGCCTTGGACTTCAATATATTGGGTACACTGAATTTAACGGAACCACTGCCGGCGCCAGCGCCAACAATACGCTGTTCCTCTATGCGTGGGTAGCGATGTAGCGCACATCCTGAGGTCTCGTGATGAAAACAATACTGCTCGGAGGCGCCGCGTTTTCGCTGTTGACCGTTTCGGCATTTGGCGCCGATCTGGAAATGCCAATCAAGTTGCCGACAGCACCTCCTCCTGTCACATGGACGGGGTGCTACGCGGGTGCACAGGTCGGCGCAGGCTGGGGGCAAAAGGATCTAAACGACTCCGCCGGGATCGTCTCTCCGTTGACCGGCTTTACTTCCGCCAACCTCGGCATAAGTGGTTTTATGCTCGGCGGCCAAATTGGATGCGACTATCAGTTCGCGTCCAAATGGGTGCTCGGCATCGAAGGCGCGGTATCGGGTGGAAATATTACAGGCAACACTGGCGTCGCGGTGCCTGGCGACAGCGCAACCTTCAACGAAAAAACAGACTTACTGACCAGCGTAACCGCGCGTGCGGGATACGCGTGGAACGACTGGTTGCTATACGCCAAAGGCGGCGTCGCTTGGGCCGGCGACAGATATAGCGTGTTCGATGTGGCTGGAACGTATGATTTTAATGGTCTGGAGACTCGGTTTGGCTGGACTGCAGGCGCTGGCGTTGAGTGGGCGCTCTGGAACGATTGGTCGCTCAGGCTAGAATACGACTATTACGGCTTCGGCACGCGCAGCGTGACATTCATCGACAATGTTACCGGCACTGTCGGTCCCTTGGACATCAAGCAGAATATCCAGGTGGTCAAGCTCGGGCTGAATTTTCACGTCTTCGCAGGCCCCCCTGTCGCGCCGTTCGGGTGGTGAGGAAACAATGGACTTTGGTTTTCGGCGTGCTCTGACCGCCGCGGCAAACGAAGGACCGCGACCCCAACTTATAACTGTCGTCAGCCGGCAATTCGTCCTGCAGTCGGCAATCTTGGCTTTTGCTTGCGCCACCGGCGCTCATGCCGAAGACGCAGTTTCCAAACATGAACTGCAGGGCAAATTAGCTTACTGCGAAAACTGTCACGGCGTGGCCGCGCAAGGATTCCACGGATATTACCCGATCCCGCGGCTCGCAGGACAGCAACCCGAATACCTCAAGAACCAGGTACAGGCGTTCGTTGAGCGCAGGCGGACGAACAACATTATGTTCAATGTTGCCCACGTTCTGAGCCCGGCGATGCTCTCGGCTCTCGCGGATAGCTTTCATGATCTCAATCCCAAACCGCTCACCAGCACTGCTCCAAATGAGCTCGTCGCCGCGGGGAAAAAAATTTATGAGGAGGGTCTGCCTGACCGCGACGTCCCCCCATGCGCCTCCTGCCATGGCCCTGACGCAAAAGGCGACGGACAATTTCCTCGGTTAGCCGGTCAGCTCCCCGACTACATCTTCAATAAATTGAAAAACTGGGACAAGGAGCGAGGTCAAGATCCGGCAAAGCCAGACACATCTACAATAATGCAACCAATTACGCACAATCTGACAGACCAGCAAATCAAAGCTGTCGCCGCCTATCTTAATCAGCTCGAGTGAACCTTGCGAGCGATTCGAACCATGAAGTTCTTTAGATCACATTCGTTTCAGCTCGCCGGAGTCGTCGGCTTACAGCTGGCGCTGATCGCTATTGCGCCCACGGTAGCAGACCCCGCGCGCGGCGCGGAACGATCCGCGATGCATAAGAGTAGCGTGCCGGCGAAACTCGCTTATTGCGAAGACTGCCATGGGCCCTCGGGGCAAGGTTTTCACGGATATTTTCCGATACCGCGGCTCGCCGGCCAGCAGACGGAGTATCTGAAAAATCAGCTGGAAGCCTTTGTCGAGCACAGGCGCACCAACAACATTATGTTCAACGTCGCGCACTCTTTGAATCCAGGGATGCTTTCTGCTCTTGCAAACGATTTTCATGCTCTCGCTCCGCCACCGCTCGGAGGCGGCGTGAGGCACCTGGTGCCTACCGGCGAAAAGATATTTCAAAATGGCGTCCCTGAAGCCAACGTGGCTGCCTGTGCCGCCTGCCACGGGCCGAACGCCCAAGGTAGCGGTGAGATTCCTCGCTTGGCCGGTCAGCTGCCCGACTACGTTTTCAACAAACTAATCAACTGGAGCAAGGAGCGAGGACAGATCCCAAGCAAGCCGGACATCTCGGCGGTTATGTCGCCAGTTGCGCACAGTCTGACTAGACCGCAAGTTGAAGCCGTCGCCGCTTATCTCAGCTATTTGAAATAATGCAGATGAAATCCAACCACACGAAAACAGCTGCTGTGGCCTTCGCCGCCCTCGTCATCTCCGTGCTGGTGGGCCACGCGGAAAGCCCGGGTATTCGCAACTGCACCTGGTGCCATGGCGGATCGGCGCAAGGATATACGCCGGCGCCGCGCCTGGCAGGTCAGAGAGCTGGCTATATCGAGCAGCAGCTCGTCAGTTTCGGCAAGCACACACGCGACAGTCCGTTCTCAAGGCAATATATGTGGGGCGCTACCGCGACTCTCAGTCCGCAGGCGGTTCGCGACTTGGCACTCTACTTTTCGCAACTACCGCCTCGACCCGCCAATGACGGCGACCGGGAACTCGTGGCCGCAGGAGAGGCAATATATCAGCGGGGCATACCCGAGGCGAATATTGCCGCCTGTGTCGCCTGCCACGGTCCGAAGGCTGAGGGAGTCGGCGCGATTCCGCGGCTCAGTGGCCTGGCTTACACCTATTTGAAAAGGCGCCTCGAGCAATGGAGCGAAGGATATCATGGAGCACTGCCGGCCCCGATGCCGCACATCGCCAGGAACCTGTCCCGCAGCCAAATCGAAGGACTGGCTTCGTATCTCAGCTTCGTAAAATGAAGCGGCCGATTATTCCGATCATCGCCTGCCGGGGTCGCATGTAGCTGATGGTCAAACTGCGACATCGTGTGATGTCCGCGTCACGGCAGCTTTACCCCTGGAAGCCGATGATCGCAGCATGAGGCGGCCGGCAACAGCGCCGACGAAGCCGGCGCCAACGTTGCCGAGCGCGGTCTATGCTCGGGCGCGCCACCCCGACATGCTGAACCCGTCGCCCCCGCCGCCCGCGGCGCTGCCGGCGGAGCCGAAGCAGCCGGCCGAGCCCACGGCCACCGGCACCGTTGCGCCTGGCAAGATGATCCACGTGCCGATAGCCGGCGAGCTCGTCTTCGCTGGCTACGATTGCGAAGGCAACAAGATCACGAGACAGAAATTCCGCGTGGCCCGGCCGGGCGAGCAGGTCACGCTGCCGGTGTCTGAGATCAAAGCGTTATTCGGCTCGGCTTCATCGAAGACCCTGACAGAGTGATAGTCGCACCGAGCGCCGGCGGCCTGCGCCGCGGCGTGCTGCCGGCGACCGGCTGAGGATTTCATCCCGGTTCAATTTCCGCTTTCACTCCGACAGATGGGGTAATCGGCCGGCGTTCTTGTGGATAGCTGAAGATTTTGGGTGCTGCGCTTCAGGCTGATGGTGAAACGAGGTCCGTGGTTACGGCCTCAAGCATCAGAAGGAGAAGCGC
>JARLIY010000012.1 GCA_031291475.1 Xanthobacteraceae bacterium
AGTTAAAGCGGCGGTCGTCGCGAACGAACGTGGGAGCAGTGAGTTTCCGGCAATGCCGATCTGGAGACCGGCGATCCCAGGAAAGCGATGGACGCACGTACGCGCCGCAATCTATCCTCAACTATTGATGGCGCGCAACACCAAAACCCTGGATCAGACCCCGGCCGCGCTCGGTTTCGCCATGCCGGCCGAGTGGGAGAAGCACTCGGCGACCTGGCTCGGCTGGCCGCACAACCCCACCGATTGGCCCGGCAAGCTAGACACCATTCGCTGGGTCTACGGCGAGATGGTCCGCAAGATTTCGGCGGGCGAAACGGTCCGTATGCTCGTCGCATCTGAGGTTGAAGCGACGCTAGCGCATCGCTACCTCACTCGCGCGGGCGCCGATGACTCGCGCGTCGAGTTCATCCTCCACGCGACCAATCGCGGCTGGATGCGCGACAGCGGCCCGGTCTTCGTCAAGCGCAATAAGGGCAAGCGCGAAACAGCCATCGTCCATTTCCATTTCAATGCCTGGGCGAAGTACCCGGACTGGCAGAAAGACCGCCGCGTGCCCGAGATCGCCGCTAAACATTTAGGCAAGCGCTTGTTTGACGCGCAGGCCGGCGCGCGCAAGTTCGTCCTGGAGGGCGGCGGCATCGACGTCAACGGCCGCGGGTCGTTGCTCACTACAGAGGAGTGCTACCTCCATCCGGCGGTGCAAGTGCGCAATCCGGGCCTGACGAAGAGCGGCTACGAGGAGGCGTTCGCCGAATACCTGGGCGCGACGAACGTGCTGTGGCTCGCCGGCGGCCCGGTCGGCGACGACACGCACGGCCACATCGACGATATCTGCCGCTTCGTGAACGCCAACACGCTGGTGCTGATTCGCGAAGAAAATCGCAAGGACATCAACTACCGCCCGCTCGCCGAAAACTGGGAACGCGTGCAGGACTTCCGCCTGGAGGATGGCTCGAAGCCCGAGATCGTCGCGCTGCCGATGCCGCAGCCATTGACCTTCGACGGCGACCGTCTGCCCGCGAGTTACGCCAACTTCTACATCTCGAATGCGGCGGTGATCGTGCCGACCTTTAACGATCCGAACGACCGCGTTGCGCTGGGCATCCTCGGCGAACTCTTCCAAGATCGCGCCGTGGTCGGCATCCACGCCGTCGACCTGGTGCTCGGCTTCGGCACGCTGCACTGCCTGAGCCAGCAGCAACCGGTTGGCTGAGCCGTCGCAAACGGCGCCTGGGACCGCCGATCTCCAGATCGGCTTTGTCCGGTTCCCGTTTCGGCCGTCCGCAACTGCCGGCAGGC
>JARLIY010000013.1 GCA_031291475.1 Xanthobacteraceae bacterium
CGCCGGGCTGCTCGCCGTAAGCGCGGCCGCCGCCGCCGACCTGCCGACCAAGAAGGCGCCGCCGGTCGCCGAGAAGCCGAACTGCTACGCGACCTTCTATAGCTGGCTTGATTCGACCGCCGCCGACTGCCCGCTGTCGGCCTACGGCGTTACGGTCTACGGCACGCTCGACATGGGCGGCGGCTACGAGACGGCCGCCAGTAAGTTCAACAAAGACTTCAACAACGGCGTCAACGAGCTGATTAGTAAGGCCAGCAACAGTGGTCGCTGGCAGGCGGTGCCGAACGGCCTCAGCCAGTCGAACGTCGGCGTCAAGATCAAGGAACAGATCGTCCCGAACTGGTTCATCGTCGGCGACGTCAACTTCGGCTTCGACCCCTATTCGTTTCAGTTCGCCAACGGGCCAGCGTCGCTGGTCGACAATAACGGCCTGAGCAGCATCTTTCAGAGCGCCAACGCCGATTCGAGCCGAGCGGGCTCAATCGACAACACTCGCGCCTACGTCGGCCTGAGCAACAGCACCTTCGGCACGCTGACCTTCGGCCGCCAGTACGCATTCTCGAACGACATGGCGAACAACTACGATCCGTTTGGCGGCGCCTACGCGTTCTCGCTGATCGGCAGTTCGGGCACCCCGGTCGGCGGCCTCGGCGACACAGAGCTCGCCCGTTACAACACCTCGATCAAGTACCAGGTCCAATATCAGGCGATCCGCGCCGGCGCATTGGTGCAGGTGGGCAACTACAGCGAGCGCAATAGCGCCGAGAACGCCTACCAGTTTGACCTCGGCGCCGACTACGCCGGCTTCTCGCTCGACGCGATCTACAGCCACGCCACCGATGCGGTCTTCTTGAGCTCACTGAGCAGCTACGTGGTGAACCACAATTCCGCGATCCCGGGTATTGCCGACGACTTGTCGGCGACGATCGCCAACGTCGATAGCGGGGCGGTGGCCGCCAAGTACAAGAACGGCCCGTTCCAGGCGTTCGCTGGTTACGCTTACGACCGGTTCACCGACCCGACCGACTCTTACGCTACGAACGCTCAGTTGGACGGTTTCACCGCGATCGGCGACATTTATGTGCCCGGCGGCAAAGTCAACACCAGCAGCTCCGGCACCGGTTACAATATTAGCACCACTGCCTATCTCACCCCCAAAGTTCTTCAGACGGCGTGGATCGGCGGCAAATACGCGATCCTCAGCAACTTGGACTTCGCTGTCGGCTATTATCACGAGTGGCAGAACAACTACACGAACTCGACGACGAAGTATAACACCGGCGCTTCCTCGAGTTGGCCGCCGTCCGGCGCCTACGGCTCGAATTCGGCAACCGGCGGCCACTGCGGCCCCAACTTGAACTATCCCTACGGGACGGCCACTCCGCAGGGAGCGAATAGCGGAAACTGCCCGGGTCATGAGGATGTCATTTCCGGCATGCTCGACTGGCGCCCGGTCAAGCGCGTCGATGTCTACGGCGGCGTGATGTACTCGAAGGTGGAAGGCGGCATGGCGAACGGCTTCGCTCATACCGATAACACCGCCTACACCGGCGGCGTGCGCATCAACTTCTGATCGACGCCCTACCTGTTCGGACGCGGCCGGCGGCCGCGTCTACAACCCCGGGCCTCGCGCCCGGGGTTTTTCTTTGACCGCGGCGCCTGTAGACGCGGCCGTTGGCCGCGTCCACCGCGCTCAACGCGCACGGCTACTGGAGGCGCGTCGCAGGTCCGGCCGTGCTTGTAGATGCGGCCGTTGGCCGCGTCAGCCGCGCTCAACGACCGCGGCGACAGCCCCAGCAACCTTCGGCGCCTGATACGACGCGGCCGCTGACCGCGTCTACAAGCCGAACCGCCCGACCCGATTGCCTTTCGCCGAGGCGCGCCCTAAGAGGAGCAGGCCATCGACGGCGGCGCGGGTGTAGCTCAATGGTAGAGCAGCAGCCTTCCAAGCTGAATACGAGGGTTCGATTCCCTTCACCCGCTCCACTCTCTGAATCAAATTCCTTTGTAGCTTCAGTCGACTACAAGAGAATCCCAGAGGTTCGCGACGCGC
>JARLIY010000101.1 GCA_031291475.1 Xanthobacteraceae bacterium
AAGCACACGCTCGCGCAAGTCCAAAGAACATGGTTTCGGCATCGATCGCCCTCCAAAAATCGAATCGATACCGCCAGACTCGCTCATCCAAAGACCCTCGGGAATCCCCCGATTCAACTCAGCCGAGATATGCTCTAGCTTTCACCAAAAGCCTCGACTGCGGCCCCAGTATCCGCCGCCGCCGCCGAACAGCAGCACCAACACGACGATAATCAGGATTAATTCCACGGGAGGTCTCCATTGACCGCGCCGGCGTTATTTGCCGCGCAGTGCATCCTTCAATCCGCCGACCGCGTTCTGGACTTTGCCCGCGGCCTTGTCGGTCTTGCCTTCAGTTTCCAGCTTCTTGTCGCCGAAAATCTTTCCGGCGGTCTCCTTCACGGACCCTTTGGCTTGTTCCGCCGAGCCCTTGATTCGATCTTTATCCATTGCCGTATCCTCGATGTTTGCTGGGTCTAGGGGTAACGGCCTGTTCGATGTATTGTTCCCGGACGGATGTGCGGGACACGTGAAGGATAAATCCGCGGACCTCCCGGGTTGAGCAATTCTGCACAGTCTTCACACCTCGCGGACGGTCTAGTTTCCCGGCGCGTAAAAGTCGTATCCTTTCCCGCATTATCGGACCCCTCGCTCGGAGTATTTCGTATGAACAAGAAAGCCCCGGCTCGTAAAAAGACCAGCAAGAAAGCCAGGACCGCTTATCCCGGCATGATGGGTGACGGCACCGAGGAGCAGAATCTCGGTCAGCGCGGCAATCCGTCGGCGCGCATCAAGAAGAAAGAAGTGGCCGCGGCCTTCGGCAAGCGACGCCGCAAAAAATAGGCTTCATATGCCTCAAGGCCCCACGCCGCGGGATTGTCACGTCAAACAATCTCACCCTGTTATGGTCTTGGCTTAAAACGCGTGCGGTCCACGCCCGTTTTTCGCGATCGAGACTTTTTGACCCGGTCACAGAGCGCGCGCAGACGCTCAACGGTGGACCAGCACCGGAATCTTGCAATGGGTGAGGACCTTCACCGTCTCGCTGCCGAGGAGGATCGCGGAGATGCCGTGGCGGCCGTGCGAGGCCATGACGATGAGGTCGCAGCCTTTCGACTCCGCGGTTTTGATGATCGCCTGGTAGGGATGTTCATCCTCGACCTGGATCGTTGCGCAGACGACGCCTGCGTCTTGCGCTGTTGCGGCGGCGGCGCCGAGCGTTATCTCGGCACGCTTCTGCATACGTGCCTTGTACTGGGCCGGCGTATCCTCGATCATCCGCACGTCGGTCGTCAGCGTATGGAAAGGCGGCAACACCGTCAGCACGCTGGCTTTGGCGCCGATCCGCTTGGCCAGGGCGATGCCGTGCTGGAGGGCTTTGCCGGCGAGTTCCGATCCGTCCGTTGGTATCAGGATATTGCTGTACATTGCCTTCTCCTTGGTCACGGCGCTTTTTGCGCCGGCGCATTAAAGTCTCACTTCGTGAGCTGCTTGCGAATCGCCTGCAATTCGCGACGTCGCGCGGGGCTCGTTTTCGGGTAAGTCATTTTGAGCTGTTCGAGCGTATCGAGGACAATTCGCGATACGATGAGCCGCGCATTCTCCTTGTCGTCGGCGGGAACGACATACCAGAGCGAGTCCCGGGTGGTGGTCGCGGCAAGGCACTTTTCATAGGCCTTCATATATTGCTTCCAGTATTTTCGTTCGGCGACGTCCGCGGTGCTGAATTTCCAGTTCTTTTCCGGTTCGTCGATGCGCGCCAGAAAGCGCCTGCGCTGTTCTTCCTTCGAAAGGTGGAGGTAAAACTTGACGATGCGGGTGCCGTTCTCGTGCAGGTGCCTCTCCAAATTCGTAATCGAGCGATAGCGCTCTTGCCAAATCTTCTTGTCGTGATGCGGGGTATCCGGGATCGCTTCGTTGCGCAGAATTTCGGGGTGCACGCGGGCGATCAGCACTTCCTCGTAATAGGACCGGTTGAAGATGCCGATCCGCCCGCGTTCCGGCAGGTTGCGCGTGGTGCGCCAAAGAAAATCGTGTTGCAATTCCGCCGGGCTTGGGTGCTTGAAGCTGAACACCTGGCAGCCCTGCGGGTTGACGCCGGACATGACGTGGCTGATGGCGCCGTCCTTTCCCGCCGCGTCCATGGCTTGAAAGATCAGCAGAAGCGCATAGCGATTGGACGCGTAGAGAAGCTGCTGCTGTAAACTCAGTTGCGCGACGTGCTCTTTCAGAAGCTCCTCGTATTGATCCTTCGATCTGTACACGGGATCGACTTTCGTCGGCCACTTTTTGAGATCGACATCCTCTCCTTCCCGCACGAGAAAATCTTTTGAGTTGACCCTCATCTTTATCCTTTCGGGCAGCGGGCGGTGCTCTAGATGATGCCAAGGCGACGAAAGGTCGGGACTTTCACCAAATCCAAAATGACGGCGAAGGCGGCTGCGGCGGCGAGCGTGCCGCCGACGGTCCAGACCGGTAGCGGCGTCATCGCGATTCCGCCGATGGCCAGGGTTGAGGCGATCATGAGATCGGCGACGGACGAAATAATGACCCAGATGCTGGGACGAGACGACCACAGATGCCGGCGCTCACGATTTGTGTACATCGTCGCCTGGTTGCCGAACACGATGAGGATAAAAGCCAGCGTCCTCAGCGCGCCGATTTCGAAGCCCATCCGATAGGTACCGAAAGCTAGTATGGCCGTACAGAAAATCAGCTCGCCCAGTCCCATCATGACGCCGCCGGCCGTCAGATTGCCGATCCGCCAAGCATTCGGCGTGGGGGAGGGCCGGACGTTGTCGGTCGCCAACGACATGCCGAGGAAGTCGCCGGTGATCATGATGAGCACCATCAGCAACGGCGTAAGGATCGCCTGTCCGGTCATGACCAGGCCGATCGCCAGGAACAGCCCCTGCACGGTCTTCTTGGTTATCGAGTTGAGCGTATAGCTCAGGATGCGCTGGAAAATCACGCGGCCTTCCTTAACGGCGGCGACGATGCCGGCAAGTCCGGGCTGGGTGAGCACCATGCCAGCCGCCGATTTGGCGACGTCGGTCGCGGTGGAGACCGCTATGCCCATCTGCGCCTGGCGCAGCGCTGGCGCGTCGTTGGCGCCGTCGCCGCACATGCCGACGGTATGGCCGCCATTCTGGAACGCCTTGACGAGCTTGTACTTGTCTTCCGGCAACACACCGGCGAAGACCGCGAATTGCTCGGGATGGACGGCATCGGGGATCGGCGCGGGGGGGCAGACCGCGCCGTCAAGTCCCACCGCCTTCGCCACGATGGCCGCGGTCGCCGGCGCGTCGCCCGTCACCATCACGGTGCGCACGCCCAATCCATGCAATTCGCTGACCAGCGCCGCCGAGTCCGGGCGCGGCGGGTCGCTGAGCGCGATGAGTCCGGCGAGCTTCAGCGCCGCCGGCGGCCCGGCCGCGATCGCCAGCACCCTGAAACCCTTGGCTTCGAGTTCGCTCGCGGCTGCGGCCGCGGTCGGCGCCGATTGCGCGAGGCCGATGACCACGGCGGAGGCGCCTTTGACGATGCGTTGCGGGTTTCCCGCCGAATCCGTCGCCGTTGCTTCGGACATTTTCTTCGCCGGATCGAAGGCTGCAAAGTTGATCAAGCGCGGCGCATCGGAGACGGGCTTGCTCGCGGCGGCCGCGCGAATGGCTCCGTCGACCGGGTCCTGGCCGCCGTCGGAGCTCGCCAGCGCGGCCAGCGCCAGAACATGCGCTTCGTCGAAGCCGGACATCGGATGCACCGTCGTCACGGTCAGTGCGTTTAGGGTCAGCGTGCCGGTCTTGTCGGAACACAGCACATCCATCGACGCCGCCTCATCGACGGCGGAGAGACGAGTCGGAAGGACGCCCAGCTTTGCCAGCGCGCGGGCGCCAAGCGCGGATGCGAGCGTGAAAGTCGCCGGCAGCGCCACCGGAATCGATGCGAGTATCGCCGTCAGGACGAGAGGGATGATTTCGTCGAGCGGCATCTTGATTAACCACGCATAGGCGACCAGCAGCACGATGACGGCGCCATTGAACGCGGCGAGATTGCGCACCACGCGCAGCACCGCCTTCTGCTGGGTGCTCCCGACATGCGCGGTGCGGACGAGCTCGGCGGTGCGGCCGAATTTGGTATGCGCTCCGGTTGCCGTGACCTCCGCCACCGCCTCACCGCGCCTGACCAGCGCCCCGGCATAGGTCTGCACGCCGGCGCCGGCTTCGATGGGGACGGATTCGCCGGTGAGCATGGATTGATCGAGCAGGACTTCTCCACCGGTGAGGCGTACGTCGGCGGCGACGACGGCACCGAGGGAAAGCTTCACCACGTCGCCCGGCACCAGTTCAGCCGCGGGTATCGTTTTCCACGCGCCGCCGCGGCGGACGGAGGCGTTCAGCGCGAGCCGCGATTTCAATGCGGCAAGGGTCGCCTGGGCGCGGCTCTCCTGGAACAGCCCGAGGACGGCGTTGAAGACCAAAAGGCCGGCGATGATCCCGGCTTCGACATCTTTGCCGAGCGCCACTTCGAGCACGACCGCGGCCTCGAGCATCCAGGGAACGGGCGCCCAGAATTTCTCCAGTGCCATGCGCAACGGATGCAGCGCCGTATCAGGCATCGCATTCGGACCGAATTTCGCCAGCCGGCTACGTGCTTCCTCGTCGGTCAAGCCGCTCGGTACTTTATCTGCTGCGGTTGCAGCCGATTCGGCGGGCCGCGACTTTTCGCGGGCGGTGACGGAGGTCATGCGTCGTTGGCCGCTTGCGGCGCCGCGACGGTTTCTTTCCGCGTGTTGGTCTCGTAGATGCTCTTCATCGCGCTCAACTGCTCACGGCGAGGCAGGCGATGGTCAAAAATATTATGATGGGATTCATGGTTTTGGCTCCCTAACTCGATCGGGCGCCCCTCGACATCAAATATAGCGATATTCGGCGGAACGCGCATCTGAGCAATTTTGCTCAGATGCGCGTTCGTCTTTCCTCCGATATTCTGGAGGATTGTATGCTTTACAGCGGTGACAGCAAACGCCGAATGATCTGCTCGGGGCTGGGAACGCCACGGCCGCGCCCGTTTACCGGGTTGACCTCCAGCGCTTCAAGCTGGGCCGTCTGCTGCGGACCGATCGCTTCGAACCTTGCCTTCTGCTCGTCGGACAAAGTTGCATAGAAGCTGTTGAGCGCCGCACTCACTAATTTGACCGCTTGCAGTATGGTTTCAAGTCGTTTACCGACCGCCACGAGCCGCGCCGGCGGCGTGAGTGGATCGCTGCTCAGGCACGAGGCCTTGAGCAAATCGGCCGCCTGGGTGGTGGCGTTTTGCAGCGCGGCCAGACTTGCGCGTTGCGCATCGGTCGGATGTACCGTCTGGTCGATCTGGGCGGTTGGCCATTCCATCACGCCGGGCTGTGCGGCGGCGCCGCAGTTCTGGGCGAGCGTGCCAGCTGTCTGGTCGCTGGTCTTGCTCTGACGCTGATCGTTACCGAGTGCGGTCAAGCGCGCCTTCTGCTCATCGCTCAAGAGGCCGTAGAATTTGTCCAGCGCAGGCTGCACCGTCGCCACCGCCGCGATCATGGCTTCGATGCGCTGCTGCATCGCCGCGAGCCGACTTGGGGCGGTCAGTGCGATGTCGGTCGGGCAGGCGGCCTTGAGATCCTGTGCCGCCTTGATCGAGGCGTTGGCGAGATCGTCGAGCGCCGCGCTTTGTTCGCCGGTCGGCTGGATGGCTTGCTTGAACTGATCGATCGGCAGGCCGGCGATGTCGTTGCTGTCGGCGCCGCACATTTGCGTCAGCTGATCGGGCGCCGCGGCTGCCGCGGCCGGCGCGCCGGGAGCGGGTGCCGCTTGCTCGTTCGGGTTGCCGCCGGCGGATTGCGGCAAATAGCCGGTGAGGTCGTCGTAGCCGTAGGGCGCGAAGATGCCGGCGTAAATGTCGCTGTAGCCGTAGCCCCAGAACGAATCGTCGTAGCCGTAGCCCCATAGCGCGTAGTCGTACATGTCGTTGTAGGCGAACGGCCAGTACAGCGGGCCGACCCATCCGTAGCCGCCGTTATTGTGTCGCCACCAGCCATGTCCACCGTCCCGTCCGCCATGCCAACCCGCCGTCGCCGCGCGCGCGGTGATGTCGGCGCGGCTGTGCGGATTGCGTAATGCGTTCCGATTGCGCAATGCGCCGGCGACCGACGCACCCTTCAACGTGCTACGCACGGCGTTAGATTTGAGGTTTGGGTTCACGTTCGCATTGCGCGTTGCGTTCCCGGTTGAATTGAGCGGCGTCGTTCGGCCGACGGCATTGTTCGCGGGAGCATGGACGGCCGTAGATCGATTGCCGCGCGAGCTTGGCGCCGCAGATGAACGGGATGTTGCTGGTCTGGCACTGACGTGACGCGCGCCGCCGCCGCCGCCGAAACGTGCGCCGCCGCCGCCGGCAGCATGTCCGCCACCGCCGCCGCCGCCGCCGCCACCTTTATGTTCAGCCGCATAGGCCGCGGCCGACAGCACAGTCGCGAGAGCAATGGCGGCAATCCCGAGTTTTAATGTCGACATGACGTTCCCCTGTCGCTTCGGACTTTGTAGTCGAAAACCCACAATGCATATGATCGTGGCGGACCAAACAGGTTGCATTGATGCAGATCAACTATGTCGGACACCGGACGTTTGCCGCTTGGAACGGACCTGGATTTTTGCTCGACCGCCGAGCAGACGATCGAACTCCTTCTTGGAGACGCCGTAGCACTCTCCGAAGGTTGCCACCCACCACACACGTTCGCGTGTGCGCCTGCCTTAATTGAGCGTGCCGATTGAGGCAGAGTGAGCGATTCTATACAGACTGCGCCCGGCCATCCGGCTCAGCCTTAATTACGCGACGGTTTGAGGCTTGCGGGTGACCTCTCGCAGAAAGGCTTGTCGATGTTCACTGCTGAGCAATATCGCGCCAAAGCAATCGAATACTCCAACCTGACAAGGAGCGCGAACGGCCCAAACGAGGTGTGCGAGTATCAAAGGCTCGAGCGAAGCTTCACCGAGCTTGCGGATAACGCGCAATGGGTCACCGACAGTCATGATAAAATGCCGCGCATACCGCCGCGCCGCGGTGAAGGGCCAACATTGGATCATTTCGCCAGGTCGCTCGCGCGTCCGTGCATCGCGGCGCTGTCCGCCGGGCTCATCCTGCATTGGCTTCGAACGCAGCTCTGAGCGCCGAAAGCTGCGAGCATCTGGAGGCGCTGGCCACTCAATATGCCGGTGTCGAGCTCACCGGCACGCAGAAGCAGCTCAAGCGTAAAATGGTGATTTGGTATTCGGCCCATTGTATCCGCCAAGCGCGGCGCTGAGCGTCATCCCGGCTTTCCCGGCGACGTGGCATTTGAGTTTAATCTGCTGCTTGTCGGTATGAGCAATAGTGGACAGTTTTGAGCCCGGTATTAGGGCTTTCATTGCCACAATGAGATCGGTCTCCGCGGAGAAGTGGAGATCGGCAGATGCGGGAGGGATTGCGGGCCAATCGCCCGGCGCTGACAAGGGGTCGGTTGAGTTTTTGATGAGGGTTGCCCATGGAGCCGTCAAGCTATCGCGAACGCCTTTCGCCGGAAGGCGCGTGGGCGTGGTCCGACAGCAAGCTGCCTATAGACCTCGATGATGCGAGCGCGCTGGCGCAAGCGATCGTCGATACGGTCCGCGATCCGCTGCTGGTGCTCGATCAGGATCTGCGCGTCGTCAGCGCAAACCGCGCTTTCTATCAGACGTTTCGGATGAAACGTCAGGACATTCGGGGCCATCCGGTTTACGCGCTGGGCAATGGCCAGTGGGATATCCCGGAGCTGCGATTGTTGCTGGGGGAAGTCGCGCCGGAACACGCCGTGATGGAGGGTTACGAAGTCGAGCAGGATTTTCCCGTTATCGGGCGGCGCTCGATGCTCCTGAATGCGCGGGAGGTGTTCAATCAAAGAAATGCCCGCAAGCTTATTCTCCTGGCCATCGAAGACGTCACCGAGCGGCGCGCTACCGAACGGCAGATGGCCGATCTTCTGCAACTGAAGGAAACCGTATTGCAGGAGATGCAGCACCGTATTGCCAACAGCCTGCAGATCATCGCCAGCATCCTTCTTCTCAAGGCGCGGACGGTCCAGTCGGAGGAGACGCGGCTGCATCTGCGGGACGCTCACTTGCGGGTCATGTCGGTTGCGACCGTCCAGCAGCAACTCCAGTCCTCGGGACATGGCGTGTCGATTGAACTCGGCCCTTATCTGTCCGATCTATGCAACGCGCTGGCGGCGTCCATGATCGGCGACAGCCGGCCGATCTCCGTGACGGTGAAAGCCGACGCCGCAACGGTGGCGTCCAGCGAAGCGGTCAGCATTGGGCTGATGACGACGGAGCTCGTGATCAATGCGCTGAAGCATGCATTCCCCGGCGGCGGCGGGGGTGAAATCCTGGTCAGCTATGACGTCGATGAAGCCAGGTGGCGCCTATCCGTGTCGGACAACGGCATCGGATTGCAGCAGGACGGAAGCGCGCGCACACACAGCGGTTTGGGGACCGCCATAGTCGAATCGCTGGCGCATCAGCTCAACGCCACCGTCGAGATGACCAGTCTATTGCAGGGGACGAGCGTGTCGATCGTCCACGCCGGATAAGTATCACGGACTTACAGACTAGCGAACGCAAAGGATAGTTCATGTCGCTCGGGCTTATTCTGGTTATCATCCTCATCATCTTCCTGGCCGGCGGCTTCAGCGGCCGCTTCGGGGGATACGGTTACGGCTATGGACACGGCGGCGTCGGTCTCATCGGCATCATCTTGATCATCATTCTTATTCTTGTGCTGCTGGGGCGGATTTGAAGTCGTAATCTTCGGCTCGCGCCTCTTCCGGCGCTAAGGTCCCTTCTTCTCTTTCACGATCCGCCGCGCCGCGATCGCCACCGAAAAGGTAACGACGAGGAAACGGGCAATGTGATGCGCGCCGACAAAGACCGGGTCGAGATGCAACGCCAGCGCCAGCACCATCATCGTGTCCTGCGCGCCGGGCGAGAACGCAACCACGACATTGGCGATTGAGAACGGAAAGAAGTGCGCCACGATCAGCGCGAAGAAAGTGGCGATCGACAACGAAACGGCGAATGAGCCGAAAGCTGCGCCGAGATAGCCGACGATCAGCCGGAACGTCGTATTGGCAAAGCGCGAGCCGACGACGGCGCCGAGCACGATGACCGCGGCGCTGCCGATCCCCCACGGCAGAACGGCGACGACGAGGCCGGTGCCGTGCAGCACGCCGGACCCCGCCATGGCGCCGAACAAAAGCCCGCCGGGGAAGCGCAACCGCGCCATGACGAGCGCCGTGGCGGTGGCAACGGCGATGACGACGGCAAGCTCGCCCGGCGATGACGGGGCGGCACCGCGCGCCACCGGTATCGCCGGCGCCACCAGGCCGAACAGCGCGAGCCCGCCCGGTATGCCGATGGTCAGGAGCAACACGCGCACCGTCTGCACGATGGCGATGGCGCGCAGATCGGCGCCGAGTTCGGTCGACAGCGCGATCACCTGCACCATCGAGCCCGGGCTCGCCGCCATCAACGCCGAGAGGCGGTCCCAGCGATGCACGACGCGCAGATAGCTTGTAGTCGCGACCAGCATGCAAACGGAAGCGACGACCAGCAGCGCGACGCTCACAGGCCAGGTGATGAAGCCCTTGACCGTCTGCGGCGTCACTACCGCGCCGAGCAGGATGCCGACGATCACGTAGCAGACGCGCGCCAGCGGAATCGGCACCCTGACCGGGCGCCCGAACAAAGCGGCGGCGGCCACGGCGAGCACCGATCCGGAGACGAGGCCGGCGGGAAATCCGAGCAGCGTGAAGGCGACGCCGCCGGCGAGCGCGATCAACAGCGTCTCGGCGGGCTCGAGCAGCGCGCGCAGCGGCGGCATAGCGGGCAGCATCGCCGCCATGAATGCGCGCTGCGCCGGGCGCCGTCAATTCATCGAAAGGTAGCGTATCTTTAGTGGAGCATGATCTTTTTCGGAAAACCGGATTCCACTTTTCTGGATCATGCTCAGTGCCCGCGGCCGCCGCGCAGCACGATGCGCATCAGATCGGCGGCATTCTTGGCGGCGAGCTTCTCCATGATGCGCGCGCGATGCACTTCGATGGTGCGCGGCGAGATGCCGAGCTCGCGCCCGGCCTCTTTGTTGGATGCGCCGCTTGCGATTCGCTCCAACGCCTCGCACTCGCGCGCCGTGAGCCGGTCGCGGCCGGAAAAATCGCGGGCGACGAGGCCGTCCTGGCGTCGGAGATTCGCCCAGGCGTCCATCGCGCCGCGCACGCGCGTCGCCACGGCGTTGGGGTCGAACGGTTTTTCGATGAAGTCGAGCGCGCCGTTGCGGATCGCATCGATGGCGGTCGGGATATCGCCGCGGCCGGAGATGATCAGGACCGGCGCCGGGTAGCGCTGCGCGTCGAGCCGGCGCAGCACGTCGAGCCCGGAGCAACCGGGCAGATGCACGTCGATGAGCACGCATCCAGGCGTGCGCTCGCGGCGGCGCTGAGAAAGGTTTCGCCCTCGTCAAAACTCGTGACTTGAAAACCTTCGCCGCTCAACACCAGCGCCAAAGCGGCGCGCACCGAGGGATCGTCGTCGACAATGAAGATTTCGTTCATCGGCACCTTGGTTCGCATCCCCTGCGCAAGCGACGCAAAACGATTCGCGTGAACTAAAATAACACCACTTGCGCGTGCGCTGAGGTAACGGGCGGCGGGGTCTCGGAAAACGATCTGCTTCTCCTCCCCGCGCGAGCGAAGCGGGCGGGGAGGGGACGATCACGGCAATACGCCCGAGATTATTGGATGTTTTCGGCCGATAGACAGGCCCGCTAAACTATGGTGATTTAACTAAAATCGCCCTTGGCGCAGCCGAAAAAGCGCCGGCGGAATCGACCCTTAGGGAACGTCATGCTGCAAGGTTGGGTCGTCATCGTCATCGCGCTTGCCTATATCGGGTTTTTGTTCCTGGTAGCGAGTTACGGTGACCGCCGGCACGATTTGGTCCGCGGCAGCCGCGCCCGCCTGCTGATCTATCCGCTGTCGCTCGCCATCTATTGCACCTCGTGGACTTTCTTCGGCTCGGTCGGCGTGGCGGCGCGCACCGGCTTCGATTTCCTCACCATCTATATCGGCCCGGTGCTGATGGTCGGCTTCGCCTATCCGCTGATCATCCGCATCGTGCGGCTGGCCAAAGGACAGAACATCACCTCGATCGCCGACTTCATCGCCGCGCGCTACGGCAAGAGCCAGGCGGTGGCGGCGACGGTGGCGCTGATCGCCATCGTCGGCATGATCCCCTACATCGCGCTCCAGCTCAAAGCGGTTTCGGCGTCGGTCGGCACCATCCTCGCCGATACCGCGGCAGGCGCCGCCGCGCAGCCGCTCCTCGGCGATATCGCGCTGTTCGTCGCGCTGTTGATGGCAGCCTTCGCGGTGCTGTTCGGCACCCGGCACATCGACGCCACCGAGCATCAGGACGGACTGATGCTGGCGATCGCCACCGAATCGATCATCAAGCTGGTCACTTTCCTTGCCGTCGGCGTGTTCGTGACCTTCGTCATGTTCCGCGGCCCGCTGGCGCTGTTCGGCGACGCGCTGCGGCAGCCGCAGACTGCCGCCGTGCTTGCCGGCACGCCGCCGGTGGCGACGTTCCTCGCCATGACCGTTCTGTCGCTGTTCGCCATCCTGCTGTTGCCGCGGCAGTTTCACGTCGCCGTGGTCGAGAACCACAGCGAAGCGGAAATCCGCCGCGCCGCCTGGCTGTTTCCCGCCTATCTGGTGCTGATCAATCTGTTCGTGATGCCGATCGCGATGGCCGGCTTGTTGAAGTTTCCCGGCGGCAGCACCGACGGCGACATGTTCGTGCTCGCGCTGCCGCTCTTGGCGCATTCCGAGCTGTTCACGCTTATTGCCTTCGTCGGCGGCCTCTCGGCGGCGACCGCGATGGTGATCGTCGAATCGGTGGCGCTGGCGATCATGGTCTCGAACGACATCGTTATGCCGTTCATCCTCAAGCGGCGCGCGGCGCAGGCCGGCGGGCCGCACGACGCCGGCGCCGAGCTTCTCACCGTACGCCGCATCGCCATTTTCGCCATCCTGCTGCTCGCCTACATCTACTATCGCTCCGCCGGACCGGCGCAACTCGCTTCGATCGGACTGTTATCCTTCGCCGCCATCGCGCAGCTGACGCCGGCCTTTTTCGGCGGACTGGTCTGGCGGCGTGGCACCGCGACCGGCGCCATCGCCGGCATGACCGCAGGCATCGTGGTCTGGGGCTATACGCTTCTGCTGCCGAGCATCTCGGACGCCGGCATCGTCGGCGGGCATATCCTCAGCGCCGGGCCGTTCGGGATTGCCTGGCTGCGGCCGCAGGCGCTGTTCGGCCTCGATCTGCCGCCGCTGGTGCACGGCGTCGTGCTCAGCCTCCTCGCCAATATCGCGCTTTATATCGGCTGCTCCTTCGCCCGCCGGCCGAGCGCGATCGAGCGCGTGCAGGGCGACCTGTTCGTGCCGACGTCGCTCGCCCCGATGACGCCGAGCTTCCGGCTGCGGCGCGCGTCGGTTACGGTCGAGGAGCTCACCGCCACCATCGCCCGCTATCTCGGCGAGGAGCGCACGCGCGACTCGTTCCGCAGCTTCGCCGCCTCGCGCCGCGTCAGCCTCGAGCCGGGGGCCGAGGCCGACTTTCCGCTTCTGCAATACGGCGAGTATCTCCTGGCCTCGGCGATCGGCGCCGCGTCGTCGCGGCTGGTGCTTTCGCTGCTGCTGCGCAAGCGCACCGTTTCCACCACTGCGGCGCTCAAGCTTCTCGACGATGCCAACGCCGCGATCCACTACAACCGGGAAATCATGCAAACCGCGCTCGATCATGTGCGCCAGGGCATCGCCGTGTTCGACAAGGATCTGGCGCTCTTGTGCTGGAACCGGCAGTTCGGCGAAATCTTCGATCTGCCGCATTCGCTCACCCGCATCGGCATCGCGCTCGACGAGATCCTCCGCCATATCGCCGAACGCGGGGCGCCCTCCGACCGCGACGCCTGCGACCTCGACCAAGAAGTCGCCGCGCGCATCGCCCGCTACACCTCGGAGGCCGAGCCGTTCCTCGAGCGCTTTGCCGAGCGCGGCCTGGTGATCGAGGTGCGCGCCGACCGCATGCCCGACGGCGGCCTGGTCACGACTTTCACCGACATCACGCCAAGCGTGAAGGCCGCCGAAGCGCTGGAGCGCGCCAACGCTACGCTGGAACGCCGCGTGCGCGAGCGCACCGGGGAATTGACGCGGCTCAACGCCGAACTAGGCCGCGCCAAGGCCGACGCCGACGACGCCAACGTCTCGAAGACTCGCTTCATCGCCGCCGCCAGTCACGACATCCTGCAGCCGCTCAACGCCGCGCGGCTTTACGTGACGAGCCTGATCGAACGCCAGTGTCAAAATGAAGTGGAGGGCGAGGATGGCGATCTGGTGCACAACATCGACGCCTCGCTCGAAGCGGTGGAAGAGATCTTCGCCGCATTGTTGGACATTTCACGGCTCGATACCGGCGCCATGCAGCCGGAGCTGACCGATTTCCGCATCGACGAATTGCTCCAGCGCCTGGAAGTGGAGTTCGCGCCGCTGGCGCGTGAGAAGGGGCTCAAGCTTAAGTTCATGCCCTGCACGTTGGCGGTGCGCTCCGACCGGCGCCTGCTGCGGCGGCTGCTGCAAAATCTCGTCTCCAACGCCATCAAATATACGTCCGCGGGCGGCGTCCTGGTCGGCTGCCGCCGCCGCGGCAAGCGGCTGCGTATCGATGTGTACGACACCGGCATCGGTATTCCGCAAGGAAAGCGCCGCGCGGTGTTCAAGGAATTCCATCGGCTCGACCAGGGGGCCCGCGTCGCCCGCGGCGTCGGGCTCGGCCTGTCCATTGTCGAACGCATCGCCCGCGTGCTCGATTGCGAAGTGGCGCTGAAATCCAACGTCGGCCGCGGCTCGCGTTTCTCGGTCGAGGTGCCGGGGGCGGCCGCCGCCATCAGCGCGCCGGTCCTGCACGCCGTGCCGAAGACCGCCGCCGGGCAACTCCCCGGCACCGTGGTGCTCTGCATCGACAATGAGCGCGCCATTCTCGACGGCATGCAGACCTTGCTCGGCGGTTGGGGCTGCCGCGTGCTCAAAGCCGCCGACCTCGCCGAAGCGCTGGCGGCGATCGAGGGCAGCGGGGTCAATCCGGACGGGCTCCTGGTCGATTACCACCTCGACGGCGGCAACGGCATGGTCGCCATCGCCGAACTGCGCCGGCGCAACGGCCGCGATTTGCCGGCGATCCTCGTCACCGCCGATCGCTCGCTGCATGTGCGCGAGGAAGCCCATGCAGTCGGCGTGCATGTGCTCAACAAGCCGGTGAAGCCGGCATCGCTGCGCGCGCTAATCACGCAATGGCGCGTGCAGCGCGTGGCGGCGGAATAGTTTATTATTGCCGCAGCGGCCGAGCGAAACACAGCAGCAAAACCATGCGAGTCATTGCCCTCCTGATCGCATTTGTCATCGGCTCCAGCGCGCTCGCTTATGCCGCCGATGATGTGACCGCGGGACAAGCCGTCATCCGCGCCCAGGAAGAAGCCTTCAGCCGCGACGACGCGGCGGCGGCTTACACCTTTGCCGCGCCGGGCATCCAAAGCTGGTACCGCAATCCTGACGCCTTCATGTTCATGGTCCGCAACGGCTATGCGCCGGTCTACCGTCACCGAAGCTTCGAGTTCGGCCTGTCGAGGATCGTGGACGGGAAGATCACGCAGGACGTGCAGATCATCGATGCCGATGGCGTAGCCTGGGACGCGCGCTATACGCTCGAGCCGCAGCCCGACGGCAGCCTCAAGATCAGCGCCTGCGTGCTGTTGAAGGCGGTGACGTCCTAACCGCCGTCCCTTGCCGGCAGCTGCGGCCATTGGCCGGCTTCGATCTTGCCGGCGGCGATGACCGCCTGTGTGCGGCTCTCGACCCCGAGCTTTTGCAGGATGGCGGAGACATGCGCCTTTACGGTCGCTTCCGACACGCCGAGCTCGTAGGCGATCTGCTTGTTGAGGAGGCCCCCCGACAGCATCATCAAAACGCGCACCTGTTGCGGCGTCAGCGTTGACAACCGCGCGATCAAAGCGGTGGTCTCGGCGTCGGACTGGCGCGTGAGGTCGACATCGGGCGGCGTCCACAATTCGCCAGCCAGCACGCGTGCCACCGCCGCCCGCATCGCCTCGATGCCGAGCGTTTTCGGAATAAAGCCCGAGGCGCCGAATTCCATGCAGCGGCGGATCACCGCGGGATCGTCATTGGCCGAGACCACGACGATCGGCAGGCTCGGATATTGCGCGCGCAGATACATAAGGCCGGAAAAGCCGCGCACGCCGGGCATCGAGAGGTCGAGCAGGATCAGATCGACGTCGCCGCCGCGTTCGAGAATCTCGCTGACCTCCTCGAATGTGCCGGCTTCGGCGACGTCCGCGCGGCCGAATAAGCCGGTCACCGCTTCGCGCAGCGCGCCGCGGAACAGCGGATGATCGTCGGCGATCAACAGATGATGGGATTGCGCCTCGCTCAACGAGATGACCTAAAGTCGATCGCGCGCGGGTGACACGCAGGTGAAATACGGCATCACCGCGCATGTTACTTGCGTCGCCTTGCGGGGTCCACTGGCGCCCGCGGCGACGTTGAAGACCTAGCGGAAATGCGGCATGACCTCGCGCGCGAACATATCGACCGAGCGCGACGCGGCATCGAACGGAATGCTGCCGAACGCCATATCGCAGACGAAATAGGTGATGCCGGTCTGCGCGACCGCCGCGGCGATGTAGCGGCGCACGGTCTCCGGCGTTCCGGCGACGCCCATGCCCATCGCTACGAGCGCGTCGAAGTCTTTCGGATAGATCTTGCCGATGGGAAATTCCATGCCGCCCCATTCCCAGAGAAAGCCCATATGGTGCCGCCACAGCCCGTAGGCGGCGCGGGCGATGTCGCGCGCTTTGGCGTCGCTTTCGGCGACCACGACGTGGCGGAACACGCCCAGGAGCGGCATCGCCGCGCCGGCGTTGCCGTCGGTCTGCCAAGCGGCGCGATAGGCTTCGGTGAGCGCCTTGACGCCGGCGTCGGGAACCAGCGTCACCATATTGCCCTTGAGGCGCGCGGCGTCGCCGGCGCGCGACGGCTCGGTCGGCGCGAACCATAGCGGCGGATGCGGTTGCTGCCACGGCCGCGAGGCGATCAGCACTTTCTTGAAATGATAATACTTGCCGTGGTGATCGAGGACATCGCTGCTCAGCGCCTTGAGGATGACCTCGGTCGCCTCGCGGTTCATCTCCGGCGCGCTCACCGGATCGACACCGAAACTGGCGATCTCGATCGGCGAAGCGCCGCGGCCGAGGCCCAATTCGAACCGCCCGCGGCTCATATGGTCGAGCATGACCACTTCCTCGGCGACGCGCAGAGGGTGATACATCGGCGTCACATAGAGCAGCGGCCCGAAGCGCAGCCGCTTGCTGCGCTGCGCCACCGCGGCGAGGAAGACGCTGGGCGAAGGCGCCATGCCCAAGGGCGTCGAGTGATGCTCGGCGATGTGATAGGAGCGGAATCCCACCCGATCATACTGCTCGATGAGCTTGAGCCGCGTCTCGAACAGGTCGGCAAGCGGAATGCCGTTATCGTCGAGATGATCGAAAATGCCGAATTCAAGCGGCATGGATGCTTCCCCCTGTGACTATCCGGCATTCCCCAATGCACGGTCTTGTTGCCGTGCTGGACCACAGGTTAGCGTCGCACGGGCAGGGTGCGCAAATGATGGATCACCCGTCTGCGCACGCGCCGACAAACTGCAACACCACCTCGCGGGCGTGCGGCTGCGCGCGATGCTCGGCGACATAGATGCCCTGCCAGGTGCCGAGCGCCATCTTGCCATTGATGACCGGCACGTTCAGCGCGACGCCGTTGAGCATGGATTTGATGTGCGCCGGCATGTCGTCCGGCCCCTCGATCTCGTGCACCCAGCCGGCTTCGGCCGGCGCAAGCCGCTTCAGCGCCGTGACCAGATCGGTGCGTACATCGGGGTCGGCATTCTCCTGGACGACCAGCGACGCCGAAGTGTGGCGGATGAAAAGCAAAAGCGCGCCATTGCGCGCCCCGACACCCTCGAGGAAACGCGCGACCTCCCGCGTGATCTCGAAAAAGCCTTCGCCGGAGGTCGCCACCGTCAGCACCGCGGTGGCGATCGCCTCCGCGCGTGCGGTATGGATTGCGGACAAGTCGGCGGACACGCCGTCAGCTCTTGTTCAGCGCTTGCTTTTGCGCCTGCGCGATCATCTCGACCAAATGGTGCCAGACGCGGCCGACGAAAGCCATCACCCGGTTCAGGTCGGAATTGACGCCGGGCGGCAGGCGGTCGCCGTCCTGCGCAGCCGGCGGCTCCGGCAGGGCGCCGGCGGGCAGCGGCAGGCCGCGCGCAAGGATCTCCTTCTTCAGCGCGGCGTTCTCGCTGCGCAGCCGCGCGATCTCGCTTTCGAGCACGGCTCGATCCTCGGGCGCCGCCTGACAGGTCCAGCCAACGCTGCGCTGGCTGCACAGCGAAACTTCGCCGCTCTGCATGTCGAGCCGCAAAAATCCGTCCGTTACTTTGTTGAAGGCGTAGCGGCCGCCGGCCGTGTCGGGCATGGCCTCTTCGGCGTAAGCGGGCGCGAGCAAACAAAAGCCGACGGCGAAAACGGCGGTGGCCCTGGCGATCATGATCGTCTCCTCGTCCGCACCCTTTCGTCCATTGTAGCGGCAACCCCTTCGCGCTGCACAATCGGTACGTTCAAGCGCCCGCGAGGCGGCGCATATTGCTCGTTGTTTCAACGCATTAGCACGCATGGGCGTTTCTTGACTTGGGGAAACCCAGTCAGTATGGTCCGCGCGGCTTTCAAGGGGGCGACACGTTTCGATTGCCGCTGTCCGCGAGTGTCGAAGATGAGTGACGGCACGCGCGAGAACGGCGACCGCGACAAGGCGCATACCAAAGAAGCCGCCCTCTCCGCGAGACTCCGGCGTCTCGGCGAAGGTCTTGGCCAGGCGCAAGAGCGCGGGGCCAAGCCCGCAGACGACGCTGGCGGGGATCGGGCAGCGACTGCATCGGGCTACGCCAGGGGCTTCCGGCTTTCGAGCGAACTCGTTGCAGGCGTGCTGGTCGGCGCCGGCCTCGGCTGGCTGATCGACCGCTTGCTCGGCATCTCGCCCTGGGGGCTCATTGTATTCCTGCTGCTCGGCTTCGTCGCCGGTGTGCTCAACGTGATGCGCTCCGCGGGGGTCGTCCCGGGCCCGACGCCGGGTAACGGCAAATCGGCGGGCCGGAAACAGTGATGGTGCGCGCTCGGCGCCCGACGGCGATGGAACCATGACGGTCGATCCCATCCATCAATTCGCGATCAAGGATTTGGTGCCGATCATCACCATCGGCCACCATCACTTCGCTTTCACCAATTCCGCGCTGTTCATGTTCGTCATCGTCATTCTGGTGTCGGCGCTGTTGATCGGCGCGACGGTGCCGCGCGCGATGGTGCCCGGCCGGTTGCAATCGGTCGCCGAGATGTCCTACGAATTCGTCGCCAATACGGTGCGCAGCTCGGCCGGCACCGAGGGGATGAAATTCTTCCCCTTCGTGTTCACTCTGTTCATGTTCGTGTTGTTCGCCAACATGATCGGGTTGATCCCGTATTCCTTCACCGTGACCAGCCAGCTGATCGTCACCGCGACGCTGGCGCTGCTGGTCTTCTTCATCGTCGTCATCTACGGCTTCTGGCGCAACGGGCTCGGCTTCCTCAAGCTGTTCGTCCCCAAGGGCGTGCCGATCTACATCCTGCCGGCCATCGTGGTCATCGAGGTTTTGTCGTTCCTCTCGCGCCCGATCTCGCATAGCGTGCGGTTGTTCGCCAACATGCTCGCCGGCCACATCACGCTCCAGGTCTTTGCCGGCTTCATCATCATGCTCGCCGGTTTCGGCATCGCCGGCTGGTTCGGCGCTGCGCTGCCGCTGATCCTGGTGATCATGCTCACGGCGCTGGAATTCCTGGTCGCCTTTCTGCAAGCCTATGTCTTCGCCATCCTCACCTGCATCTACCTCAACGATGCGATCCACCCCGGCCACTGACCGTTTTTAACCGTTGCAACCTGGAAAAGGAGTTCTCTCATGGATCCGACCGCCGCAAAATACATTGGAGCCGGCATTGCCTGTATCGGCATGGGCGGCGCCGGCGTCGGCGTGGGCATCATCTTCGGCAATTACCTGGCCGCCGCGCTACGTAATCCGTCGGCGGCGCAAGGTCAGTTCGGCAACCTGATCTTCGGCTTCGCCATCACCGAGGCGCTCGGCATCTTCTCGCTCTTGATCGCGCTCCTGCTGCTGTTCGGGCTCTGACATCCGTATGGCCGAGCCGACCGCCCATACCGAGGCGCCCGGGGCAAAGCATGCTTTCCCGCCGTTCGAGGCGCAGCACTTTCCCTCGCAGCTCCTTTGGCTGACGCTGACCTTCATTCTGCTTTATGTGCTGATGTCGCGGATCGCGTTGCCGCGCATCGCCGCGATCTTCGCCGAGCGTCATAAGCACATCGCCGACGATCTGGCGGCGGCGCAACGCTTCAAGGAGCGCTCCGACGCCGCCAACGCCGCCTACCAGAAGTCGCTCGCCGACGCGCGCGCCCGCGCCCAGGCCATCGCCAACGAAACCCGCGCCCGGCAGGCGCAGGAGGCCGAAGCCACCAACAAGCGGCTCGAAGGTGAGCTCAACGAGCGGATGGCGGCGGCGGAACGCTCGATCGCAGCGACCCGCACGGCCGCCATGGGCAATGTCGGCAGCATCGCCGAGGAAACCGCAACGGCCATCGTCGAGCGTCTGATCGGCACTACACCGAACGCCCAGGACGTTGCCGCCGCCGTCGGCGCAACCAAGCGATAAGGTCTGCCATGCCCGAAGCCGAAGCCTGGGTCGCCATCGCCTTCGTCCTCTTCCTCGGGCTGCTCGTCTATCTGGGCGCGCATCGCCGGGTGATCGGCGGCATCGACGCGCGCCAAGCGCGCATCAAGGCCGAGCTCGACGAGGCGGTGCGGCTGCGCGAGGAGGCACAGGCGGTGCTCGCCGAATACGAGCGCAAGGGGCGTGAGGCCGAGAACGAGGCCGCCTCGATCATCGCCGGCGCCACCGCCGAAGCCGAGCGCATGGCCGCCGAGGCCAAGGCGCGCATGGAAGACTTCGTCGTGCGCCGGACCAAGATGGCGGAGACCAAGATCGCCCAAGCCGAAGCGCAGGCGCTCGCCGACGTGCGCGCCGCCGCCGCCGACACCGCGGTCGCGGCGGCGGAAAAGATCCTCGCTGCCGCCGCCAAGGGCAAGGTCGCCGAGGACCTCCTCGCCAAGGGCATCGAGGACGTCAGGAAGAAATTCAACTAGAGTCTGCTGTTAATGGCGGGGGTGGGGTCGGCGGCGGTCTTTGACTACCGCCGCCGAATTGTATCTCTTTCATCCAGGTGATTCGCGGAAAGCCGATCCGTGAAATCGCAGGGGCGCCGGCCAAGGCATCGGGCCGGAGCATCGGAGGGGCCTGTGGTCATCTTCGATTGCAATGGCGTTCTTGTCGACAGTGAACCGATTGCCTCTGCCGTGTTCGCCGATGCGCTTTCGCGGATCGGCTTGCCGTTGACGGCGGATACCGTAGCGCGCAGTTTCCACGGCCGCCGGCCGGCGGATATTTTCGCCGCCGCCGAGCGGATCACCAAGCGGGCGCTGCCGTCCGATTTTGCGGCGGGTGTGGCGGCGGAGACGTCGCGCCGCCTGCGCGCGGAGCTGCGCGCCGTTCCGCATGCCGCGCACGCGCTCACCTGGATCCGCGGGCCGAAGGCGGTCGCATCCTCCTCCGCGATGGACCGCATCCGCTTGAGCCTCAATATCACCGACCTGCTGCGTTTCTTTGAGCCGCGGCTGTTCTCGGCAAGCGAGGTGCCAAACGGCAAACCGGCGCCCGATCTGTTTATGCTCGCGGCCGCGCGCATGCGGGTGGCGCCGGCGGATTGCTTCGTGGTCGAGGATTCGGTCGCCGGCGTCGTCGCGGCGAAAGCCGCGGGCATGCGGCCGATCGGCTTTGTCGGAAGAAGCCACGACGAGGGCGAGCTCGCGCGCGACCTTCGCGGCGCCGGCGCCCGCGCCGTGATCGCCGATCTGCGCGCGCTCAAGAGCACGATCAGCGACCTGCGCGGGTGGTAGAGCGGCCTTATTAGCCTCAATTCGCGCTGGCGGCCGGTTGCGGCTTCGGCTTGCCTTTCGGCGCCGGTTTGGCCTGCGCTTCCGCCGTCACCGGATCGAAGCCGATATACACGAGATAATCGTCGAGCTGCGCGGTCGGGGTCGGCAGCGGAAAGGTTATGCCTTCTTCGATATGGGTGAAGGTGGCACTGCCCTGGTTGGGGGCGATGACGACCGGAATGAGGATGAACTTGGTCAGGACCGGATGCGTGCCGCTGCTCGGCGTTTCTTCCACGACCGCCATGCGCAACGGCACGTCGACCTGACCGGGACCGCCGGCGGGCCCGACGATCACGCGTCCCTCGACGCCGACCCTCATCACCATGTTGCCGCCGGTTACGGCGCATTCGCGCGCCTCGCGCGCGAAGTCGACCTGGTAGCGCAACGTCATCGCCGTCTTGTCACCGGTCGGGCCTATGGTCAGCGTGGAGGCGCCGCGCCGCACGTCGACCGGCGGGCAATTGACGTCGGGCTGTGCGCCCGTCGCCGTTTGCGGTCCCTTGGCCGACGAGCCGGAAAGGAAGCCGGCGATTTGGCCGAGGGCGCCGGAAGACGGCGGCGTTGCGGCAGCCGGCGCCCCCGCGCTCGGGCCGACCGACCCGCCAGAGACGCTGCCGCCGGCGCAGCCGGCGAGAAGGGCAAGGAGCGGCGCGGCCGCGATCAGGCCAAAGCGCCGCGTCGTTACCCGTTGAAAAGTCCCCGACATGCCCCGACCGTTCATCCCCGCATATCCGCGATGCCTTTGTTATATCAGGAGAAGAATGGCCATCCCAAGGCGGCCTGACGGGCGTGGTTAAGGGGGTGAATGCATGGCGGGACCTGGCTTGCCGCCGCGATCATTCGTTCGATTTCGCGTCCTTCAACCGTCCGTACAGCAGGTGGTCCTGCCAGATGCCGTTGATGCAGAGATAATCCCGCGCATAGCCCTCGCGTACGAAGCCGGTATTTTCCAGAAGCCTGATGGAGCCGGTGTTGGTGGGAATGCAGGCCGCTTCCAGGCGGTGCAGCCGCAACGTGGCGAAGGCGAATGGAATGACGGCGCGCACGGCGGCGGTCATGTAACCGTGGCGCGCATAGGGCTGCCCCATCCAGTAGCCCAGGCTGCCGGCCTGGGCGACGCCGCGGCGAATATTGGCGAGCGTCAAGCCGCCGACCAGCGCATCGTCGGAGCTGCGGATGATGAGGAAGGCGTAGCCCTGGTCGGTCCGCAGATCTTCGGCATAACGCCTGATCCGGCGGCGGAAGGCGCTACGGCTCAAATCGTCGGCCGGCCAGGTCGGCTCCCAGGGCGTGAGAAATTCGCGGCTCGCCTCGCGCAGCGCCACCCACTCGGAATAATCGGTCACCTGCGGCGTGCGCAGGACGACGCCCTCGCCGGCGATCGACGGCAACGGGTCGGAGAAGTTGATGGTGCGGAAGAACGCCATCGACGTTGATCGTTATGCGGCCCGGCGCGTGAGAGTCTCGGCAATGGCCGCGGCACTTTCAAGCCCGGAGCCGAGCCCGATCACGGCGATCGCCGGCTTGCCGCGGCGGATCAAATCGCGCCCGGCGGCGCGCGCGCTCTCGACCGTGACCGACTCGACCCGCTCGATCAGTTCGGCGAGCGGGATCGGCCGGCCCCAGGCGATCATCTGCCGCGCCAATTGCCCGATGCGGTCGCCCGAACTCTCCAGCGCCATGAGCAGGCCGGCCTTCATCTGCGCCTTGGCGCGGGCGATCTCCGCCTCGGAAATCGTCTCCGCGGCATTGGCGATCTCGTCGACGATCAGCCGCATCAGCTCGGAGGTGTCGGCGGCGTCGGTGCCGGCATAGAGGCCGAACATGCCGGCGTCGGAATAGGGCGCGTGGAAGGAATAGATCGAATAGCACAATCCGCGCTTCTCGCGCGCTTCCTGGAACAGCCGGGACGACATGCCGCCGCCGACCGTATTGGTGAACATCTGCAAGCTGTAAAGCGCCGGGTCCTGTTGCGAGACGCCGGGCAGCGCCAGCGCGATATGCACCTGCTCGAGCTCGCGCTTCTCGACATGGGTGCCGCCGCCGAAGCGTGCCGGCTCCGGCGTCGGTCCGGCCGGTCCGTTGAAGCTTGAAAAGCGCCGTTCGACCTCGGCGACCACGGCGGCATGATCGACGGCGCCGGCGGCGGCGATGAAGATGTCCGGCGCGCGATAATGCTGGGCGAGGTAATCGCGCAATTTGGCCGCGTCGAACGAGCGCACGGTCTTGGCGGTGCCGAGGATCGAGCGGCCGAGCGGCTGTTCGGGAAAAGCGATGTCCTGCAAATGCTCGAACACTAGATCGTCGGGCGCGTCGGCGACGGCGCCGATCTCCTGGACGATGACGTTCTGCTCGCGCAAGAGCTCATCGCGGTCGAAAGCCGGCTCGGACAGGATGTCGGCCAGCACGTCGAGCGCCAGCGGAACGTCGGCCTTGAGCACGCGCGCGTAATAGGCCGTGCTCTCGGCGCTGGTCGCGGCATTGAGGTCGCCACCGACCGCCTCGATCTCCTCGGCGATCTGCCGGGCGCTCCGCCGTCGCGTGCCCTTGAACGCCATGTGTTCGAGGAAATGCGAGATGCCGTGCTCATCGCGGCGTTCGTCGCGGCCGCCGGAATTGACCCACACGCCGAGCGAAGCCGTCTCGAGATGCGGCATCGTATCGGTCACGACATGGATGCCGGATTTCAAGGTGGTCACCGCAACGCTCATGCCGCCGCTCCTTCCTGCGCGGCACGGCTCGTCGCCAGGACGAAATGCTCGACCGCTGATTGATCGACCGGCAGCACGGTGACGCGCTCCGGGCGTTGATTGAGATCGGAAAGCCATTCCGGCAGCGGCGGCCGCACGCCGCAGGCCGCCTCGACCGCCTCGGGAAACTTGGCCGCGTGCGCGGTCGACAGAACCACCATCGGCACGGCGGGGCGGCGCTTTTCCTTCTCGGCCACCGCAATACCGACGGCGGTGTGCGGATCGACGAAATTGCCGGTCTCGCGCCGCACCGCGCGCATGGTCGCGGCGACTTCCTCCTCGTCGGCGCGACCGGCGGAAAACAGCGCGCGGATCTGCGCCAGCGCGCGAGCCGACAGCGCAAAGCGCCGCGATTGCGCGAGCGATCCCATCAGCGCGCGCACCGCGCCGGCGTCGCGGTCATAGGCCTCGAAGACGAGCCGCTCGAAATTCGACGAGACCTGGATATCCATCGACGGCGAGGTGGTCGGCACCACGTCGCGCAATTCGTAAGCCCCGGTCGCGAGCGTTCGGACGAGGATGTCGTTGACATTGGTGGCGATGATCAGGCGATCGATCGGCAGGCCAAGCCGTTGTGCCACATAGCCGGCATAGATGTCGCCGAAATTGCCGGTCGGCACGGTGAAGGCGATCTTGCGCTGCGGCGCACCAAGCGCCACGGCGGCGGTGAAGTAATAGACCGCCTGCGCCACGATGCGCGCCCAGTTGATCGAGTTGACGCCGGAAAGCCGCACCCGGTCGCGAAAGGCTCCGTGATTGAACAGGCCTTTCACGATGGCCTGGCAGTCGTCGAAGGTGCCGTCGATGGCGACGGCGTGGATGTTGGCGGCCTTGGCCGTCGTCATCATCCGCCGCTGCACCTGCGAGATGCGGCCTTGCGGGAACAGCACGATGACGTCGACCTGATGGCGGTCGCGGAACGCCTCGACGGCGGCGCCGCCGGTGTCGCCCGAAGTGGCGACCACGACGGTGCGGCGTTCGCCGCGCGCGGCGAGCACGTGATCCATCAGCCGCGCCAGAAGCTGCATCGCCAGATCCTTGAAGGCGAGCGTCGGGCCGTGGAAAAGTTCGAGCGCGAAGGTGTTGACGCCGAGCTGGTTGAGCGGCGCCACCGCGGGATGGCGGAAATCGCCGTAAGCTTCGCGCACCATGCGGGCGAGGTCGGCCTCGCCGACGGCGTCGCCGACGAATGGCCGCATCACCTCGACGGCGACTTCGGCATAAGGCCGCCCGGCAAAGCCGGCGATCGTCGCCGGCTCGAGCCGGGGCCAGGTCTCGGGCACGTAAAGGCCGCCGTCGCGGGCCAACCCCGCGAGCATCACCTCGGCGAAGCCGAGAATGGGGGCTTCGCCTCTCGTCGAGATGTGACGCAACTGCCGCCTTTCTGCCATCCAGGACGCGCCCGGATGACGGAGCTAATTCGTTGATTTTCCAGGATTCTCGCTGCGGAAGGCCAAGCGCCGCCCGTCCCGGATCAAGGCCAACAATTATAGAAGAGCAGGGCGTTTCACAAGGAACGCGAAGGGCTCGGCTTTCGGGGCCGAGCGAGTCGCCTCGTTATCCGTGGCTGTGGATTCCGGGCTCGCGCGCTTCACGCGCCCCCCGGAACGACGAACGTACATAGGCGGCGAACACCACGACCAAAACCAGCGCCAAACCGTACCAGGTGACGGCGTATCCCAGGTGGTTGTTGGGCAGTTTGACAACGAGCTTGCCGGGCTGCGGCAGGCCGCCGGGCGGGACCGGCGATTCCTGCTCGACATAAAACGGCGCCACCGAGCGGATGCTTTTGACGTCGGCAATGCTGAAAGGGTCGCGCGTGAACCAGAGATTATGCAAGGCGTCGTCGGCAGGCGAAAACCAATGGCGCGCTTCCGGCCAGCGCAGCACACCGGTGATCTCGGCCGGCCCGGCGATCTGCCCTGCGGCTCGGGTCGCGGCGTCTTTGTTCGCCTCGGGCACGAAGCCGCGATTGACCATGACGAAACCGCCGCCGCCCCCGCCGCCGGCAAGCCGCGCCGGGGTGAATATCCAATAGCCGGGGCTGCTCACGTCGGGACGAAAGGACGAAGCGGCGGCGTAAACCAGCGTTTCCTTGCCGTGATCGAAGGTGGCGCTGAAGGTGACCCGGCGGTATTCGTCGCGCGCCGGATCGAGCGTGGACCACGCCGCGGCCGGCGGCAGCGCGACGGGCGGCGCCGCGAGCCGCTCGGTGAGAGCCGCGATCAAGTCTTCCTTCCACGCCTTGCGCTCGATCTGCCAGGTGCCGAGCGCGATCAGCGCGGCGAAGGTCAGCACCACCGGGATCAAGAGGCCGAGCCAGGAGCGGCGTTTTGGCGCCGGCGCGTTCAAGGCTCGCCCCCGCCGAAGCGTCCCTCGGCGGCGCGGTGATGGTATTGCAGCGCGATCATCAGCCCCTTCATCGGCCGCAGCGGCCCGAGCGTGACGATGAGAATGAGCGGCAGCCACAGCGCCGCGTGCACCCAGAAGGGCGGCTTGTACAAAACCTCGGTGATGAGCGCGGCGAAGACGACGATGAAGCCGGCAAGAAACATGATGAAGACCGCGGGGCCGTCGCCGGAATCGGCGAAGCCATAATCGAGTCCGCAGTCCTCGCAGCGCGGTCGCAAAGTCAAAAATCCCCGGAACAGCTTGCCCCGCCCGCAGCGCGGACACGCGCAGGTCAGGCCGGCGATGATGGCGCCCGAAAGCGTTTCGGTGGGTTTATCTGTCATGGTGACGATCTTCCCCTCCCCCTTGTGGGGAGGGGCTAGGGGTGGGGGTCGTGCAGCACTCGCACGTTCGGCAACGGCCGCGGGTCTCCTAACTACCCCCCCTCCCAACCCTCCCCCACAAGGTGGGGTTCCGTACTTTATTCCGGCACCGGCACGCCGGCGCCCCACACATAGATGCAAGCGAACAGGAACAGCCACACCACGTCGACGAAGTGCCAGTACCAGGCGGCGAACTCGAAGCCGAGATGCTGCGTCGGCGTGAATTGCCCGGCGATCGCCCGGAACAGGCAGACGATCAAAAAGATCGAGCCGATGATGACATGGGCGCCGTGGAAGCCCGTCGCCATGAAGAAGGTGGCGCCGTAGATGTTGCCGGAATAATGGAACGCGGCGTGGGCGTATTCGTAAGCCTGCACGCAGGTGAACGACAGCCCGAGCGCGATGGTGCAAACAAGGCCCCAGATCAGCCCCTTGCGGTCGTTGTTGAGCAGCGCGTGATGCGCCCAGGTCACGGTGGTGCCGGAGGTGAGCAGGATCAGCGTGTTCAACAGCGGCAAGTGCCAGGGATCGAAGGTGTGTATGTCCTTGGGCGGCCACACACCGCCGAGAAACGCCGCGCGCGCCACGTCCCTGATCTCGTCGGGGAACAAGGCGGTGTTGAAATAGGCCCAGAACCAGGCGACGAAGAACATCACCTCTGAGGCAATGAACAGGATCATGCCGTAGCGGTGCGAAATCTGCACCACGCGGGTGTGGTCGTGCTCGACTTCGGCTTCGAAGATCACGTCGCGCCACCAGCCGATCATGGTGTAGGCGATGCCGATGCTGCCGATGCCGAGGATGATCGGCGCGTAAGCCACGAGGTGATGCATCCACAGGATCAGCCCGACCGCGCTGATGAATGCCGAGGTGGCGCCGACCGCCGGCCACGGGCTCGGATTGACCAGGTGGTAATCGTGGTGCGGTTTGGCGTGGGTGTGTGCGGCATCGGCCATTGTCTTCATCTCCACCTTGGCGCGTCCTTGGAACTGAAAGGCGCGCCGCTTTTAGAGTTGGCCGGACTTCGCCGGCGTTGCGCTCGCCGCCGCCTGATCCGGCACCGGCGCCGGATAGAAGGTGTAGGAGAGCGTAATGAGGTTGACGGTATCCTGCTCGGAATCATCGGCGAGTTTGGGATCGACGTAAAAAATCACCGCCATGTCGCGCTTCTCGCCGGGCTTCATGGTCTGCTGCGTGAAACAGAAGCAGTTGATCTTCTCGAAATAGATGCCCGTCGTCTCCGGGCTGACATTATACCCGGCCTGGCCGGCGGTGACGCGGGCGGCTTCGTTGGTAACCTTATAGTAGACGGTGACCACCTCGCCGAGCTTGACTTCGATGGTCCGCCGCTCGGGCTCGAACCGCCAGGGCAGTCCGGCGGCGACGTTGGAATCGAAGCGCACGGTGATGCTGCGCGAGGAGGTGTGCGTGGGCAGCGCGGTTGCCACCTGCGTGGTACCGCCATAGCCGGTGGTGCGGCAGAACCAGGAATAGAACGGCACCGCGGCGAACGACAATCCGACCATCGCCGCGACGAGCCCGCCGCAGAGAAACGCGACGACCAGATCGCGGCGCGGGGCAGGCGAGACGTTCTGTGTCGGCGTGCTCATCGGTATCGACGTCTCGATTTCACAGCGGGCGGACCAGCACGCCAGGACCCTTCACCAAAGTCACGATGTAGAACAGGATCACCAGCACGCCAAGCGACACCGCAATCGCGATCGAGCGGGCACGGCGGGCGCGCTGCTGCCGTTCGGTGAGCCTGACCCCCACCCTTCCCTCCCCCGCAAGCGGGGGAGGGAAGGGTGGGGGTTTCTCTTCGTTCATGGCTACGCTCATCGTCATGCGGCGAAATGGCCGAACAGGGCCGCGGCCGTGCGGTCGACCAGCAGCATGGCAAACAACAGGAACAAATAAAGGATCGAAAAGCCGAACATCTGCCTGGCGGCGGCATGACCGCGCTGTTCGGCGCGCAGCCGCCACGCCAGAACGATCATGGCCGCGCCGGCCGCCAAAGCCACTACGCCGTAGAGCGCTCCGGCATAGCCGAGCAACCAGGGTGCGGCGCCGAGCGGCGCGAGCAGCAGCGTGTAGAGCAGGATTTGACGGCGTGTTTCGGCGATGCCCGCGACCACCGGCAGCATCGGTACGCCGGCACGCGCGTAATCCTCGGCGCGATAGAGTGACAGCGCCCAAAAGTGCGGCGGCGTCCAGAAGAAGATGATGAGGAAAAGCAGCGCCGGCTCGACGGCGACACTGCCGGTCGCCGCCGCCCAGCCGATGACCGGCGGCAGCGCGCCTGCCGCGCCGCCGATGACGATATTCTGCGGCGTCGAGCGCTTGAGCCAGACCGTGTAGACGACCACGTAGAAGGCGATGGTCAGCGCGAGCAAAGCGGCGGCGGCGGCGTTGACAAGGAGCCCGAGCGTCACCACCGAGAAGCCGGTGAGCGTCAGGCCGAAGGCCAACGCCTCGCCCGGTTGCAGCCGTCCGGCGGGGATCGGACGCGCCGCCGTGCGCGCCATGCGCGCATCGATGTCGGCGTCGTACCACATGTTGAGCGCGCCGGCGGCGCCGGCGCCCACCGCGATGCAGATCAGCGCCGTCAGCGCGATCACCGGATGTAGATGGCCGGGCGCGATCACCAGGCCGACCAGAGCGGTGAACACCACGAGCGACATCACCCGCGGCTTCATCAGCTCGATGTAGTCGCCGACGCCGGCAATGCTGGGCTCGACGCGCGGCTCTACTGGCGAAAGCGTGACGCTCATCGGATCAGCGGCAGCGTGTCATATTGATGGAACGGCGGCGGCGACGGCAGCGTCCATTCCAGCGTGGTGGCGCCGGCGCCCCAGGGATTGGCGGCCGCCGGCACCTTGCGCATGAAGGCCTGCGCCACGCCGAAGAAGAACACCAGCGTGCCGATGCCGGACAGATACGAGCCGATCGAGGAGATGAAGTTCCAGTCGGAGAACGCATCCGGATAGTCGGCGATGCGGCGCGGCATGCCGGCCAGGCCGAGGAAATGTTGCGGGAAAAACACCAGGTTGACGCCGATGAAGGTGAGCCAGAAGTGCAGCTTGCCGACGAACTCGGAATACATGTAACCGGTCATCTTCGGGAACCAGTAGTACCAGCCGGCGAAGATGGCGAACACGGCGCCGAGCGAAAGCACGTAATGGAAGTGGGCGACGACGTAATAGGTGTCCTGCAACACGCGGTCGACGCCGGCATTAGCGAGCACCACGCCGGTAACGCCGCCGATGGTGAACAGGAAGATGAAGCCGATGGCCCACAGCATCGGCGTCTTGAACTCGATCGAGCCGCCCCACATCGTGGCGATCCAGGAGAAGATCTTCACCCCGGTCGGCACCGCGATCACCATGGTGGCGGCGACGAAATAGGCCTGCGTCGCGCTGGACATGCCGACCGTGTACATGTGGTGGGCCCACACCACGAAACCGATGCCGCCGATCGCCACCATCGCATAGGCCATGCCGAGATAACCGAACACCGGCTTCTTCGAGAAGGTCGAGACGATCTGGCTGACCATGCCGAACGCCGGCAGGATCAGGATGTAGACTTCGGGATGACCGAAGAACCAGAACAGATGCTGGAACAGCACGGGATCGCCGCCGCCCTC
>JARLIY010000102.1 GCA_031291475.1 Xanthobacteraceae bacterium
CGTCTTGATCTCCTTGGCCGCCGCCGCGCTGCGCTGCGCGAGGCTTCGCACTTCGCCCGCCACCACCGCGAAGCCGCGCCCTTCCTCACCGGCGCGCGCCGCTTCAACGGCCGCGTTCAAGGCAAGAATGTTGGTCTGAAAGGCGATTCCTTCGATCACCCCGATGATGTCGCCGATCCGGTGCGATGACTGCGAGATGCCGCGCATTGTCTCGACCACCTGGCCGACCACTTCACCGCCGCGCGCCGCCGTCTCCGAGGCGTTGTGCGCCAGTTGACTGGCCTGCTTGGCGTTGTCGGCGTTCTGCTTCACGGTCGCGGTGATCTGCTCCATGCTGGAAGCGGTTTCGCCGAGCGCGGTCGCCTGTTGTTCCGTGCGGCGCGACAGGTCGGCGTTGCCGGCGGCGATCTCGTTGGAGACCGTCGAAATCAGGGTTGCGCCGCTGCGAATCTGCGTGATCGCTTGCGCCAGTCGATGCTGCATGCGCTGCATCGCGGCGAGCAGGCTGACGGTGTCGCCGGCTTTCGTCTCGACGACCACATCGAGGTCGCCATCGGCGATACGTGAAGCGATCTGCGCCGCGTAAGCCGGTTCGCCGCCGAGTTGCCGCAAGATGCTGCGCAGGATCACGCCGATCACGAGCCCCACCACCAGACACAGAATCAGCGCGGCGCCGAGGTACTGCACGAGGGTGGTGTAAAACGCGGCGTCGATATCGTCGGTGAACACACCCGTGACGATCGTCCAGTCCCACGGCTTGTAGAGCCGCACGTAGTTGATCTTCGGCGCCATCTGATCGGAGCCCGGCTTCAGGAACTGCAGGTGGATGAAGCCTTCGCCGTCGCGCTCGGCGAGATCCGAGCCGTCCTTGAACACGTGGCGGCCTTTCGGGTCCGTGAAGCCGCTCATGTCCTTGCCTTCGAGATCGGTCCGCACGCCGTGCATCAGCACTTTTGCATGCGCGTCCTCGATCACGAGGTAGCCGCCAGCGCCGTCGTAGCGCATGGCGCGCAGGTCGGCCATCGCCGTGCGTTGCGCGTCGGCGAGTGGCATCGTGCCGGCCGCGACGAGGCCGTTATAGCGATCCAGCACGCTGTAGGCCACGCTCACTACGCTTTTCAGCTCGGCCTGCCGGTTGGCGATCATCGTGTCGCGCGTTTTGAACGCGCCCCACAGGCC
>JARLIY010000014.1 GCA_031291475.1 Xanthobacteraceae bacterium
ACGTGGCCTGGCTCTTTGCGTCGATGGTGGCGGCCGTCTCTATAGTTTCGAGGCTGCCGATGAAAGCGGCAACCACCGCCAAAATCGCGATCGTGACGGCAACGAGCGCCAAAAACGGATCGCCTGAATGGGCGGCATGCTCGGCATGTTCGGCTTGCTCAAAGTGCTCGGTCGGCTCAACGTCGGACATTCGTCCCCCACAATAATTTTGTCGCCGGTGGCGTGACGGCGCTGACGGAATTGGCAACGTGTGGCATCTTGGCCCTGGCTTTGCAACGCCCCGTCTGGCACCTCGCCGCGCTGGCGCCTTGAAGCATGGACAGGGCGCGCGGGCGGTCCTATAAGCCGCGCCGATGCTGCGCGGCAGCGAAGCTCGGGATTGCGACAGATGGCACTTCAAGCGGACGAGTCAGAGGCGACTTTCGCGGCCTTGCGTCTAACCATGGTGGAATGCCAGATTCGGACTTTCGGCGTCACCGACCATGCGGTCATCGCCCAGTTTCTCGCCGTCCCGCGCGAAAAATTCGTTCCGGCGGCGGTCCGCGACCTGGCCTATTCGGACACGGCGCTGAAAATCGTTGACGCCAAGCTCGGTGGGCCCGAGCGCCGGCTGCTGCCGCCTTTGGTTCTCGCCCGGCTCATCCAGGCGGCCGAAATCAAGCCAACCGACCGTGTTCTCGACGTCGCGCCCGGCACGGGCTATTCGACGGCGATCCTGGCGGGGCTGGCGCAGAGCATTACCGCGCTTGAATCCGATCCGGACCTGCAAGCCGCCACCAAAGCGAATCTCGCCGCGGCCGGCTTGGGCGCGATCCCGGTGGTCGGCGGCCCGTTGCACGAAGGCGTCGCTTCCGCCGCGCCTTTCGACGTTATCCTCGTCAATGGCGCGGTCGAAGACCACCTCGGCCAATTGTTCGCGCAATTGCGCGATGGCGCCCGCCTCCTCACACTTTCGCGAGTTGCGAATTCTGTGGATAGGCTCACGTGCCGCGCGGTCGCATTCGAGAAGAATTCCGGCGAGATCAGCACGCGGACCCTGTTCGACGCTTCGGCCCCGCTTCTTCCCGAGTTCCGCAAGGAGCCAGCCTTCGTCTTTTGACGGGCGGCGACCTGCTTTCACTAACCGTACCGACATGTGTCGCATTTTTGCGGCACCCGGCCACTTTCTGCCGTCGCAGGCTTGGCGCTGGGCTGGGGAGCGGCTTAATACCAGTATGTTGCGGGCTCGGACTTTGGAGTCGTTGCGCAATCTAACGCCGGTCGTGAGATTGGCGTGGCGCTTTTGCGCCAGTGCAATGTGGAGTTTCCAGGTTTGAACAACAGCGGGTGTCGGACCGGCAGGCCTGTCTTGAATCATCAAGCGCGCAGCCTTGTCTTTCGCGCGGCCGCGCTGCTGCCTGCGTTTGCGCTTGCCTCTGTCGCAACCGTCAGCGCGCGCGCCGAGACGATGTCGGGAGCTCTGGTGCGTGCCTATGGCACCAATCCTGATCTCAATCAGGAGCGCGCCGGCGTGCGCGCGCAGGACGAGAATATTCCGCGTGCCACCTCGGCCTACCGGCCGACCGTCACGGCGACGGGGCAGTATGGCTACAGCAACCTCAGCTTACGAGAGCCTGGCTCGGTGCTCGGTGTCGCCGGCGGGTTCCGGTACCAAGCCTCGACCGACACCGGCAACCTCGGCATTACGGCGACCGAGACAATCTTTAATGGCAATCGCAACTTTAATGGCGTGCGCCAGGCCGAAAGTAACGTGCTCGGGTCGCGGGAAACGCTGCGCAATACGGAACAGACCGTGCTGCAGAATGGCGCGACCGCCTATATGGACGTGCTACGCGATACGGCCATTCTCGATCTGCGCAAGAACAACATCATCGTTCTGGAAGAGCAGCTGCGCCAGACGCGCGATCGCTTCAATGTCGGCGAGGTGACGCGCACCGACGTCGCGCAGGCGGCTTCGAGCCTTGCCTCGGCGCGCTCGGATTATTTCACCGCGCAGGCCAACCTTCAAACGAGCATCGCCAATTATCATCAGGTGATTGGCGTCGATCCGACTCATCTCGATCCGGCGCGCTCGGTCGAAATCCTGCTGCCGCCTACGTTAGGGCAGGCGATCAACGTCGCTATCGCCCAGCATCCGGAAGTGCAGGCGGCCTTGCATCAAGTCGATAGCGCCGAGTTGCAGGTGAAGCTCGTTGAGGGTGAGTTGATGCCGACGGTGTCGATCGCTGGCCAGGTCACACAGAATTACAATTACACGGGCGAGACGGGTTTCAGGCTGTTCAACGGCACCATCCTCGGTGAGGTTTCGGTGCCGATCTATACCGGCGGCGAGGTCGACGCCCGCGTCCGCCAGGCGAAGGAATTGCTGTCGCAGGCGGAGCTGCAAGCCGATCTGCAACGCACGCAGGTGCGCTCTTCGGTCGTCTCCAATTGGGGACTGCTCGATTCGGCGAAGGCGGTGATCGTCTCCGATCAAGCAGCGGTCAAAGCGGCCGAGATCGCGCTTGAGGGCGTGCGCGAGGAAGCGCGTGTCGGGCAGCGCACCACGCTCGATGTGCTCAACGCTCAGCAGACCTTGCTGAATGCGCGGGTGAGCCTCGTCTCGGCGCAACGTGACCGGGTCGTTGCCTCCTACGCGACCTTGGCCGCAGTCGGCGAATTGTCGGCCGATACGCTTGGGCTTGATGTCGTCCGCTACGATCCGACCGTTCACTTCAATCAGGTGAAGGACAAGTGGATCGGCTTGCGGACGCCGGACGGGCGCTGAATTCTGTGTGCCCGTGCCGCGGAATATGCGGCGCTGCTCAAATAACCCCTATCGAAAATCAGCGACTTGCGGTCTAATTGAACCGAATCTGATTTGGGGCGCAGCCCGACCGCGCGGCATTCGGCGATTGGCGTCGGGGCTTGCCCCACCCGGAGCAGAGAGCGTCACCCAAATGAACGCGCCCAACGCCCTTTCGCAGGACAAGATCACCGCCGAGCGGAAGGCCTACGAGCCATCTATGGAAGAAATTCTCGCTTCGATTCGGCGCATCATCGCCGACGACCAAGCTTTGCCGCCGCGTCCCGCGCCGGAACAGGCTGCGCCGGCCCCTGCGGCTGTGCCGGCCGTGGCCGTGGAACCGCCTGTGGCCACCGAGCCGGTTGCGCCGCCGCCCCCGGAGCGCGACGAAGCCGAAATCGACGGCTGGACGGATGTCCCGGCGGCCGTCCCGCCGCGGCCGAGCCGGCCGGCGCCGCAGCCGGAGTCTGTCACCGCGCCGCCGCGCGGTGGTTTCGACTTCATCCCCGGACGGGATTTCCGGCCGCTGCCGCCGCGCGCTCCGGCGACCGACAGGGCGGCCTTTGCGCGTGAGCCGGCCGCGCCGCGTCTGGTGCAGGAGCCGCCGCCCGAGCGGCGTGAGCCTGCGCGGCGGATCGTGTCCAGTCCCCGGCCGCAGCAGCCGGCCCCGACGACCGCGGAGGAGGCCCTCGTTTCGCCGGCGACGGATGCGATGGTTTCGCATGCTTTCAACACGCTGATCGCCAGCCGATTCCTGCAGTCGAACGACGTGATGAGCGAAATGGTGCGCGAGATGCTGCGGCCCATGCTCAAGGCCTGGCTCGACGACAATCTGCCGATCCTGGTCGAGCGGCTGGTGCGCGCCGAGATCGAGCGCGTGGCGCGCGGCGCCCGCAGATCCCAAGCCTTTTTCATCCGGCGTAGACTTCACGGCGCCGCTTGGCCTATTAGCGCG
>JARLIY010000103.1 GCA_031291475.1 Xanthobacteraceae bacterium
AAGCACACGCTCGCGCAAGTCCAAAGAACATGGTTTCGGCATCGATCGCCCTCCAAAAATCGAATCGATACCGCCAGACTCGCTCATCCAAAGACCCTCGGGAATCCCCCGATTCAACTCAGCCGAGATATGCTCTAGCTTGCGGCGTCATGGAAAAATCAATCGTTTCCGACCCAGGCGCGGCGCGCGCGCGTCCTGAATCGATCGGCCGTGTGGTCAGCGTTACCGGCTCGCAGGCAACCGTCGATCTCGTTCCGCGCCAGCCGGACGACGGTCCGACCGTCGGAAAATTCATCGGCTTGAAGACGGGGAAGGCTGTCGTCATCGGCCTCATCACCGAGATCAGCGAAGAACAGTCCGCCGCGGCGCCCAGCGGCGCCACATCCCGCAGAATGGCGCGCCTCGATCTGATCGGCGAATTTAACACCAACGATGCCGGCGGTGCGTTGCGCTTCCAGCGCGGCTTCACGGAATATCCCAGCATCGGCGACGTCGCGCTGATGCTCACCGAGAATATGCTGCGCCTGATCTACGGCACCGCCGACGCCGATCGCGCCTATATCGGCGACCTGCAGCAAAATCCGAATATACGCGTGCATATCGACATCGACCGTCTGGTGAGCCGGCATTTCGCCATTCTCGGCGCGACCGGTGTCGGCAAGTCGACCGGCGTCGCCATCCTCTTGCAGAAGATTCTGGCCACCCGGCCGAACTTGCGGATTTTCATGATCGATCCGCACAATGAATATGGCCGGTGCTTCGGCTCAAAGGCGCATGTGCTCACGCCGCAAAATTTGCGTCTTCCGTTCTGGTTGTTCAATTTCGAGGAGATCGTCGATGTCTTCTTCGGTGGCCAACCGGAGGTCGCGGAGGAAGCTCAAATTCTTTCCGAGGTTATTCCGCTGGCAAAGGCGGCCTATGTACAGTTGCGCGCAGGTGGCGACCGCCAGATCGCCAAGAAGCGCGACGCTCGCGACTCAGGTTACACCGCCGACACGCCCGTGCCCTATCGGATCGAGGATCTCATCGCGCTGCTCGATGAGCGCATGGGAAAGCTCGAAAACCGCTCGACCCGTGTGCTCTATCACAAACTGATCTCCAGGATTCAGACCTTCCGCAACCATCCGCGTTACGCCTTCACGTTCGAGAATGCGAATGTCGGCGGCGACACGATGATCGAGATTCTCGGCGATCTTTTCCGCCTGCCGCCTCAAGGCAAGCCCATGACCATCATGGGGCTTGCCGGCTTCGCCGCCGAAGTGGTGGACGCGGTAGTATCGGTGGTCTGCCGCATGGCGTTTGACTTCGGCCTGTGGAGCGACGGGGCGGCGCCGTTGTTGTTCGTCTGCGAAGAGGCGCATCGCTATGCGTCTGCCGACCGCAATATCGGCTTCGGCCCCACGCGCCGCGCGGTCGCGCGCATCGCCAAGGAGGGCCGCAAATATGGCGTGTATCTCGGGCTGATCACCCAGCGTCCGGCGGAAATCGATTCCACCATCCTTTCTCAATGTTCGACGCTTTTCGTGATGCGGCTCTCCAACGAGCACGATCAAGCCTTGATCCGCTCGGCAGTCTCCGATGCGGCGGCGAATCTTCTCTCATTCATTCCTTCGCTGGGTACCCGCGAAGTTTTCACGTTCGGCACTGGCGTTGCATTGCCGACCTGCATGCGCTTTCAGGAAGTGCCGGCGGCGCAGCGCCCCGACAGTGAGGCGTCCGGCATTACGCGCGCAGATCCTTCCAGCTCCATCAGCCGCGATCTGATCGCCGCCGTCATCGCCCGCTGGCGGAGCGCGACGATGAGCTACCGCATGAGCGAAGCGGACGACGCGACGGCTCCGCTGGAGGGGGCTGCGACCGCGTCGCCCGCGCAGGCTCCGCCGCTGCAGCCTGCCACGCGCGGCGATACGCTGCGTTCGAGCCTCCTGAAGAAGCCGCTCGATGCCGGTTCTTTGGCCGGCGCACCAAACCCTCCGCCGCGTCCTCGCTAAGCGAAGAGTTCCGGGCGGCAAACCCGCACGGCTTTTTCAGAAGCCGAAAACCAAAACTGACAATAGAAGCAGTGCCGCTGCCGCGATAAGGCCTTGCAGCAACGTTCCGGCGCTGACGAGAGCGAGCCCGCGCAGGGGCGAAAGCCCGCCGCTCCATGTCACCAGCCAAAAATATTCGTCGTTGACATGGGAGACGGTCATTGCACCGGCGCCGACAGCGAGCGTGGCGAGCGCCTTTCCGCTCTCGTCGCCGATTCCGAGCGGCAGCAAAAACGGCTGCACCATACCCGCGGCGGTAATGGCCGCGACGAGGGAAGAACCCTGCAAGGTTTTGATCACTGCCGCGATCAGGAACGGAATCAGCAAGCCGCCGGGTCCGGCCACGTGCCAATCAAGGAGACGTTCGCCGAGCAGCTCCGCCATGCCGGTCTCCTGGCAGAGCCGCTGCAGGCCACCCGCCGCGCCTACGATCAACAGGACACCCGCAACGTTACCGATGACGCGTCCGGTCCAGGTGGAGTCGGCGAGAAGCTTTACGCCGAGCCGCCCGAGACCGAGGGCCATAATGCCGAGTCCGGCCAAAAAGAGAACCAGCGGGCGACCGACTCCAAGCACCATCTCCCGCGCCGTTCCGCCGCCGAGCGGCTCGCTGGGAATGTCGCCGAGCGATTGAAAAATCAGCATCAGGAGCGGAATCGACGTCGCGAGAAGGAGCACGGTTGCGGGCCAGCCGCCGCGCTGCTGCTGGATCGGAGGCCGCTCCTGCGTCGAGCGCTCAACTGCGGCTCTTGGGGCTGACAGCCAGCGGGCCCAGACCGCGCCGCAAGCAACCAGTAAAATCGCCAGCGGCAAACCGAATATGGCGACGCGGCCCCATGGGGCATCGAGTATGGCGGCGGCCGCGATCGGCACCGGCGAAACCAACAGGAGGCCGTGGCTTGCCGAAATCGCAAGCGCCGGCGCGATCGTCGTGGCCTCGCGTTTGGGCGGAGTGTGGGCGCCAAGGGCGCGAAGGAGAGGTGTGAGAATGGCGAAAGCGCTGGCCGGCCAAGCGCCGATGCCGGCGATCAGACCCAAGAGCGTAGCCAACCTCGTAGGTCCCAGCCCTCGCCAACGGTCGATCTTCGCCGTCAGCCACGAGGAAGCCGTCGTGCTTTCGGCAAGGCCGGCGACAAAGCCGGCGGCGACGATCAGCAGTCCCGGCGAATAGACCGTCTGGGAAAACCCGGCGCCGAAGGTCTTGCCGACAAAGGCAACGGAGAATCCGACGGCCAGGCCGAAGGCCATGGCAATGACGACGATCGCGAGAAACGGATGCACGTGACGCCACTGCGTTGCCACGACGATAACGATGACCGACGCAAGAAGAACGAGCGCCTGAAAAAAAGGCATGCCGGACATCGACTATCCAACCTTGCTATTGCGGTGGCTGAGCGGGTCTCATTTACGGATTTTCATTGGCGATGGTTGTTCGCTTTAGTAGTCTGCAATTGATGGTGGGAATCCTAGTCAGAAGCAAGCCGCCGGGCGAGTGGCGGCGTTGCCGCTTGCGCGATCGAGATCGGCATCGAGCCGAGCCTGAAGGACTCGTTTGATGAGCGTCGGTGCAGGCGATTGCCGTCGTTTCCGCCGGATCGGCGCCCTTGTGCTTTTCGTGTTTCTGATCGCCGGCAATCGGCCCGGCGCGGCTGCGCCGCTCGACTTCATTCATGCCGAGGGGACGCACCTCGTTGACGCCGCCGGAAACGGTTTCGCCGTCAAGGGGATCAATCTCGGCAATTGGCTGGTTCCCGAAGGCTATATGTTCAAGTTCATGCAAGCCCGCGCGCCGAAGGAGATCGCCGGCGTCATCGAGGCTCTGATCGGACCGGAAGATGCGTCGCGCTTCTGGACCGAGTTCCGCGACGGATACATCGCCAGAGAGGATATCCGTTTCATCAAAGCGGCCGGGTTCAATACCGTGCGCGTACCGCTTCATTGGCGGCTGTTCGTCGAGCCCGGCGAACGCGGCGCGGACCGTTTCGAAGGGCAGGGCTGGTATCTTCTCGACCGGCTTGTCGAGTGGTGCCGGGAATTCGACCTGCGCGTGATCATCGATCTGCACGCCGCGCCGGGCGGCCAGACCGGCGTGAACCACGACGATGGCACCGGCTTCCCGCTTACGTTCTACGTGCCACGCTATCGGCGCCTCACCGTCGCGTTATGGCGCGAGCTCGCCGAGCACTATCGCGACGAGCCGGTTATTCTCGGCTATGACCTGTTGAACGAGCCGATCTCGCCCTATAGCGATGAGGATTATCTCAATCCAAGGCTGGAGCCGCTTTACCGCGAAATCGTTGCCGCCATTCGCAGCGTGGATTCGAAGCATGTGGTGCTGCTCGCCGGCGCGCAATGGAGCACAAGCTTTGCCGTGTTCGGCCGGCCTTTCGATGCCAACGCCGTGTACACCTATCACAAGTTTTGGGCCAAGCCGACGCGCGACTCGCTCCAGAGCTATCTGAATTTCAGCAATCGCTGGAACGTGCCTTTGCTGATCGGCGAGACCGGCGAAATGACCGACATCTGGAACGAGCGGTTCCGCCGGCTTCACGAGCAGTTCGGCATCGGCTGGTGCTTCTGGCCCTACAAGAGTCTCGACTCGGATACCACCGTGGTCTCGATCCAAAAGCCGGCGGGATGGGATCTAATTGCCAATGCCGCAAGCTCCGACGTCGGAGCGCTCGAGCCAGGCTCGTTGCCGTCTCGCGAGCAGGCGCTGGCTATCCTCAACGCTTATCTGGAAGCAGTCAGGTTTGAAAACGGCCGCATCAACGACAGCTATCTCGACTCGCTCGGTCTTTTGGCGCCGTAACCGGCCCCTTGTGCGGACGTCCCGTTTACACCTGCAAATAACGTTGCCGCACGGTCGGATCGTTCGCCAGCTCTGCCGAGGAGCCGGACCAGACTACGCTGCCTTTCTCGATCACCACGTGGCGGTCGGCGAGCTTAATGAGCGCATCGACATGCTTGTCGACAAGCAGGATGGCCTGGCCCTCGGCCTTCAGCCGCTTGAGGCTCGCCCAGATTTCACTGCGAATGAGCGGCGCCAGCCCTTCCGTCGCCTCGTCGAGGATAAGGAGCTTCGGATTGGTCATCAGCCCGCGTCCGATCGCCAGCATCTGCTGCTCGCCGCCGGAAATCTGGTTGCCCATGTTGCGGCGGCGTTCGGCTAGGCTTGGGAACATCTCGTAGACGTCCTTGAGCCGCCAGCGCGGCGGGCGAAAGCGTGCGGCCGCGGTCGCGATCAGGTTCTCCTCGACGCTCAGCGTCGGAAAAATCTGACGGCCTTCGGGCACCAGACCGAGCCCGGCCTGGGCGATGCGGTAAGACGGCCAGCCGTCGAGTTGCACGCCGTCGAACGTAATCCGCCCGCCGGCTGCGGGCATCAAGCCCATGACGGTCGAGATTGTCGTGGTCTTGCCCACGCCGTTGCGGCCGAGGAGCGTGACCATCTCACCCTCGCCGACGGTGAAGCTGATATCGAACAGCACCTGGGCGGCGCCGTAAGCGGCCTTGAGGGCTTCGACCTTCAGCACAGGCTCCTCACTCCATCTGTTCGCCGAGATATGCGGTCACGACCTGCGGATCGGCGCGCACGGCTTCGGGCAGGCCGGTAACGAGCACGCGGCCGCGAATCAGCACGGAAATGCGATCGGCCAGCGCAAACACCGCCGCCATGTCGTGCTCGACTAGGACCATCGTCATCTCGCCTTTGAGCCGCAGCAACAGCTCCACCTGACGCTCGGTCTCCTCGCGTCCGATCCCGGCCATCGGTTCATCGAGCAGCAGCAAAGTCGGTTGCATGGCGAGCGCAATGGCAAGCTCGAGCGCGCGTTTCTCGCCGTGCGAAAGTTCACCGGCGGGCACGCGCGCCCGATCGGCGATGCCGGTCTGTTCGAGCGCGGCCATCGCCGGCAGATTCAGCGCCGCCTCGTCGGCGGCGCGTCCGACGAACCGCAGACTTGAGCCGGCGCGCGCCTGCACGGCGAGCGCGACATTCTCCAGCACCGAAAATCCCGGCAGGATCGACGTGATCTGGAAGCTGCGCGCGAGCCCGCGCAAGGCGCGCGCCTCGGGCGGCAGCCCGGTCACGTCGGCGCCGGCAAACAGGATGCGGCCTTCGTCCGGCGGGATCAGCCCGGATATCTGGTTGATCAGCGTGGTCTTCCCCGCGCCGTTCGGACCGATTATGGCGTGCATCTCGCCGGGCACGACGTCGAGCGTCACGTCATCGGTCACCACCAGGCTGCCGAAGTTCTTACGCAGTCCTTCAAGGCGAAGCACCGGTTCAGGCATGACCGAAGCGTCTCCGAAGTTGGGCGGTAAGCCCGATCAATCCGCCGCGCGCGAACAGAACCACCAGCACCAGCAGCGGCCCGAAGATCGCCTGCCAAGCCTCAAACGTGCGCGACAGCCATTCCTCGGCAAAAAGATATACGGCGCTGCCGATGATGGCGCCGTCGAGCGTGCCGACGCCGCCGAGGATCACCATGACGATCAGTTCGCCGGATCGCTGCCAGGACATGTATTCGGGACTGACGAACTCCGTCGAATTGCCGAGCAGGAAACCGGAGACACCGCCCAGCCCGCCGGCGATCACATAGGCGACGAGCTGGAAGCGCCGGACGGTGAATCCGATCGTCGCCATCCGGGTTGCGTTTTCCCGGGCGCCACGCAGCACCCGCCCGAAGCGCGAGACGATCAGCGCGCGACACAACAGATACGTCGCCAAGAGGCAAAGGAGCGTGAAGTAATAAAATGAGCGGTCGCTCTTGAGCAGGGCCAATCCAGCGATAGTGTTGCGCGCCGCGATAGTGAGGCCGTTGTCGCCGCCGTAAGGCGCCAGCGAGGTGGCGACGAAATACACCATCTGCCCGAACGCCAGCGTGATCATGATGAAATACACGCCCTTGGTGCGCAGGCAGACGATGCCGGTGATCCAGGCGAACAGCATCGAGACCGCAACGGCGACCGGCAGCGCGACAAGCGCGTCACCAACGCCTTCGGCGGACAGAATTCCGACGGCATAGGCGCCAAGGCCGATGAATGCCGCGTGGCCGAACGATATAAGGCCGCAATAGCCGACCAGTAGATCGAGCGCGACGGCGGCGACGGCGAAAACCATGATGCGGGTCGCGGAGTCCAGCAGGTATTGCTCCGCGGTCAGCGCGGTGAATACCGGCAGCAGCGCGAAAACAAGAAAAATCACCGTCGGCAGCACGATGTCGCGCTTGGCGCGAAATGCGCGCGCTCCATTGCCGGCAACGAGTGTGGCGCCGGTCATTTCAGCGACCTCGCGCCGGGAACAGCCCGGTCGGCCGCACGTAAAGCACGACGGCCATCAGCACGTAGATCAGCATCGAGGCAATCGCCGGGCCCGCCATGCGCGCGGGCGAGGGCCCCATGACCAGACGGAGAATATCGACCGAGAACGAGCGGCCGAGCGTATCGACCAGCCCGATCAGCAGCGCCGCGAGGAAAGCGCCGCGGACCGAACCGATGCCGCCGATCACGATCACGACAAAAGCAAGGATGATGATGTTGGTCCCCATGCCGGGGTCGACTGAGATGATCGGCGCGATCATGATGCCGGCGAAACCCGCCAGCATGGTGCCGAAGCCGAAAACGATCATGAACAGGCGCTTGATGTTGACGCCGAGCGCCGAGACCATCCGGGCATTGGTGGCTCCCGCCCGCACCAGCATGCCGAGCCGGGTAAACGACACCAAGAGGTAAAGCCCGGCGGCGACCGCGAGGCCGGAAGCGATGATGACAACGCGCCAGACCGGATAAAGTAGCCCATTGCCGATGACGATCGAGCCGGTGAAAAAATCGGGCACCGGGAGCGTCAACGGCGCGGCGCCCCAGATCACCCGCACGGCGTGATTGAGGAACAGAATAATGCCAAATGTGGCGATGACCTGGTCGAGGTGGTCGCGCTCATACAGGTGGCGGAAGACGAGGAATTCGAGCAGCAGTCCGAACGCGAGCGCGGCGAGCAGCGCCAGCACCAAAGCGGCCAGAAAGTTACCGACGATGCTGTAGAACGCCACGGCCAGATAGGCGCCCAACATGTATTGGACGCCGTGGGCGAGATTGATGAAATCCATCACGCCGAACACCAGCGTGAGGCCGGCCGCGATCAGGAATAGAAGCACGCCAAGCTGCAATCCGTTGAGGATTTGGACAAGGAAGAGCGTGCCTGACATTCTTACTCCTCCCCCGCGCAGCGCGGCGGAGCGGGGGAGGGGGACCGCCCGCAGGGCGGTGGAAGGCGCATTCTGAAGACCAACATTCGCTGAGCAGACGATCCACGCCGCGCGCAGGCGGTAGCTGGCGACGCGGCTGAAGTCTACTTCATCGGGCAGTCCTTCGCGAACGAGTCACCGTAGTTCGAGAACACTTTCTTTTCGATTTCGGTCTCGAACTTGCCGTCCGGCCGTTGCGCGACCTTCACCAGGTAGAAGTCCTGGATCGGATAGTGGTTGTTGTTGAACTTGAAGCTGCCGCGCAGCGACTTGAAGTCGGCTTTCTTCAATGCCGCGCGCAGCGCGTCTTTGTTGCTGAGATCGCCCTTGACCGCCTTCACCGCGCTGTCGATCAGCATCGCGGCGTCATAAGCCTGGAAAGCGTAGGTCGCGGGCACCGCGTTGTACTCTTTCAGATAAGCGTCGACGAATGCCTTGTTCTGCGGATTGTCGAGGTTCGGCGCCCAATTGGAGCCGGCGAGCATGCCGAGGGCTGCTTCCTTCTGCGCGGGAAGCGTCGATTCATCGACGGTAAACGCGGACAGGAAGGTGATCGTGTCGGCGAGGCCGGCCTGGCGGAATTGCTTGACGAAGTTCACCCCCATGCCGCCGGGCAGGAAGGCGAAGATCGCGTCGGGCTTGGCGGCCGCCATCCGCGTGAGTTCGGCCGAGTAATCGAGCTGGCCGAGCGGCACGTAGATTTCGTCAAGGATCTCGCCCGTGAATTTGTGCTTGAAGCCGGCGGCGGCGTCCTTGCCGGCCTGATAGTTCGGCACGATGACGATGACTTTTTTCAACCCCGAATCCTGCGCGTACTGGCCCAACACTTCGTGGATCTGGTCGTTCTGATAGGACGTGACGAAGAAGTTCGGATTGCACTCCTTGCCGGCAAAGGTCGAAGTTCCGGCATTGGGGCTGATGAGAATGACGTTCGCTTCGGTGACCGGTTTCTCGATCGCGCCGAGAATGTTGGAGAAAATCGGCCCGACCACAAAATCGACCTTGTCGTGGTCGATCAGCGCCTTGACCTTGCTCACGGCCACGTCGGGCTTGAGCTCGTCGTCGGCGACGACGATTTCCGTGTCGCGGCCGCCGAGCTTGCCGCCCAGCTCCTTGACCGCGAGCGCGAAGCCGTTGCGCAACTGCTGGCCGAGCACCGCGGGCGGGCCCGACAGGGTGGCGATGACGCCGACCTTGAGATGTTTCTGGGCATGCGCGGCGAACGTGCAAAGTCCGAACGCAGCCGCAAACGCAACGAGCGACTTAACCTTGGTCATCTCAAGTCTCCTGAATAAGCTCCGGCAACATTCGGCTTAAATGACGCGGGGCCCCGCATATTCAGCGGTGTTGGCAGATACTTTAAGTGTAAATGACCGGGCTTGTGAAGCCGCATTGTCTTAATAATAATGACCGCCGCTGAGGCAAATTTACGCTGTTGACCGATCGGGCGCGCCGATACGTTGGCGGGTGGGCGTGCGCGTGCTTGTATATCCGCGACCCACGCGTGGAAGGGGAGTGAAGGTGCGATGACTTCAATGACGCCGGGCATTACCAAGGCCGGGACGGGCATAGACGGGATTGTCTGGAACATTCTCGGCCAAACCTACGTGCCGAAGCAGGTCAACGAAAACTCTTTCTCGTGGCACGCCACGTTTCCGCCCGGCACATTCGTTCCGCCGCATATTCATCCGACCCAGGATGAGTTCATCTACATGCTCGACGGACGGCTCGATTTCGTCCTCGAAGGCCGCGATTACGCCGGAACCGCCGGCGATCTGGTGCGGCTGCCGATGGGGATTCCGCACGGCATCTTCAACAAGTCCGACCAGACCGTGAAATGCTTCTTCTGGGTGACGCCGACGCGCAAGCTCTACGATCTGTTCTGGGCCATTCACAGCATGAAGGAACAGAACCCGCCGGACGTCGTGGCGCTCGCGGCCAAGCACGAAGTGATGTTCCTGCCGCCGCCGGCGTAGACGTAAGAGCTATGCCGCCTTGTTGACCTGCTCGCGCGCGAAGCCCGCGGCGGAAGCGTAGCCGCGCACGATCGCCTTGCGCTGCTCGAACGACAGCACGTCGTCGATATTGGAAAAGCCGTCCGGAGCGCGGGCTTCGACCGCGTCGATGACGCCTTCCGGGCCACCGCGCCGATTCATGTTCACGATCTCGGCCGTCGGCGGCAGCCGCATTTGCTCGTAAAGCCACAGCGCATGCACAGGGTGCTCGGCGTCTTTTAAGCGGTCGGCGAGGCAGCGCGCGTCGAGGATGGCCTGCGAAGCGCCGTTCGAACCCACCGGATACATCGGATGTGCCGCGTCGCCGAGCAACGTGACGCGGCCATGGCTCCAGCGCGGCAGCGGGTCGCGGTCGCACATCGGATATTCCCAGAACTCGTTGGTCGCCTCGATCAAAGCGCGCGCATCGACGTAAGGGATACGGAAGCGCTGCACGTTCGGCATCAGGTCCTCGAAGCGGCCGGGCCGCGACCAATCCTGTTTTTGCGGGACCGGCATCGATGCGTCGCCGACGCGGCCGACGACCGCCCAATTGGTCAGCCTCTTGTCGGGCCGCGAGCCTTCGGCGATCGGATAGACGACGAGCTTTGCGGCAAGTCCTCCGGCCACGACCATTGAGCGGCCGGTGAGGAAGGCCGGCCAATCCAGCGCGCCGCGCCACAGCATGAGGCCGTTCCAGCGCGGCGGACCCTCGTTGGGAAAGAGCTTTTCCCGCACCAGCGAATGGATGCCGTCGGCGCCGATCAGCACATCGCCGCGCGCGGTCGCCCGATGTGCGCCGTTGCGGTCGAAGAAATAGGCGGTGACGCCGCCTTCGTCCTCGGTAAACGATCCAAGACGACAATTCAGGTGGATGCGCGACTCGCCGAGCCGCGCGCGCACCGCTTGGTAGATGACGCTTTGAAGCCGGCCGCGATGAATGGAGAATTGCGGGACGTCATAGCCGGCGTCGATACCGCGCGGCTCGCGCCAAATCTCCTGCCCGAAACGGTTGGTGTAGAACAACTCGTATGTGCGGATCGCGACCGCGTCGAGCCGGTCGAGCAGGCCGAGATCGGCCAGTTCCTTGATGGCATGCGGCAGCGTATTGATGCCGACGCCGAGCTCGCGGATGGCGTCCGCTTGCTCGAAAATCTCGCAATCGATCCCGCGCGCATGCAGCATCAGCGCCGTTACTAGGCCGCCGACGCCGCCGCCTGCGATGATCACCTTCATGACGATACCCCACGCAAACGCGTATTAACCCATGAGCCAGTCTGCCGCGGGCGGCGGAAAATGCAATGATTTGCCGCCGGCATGGTTATGGGCCCTGTTAGCGTGCAAAATCCGAGCTCAGAGCCGGGAGAAGAAGCCTATGAGCCGAACAGCGCATTTGCGTCTGCCATTCTTCGACACGGCGCATCGCGCTTTCGCCGAGGAGCTGGACCAATGGGCCGCCCAAGCGGTGGCCGATATCGAAGGCGACGCAGGAAGCGATGCGAAACATGGCGACGTTGACGCAGCCTGCAGACGCTGGGTGCGTGCGCTCGGCGCCGCCGGCTGGCTGCGGCAGTGCGTTCCGGCCGGCTACGGCGGCGCGCATGATCCGCTGCAGTCGCTTTATCTGGTGATCGCCCGCGAAACGCTGGCGCGGCATAGCGGCTTGGCGGATTTCGCCTTTACTATGCAGGGCCTGGGCAGCGCGCCGATCACGCTTGCGGGGTCGAACGAGATCAAGAGCCGCTATTTGCCGCGTGTCGGGAGCGGCGCCGCGATCGCCGCATTCGCGCTGACCGAGCCCGAGGCCGGCTCCGACGTTGCCGCCACATCCACTGCGGCACGGCGCGAGAATGACCATTACGTGCTCGACGGCGAAAAAACCTTCATCTCCAACGGCGGCATTGCCGATTTCTACGGGGTCTTCGCCCGCACCGGCGAAGCCCCCGGCGCGGGCGGGCTGTCGGCTTTCGTTGTCGATGCCGGAACGCCGGGCTTTGAAATCGCCGAGCGCATCGAGGTCGTCGCGCCGCACCCGCTGGCGCGGCTGCGATTTAAGTCCTGCCGCGTTCCGCTCTCGCATCTCATCGGAACGCCCGGCGAAGGTTTCAAGATCGCCATGCGCAGCCTCGATATCTTCCGCGCCGGCGTCGCCGCTGCGGCACTGGGTTTCGCCCGCCGCGCGCTCGACGAGGCATTGTCGCGGGCGACAACGCGCAAGATGTTCGGCCAGACGCTCGGCGACTTTCAGTTGACCCAGGCTGCGCTCGCCGACATGGCGACCGAGATCGACGCGGCGGCGCTGCTCACCTATCGCGCGGCGTGGCTGCGCGACGTGGAGGGTGTGACGACCACGCGGGAAGCGGCGATGGCGAAGATGGCGGCGACGGAAGGCGCGCAGCGCGTCATCGACCGCGCGGTGCAGATGTTCGGCGGCCTCGGCGTGGGCGTCGGCTCGGTGGTCGAGCATCTCTACCGAGAAATCCGCCCGCTGCGCATCTATGAGGGAGCGACCGAGGTGCAGAAGCTCATCATCGGCCGCGATCTGCTCAAGGCGCGAAACTAAGAGGGCACCCCTTTCGCTCATTCCCGCGTAAGCGGGAATGCAGGTGGGCAGCCGTATGGCGATGGATTCTTCTGGGTCCCCGCTTTCGCGGGGACGAGCGGATGCCGCTCACGCACCCGCCAGCATCTTGGCCAGCGTGAAGCCTGAGCCGGCGCCGGTGCCGGCGCCCGGCCAGGTCGAGGCGCCCACCATGAACAGACGATCGACCGGGGTGCCGTAGCGCGACCAGCCGAAGGCCGGACGGAACAGAAAATTCTGGTCGAGGTGGTGGCTGCCGCCGAGGCTGTCGCCGCCGACCAGATTGGGATTATCGCGTTCGAGGTCGGCGGGCGAATGCACCGCACGCGCGAGGATGCTGCCGGCAAAACCGGGCGCATAGCGTTCGATGATGCCGATCACGCGGTTGGCGTAGGCTTCTTTGACCTCGTCCCAGTTCCGGCCGGCAATGCTGCCGGCCGCATCGCCGCGGATGCGCGACGGCAGGACCCGCACCTGGATCCAGAGCACGTGCTTGCCCGGCGGCGCCCGCGACGGATCGATGGCGGTCGGCTGGCCGACGACGAGTCCGGGCTCGGCCGGCAGCAGGCCATCGAGAGCGTCCGTATAGGTTCTCGCCAAGGCCGAAAGCGACGGCGCAAGGTGCACATAGGCAAAGCGCCGCAATTCGGCGCCCGCGCTCCAGTCCGGCAAATCGTTGAGAGCGAGGTGGATCATCATCGTCGCCGGGCCGGAGCGGAATCGGGCGAGGCGTCGCGTCGCTGCCGACGTGGCAGGCACGAGCTGTCCGAACAACACGCGCGGATGCAAATTGGCGATCACGCCGCGGGTCGCCTCGATCCGCTCACCGCCCGCGAGCACGACGCCTTTGGCGGCTCCGCCTTCGATCGCGATGCTTTGCACCGGCGCGCCGAGCCGGACCTCGCCGCCCGCGGCGTCGATTGCCCGAACCAACGCGGAAATGATCGTGTCGGCGCCGCCACGCCCGAGCGCCATGCCGAAGGCCTGATCCGCCATCGCCTCCAGATAGGGGAACAGCGCGCCGCCCGCGCAGTCGGGCGAAAAATCAAGATGCATGCCCCAGATGGCGAGCATGGCTTTGAGTTGTTCGCTCTCGAAGTTTTCATCGAGCCATTCGCGCGGCGATGAGACAAGGAGGCGCGCCGTGTCGGCCACCCACGCGGTCCCGCGCGCCCGCCACGCCGAAAAGGCCACGCGCAGCGCCTGCCACGACGGCAGCGGCGTGCCGAGAAGCCCGAAGATATGTGGCGCGTCCTCACCGAATGCCGCCGTCATGGCGCGCCAGCGCTCGGCGTCTGCCGGACTTAAAGCCGCGATCCGGCTGGCGTTGGCCTCGGAATTCTTTTCCACGCCGAGCCAGCCTCCGTCCGGAAATGCCGTGGCGAAACAGTGTTCGGCGCCGACGAAATCAAGCCCGTGGGCGAGCAGGCGGTCCTTGTGGGCGGCAAAGAACGGCGAGCCGGCGAACAACCCCAAATTCATGGCGTAAACGTCGTGGCGAAAGCCCGGCTGCGTGATCTCGGCGGTCTTGACCGCGCCGCCGGCGATTTCGGCGCGTTCCACAACGATGATTTTCCAGCCTTTAGTGGCGAGATGCAGGGCGGCCGCCAAACCGTTGACTCCGGCGCCGATCACGACTGCATCGTACGGCATCGACCGCTCCCTGCCCGCGCGGGATCGCTTGCCAGCGCAGATATTTCATATCTAAAATGTTCGCGCTAGGCTTGCTGCCGAAGGCATTTAGCTTCCCATTCTTGACCTTCATGAACGAGCGCGACGGAGACACCGCATGACCAGCACACAAGTTCTCAATGATTTTGCCTCGGCGCTCGCGTCCGGCGCCATCGAGGTGGTCGACCTGACCGCGCCGCTCGGCCCGGAAACGCCGCTGATCAAGCTGCCGCCGCAGATCGGCAAGAACACGCCGCCCATCGAAATTCACGCCATTTCGAACTTCGATAAAGACGGGCCGTTCTGGGCGTGGAATTGGCTGAAGCTCGGCGAGCATTCGGGCACGCATTTCGATGCGCCGAACCATTGGATCAGTGGCAAGGACTATAAGGACGGCGGCACCGACACCATTCCGGTAAGGAATTTCGTCGCGCCGGCCTGCGTGATCGACTGCTCGGCGGAGACGGCGAAGAACAGCGATTTTCTTCTGACCGTTGACGGGGTGAAAGCATGGGAAAAGAAGCATGGCGACATCCCGGCCGGCTGCTGGGTGCTGATGCGCACCGACTGGTATAAGCGCAACAGCAGCGAGGCGAGGTTCCTCAACGCCGACGACAAGGGGCCGCATTCGCCGGGCCCGACGGCCGAGACGATCCATTATCTGATCGCCAAGGGCGTCATTGGTTGGGGCTCGGAGGCGGTCGGCACCGATGCGGGTTCGGCAGGCGGCATGGATCCGCCGTTTCCGGCACACACCTTCATGCACAAGGCCAACCGCTACGGTCTCGCCAGCCTCTGCCAGCTCGACAAGCTGCCGCCGAAGGGCGCGATCCTGATCGCGGCGCCGCTGAAGATCGTCAAGGGCACCGGCAGTCCGCTGCGGGTGCTGGCGTTAGTGCCCAAGCATTAGGGTCAGGCCAAAGGCAAATGGCGGTCGCCGACTATGTGATTGTCGGAAGCGGGATCAATGCGCTGGTCGCGGCCGCGCTGTTGGGCCGTAAAGGCCACAAGGTCGTTGTGCTCGAACGCAACGACCGCATCGGCGGCTGCATCCGCACCGAGGAGATCACCGCGCCCGGCTTCGTGCACGACGTGATGGCGACGACCTTCGTCCTGTTCATCACGTCGCCTGCTTATGCCGAGCTCGGCCCCGATCTGGAAAAGCGCGGCTTGACTTTCGCGCACTCGCCGACGCCGACCGCGGTGCTGCTGCCCGACGGGCGGCATGCCATCCTCGCCATGGACCGCAAGACCAACATCGCGGCATTCGAGGAACTCGCGGCCGGCGATGGCGCGCGCTTCGACGCCGATATCGGCCGCGTCGGCGCCGATGCGCCGTTTCTGTTCGCGCTGCTCGGCGGCTCGCTCTGGTCGCGTACGATGCTCAAACTCGTGGCGCGTGAAGCCTGGCGGCGCGGTCTGCGCGGGCTCGCCACCTTTTTTGGCGACGCGCTCGGTAACGCGCGTGGCTGGCTGGAGGCGCGGTATCAATCCGAGCTGGTCCGCGCGCTGTTCGCGCCCTGGGTGCTGCACACCGGGCTCGGCCCGGAAAGCGCCTATTCCGGACAGATGGCGAAGGTCATCGCCTTTGCGCTCGAAGCCGCCGGTGCGCCGATCGTCAAGGGCGGCGCCAAGAACGCGAGCGCTGCGTTCGAGCGCCTGATCCGCGATCAGAACGGCGAAATTCTCCTCGGCGCCGATGTTGAACGAATCTTGCTCGATGCCAATGGCGGCGCGCGCGGCGTGCGGCTGGTCGGCGGCAAAGAGATCGAAGCTGCCAGGGGCGTGATCTGTTCGGTGACGCCCAATCAACTCTATGGGCGGTTGCTGGCGGATGTCGCGCTGGCGGCTGATGTGACCGAGGCCGTCGCGCAATATCGTTACGGCAAAGGCAATATGCAGATTCACTACGCGCTCAAGACCCCGCCGAAATGGAAGGCGCCGGCGCTGGGCTCAGTCGCGCTCACGCATTTGACACCCGGGCTCGACGGCGTGTCGAAGGCCGCGAACGAAGCCGAGCGCGGCATGCTGCCGGTCGTGCCGACTATCTGCGTCGGCCAGCCCGCGGCACTCGATCCGAGCCGTTGTCCGCAGGGCAAGTCGATTCTCTGGCTGCAGCTGCCGGAAGCGCCGCGCTTCATCAAGGGCGATGCGGCCGGCGAGATCGCCGTGCCGGCCGACGGCCGCTGGACGGAAGCCGTGCGCGAACAATACGCCGATCGCGTGGAGGCGATCCTCGCCTCGCATATCGAGGATTTTCGCGGTAACGTGATCGCGCGCAAAGCCTATTCGCCGGCGGATCTTGAAGAGCTTAACGTTAACCTCGTCGGCGGCGACCCTTACGGCGGCTTCTGCGGCATCGACCAGTTTTTCCTGTGGCGGCCGTTCCACTCATCCGTCAATCACCGCACACCGGTGGCGCGGCTTTTCCACATCGGCGCCTCGACCCATCCGGGGCCGGGCCTCGGCGGTGGATCGGGATATTTGGTGGCGAAGGCGTTGGGCTGAGCGCCGGCTGCGTCGCGCGAATTATCGCTTTTTCTTCTTGCTGGTCTTCTTCGCAAAAATCGCGATCCAGTTTTCCTTGTAGGCGGCGGTGACCGGTTTCTGGCCTTCGCCCCGGCTGTAATTGGAAGGCGCAGCGGCGGTGGTCTCGCCACTTTTGGCCGTGGCTTGATCCGCGCCTGAAATGCTCTTGTCTTTCGCGGCGGCCTCGGGTTTTGGCGCGGGGTCTGCTTTTGCTTTTTTGTTATCGCTGGCCATTGATGCCTAAGGGCGCCTACGGCGTTGAAATGGTCTTGAGCGCGCCGTCGAGTGCAATGCCTTTCTCGTCCATCAGGGCGGCGTCGCGCAGCCGCCGCATCCACTCGGCGCCGTCGGCGCGGGGCGCCAGCAGCGGCACGGCGCCGATCACACGATCGAATTTCGAGACGCCGCGCGCATGCGTGTCGGAATAGCCTTTGACCAGACGCCGCGTATTGATGATCTCGACGGCGAGGTCGTAGTTCTCAGGCACGCGCTCGGCGGCGAGCGCGAGCCATGCGTCGAGATGCGTCATCTCGCGCTTGTGGCGCAAAGTCGTTCGCCGGATCGGCTTCAGCGCGGCAAGGAGGTAAAGCATCAGGAACCAGTGGATCGTTCCCGAGCGCACGCGGCGGCCTTTGCGGAACATCCAGCCGAACAACGCCGGATTCGACTCCAGAAAGCGCCCGAGCGGCGCCGGCATGGTGCCGGCGACTTCTTCCAGGCGCGGGTGCATGTACTCCGTGGTGTAGACGATCTGGCCTTCGCCGACGCTATTCTCGCGCTGGACGCGTTCGAAGCGGCTCTTTCGCGTTTTCAAGTCAGCAACGCGGATCACATCGTCATAGGTCATCGCCACGGCGATGTATTTGGCCGCCGCCGCGGTGAGCGCGTAGTTCTTCGCCGCACCGCCGTGGGCGCGGTCAAGCTGGTAAATCTTCGTGACGCGATCGAGGTATTCGCCGGCATAGACCGGATCCTGGAAATCGGTGAGGTGCTTGACGCCGGCGAACAGAATCTTGTGCAGGGCCGAGGGAAATTCCCGCATGCGCGCCAGAAGCGTGTCCAGGTCGGCGCGCCCCGCCGAAGCCGGCACCGGCGCAAAACGCTTGCCGGGGCGGGCAAGCGCCGGGCGGGGTGCGTCGGGCTGCACGGCTTGCTCGTAGGCGGCGCCGAAGGCTTTGAGGCTCGGCTCGATGCCTTTGCCGCCGGCCTTGATAATGGCTTCGAAGCTCTCGCGGGCAAACGGCAAAGTGGCCGATGCGGCGAGCGCCCCGAACAGGCAGGCCGAGATGTGGCTGTTATTCTTGTTGGCCAGCGCCTCCATGTCGAAAGCGATGGTGCGCTTGGCCGCCACGCCAGCCGCGTCGACGACCACAGCCGGATCGGCGGTGGCGTCTCCGGGCTTTTCCTTCTCGGCGGTCGAATACAGGCGGTGGGTCGAAGCGATCAAGGTGGTGCGGTCGGGCGTCACCAGCCCGCGCAAGATGGAGCGCCCGGCCTCCATCAGCTCGGATGCCAGCACCACGTCGACTTCGCCCTGCGCCGGCATCAGGGAGAGGATCGGCGCGCGGCCGGCCTTTGGCGGCAGCATCTCGACGTAATAGATCGTCGCGCCGGTGCGCTGGGCGACGCCTGGCACCGAGGTGGATTGCGCGTGCCAGCCCTGCTGTTCGGCAAGCTCCACGATCCAGTCGGCGAGCACGCCGCCGCCTTGGCCGCCCATCGCCATAACCGCGATGCAAATCGGCCGTTCGGTGGTGAACCTGGTCGGCGTCAGCGTCGTCGATAGGTCGTTCATGATGCCGCGGTTCCGCGTCAATCCGCGAAGGCAATCCGGCGGGCCTCGCGGCGGTATTGCAGAAAGCCGATCACCGACCGGCGCAGCCCGGAAAGGAAGCGGTCGAACCAGGTTGGATTGTGGATGATGTCGGCCCGGTAGAACGACGGGCAGAGCACGGCCGCTTCCGACACCTCGCCGCAATTGCCGCAGCCGACGCAATTGTTGTCGATGGCGGCTACCGGATCGTCTTTCAGCGGGTCGTCCGTGTGTTTCACCGAGAGCGACGGACAGCCGGAGAGCCTGATGCAGGCATGATCGCCGGTGCAGACATCCTCATCGACGCCGAAGCGTTCGCGCACCTTGCGCTGCCCGTCGCGCACCGATTTCTGGAACAGCGGCTTCTCGCGGCGCTGCTTGTTGAGCATGCATTCGGAGGAGGCGACGATCACTTTCGGGCCGCCTTCCTTGGTGGTCAGCGCCTCGCGCAACGTGTCGCGCATGCGCGTGACGTCGTAGGTGCGGTCGATGTGCCGCACCCATTTGACGCCGATGCCTTTCACCGCATCGACGATGGTGTTGTTGGTCGAGCGCGCCAGGTTGAGCGCGCGCGAAGACATGATGTCCTGACCGCCGGTCGCCGCCGAATAGAAATTGTCGACGACCATGATCACGCCGTCCTGCTTGTTGTACACGGCGTTGCCGACGCTGCTGGACAGGCCGTTGTGCCAAAAACCGCCGTCGCCGAGGATCGAGATCGGTCGCTTGCCGGCCTTGACGTTGAACGCGGACGACGACGCCGGACCGAGGCCGTAGCCCATGGTGGTGTCGCCGATGTGGAATGGCGGCAGGCTCGCGAACAGATGGCAACCGATGTCGCCGGCAACGTAATGTTGGCCGAGCTCCTGCTGGACAAGCTTCATCGCTGCAAAGATCGGCCGTTCGGGGCAGCCGACGCAGAAGGTCGGCGGCCGCGGCGGTACCGCCTTGCCGAGCGCCTTGATCTTCGGGTCGCCGAGGACCGAGGAGGCGTCGGGCAGCGGCGGCGCGTTGCCCAGCAGCGTTTTGGCGTGCAGCTCGAGAAAAGCCTTGACGCCTTTTAGTACGACCGCCGGCGTGTACTCGCCCGCCATCGGCAGCACGTCCTTGCCGGCGATCCTGGTCTGAATATCGCGGCGGCGAAGAATGGTGTTCAGCGCTTGCTCGATGAATTCGGGCTGGCCTTCCTCGACAATGAGGATCGCCTTTTTGTTGACGGCGAAGGCCGCGACTTCGTCGTTGATCAGCGGGTAGGTGACGTTGAGCACGTAGATCGGCACGGAAGTCTCGCCGTAGACGTCGGCGAGGCCGAGTTGTTGCAATGCGCGCATGACGGAATTGTAGAAGCCGCCCTGCACGACGATGCCGACGTCGGCTTTCTCCGGGCCGAAAAACTCGTTGAGCTTGCGTTCCTTGATGAATTTGACGGCCGCCGGCCAGCGCTGCTCGATCTTTTCGCGTTCGTGAAGATACGAAGCGGGCGGCAGCACAACGCGCTCGGTATCGCGTCGCGGATGCTCCAGTGCGTCGCGCAACGTAAAGTCCGGCCGCTTGTTGTCCTTGGCGATGAAGCGGCCGTGAACGTGGCAGGCGCGGATGCGGACTTCGAGCATCACCGGCGTGTGCGAGACCTCGGACAGTTCGAAGCCGTCTTCCACCGCCTTGACGATCGACGGCAGGTTCGGCCGCGGATCGAGCAGCCAGACCTGCGATTTCATGGCGAAGGGGTGCGAGCGCTCCTGCATGATCGAGGAGCCTTCGCCGTAATCCTCGCCGATAATGATGAGCGTGCCGCCGGTCACGCCGCCGGAGGCGAGGTTGGCGATCGCGTCCGAGGCGACATTGATGCCGACCGGAGATTTGAAGGTGACCGCCCCGCGGATCGGATAATTCACCGACGCCGCGAGCGTCGCCGCTGCCGCGGCTTCGGAGGCCGAGTTCTCAAAGTGGACGCCGAGCTCGTCGAGCACGTCCTTGGCGTCGGCAAGCACATCCATCAGATGCGAGATCGGTGCGCCCTGATAGCCGCCGACATACGATACGCCCGATTGCAGCAGCGCCTTGGTGATGGCGAGAATTCCCTCGCCGCGGAACTCCTCACCGTCGCCGAGTTTGAGATCCTGCACTTCGCGCGCGAACGATCGCTCCGCCATGAAAGCCTCCGCACCGGACCTCGCGACAGGCAAGCGAGTCCGGCCGATTTATTACTTATGAGACCTTCCAATTCGTCTTGCAACGGGCTGCCGGTCGCGCCGTGGCCGACTGCAAATGGTGCCTAAAATTGCGGAAAAAAGCCCAATGCGTCAGCTTGTCCCGGTGTTCCTTTAGGCTTAAAGTAACTGCGTACGATGCCGACCGGCCATGCTCATTAGTGCCGTGTCGAGCGCATGAGTTGCCGCCTCCCGGCGGTCATAGGGGGAGTTTCACATGTTCAACGTCACGCGTCGTCAGGCCTTCGCGGCGAGCGGCGGCCTCCTTGCCACGTTGCTTGCGCCTCAGCGCTTTGCCCTTGCGGCGGCCGGCAACACGCTCAACATCGCCTATAACCTGCCTCTGCCGTCTTTCGACCCGGACGTTGGACCCTCCTCGGTCAATCCGACCATCCAGGCGATGTATCGCTCGATTTTCGATCAATATATCGGCCAGAAACCCAATCTGGCTTTCGAGCCCGGTCTGCTTACGGCCTGGGGCTGGAACGACGACAAGACCAAAGTCTGGATGGATGTGAGAGAGAACGTCGTCTGGCATGACGGCACTCCGTTCACGCCTGAAGACGTCATCTGGTCGATCCAACGCGAAGCCAAACCCGATGGCGGCAATCCGGTGTCGTTCATTTGGGCCGGCATCGACAGTTTCAAAGTCGATGGCAAGCGCATCACCGCCGACGTGAAGCAGTACGATCCCGTCATCTTCAAGTGGATGGCGTTCCTTACCGGCTACGTGCTGCCCAAGGCCTATTTCGAAAAAGTGGGCCCGCAAGGATTCGAGAAAGCCCCGATCGGCACCGGTCCCTATATGGTCGACGCCTATGAGGGCAACGCCTATCTGCGGCTCAAAGCCAATCCGAAATATTGGGGCGGCAAGCCGGCATTCGAGACCGTGGTCTTCAAGTTCGTCCCGGATGCGACGAGCCGCGTCGCCGAGATCGAAAGTGGCTCTTCGGACATCACTCTCGAAGTTCCGTATGAAGAATACGACCGGCTCAAGGGCAAGGCCGGGCTGCAAGGCGTCTGCACGCCGATTTCCGACATCGCCCAGATCTTCATCACCAACGGCGGGGTGATGGACGACAAGAACGTCCGTCTCGCCATGTGTCACGCCGTCGACAAAGAGGCGATCGTCAAGCGGCTGTTGCGCGGCTACGGCGTACCGATTGCGACGCTCGAGGCGCCGGAATACGCGGCTTTCGATCCTTCGATCAAAGTGGCTTACGATCCTGCGCTCGCGGCCAAGCTCCTTGCCGCCAGCGGCTATTCGAAAGAAAAGCCGGTCAAGTTCACCATCCAGACGACGCGCGGCTTCAAGCCGAAGGACTACGAGACAGTCCAGGCGATTGTCGGCATGTGGCGCAATGTCGGCATCGAGGCCAACATCGAGATCTACGAGATCGCCAAGCACTTCGAGTTGCGCATGACGCACAAGCTGGCGCCGGCGGCGTTCTACAACTGGGGCAACGCCATCGGCGATCCGACCACTTCGACCGGCTTTGCGATGTTCTCCAAGTCGCCGCACTCGGCCTGGCATTCCGACGACCTTGACGCCAAGATTGGCCCGCTCTGGGGCGAGAAGGACGAAGCCAAGCGCATCCAGGGCTGGAAGGACGTGGACCGCTACATCGCCGAGCAGGGTTACATCCTGCCGCTGCTGCAATACGCGCAGCCAATCCTCTACAAGTCCGATCTCAAGGTGATTCCGAACATTTCGGGCGCCTTGCAACCGGCGAGCTTGGTCTCGAAGGCCTAAAACATCGCGTCGACGCGGTCCGCCGCCGCGCTGCGGCGCGGCGGCCGTCGACGCGGTCAGTTGCAAGGGCCGTTCATGCTGCTTGCCATCGTCGTCAACCGCTTGGCTATGGCGCTCGTGACGCTTGCGGGCGTCGCGGTCGTAGTGTTCGTTCTGCTGCGCGTGGTGCCCGGCGATCCCGTCGCCATGATGATTTCGCCGGGCGCGGGTCCCGCCGACATCGCCGCGCTCAAGGCCCATTACGGGCTCGATGCGCCGCTGCTCACCCAGTTCTGGATTTGGATCAAGGGCGTGGTCACCGGCGATTTCGGGATCTCGATCACTTTGCATGTCTATGTGACGGAAGTTCTCGCCTCGCGGCTGCCCGCCACCATCGAGCTCGCCGTGCTGGCGCTCATTGTCGCGGTTATCCTCGGCGGCGGCATTGCCGTTGCCGGCACGCTGATGCGGCGCACCGTCGGCGAGGCGGCGATCGATGGGTTGAACTCGATCCTGCTCGCCGTGCCCGACTTCATCTGGGCGCTGGCGCTGGTGCTGATTTTCGCCGTTGCGCTTCCGGTATTGCCGCTCACCGGGCGCATCGATCCGGCGCTGGCGCAGGGCTTCGCTACCAAATTCTACCTGGCCGAAAGCATCATCACCTTCCGTTTCGCCGTGGCCGGCAACATCGCAAGCCACATGGCGATGCCGACATTGGCGCTGGCCTTGCCGCTTGCCGCCGTGATCGTGCGTTTGCTCAAGCAGTCGTTGAAGGAAGCCATGGTGCAGGATTACGTTCTGTTGGCGCGCATCAAGGGATTTCGCGAGCTGCACCTGGTGCTTCAGGAGGCGTTGCGCAACGCGGTCGGCCCGACGCTGGCGCTCACCGGCGTGCAATTCACCTTCCTGATCGGCGGTACCGTGATCGTTGAGCGCATCTTCGCCTATCCCGGCATCGGTAATCTGGCGATCGACGCGGTCATCAATCGCGACTTCCCATTGATCCAGGGCTTGGTGTTGCTGTTCGGATTGATCTTCATCCTCATCAACATTGGGGTCGATCTCACGGTGGCGACGCTCAATCCGCGACTGCGGCATGCCTGAGCCGGAACCGGCACGAAGTGGAACATTGGTCACCAACATCGATAACGGATACCGGCACGCAGCCGCATTCGGTTGCGGCCCGCCTCGCCCGTGATCCCAAAGTCGTTTGCGCGGGCGGGTTCATCCTTTTCCTGATTTTGCTCGCCATTGGCGCGCCGTTGATCGCGCCGAAGGATCCGTTGGCGCAAAATCTGCTGATGACGACGGTGCCTCCGGTCGGCTTCGCCGACGCCGAGCCGGGCTTTCTGCTCGGCACCGATGGGCTCGGTCGCGATGTGCTTTCGCGGGTGATCTTCGGCTCGCGGGTCTCGCTTACCGTCGCTTTCGTCGCCGCCGGGCTTGCCTGTCTGATCGGATCGCTGCTCGGGCTAATGGCCGGGTTTCTCGGCAATGTCGTCGACGCGCTGATCTCGCGGCTGGTCGATGTCTGGATGGCGTTCCCGCCGGTGCTGCTGTCGATCCTGCTGGTCGCTCTCCTGGGCACGGGGTTGCATTCGGTGATCGCCGCCATCGTCGTCATCGACTGGACGCGCTTTTGTCGCGTCGTGCGCACGGAGACGATGGGCCAGGCGCAGATGGATTATGTGGTGGCGGCCCGAACCATCGGCTTTTCGCGGCCGTCGATCTTGTTCCGCGAAATCTTCCCCAACGTCGTGCCGGTGCTGATCGCGCTATTGACCCTCGAAATGGGCATCGCCGTCGTGGTCGAAGCGATCCTGTCATTCGTCGGGCTTTCGGTTTCGTCGGACACCCCAACCTGGGGCGGCATGATCGCCGAGGGGCGCCAGATCGTGCACGAGGCATGGTGGGTGCTGGCGGCGCCGCTGGCGGCATTGTTCGCCACCGTCGTTGCGTTCAACCAAATCGGCGACGGTCTGGCCCGCAGCCTCGATCCGGTGTTGCGCCGATGACCGCGCCCAGGCTGTCCATTGAAGAGCTGAGCGCGATTTCGCTGCGCGACGGCGACCGGCCCATCCTTCGACGCGTGGCTCTCAGCGTCGGCACCGGCGAAGTGCACGGCCTCGTCGGCGAGAGCGGGGCGGGAAAATCTACCATCGCCAAGGCCATTCTCGGAATTATTCCTTCGCAAGTGAAGGTGACCGGCGGACGGATCGGGTTTGAGGGCCGCGATCTTCTATCGCTGTCGGCCGCGGAGTTGCGCGCGGTTCTCGGCCGCGACATCGCGCTTGTTCCGCAGGATCCGTCGACGGCGCTCAACCCGTCGCGCCGGATCGACGCGCAAATGACCGACGGGCTGCGGTTAAAGCGCGGCCTCGCAATGAAGGAAGCGCGTCTTCGGGCGCGGGCTTTGCTCGAAGAGGTGCAGATACGCGATCCGGATCGGGTGCTTGTGAGCTATCCGCACCAGCTGTCCGGCGGCATGCGCCAACGCGTGCTCATTGCCGCGGCGTTCGGGCTCGAGCCGAAGCTTGTCATTGCCGATGAGCCGACCACCGCGCTCGACGTCACGGTGCAAAAGCAGATTCTGCGGCTTATCCGTTCGCTCCAGGAACGTCACGGCACCAGCGTGTTGTTCGTCTCCCACGATCTCGGCGTGGTGGCGAAGATTTGCGATCGCGTGACCGTGTTGTACATGGGCAAAGTCGTGGAGCAGGGGGCGACGGTCGAAGTGCTGGCCGCGCCGCGGCACGCCTATACCAAAGCGCTGCTCGCCGCCAATCCGCGCTACGACCGGCCGGATACCGGATTGGAGCCGACGCCGCCGGAACTCATCGCCGCGCTGCGCGCCGAGATCGCGGCTTTCGACGCGAATGCCGGCACGGGGCCGCGCGATGGCTGACGATCTCCTGGTCGCACGCGGGCTCGTGGTTTCCTACGGCCGGCACGCCGGACCGGCCGTACTGCACGGCGTCGACATCCATGTCGGCAAGGGCGAGACCGTCGGCATTGTCGGGGAGTCCGGCTCCGGCAAGACGACGCTCGGACGCGCGCTGCTCGGCCTGGTCAAGCCCGCCACGGGCTCGGTCGTGTTCGACGGCAACGACATCACCACGCTCGACGAGCGAGCGCGGCGGCCGTTGCGCCGGCGCATGCAGATGATCTTTCAGGATCCGATGTCCTCGCTCAATCCGCGCCATACCATCGGTCGCATTCTGACCGAACCGGTCCTGCTGCATGGCGTGGCGCGCGACCGACAAACGGCGCTCGCGCTGGTGTACGGCGTGCTCGATCGTGTCGGATTGTCCAGGGAGACGGTCGACCGCTATTCGTATGAGCTCTCCGGCGGACAGCGGCAGCGTGTCGGTATCGCGCGGGCGGTCGTGCTGCGGCCGGATTTCGTTCTCGCCGACGAGATCGTCTCCGGCCTCGATGTCTCCACGCAGGCGCAGGTGCTGCGCCTGCTCAAGGAGCTGACCGGCGAGATGCATCTGGCGCTGGCCTTCATAAGCCACGATTTGTCGGTGGTGCGCTCGATTTGCCAGCGCGTCGTGGTTATGCGCGAGGGCCGCGTGGTGGAGGAAGGCCCGTGCGAACGCGTCTTTGCCGCGCCGCAAGCCGCCTATACGCGCATGCTGATCGACGCCATTCCGCTGCCGACGGTCGATCCCGGCTGGCTCACGCGCGGCGCGTCCGTGGAGGCGACGACGACGGCATGATTGCGAAGTCGCGCTACCTGTTCTCCGATTGCTCGCGGACAAGCTTGATGATTGCGGAAAAATCCGCGGCGCTGTGGCCCTGTTGCGCAAAATCCTCGTAGATCCGTGCGGCCTTCGCCCCGAGCGTCGTGCTCGCTTTCACCGAATCCGCGGCCGCCTTCGCAAGCCTGAGGTCCTTGAGCATCAAGGCCGCGGCGAAGCCCGGCTTGTATTCGTTGTTGGCGGGGCTCGCAGGGACCGGCCCCGGCACCGGGCAGTAGCTGGTCAACGACCAGCATTGCCCCGACGAGGCCGAGGCGACGTCAAACAAGGCCTGATGCGAGAGGCCGAGCTTTTCACCTAAAACGAAAGCCTCGCTGACCGCGATCATCGAGACGCCAAGGATCATGTTGTTGCAAATTTTTGCAACCTGGCCGTTGCCGGCTTCGCCGCAATGCACGACGCGCTTGCCCATGCGTTCGAGCACCGGCTTGCCGCGCGCGAAGGCGTGCTCCGAGCCGCCGACCATGAAGGTGAGCGTCGCCGCCTTGGCGCCGCCGACGCCGCCCGAGACCGGGGCGTCGAGCGTTGCGATACCGCGGCTGGCCGCCAGCCGGTGCGCCTTGCGCGCGCTCTCCACGTCGATCGTCGAACAATCGATGAAGAGCGTGCCTTGCCTGGCGACCGGCACGATATCGTTCCATACCGACAATACGTGCTCGCCGCCTGGCAGCATGCTGATGACAATGTCGGCGTTCTCAACGGTTCCCCTGGCATTGGCGGCGATTTGCACCCCGTCTCGGGCCGAAGCCTCGCGGGATACCGGCACAACGTCGAACCCCAAGACGTGCTCGCCCGCCTTGACGAGATTGGCGGCCATGGGGCCGCCCATGTTTCCAAGACCGATGAATCCGATAGCCGGCATGTGCGTAGCCTCTGTTTCAATCCGCGAAAGTCAGTTCGAGCGCGCCGGCCGGCTTAAAGTGCCGGTCGACAATGTCCGCCGTGACGTCGTCGAGCTTATCCGGCCGCCAAACGGGATTGCGGTCCTTGTCGACGATCGTGGCGCGAATGCCTTCGATGAAATCATGTCCGGCAATGCACGCAAGCGCGATGCGAAAATCCTGCTGGAAGCTCTCTTCCAAGCGTTTGAATGATACAGCCGCGCGAACGTTTCGCAATGTGACTTTGAGCGAGGTCGGCGAGGCTTTTTGCATGGTCGCGAGCGCTGTGCGCGCGGCGTCGACAGTGCAGGCGTCCAACCGGCCGATCATGTCTTCCACGTCGTTTGCGGCGTAGCAGCCGTCGATCCATTGTCGCGCCGCCGGGAGTTTTCCGCGCGGCGGTACGACGGACATATCGCCGAGCGTTTTGCGCACATCGTCGGCGGTCCGGCAATCGGCGAGTGCCGCCGGAATCTCAGGAAGCCTGGCTAACGGAATGTTGACGTCGGCGAGCCCGCAATAGATGGCGTCTGCGGCGCCGATGCTTTCGCCGGTCAGCGCTAGATATGTCCCGGCATAGCCCGGCGATCGCGCCAACAGGAAAGACGCGCCGACATCGGGGAAAAATCCGATGCCGACCTCCGGCATCGCCACCGCAGAACGCTCGGTGACGACCCGGTGTGCAGCATGCGCGGAAAGGCCGACGCCGCCGCCCATCACCACGCCGTCCATGATCGCGATCAGCGGTTTCGGATAGCGCGCGATCAGGACGTTCAGGCGATATTCGGTCGACCAGAATTGCGCGGGCAGGGGGCTGCCGGACTTTGCCGCATCGTAGAGCGCGCGGATGTCGCCGCCGGCACAGAACGCCCGCTCGCCGGCGCCGTCGAGCAGTACGGCGCCGACCGATGCATCGGCGGCCCAATCGCGCAGCAACTCGGTCATGGCGACGGCCATGTCCAGCGTTAGCGCGTTGAGCGCCTTCGGCCGGTTGAGCGTGATGTGCCGCAGCGCGCGCTCGCTCCGAACGACAAGCTCGCCGTCCTGAGAAGCCGCTACGCTCATCGGCCGACAAGACTTCTCGCCACGATGAGGCGCATGATCTCGTTCGTGCCTTCGAGAATCTGATGCACGCGCAAATCGCGCACGATCTTCTCGATGCCGAATTCCGACAGATAGCCGTAGCCGCCATGCAGTTGGAGCGCCTGATTGGCGACCTCGAAGCAGGCGTCGGTGACAAAACGCTTGGCCATGGCGCAAAGCACCGTCGCGTTTGCTTCATTGCGGTCGAGCGCGGCCGCCGCCCGCCACAACAGCGTGCGCGAGGCTTCGAGCGCGGTCGCCATATCGGCGAGGCGGAATTGCAGCGCTTGGAATTCGTCGAGGCGCTTGCCGAACGCCCGACGCTCTTTCATGTACGCCAGCGACTTTTCCAGCGCGCTCTGCGCGCCGCCGAGCGAACAAGCGGCGATATTGAGCCGGCCGCCGTCAAGACCGGCCATGGCGATCTTAAAGCCGATGCCTTCATCGCCGAGCCGGTTTTCGGCCGGCACGCGGGCGTCGCTAAAGACGACGGCGCGCGTCGGCTGGGCGTTCCAGCCCATCTTGCGCTCATTGGCGCCGAGCGAAATGCCCGCGGTGTCTCCGGGTACGACGAACGTCGAAATCCCGGCCGGGCCGGCGCCACCGGTGCGCGCCATCACTACGTAAACGTCGCCGGCGCCGGCGCCGGAGATGAACTGCTTTTGGCCGTTGAGCACGTAGGCGTCGCCGTCGCGCACCGCACGCGTCATCAAAGCGGCGGCATCCGAGCCCGCGCCCGGCTCGGTCAGGCAATAGCTCGCCAAGAGCTCCATCGTGCACAGCTTCGGAAGCCATGACTTGCGCTGCGCGTCCGACCCATAGGCGTCGATCATCCAAGCAGCCATGTTATGGATCGACATATAGGCCGCCACGGTCGGGCAACCGGTGGCAAGCGCCTCGAAGATCAATGTTGCGTCGAGCCGCGACAGCGCCGATCCGCCCACATCCGCGGAAATGTAAACGCCGCCCATGCCCAGCACGGCGGCTTTGCGCATTTCCGCTACCGGGAAATGCCTGGCTTCATCCCATGCCACGGCGTTCGGCGCGAACATCTCCGCGGCAAAGACGCGGGCCATGTCGCGCACCGCGATCTGATCTTCCCCGAGAGCAAACTGCGGTGCCGAAACGCCTGCGGATGGATCGAGCATGAGAGCCGTTCCCCGGCCTGCCGGTTAGAGGGGTCAGGGGCTTGGAGTCCCAAGCGATTTCGCGTCAAAATGCCTGAGCCTGAGGCGTGAAATAGCATTGTCGTTTTCGCCCAGCAATGCGAGAGTTCACCCGTATAAAGAGCAAAACAGCCAGACGCCGGTGACCATCGATTTGGGGGATCTGCGGTTTCCGCTAGGTGAGGCGGCCGTATGCCGGTTTTGGGGAGTGGGCGGCGGCTTTGCTTCGCGCGAAGGAACGCCTTGCCCCGACGCCGCGTCAGTGGGCGGCGCATCATGCGGCAATAGCGGGGGAGGAACGCGTGCAGTCGACCGGCCCTGACCTGGATACTGTGCCCAAGCTTCTGATGCACAATGCTGGCACGCTCGGGTCCCGACCGGCGATGCGCCACAAGGATTTCGGCATCTGGCAGGCCTGGACTTGGGCCCAGATGCTCGAAGAGATTAGGGCCCTCTCGATCGGGCTTGCCGAGCTTGGCGTGAAGCGCGGCGACAAGTTCGCCATCATCGGCAGCAACCGGCCCCGGCTCTATTGGGCAATGTGCGCGGGCCAGGCGCTCGGCGCGGTGCCGGTACCGGTCTACGCCGACGCCGTTGCCGACGAGATGGCTTACGTCTTGGCGCACGCCGAGGTGACGCTAGGCGTGGTCGAGGACCAGGAGCAGGTGGACAAGCTCATCGCCGTGTCAGATCGGCTGCCACATCTTCAGCAAGTCATTTACGACGAACCCCGTGGACTGAAGGACTACGACCACAGCAGGCTTATGTCTTTCGATGACGTCCAGGGCATCGGCCGCAAGAAACTTGTGAGCGATCCGCAATGCCTCGCGCAATGGGAAGCGGGCGTCGCCGCCGGCAAGGGCAGCGATCTCAGCGTCATCCTCTACACTTCGGGCACCACGGGGCGTTCCAAAGGCGTGATGCTGACCTTCGAAAACACGATCATCTCGGCGCGTAACGCCAATGCTTTCGACCATCTCGATCAGAACGAGGAAGTGATCGCTTATCTGCCGCTGGCCTGGGTCGGCGATTACATTTTTTCCTACGTCCAGGCTTATGCCGCTGGCTATTGCGTCAATTGCCCGGAAACGCCGGACACCGTTGTCCAGGACCGGCGCGAAATCGGCACGACCTACGCGTTCGCGCCGCCGCGCGTCTACGAGAACGTGCTGACGCTGACAACGGTGCGGATGGCGGATGCCGGCTGGCTCAAGCGCAAGATGTTCGATTTCTTCATCGCTTTCGCCGGTCGCTGGGGCGAGAAGATCCTCGATGGCGAGAGGGTGCCGCTGGGGGTCCGGCTGCTTTATGGCATCGGCAATCTCTTGGTTTATGGACCGCTGCTCAATCAGTTCGGGCTGTCGCGCATCCGCGTCGCCTATACGGCGGGCGAGGCGATCGGGCCCGAAATTTTTCGCTTCTGGCGCGCCGTCGGGATGAACTTGAAGCAACTCTACGGACAGACCGAAGCCTCGGTTTACGTCACCGCGCAGCCCGACGGCGAGATTCACGCCGATACCGTCGGCAAGGCGTCGCCCGACGTCGAGATCAAGATCTCGGACAGCGGTGAAGTTATGTTTCGGTCTCCCGGCGTCTTCGCCGGGTACTACAAGGATCCCGACAAGAGCGCGGAAGTGATCACCGCCGACGGCTGGGTGCACACCGGCGACGCGGGCTTCTTCGATCCCAAGTCCGGACAATTGCGCATCATCGATCGCGCCAAGGATGTCGGCCGATTAAAAGACGGCACGCTGTTCGCGCCGAAATACATCGAGAACAAACTCAAATTCTATCCGAATATCCGCGAGGCTGTAGCGGTCGGCGCCGATCGCGATTTCGTCTGCGCCATGATCAACATCGACCTAACGGCGGTCGGCAGCTGGGCCGAACGCAACGGCGTGGTCTATGCCTCGTATCAGGAGCTAGCCGCCAATCCGCTGGTCTACGACATGATCGCGCAGCACGTCGACGAAGTGAATCGGTCGCTGGCTGACGAAGAGATCATGGCGGGCGCGCAAATCCGCCGCTTCCTCATCTTGCACAAAGAGTTGGATGCGGACGACGGCGAACTCACGCGCACGCAAAAGCTGCGCCGCGGACACATCACCGACCGCTACAGCCCGCTGGTCGACGCGTTCTATAACGGCTCGACGACGGCGCAAATCTCGACCGAGGTCACGTTCGACGACGGCCACAAGGGCGTGATCTCGGCGCGCCTGACGATCCGCGAAATGCGGCCCTATCCGGCGCGCGTGGCAAAGATGGAGCGCGCGGCATGAGAGCGCCGTCCTCGAACGAGGCGGCGCTCGGCGAGATTCTGCTCGCGGTGGAGGATGTTTCGCTGTCGTTCGGCGGGGTGCGGGCGCTGGCCGGCGTCTCGTTCGACATCCGCAAGGGCGAGGTCCGCGCCATCATCGGCCCCAATGGCGCCGGCAAAACCTCGATGCTCAATGTCGTCAACGGCTTCTACCGGCCGCAGTCGGGCCGCATCACGTTTAAGGGCGAGGTGCGCACCTCCATGCGGCCATACGCCGCCGCCCGTGGCGGCATCGCGCGCACATTCCAGAATCTCGCGCTGTTTCGCGGAATGACCACGCTGGATAATATCTTGGCCGGCCGTACGTTGAAGATGCATCGCGGTTTCTTCTGGCAGCTGCTTCGTCACGGGCCGGCGCTTAAGGAAGAGGTCGAGCATCGCCGGCGCGTAGAAGAGATCATCGACTTTCTTGAAATCGCGGCGATCCGCAAAATCCAGGTCGGGCGCTTGCCATATGGCTTGCAAAAGCGCGTGGAGCTCGGCCGCGCGCTCGCCATGGAGCCCGATTTGCTCCTGCTCGACGAGCCGATGGCCGGCATGAATCTCGAAGAGAAAGAGGACATGTCGCGGTTCATCATCGACGTGAATCAGCAATACGGCACGACGGTCGCCCTGATTGAGCATGACATGGGCGTGGTGATGGACCTTTCCGACCGCGTGGTGGTACTCGATTACGGCCGCAAAATCGCCGACGGCACCCCCGACGAAGTCAAGCGCGACAAAGACGTGATCCGCGCCTATCTCGGCGAGCCGCAATAGGGCGCGCATGCACATCCTCTACCAAATCTTCGTCGATCCGTTCGTGCAGATGGGCACAGCGCCGGATCTTTTGGTGCAAACGCTGTGGGACGGCCTCGTCGCCGGGGTGCTCTATGCCCTGATCGCGCTCGGCTTCGTTCTGATCTTCAAGGCGTCGGGTGTGTTCAATTTTGCGCAAGGGATCATGGTGGTGTTCGCCGCGCTCACGCTGGTGGGCTTGCACGAGCACGGCGTGCCGGCCTTTGTCGCGCTGGGGCTTACCATCGTCGTGATGTTCGTGCTGGCGTTCGGGGTCGAACGTCTGATGCTGCGGCCGCTGATCAACCAGTCGGAAATCATCCTGTTCATGGCGACATTCGGCCTCACTTATTTCCTCATCGGCTTCGGCCAGCTCGTATTCGGCGGCAGTCCGAAAGTGATGATCGCGCAGGAGCTTTATCTGCCCAGCGGCGCGTTCCGACTCAAAGGACTCGGCGGCTTCGTGTCGCTGCAGAAGATCGATATCGCCGCCGTCATCATCGCCTCCATCATGGTTGCGGTGCTGGCGGTGTTCTTCCAGCGCACCCGCATCGGGCGGGCGCTGCGCGCGGTTGCCGACAGTCATCAGGCCGCATTGTCGGTCGGCATCTCGCTGGAACAGATCTGGGTGATCGTATGGTTCGCCGCCGGCGTGGTGGCGCTCACCACCGGCATCATGTGGGGCGCGCGGTCGGAGGTTTCGTTTTCCCTGCAAATTATCGCGCTGAAAGCGCTGCCGGTGCTGATCCTCGGCGGCTTCACCTCCATTCCCGGCGCCATTGTCGGCGGTCTGATTATCGGGATCGGCGAGAAGCTTGGCGAGTTTTATTGGGGGCCGCTTCTGGGCGGCGGCATCGAAACCTGGCTCGCCTACGTGATCGCGCTCGGGTTTTTGGTGTTCCGGCCGCAAGGACTGTTCGGCGAAAAGATCATCGAGCGAATTTGACGATGCTGTATCGCGAAGTCGGTCAGTACAAGTCGAGCTACGCCGCCGATATGGCGGTCTTTCCGATCCTGCAAGATCGGATCGGTGTTGCCGTCATTCTGCTCGTCGCCTTCGTCGTGCTCCCGCTTGTCAGCAGTAACTTCCTGCTCAACACGGTCTTGATCCCGTTTCTCATCTTTTCTCTCGCCGCGATCGGACTCAATCTGCTCACCGGCTATACCGGACTCCTGTCGCTCGGCACCGGCGCCTTTATGGGGGTCGGCGCCTATGCCTGCCTGAAGCTGACGACCTTCTTCCCGAATGTGGATGTGATCGTCTGGATTCTCGCGTCGGGCTTCGTCTCTGCCGCGGTCGGCGTATTGTTCGGGCTGCCGTCGTTGCGCATCAAGGGTTTCTACCTTGCCGTGGCGACTCTGGCCGCGCAATTCTTCCTCGAATGGTGCTTTATCCGCATCCCTTGGCTCTACAATTATAGCGTGTCGGGAGCGATCGAAGTGCCCTTGCGCACGTTCATGGGCGTCCCGATCACCGGGCCGAACGCAACGGCGCTGACGCGCTATCTGATCGTTTTGAGCATCGTCGTCGCCCTGACCTGGGTTGCCTCCAACCTGGTCCACGGCCGCATCGGCCGGATGTGGATGTCGGTTCGCGACATGGACCTTGCCGCCGAACTGATCGGCATCAGGCTGTTTCACGCCAAGCTGCTCGCCTTCGCCGTGTCCTCGTTCTACTGCGGCGTCGCCGGTGCGATGATGGTGTTCCTGTGGTATGGCGGCGCCGAAGCCGACGTTTTTGCCATCGACCAGAGCTTTCTCGTCCTGTTCATGGTGATCATCGGCGGTCTGGGAACGCTGATCGGGTCGTTTTTCGGCGCCGCGCTGATCTACATCTTGCCGATCGCGCTGCGGACCATTCCCAGCGCGTTCGGTTTGCCGATCCGCCCCGCCGCCGCCGAGCAATTAACCTTCGTGATCGTTGGAGCGCTGATCATCATGTTTCTGGTCGTGGAACCCAACGGGCTGGCGCGGCTTTGGCAGATCGGTAAACAGAAGTTGAGGGTGTGGCCCTTTCCTTATTGATGGTGCACACTCCGCCCCAATTCCCGTTCCGGCCCCCGGCCGGGCGGGATGCCCTCGCTCCTGCTGAAGAGATCGAGGGCCTTACGAACCCGCCGGCCAAACCGGCGCGATACAGGGAGAAATGCTCATGCGTCTGAAGCATCTTGCACTGGGCCTGGCGGTTGTGACGGCGGTGCCTGCCGCGGTCACGACGGCGCAGGCCGAGGACGGAATTTACGTTCCGTTCTTCACCTATCGGACCGGACCGTATTCCGGGTCGGGAATTCCGATCGCCAACGGGCTCGTTGATTATATGAATATGCTCAACGAGCGGGACGGCGGCATTGGCGGCGTCAAGCTCATCGTCGAGGAATGCGAGACCGGCTACGACACCAAAAAGGGCGTCGAATGCTATGACACGGTAAAAGGCAAAAACCCCGTCGTCATCACGCCGTTCTCGACCGGCATCACGCTGCAGCTGATTCCAAAAGCGGCGGTCGACAAGACCCCGATCCTGTCCATGGCGTACGGGCTCTCGGCTTCGGCCGATGGCGATCTGTTCCCATGGGTCTTTAATCCTCCGGCCACGTATTGGGACGGCGCGTCGGCGTTCATCCGTCACGCCGCTGATGTTGAAGGCGGTTTCGACAAGCTCAAGGGCAAGAAAATCGGGCTTGTTCATCTTGACGCGCCGTACGGCAAGGAGCCGATTCCGTTGCTCCAGACGCTGGCCCAGGATTACGGCTTCGAGCTCAAGCTCTATCCGGTCCCTGGGGCGCAGATGCAGAACCAGACCTCGCTCTGGCTCGACATCCGGCGCGATCGGCCTGACTGGGTTTATATCCAGGGCTGGGGCGCCATGAATCCGACCGCGATCAAGGAAGCGATCAAGATCGGCTTCCCGATGAATCGGCTGGTTGGCGTATGGTGGGCCGGCGGCGATGAGGACGCGCGTCCGTCCGGCGCGGATGCCAAGGGATACAGCTCGCTCGACATCAACGGCGTCGGCGCGAACTATCCGGCGATCCAGGACATCCTCAAATACGTGGTCGACAAGGGCAAGAGCCAGGTCGCCTCGAAGGACAAGGTCGGCGAGAATCTCTATAACCGCGCCGTCCTCAACTCGGTGCTGATCGCCGAGGCGATCCGTACGGCGCAAAAACTGTCCGGCAAGAAGCAGGTCAACGGCGAAGACGTGCGTCGTGGCCTGGAGGCGCTCAACATCACCGATGCGCGCTGGAAGGAAATGGGCCTGCCGGGCTTTGCCACGCCGATCCATCTAAGCTGCGCCGACCACAACGGTCACAGCGGCATCTCGCTCGTCGAGTGGGACGGGACAAAGTGGCAAACGGCCGTCCCGTCGATCGAGCCGATCAAGGACAAGGTGCTGCCGCTGATCAACAGCACCGCCGAGGACTATGTGAAGGCCGCGGCCGGCTGGCCGAAGCGGACCGAAGCTTGCGATAAGTCGTCGTAAGCGAATGTCTCTTGCCGCTTGCTCGGAGCCGCAAGTGGGCGAACGCTACCGGATGAGGGACCTCGGTGCATGAGGCCCCTCATCCCTCTCTTGCCTAACTTGCGGGAATGACACATGGCAGCGGTCACGTCGATGAATCCCGCGCCGGCGGCGGCGGTAATTCTCTCCCTCAACAATATCGAAGTGGTCTACGACCGCGTCATCCTCGTGCTCAAGGGCGTATCGCTTACGGTGCCCGACGGCGGCATCGTGGCGTTGCTCGGAGCGAACGGCGCCGGCAAGACGACCACGCTGAAGGCGATCTCCAACCTGCTCCATTCCGAGCGCGGCGAAGTGACCAAGGGCGCGATCCTGTTCGACGGCGCCGAGGTACAGGGACTTCCGCCCAACGAAGTCGTCCGCCGTGGCTGCATCCAGGTCATGCAGGGCCGCTATTGCTTCGGCCATTTGACCATCGAGGAAAATCTTTTGACCGGCGCGTTTACCCGCCGCGATGGCGGCGCCGCGATCCGCGCCGATCTGGAGAAGGTCTACGCCTATTTTCCGCGGCTTCGCGAGCGGCGGCAATCGCTGGCGGGCTACACTTCGGGCGGCGAGCAGCAGATGTGCGCGATCGGCCGCGCGTTGATGTCGCACCCGAAAATGATCCTCCTCGATGAGCCCTCAATGGGACTGGCGCCGCAGATCGTGGAAGAGATTTTCACGATCATGAAGACGCTCAACGACAACGAAGGCGTTTCGTTTCTGCTCGCCGAGCAGAACGCCAATCTGGCGCTCAAGTATTCGGGCTACGGTTACGTGCTCGAGAACGGCCGCGTCGTGCTCGACGGTGCCGCCGCCACGCTCGCCGAGAACGAAGACGTCAAGGAATTCTACCTCGGCGTTGCCGAAGGCAAACGCAAGTCGTTCCGCGACGGCAAGCACTACAAGCGGCGCAAGCGCTGGCTCGCTTAAGCCTTCCCGTCAGCGGCCCGCCGGCGCCAGGCTGACGCCTTTCGGCGGCGCGATTTCCGCCGGCACAAAGAAATCCTGCGCCAGGCTTTGCGACGGATCGACGCGGTATTGGTCGAAATCGGTCACGCCGTTGTCGGCCAGGAAATTGTCATCGATGAGAAAGCGTCCGGTCAATTGAGTCGAGGGATGCGAGAAGACGGTGTAGGCCGCCTCCGCCATGATCTCCGGCTTGCGCGATTGGCGGATCACGACGTCGCCGCCGAGCAGGTTCTGCACGGCGGCGGTGGCGATCACAGTGCGCGGCCAGAGCGCGTTGACCGCGATCTTCTTGGAACGCAGCTCGCCGGCCAAACCCAGCACGACGAGACTCATGCCGAACTTGGCCATGCTGTAGGCGGTATGCGCGGCAAACCACTTTTCTTTCATGTCGAGCGGCGGCGAGATCATGAGGATGTGCGGGTTCGCCGCTTTCTCCAGATGCCGGATCGCCCATTTCGACACGACGAAGGTTCCGCGCGCGTTGATCTGGTGCATGAGATCGAATCGCTTCATGTCGGTTGCGGCCACGGGCGTCAGCGAAATCGCGCTGGCGTTGTTGACCACGATGTCGATGCCGCCGAAATGCGCCGCCGCCTTGTCGAGCGCCTCCTTGACCGTCACTTCGTCGCGGACGTCGACGACGAGGGGCAGCGCTTTGCCGCCGGCCCGTTCGATCTCTTCTGCGGCGGTGTAGATCGTGCCGGACAGCTTCGGATGCGGCTCCGCCGTCTTCGCGGCGATCGCCACATTGGCGCCGTCGCGGGCGGCGCGGAGCCCGATCGCCAATCCGATGCCGCGCGAGGCGCCGGTGATGAACAGGGTTTTTCCAGCTAGCGACATCGTCGACCTCACTTTTTGCGGGCAAAGAACGCCTGGAACGCGGCGCGCGCTTCGTCGGATTGCAGAAGCTTGGCGAAGTGCCCGGCTTCCGTCTCGATACGTTCAGCGACTTCGTCGCGATGGTTTCGCATCAGCCGTCGCGCCACGGCGAGAGCTTGGGGAGGAAGTGCGGCGATCTCGTGCGCCGCTTTCAACGCGACGGCATCGACCGCGGTGGCGTCGACCACGCTGTTGACGACGCCGGCGTCCTTTGCTTCCGCGGCCGAAAGCGGACGGCCCATGGCCAGCAGCGAAAATGCGCGGGCATAGCCCAGGCGCATCGGCGCCAGCAGCGTCGAAGCCAATTCGGGGATGAGACCAAGCTTGAGGAACGGCGTCGAGAATGTCGCGTCGGTCGCGGCCACAACGTGATCGCAGTGGAACAGGAGCGTGGTGCCGATGCCCACGGCGACCCCGCCGACGGCGGCGACCAGGGGCCTTTCGTTCCTCACCAGCTCACGCATAAATTCGAGCGGCCGCGGATCGAGACCGCCGCCGAGGGCCGCGCCGAGAAAGTCGGCGATATCGTTGCCGGCGCAGAAGGTGCCGGGCGCGCCGGCAAATACGACACAGCGAATGACGTCGCTTTGATTGGCCTCGCGCAACGCGCGGGTCATCTCGGCATACATCGCCAAAGTGAGAGCGTTCTTCTTCTCCGGGCGATTCATCCGGATGATGCGGACGGCGCCATCGTCCGTCACGGCAATCGCACCAGTCATGGGCTTCCCCCCGTTCCAACCCCGATCATATTGATTGCGGGCCGGCGCGCCAGCCGCGCGATAATCCGGCAGAGCCGCCGTCAGCCTTTTTCGTGACGGATGAGCCTTCCCATCGCCCGAAATTCGCCGCCCGCCGCCGTTCGCGCCTGCGTTTCGATGGCCCGGTAGAGGTCGACCATCCGTTCTCCGACGGGAGTCACGACGGCGCTACCGCGGCGGGCGCCGCCGGTTTCGGCCTTCACTGCCGGCTCGCGCAAGGTCTGATTGATTTCCTCGACCAAGAGCCAGGCCCGCCGGTAGGACATCCCAATCGACCGCGCCGTCGCCGAGATCGAGCCGGTCGAGCGGATCGCCTCCAAAAGCGCGATCTTGCACGGGCCGATGCGGTCCCCGGACGCCAGATCGATACGGATCGAAAGGTGGGTGCCGGGCATGCCGTTTTATTCCAGGGGGCTCCGCCAGCAGTCACCCCGAACCCCGGCGTACGTCAAGGGCATGTTCCACGCGGCGGTGTACGGCATTGGTGCAGCAATGAAACGGCGCGGCTTTGCGGCGGCGCCGTTCGCAATCTCGGGATTGAAGCGTCGACTAGAACAGTTTAACGGCGGACTGCAGCGTGATCCAAACGCCCCATGCCAGCGGAATGCCGACGAAGGCCCAGAAGATTGCAGCTGGCAGATCGAAGCCGCCCTTGCCGATGCCAAACGAGCCCGATGGAACCGGGCCGGTGGCACTGGCGGCTTGCAGTTTGGCCACTTCTTCCTCGCTCATATACCACTTGGGATTCACCGGCTTGACCAGAAAGTTGCAGATCAGGCCTACAACCAGCATCCCGCACAGGATGTACATGGTGAAGTCGTAGAGATGGTCGCGCGGTACGCCGGCCGCGAGCTGGAACTCGCGGATGTAGTTCACCACCACGGGGCCGACGATGCCGGCCGTCGACCAGGCCGTAAGCAGCCGGCCATGGATGGCGCCGACGAACTGCGTACCGAACATATCGGCGAGGTAAGCCGGCACGGTGGCGAAACCGCCGCCATACATCGACAGGATGATGCAGAAGGAGGCGACGAACAGCGCCTTGTTGCCGATTTGCGCAAAGAACGGCGCCGATGCATACAGCGCGATGCCGAGCAGGAAAAACACATAGTAGGTGTTCTTGCGTCCGATAAAGTCGGACAGCGAGGCCCAGAATACCCGGCCGCCGATGTTGAACAGCGACAGCAACCCGGCGAAGCCGGCTGCGATCCCGGCAATGGCGACCTTTTGCTCGACACTGAGCGCATTGAAGCCAAGCTCCGGATGTCCGATCAGCTTGCCGCCGAAGATTTCCTGAAGCATCGGCGAGGCCATGCCGATGACGCCGATGCCCGCGGAGACGTTCAGGCAAAGCACCGCCCAGATCAGCCAGAACTGCGGCGTCTTGTGCGCATCTTTCAGATGCACGTTGTGCTGGGTGATCATCGACTTGGTTTCGCTAGGCGGCCTCCAGCCCTCCGGTCGCCATCCGGCGGGCGGCAGCCGATAGCGGAATGCGCCGACCATCATGAAGAAGAAGTAGATCACCCCCAATGCGAAGAAGGTTTGCCAAGCGCCTACCGAGGTCGGCGTCTTGAAGTAATTCATCAGAATGTTCGCCAGCGGCGCGCCGATCATTGCACCACCGCCAAAGCCTGCGATGGCGAAGCCTGTCGCCATGCCCCTGTGGTCCGGAAACCATTTGATCAGCGTGGACACCGGCGAGATGTAGCCGAGGCCGAGGCCGACGCCGCCGATCACGCCGGCACCGAGCCACATCAGCCACAATTGATGAACGTAGACGCCGATCCCGCCGAGCATGAGTCCGCCCGCCCAGCAGCAAGCCGCGACGACACCGGCCTTGCGCGGGCCCACCCGCTCGAGCCAGCCGCCCCAGATCGCCGCGGAGACGCCGAGCAGAACGAAGAAGAGGGTGAACATCCAGCCCATGCTGGCAATGCGCCAATCGCAGGTCGTTGTGAATAATTCCTGCAGAAGCGTCATATCGGGGCAGGCCTTGGCGGCCGTAATGCCGAGCGCCCGCGACAGCGGCAGCCAGAACACGCTGAAGCCGTAGGCCATGCCGATGCAAAGATGGATGCAAAGTGCGGCCGGGGGAACGAGCCAGCGATTGAATCCCGCTTTGGCGATTATTCGCTCGCGATCGAGAAGACCCGTCCCCGAACCCACGAGGCCTTCCGCTCGTTCGACTGTGGTCATCACATTTCCCTCCCTGATCGCCCGCTTTTCGGGGCTTTTCAGTTTGTGCAGCTTTTTCAGTTTTTCAGTTTTTCAGTTTTTTCGATTCTGCTTCCTTCAACAGCTCGATGGCCCGGCGCGCGGAAAGGTCGAGCCCTCGGCCGCCCGCCTCAACATACTCATAGATCGCGGCGCGCATCCGCGGATCCCAGAATTTCTTGATATGATCGGCCGTCCCCGCGGCGGCCTGTTCCGGTCCCTGACTCGCGAAAAACTTGCCGATTTGATTGGCCATGTACACCAGCTTATCAAGCGACGACATGGGTAGCGGCTTCTTTGGTTGTTTCTTTGATGCGTTGCGGGTGTGTGAACACTTCGAAGCCGTCGCTGCGCGCGATGGCAACAAGCGTTATTCCGGCGGTGTCGGCGGTGCGCACGGCAAGCGCGGTGGGCGCCGACACGGCGACGATGAGCGGCGCGCCGATGGCCGCGGTTTTCTGCACCATTTCCACCGACACGCGGCTGGTGAGCAGCACGATGCCGCTGTGGCCGGGAACGTTGTCACGCATCAATGCACCGGCAAGCTTGTCGAGGGCGTTGTGCCGGCCGACGTCTTCCCGCACCGCAGCGAGACCGGTGTCCGGGCGCCAAAATGCCGCAGCGTGAACCGCGCGCGTCAGCCGATTGAGCTCCTGCCGCGGACCAAGCGTTTCCAGTGCCCGCATGATCTCGGCCGGCGTAAAGCTCTTGCCGTCGCGCACCCGCACCGGCGGACGCACGGCCTCGTCGAGGCTTTCGATGCCGCACAGCCCGCAGCCGGTCGGCCCGGCCATGTGGCGCCGCCGGTCGCTTAAGGCCGCGGCGTGCGGCTCGGTCAACCACATGCGCAACTCGATGGAGGCATCGTGCTCGACGATATCGAGCTGACGGATGTCGGCTGGAGCGGAGACGAGACGCTCGGTGATGCTGAAACCGAGCGCAAAATCTTCGAGATTTTGCGGCGTCGCCATCATGACCGCATAGGAGCCGCCGTCATAGGTGAAGGCGACGGCGGTTTCTTCGGGGATGACGCGCTTGCCGTCGGCCGCGCCCTGTTGGCGCCAGATCGAGCAGGCGACTGTGACCGTCGGTTCACGCATCCGCTACTCCGCCGCCTCGATCGTCGCGGCGACGCGGCGGCTTTTGCGTGCCAGCTCATTATATTCCTGCTGCCATTCCGAGGGTCCGTTCGACGGCGACACCTGAACTGCGGTCACTTTGTATTCAGGGCAATTGGTCGCCCAGTCGGAATACTCGGTGGTGACGACGTTGACCTGCGTGTTCGGGTGATGGAACGTCGTGTAGACGACGCCCGGCGCCACACGCTCGGTGATGAGCGCGCGCAATGTCGTCTCGCCGGAGCGGCTGGCGAGCTTCACCCAGTCGCCGTCGCGGACGCCGCGTTGTTCGGCGTCATGCGGATGGATTTCGAGCCGGTCCTCTTCGTGCCAAATGACGTTGGCGGTGCGGCGGGTCTGCGCGCCGACATTGTATTGGCTGAGGATGCGGCCGGTCGTGAGCAGCAGCGGGAAGCGCGGCCCGGTCTTTTCGTCGGTCGCGACGTAATCGGTGACGATGAACTTGCCCTTGCCGCGCACAAAGCCGTTCATGTGCATGACCGGCGTGCCCTCGGGGGCCTTTTCGTTGCACGGCCACTGAACCGAGCCGAGCCGGTCAAGCTTCTCGAAACTGACCCCGGCGAAGGTCGGCGTTAGTCGCGCGATCTCGTCCATGATCTCGGACGGATGGTTGTAGTGCATGGGATATCCCATGGCCTCGCTGATCAGGCAGGTGATCTCCCAGTCGGCATAGCCATTCTTCGGCTCCATGACCTTGCGCACGGGCTGAATGCGGCGCTCGGCGTTGGTGAATGTCCCGTCCTTTTCGAGGAAGGTCGAGCCGGGCAGGAACACATGCGCGAGGTTGGCGGTCTCGTTCAGGAACAGATCCTGCACGACGACGCATTCCATCGCCTCGAGGCCCGCCGCGACATGATGCGTATCCGGGTCGGATTGGAGGATGTCCTCGCCCTGGATGTAGAGAGCCTTGAACGAGCCGTCGACCGCGGCGTCCAACATATTTGGGATGCGCAAACCCGGCTCTTCGTCGAGCGGCTTGTGCCAAAGCGCCTCGAACATGGCGCGCGTGGCGTCGTCGGAGATGTGGCGATAGCCCGACAGTTCATGCGGGAAAGATCCCATGTCGCACGAGCCTTGCACGTTGTTCTGCCCGCGCAGCGGATTCACGCCAACGCCGGGACGGCCGATGTTGCCGGTTGCCATGGCGAGATTGGCGATGGCCATGACAGCGGTCGAACCTTGACTGTGCTCGGTGACGCCAAGCCCGTAATAGAAGGCGGCGTTGCCGCCGGTGGCGTAGAGCCGCGCGGCCTTGCGAATAGTCTCGGCCGGCACGCCGGAAATCTTCGCCACTTCTTCCGGACTGTTGCGCGGTTCGGAGACGAATGCCGCCCAGTCGCTGAACTCGGCCCAGTCGCAGCGCTCGCGCACGAATTTCTCGTTCACCAGGCCTTCGGTCACGATGACGTTCGCCAGCGCCGTGAGGATGGCAACGTTGGTGCCGGGACGCAGCGGCAGATGATACGTGGCATCGACATGCGGCATGTGTACGAGGTCGATCCGCCGCGGATCGATGACGATAAGCTTGGCGCCCTGCCGCAACCGCTTCTTCATGCGCGAGGCGAAGACCGGATGGCCGTCCGTCGGATTGGCGCCGAGAACGACGATCACGTCGGAATGCTCCACCGAATCGAAATCCTGGGTGCCCGCCGAAGTGCCGAATGTGGTTTTCAGTCCGTAGCCGGTCGGCGAATGGCAGACGCGGGCGCACGTATCGACGTTGTTGTTGCCGAAGCCGGCGCGCACGAGTTTCTGCACCAGGAACGTTTCCTCATTGGTGCAGCGCGAGGAGGTGATGCCGCCGACCGAACCGCGGCCGTATTTTCCCTGGATGCGCTTAAACTCGGAGGCGACAAGGCCGATCGCTTCTTCCCATGACACTTTGCGCCACGGCTCGCTGATCTTGTCGCGCACCATCGGCTTGAGGATGCGCTCTTTATGGTTGGTGTAGCCCCAGGCGAAGCGTCCCTTGACGCAGGAATGCCCGCGATTCGCCTTGCCGTCCTTATAGGGAATCATGCGGATCACTTCGTCGCCCCGCATCTCGGCCTTGAAGGCGCAGCCGACGCCGCAATAGGCGCAGGTGGTGATCGCCGACCATTCCGGTTTGCCCTTTTCGATGACTTTCTTCTCGATCAGCGAGCCGGTGGGGCAGGCCTGCACGCAGGCGCCGCACGACACGCATTCGGACTCGATGAACTTCTCGTCCATGCCGGCGGCGATGATGGAGTCGAAGCCGCGGCCCGAGACGGTCAGCGCGAAGGTGCCTTGCACCTCCTCGCAGGCGCGCACGCAGCGCGAGCAGACGATGCACTTGGCGGGATCGAAGGCGAAATAGGGATTGGAATCGTCGATGCCGGGATTGCGGTGGCGCGCGCCATCGAAGCCGTAGCGCACTTCCGTGAGGCCGACTTCCTCGGCGGTATCGAGCAAATCGACGTCAGGATATTTGCTGCGGTCGAGCGAATCCACCGAATGGTCGGAGACATAAAGCTCCATCACGCCTTTGCGCAGGCGGCTCAACCGCTCGCTTTGGGTGTGTACGACCATGCCTTCGGCGACCGGCGTGGTGCAGGACGCCGGCGTACCGGCACGGCCGTCGATCTCGACCAGGCACAAGCGGCAGGAGCCGAACGCTTCCAGCATGTCGGTGGCGCAAAGCTTGGGGATTTCGACGCCGCCTTCTATCGCCGCGCGCATGATCGAGGTGCCTTCCGCCACCGAAACCTGCTTGCCGTCGATCGAGAGCGTGACCGATTTCTCCGCCTCGGAACGCGGCGTTCCGTAGTCGATCTCTTTTATGAGCGAGTGTTCGACGAGCGACATCGCGCTCTCCTATTCAGCAGCTTGCAGGCGCGAGGGGGCGTCGAAATCTTCGGGAAAATGCGTGAGCGCGCTCATCACCGGATACGGCGTAAACCCGCCGAGCGCACAGAGCGATCCGAATTTGAGCGTGTTGCACAGGTCTTCGAGCAGCGCGGTGTTGGCCGCGCGATTTTCGTTGCGGATGATGTGGTCGATGACCTCCATGCCGCGGGTTGAGCCGACCCGGCAGGGTGTGCACTTGCCGCACGATTCGATGGCGCAGAACTCCATGGCGAAGCGCGCTTGCTTCGCCATGTCCACAGTGTCGTCGAACACCACGATACCGCCGTGGCCGATCAGGCCCTCGCGCGCGGCGAATGCCTCGTAGTCGAAGGGCGTGTCGAACAGCGCGCGGGGAAAGTATGCGCCGAGCGGGCCGCCGACTTGAACCGCACGCACCGGACGGCCGCTGCGTGTGCCGCCGCCGATGTCGTCGACCAGATCGCCCAGCGTGATGCCGAACGCGGTTTCGAACAGGCCGCCGTGCTTGACGTTGCCGGCGAGCTGGATCGGCATCGTGCCGCGTGATCTGCCCATGCCGTAATCGCGGTAGAAAGCGGAGCCCTTTTCCATGATGATCGGCACCGATGCGAGCGACAAGACGTTGTTGATGACCGTCGGCTGGCCGAACAGGCCCTTATGGGCCGGCAGTGGCGGCTTGGCGCGGACAAGGCCGCGCTTTCCTTCGAGGCTGTCGAGCAGCGAGGTCTCCTCGCCGCAAACATAGGCGCCGGCGCCGACGCGAACCTCCATGTCGAAGGCAAAGCTCGAGCCCGCGACGCGGCCGCCCAGATAGCCGCCGCGCTGCGCAGCGGCGATCGCCGCTTCCATCGTCGCCGCTGAATGCGGATATTCCGAGCGGATGTAGACGTAGCCCTTGGTCGCGCCGGCGGCGATGGCGGCAATGGTCATCCCCTCGATCAGCGCGAAGGGATCGCCTTCCATGATCATCCGGTCGGCGAAAGTACCGCTGTCGCCTTCGTCGGCGTTGCAGACGATGTATTTCTGTGGCGCCTTGGTTTGCGCCACGGTGCGCCACTTGATGCCGGTCGGGAATCCGGCGCCGCCGCGGCCGCGCAAGCCCGATTGCACAACCTCTTCGACGGTCGCCTCGGCGCCGAGCGAGAGCGCCCGTTCGAGGCCATGGTATCCGCCGTGGGCGCGGTAGTCGTCGAGCGAGCGCGGATCGACCACGCCGCAGCGGGCGAAGGTGAGTCGCGTTTGCCGTTTCAGCCAGGGAATCTCTTCGGTCGGACCGAGCCGCAGCGGATGCGCGCCGTTGCCGAGGATGGCGGTGAGGAGGCTTTCCGCGTCGCTCGGCGTGACCGGGCCGTAAGCGATGCGGCCGGCCGGCGTGGCCAACTCGACCATCGGTTCGAGCCAGTAGAGGCCGCGGGAACCGTTGCGCACGATGTCGACCGCGACTTTGTGCCGCGCGGCCGCAGCCCGGATGCCGGTCGCGACCTCCTCGGCGCCAACCGCCAGCGCACCCGCGTCAATCGGGATGTACAAGCGCAACGTCATTGCTGCGCCTCCGCCAGCAAGCTTTCCAGCCGCCGCTGATCGAGCCTGCCGACAACCTTGCCGTCCAGCATGGCCGACGGCGCGATCGCGCACAGGCCAAGGCAATAGACCGGCTCAAGCGTGACACTGCCGTCGGGCGCGGTGGTGCCCAGCGCGGTGCCCAGCCGGGCCTCGGCTCGCGCGGCCAAGGGCTCGCCGCCGGCGGCCTGGCAGGCCTCGGCGCGGCACAGTTTGAGCACGTGACGCCCGGCCGGGGCGCGGCGGAAGTCGTGATAGAAGGTAACGACGCCATGTACCTCGGCGCGGGTGAGGTTCAGCGCCTCGGCGATCAGCGGCTCGGCGGCCTCGTCGATATAGCCGAATTCCTCCTGAAGCGCGTGGAGAATAGGCAGAAGCGGACCCTCACGATCCACGTGTTCCCGAATACGCAGGAGCGCGAGTTCCTTGTCCCAGGCAGCCTGGGTTGGCGTGCGACTTCCCGGTTGCTTCGTGGACATCGGGGGTACTTTCACCTATGCGGGCCTCCCGCATAGCAAATATGCATTTTACAGTAATTACAAAAGGGTGTCGCATAAAATGGAATTTCGCCGCAGCTTCACTTTCGCGGTGCAGCAGCGACCTCGCCAGCCTTCACTTCGTATGGCCATGGGCGTTGGCCCGTCAGGCGGGGGTTCGGTTAACGGCCAAACCAGCGACCGCGCTTCGATCGGCGAAACAGCACGCCTTCCACCGCGGGCTGCTTTAGGGCTCCGGCGGCGCTATGCTGCGGTCGCCCCCAGGGAGGCTGATTGTGCAGAAACTCGCCGTTCGCTCCGACTTTTCGATTCCCGCCGGTCCCAATTTCGCCTCGTCGCTTTCGAGCGATGTGGCGGTCGCCGGCAAATATCTCTCCGAAGTCGAAGCGGCGTTGCAGGAGCTAAAGGTCAAGCGCAAGGGCGAGGAAGAGACCGAAACCGCCGCGCTCAAAGCCCATGCCCGCGAGGTGAAGGAGCGGTTTTTCCGGCGTCATGCAGCGGCCGTGTACGATGAAGTGACGGATCATTGCACGCGCAGTGTGCGGGTGTCCGAGCTGCTGGCGGCCGCGTCCGCCCGTTACCCGGCGCTGCTGCCGTCGCGCGCGCAGATCGACGCAGAGCGGGCGCTGTTGCGGCAGAGCGCCAAGGAAGGACGCGAGCTCGATCAGGGACTGTTCATTGCGCATGTGCTCGCGGACGAGCGCCGCGGCATGCATCTGATCCATGCGATGCTCAAGCCCAAGCGCGAAGCGCTCGAGCAGCTCGCCAAATTCCGCCGCAGCGGTTTTGTCGATCTCGGGGAAGCCAAGGCCGAGCGCAAAGGCAAAATCGGTTACGTCACGCTGACCAATACCAAATTCCTCAACGCCGAAGACGACCGCGCCACCGCGGCGCTGGAAACCGCGGTCGATCTGGTGTTGCTCGACGACGCGATCGAAGTCGGTGTGCTGCGTGGCGGCGTGGTGCAGCATCCGAAATATGCCGGCCGCCGCATCTTCAATGCCGGCATCAATCTCACGCACCTTTATTACGGCCAAATCTCGTTCGTTGATTTTTTCATGGAGCGCGAGCTCGGACTGCTGCACAAGATCTATCGCGGCCATTGGCGTTCGGATTCCTACGACGAACAGTTCGAGGATTATTCCGAGAAGCCATGGGTCGCCGCGGTCGAAGCCTTCGCCATCGGCGGCGGCTGCCAGCTCCTCTGCGTCTTCGATCGCGTGCTCGCCGAGCCCGGTTCGTATTTCAACCTTCCGGCAAGCAAAGAGGGCTTTATCCCCGGCGCGGCCAACCTGCGGTTTCCGCGGCTGGTCGGCATCAAGCTGGCGCGCGAGGGCATCTTCTTCGAACGCGTCTTCTACGCGGAGACGCGGGATGGGCGGATGATCTGCGACGAGGTTGTTCCCGCCGCCGCGATGGACCAAGCGATCGAGCGCAACGCCCTGCAACTCGTCCGCGCCGGAATGACGAGCGCGGTCGCCAACCGCAAGGCGCTGCGCGTCGCGCAGGAGCCCCTGGCGGTTTTTCGGCGCTATATGGCGACCTATGCGCGGCAGCAAAGCCTGTGCCTCTACGATCCGAAGCTCATCGAGAACCTGGAACGCAGCTGGAATCCCGGCAGCCGGCATTTGTGAATTGCATCGACGATGGACGCTTCCGAAACCGTGGCGGCTCCGACGCCGGAACTAAGCTCGGTCACACGGGTGACTGTCGAGCCGAAAGACACCGTCGGCGCACTCGTCCCCGGCATGCCGCCCGTGGCGGCGACGCCTTATCTCGTCACCGTGGCCGAACTCGCCTGCGGCCGTCTGGTGCAAGGTCTTTTGCAACCGGGGCAGATCACGGTCGGAAGCCGCGTCGTCATCGACCATCTGGGGCCGAGCAAAGTGGGCGCCGAATTGGTGCTCAAGACCACGCTGGTGCAGCGCGAGAAGAATCGTTTCAGATTTTCGGTCCGCATCGAAGACGGCGACCGTACCGTGGCGATGATGGAGCACGAGCGCGCCGCCGTCTTGCTTGAGAAAATCATGAAGGCGCTGGGCTAGGCATCAAGCCGCCACGGGAGGAACTGAAGCTCATGCGGACGATCGCGGAAATGCTGCGTTGGCGGGCACGCCGCCATCCCTCGCTGGAGGCGGTCTGGTTCGACGGCAAATCGCAGACCTTCGCCGGGCTCGACGAGTCGAGCTCGCAGCTCGCGGCGGGCCTGGTCGAGACGCTTGGATTAAAGCCGGGCGACCGCGTCAGCATTCTGGACAAGAACAGCGCCGCTTATTTCGAATTGTTCTTCGCGCTCGATAAGGCCGGCCTGGTCGCGGCGCCGATCAATTGGCGGCTCACGCCGCATGAGGTGAGGCAGATCATCGACGATATCAAACCGAAGCTCATCGTCACGGGAGCCGAGTTCAAGGCGCACGCCGCCGCCGCGGGCATGCCGACCATGACGTTCGACGATTTGCCGCGTGGCGGCGCCGATCCGATGCGTGACGTCGACGGAGCCGTGTGTTGCCAATTCTGCACCTCGGGCACGACCGGCCTTCCCAAGGGCGCGATGCTCACCGGGTGGAATTTGCTCAATGTCGGTTTTTGCGGCGCGCTCGAAAATAACGAGATGCGCGAAGGCGGTCGCTCGCTGGTATGCCTGCCGCTGTTTCATATCGGTGGCACCATTTGGGCGATCTGGGCGATGCAAACGGGATCGACCGTCAGCATCGTGCGCGACCCCCTGCCGGACGTGCTCCTCAAGACTATGGTGGAGCAGCGGATCGAGAGCGCGCTTCTGGTGCCGACGCTGATGTTGCTCATGACCGAGCTGCCAGGCGCGCGTTCCGCCGATTTTTCGGCGCTTAAGCTCATCAGCTATGGCACCGCGCCGATTTCGCCCGACTTGCTGCGCCGTTCGATCGAGACTTTCAAATGCCGCTTCTTGCAGGTTTACGGCCTGACCGAGACGACCGGCCCGTTCACCGCGCTCTCCCACGAAGAGCATGTCGGCGAGCGGCTCCTCTCCTGCGGGCGGCCGATGCTCGGCGGCCGCGTGCGCATTGTCGATTCCGATGACAACGACCTGCCGCCCTACAAAGTCGGCGAGATCCTCTATCAGGGCGAAAATCTGATGGCTGGCTATTGGGCGCGCCCCGACGCGACGGCGCAGGCCATCCGCGGCGGCTGGTTTCACACCGGCGACGCCGGTTACGTGGATGAGGAGGGCTTCATCTTCCTCAAGGACCGCATCAAGGACGTGATCATCACCGGCAGCGAAAACGTCTATCCGGCCGAGGTCGAGGCCGTGCTGATGGGCCATCCCGAAGTGCTGGAATGCGCCGTGATCAGCGTGCCGGATGCAAAATGGGGCGAAACGGTCAAGGCGGTGGTGGTCCGGCGCGCGGGGACCAGCTTGAGCGAAACTTCGCTGATCGAATGGAGCCGTGACAAGCTCGCCGGGTTCAAGCGGCCGCGCTCAGTCGATTTCGTCGATACGTTGCCGCGCAATGCCAGCGGCAAGCTTCTGAAACGCACGCTGCGAGAACCTTATTGGGCGGGCTATACGCGCCGGGTCAATTGAACCGCGCCCATTGGTGAAGTTGCCGTACAAACACAGGGAAAAACATGAAAGTTGCTTTGATTGGAGCTACCGGAAACGTCGGCTCGCGCATATTGGCCGAGCTTCTCTCCCGCAAACACACCGTTACCGCCATCGCCCGCCACCCGGAAAAAGCGCCGGCGCGACCGGGCGTCACCGCCAAGCGCGGCGACGTATTCGACAAGGCGGGTCTGACCGCTTTGCTGGCCGGCCATGACGCAGCGATTAGCGCGGTTCGCTTTTCCGGCTCCGACCCGCGAACGCTCATCGATGCGGTGAAGGCCGCCGGGCTACGTCGTTATCTGGTCGTCGGCGGAGCGGGCAGCCTCGAAGTAGCGCCCGGCAAAAAGCTGATCCATACGCCGGAATTCCCGGCGGCCTATAAACCCGAAGCGGGCAAAGGCGGCGAATTTCTGCAGCTGTTGCGCGCAGAGAAGGACCTCGATTGGATCTTCCTGTCCCCTTCCGCCATGATCGCGGCGGGCCAGCGGACCGGTAAATTCCGCCTCGGCGGCGACCAACTCCTTACCGACGCAAGCGGCAAGAGCAGCATTTCTTACGAGGATTTCGCCGTCGCTCTTGTCGATGAGCTGGAGCGGCCTGCCCATTCCCGCCGGCGCTTTACGGTCGGCTATTGAGGCTGGGCTCCGGCAGCGACCCGAAACCGGCGGGAGAGGCCTCGGCGTCCGGCCAAAATTACTCTATAATCGTTCAGACCCGATGGGGTGAAGTAAGCCGTCCCAACAGCGAAGGGATTGACGGCATGCCGGTGACTTACGAGACGTGGCTCGTCTTGCTCTCGATCGTCATGGCGGTCCAGGGCGCCTATGTGGGATTGAGCCTCGCCGTGCAGATTGGGGAAGCGACCGGGATGCGCAGGCGGCTGTTGCTTGCCGGCGCCACGGTTTCGCTCGCGGTCGCCATCTGGACCATGCATTTTGTCGGCATGCTTGCGGTGCGGCTGCCGTTTCAGGTCGATTACCTGGTTTTGCCGACATTATTGTCCTTCCTGGTCTGCGCGATCGTGGTTGGAGCCGCGGTCTATGCCACGAGCTCCGGTCCGTTGACGCTGCTGCGCCTGACCCTGTCCTCTTGCCTGATGGGCGGCGGCATTTTCGCCATGCACTACATCGGCATGAGTGCGCTCGATGCGAGCGCCTACATGATCCACGATCCGGTTTACGTCGCCGCCAGCATGGCTATTGCGATCGCCGCATCCGGGCTCGCGTTGTGGCTGGCGACCGGGCGGGGAGGGCGCCCACCGCTGATCCTTTCCGCAGTGGCGTTCGGCGTCGCAGTCTCTGGCATGCACTATACGGCGATGGGCGGCGTCTCAGTCTATGCCTTCGTCACCGCCTCATCGGGAGCGCCGGCGTTATCGACCGACCTGCTTGCCATCGTGGTCGCGGTCGTGGCGTTTTGCATTTCCGGAATATTTCTCTTGCTGCTCCTGCCCGATTCCACGCGCTCGCTGCCGCAACCGCTCCCGGCCTCAAGCGACGAATTCCGGCCGAACGCGGCTGCCGAAATGGCGCCGGTGCATGCGACATTGCCGGCGGCGTCCGACACTGGCGGCGACAGTCCGGAATTCGGCCGTGGAACCTATTCGCCGCTCGGCGGCGCCGGCGCGCCGCCCCGGCGCTTCGCGCGGCATCTGCCGATCGAACGCGACGGCGGCACGCATTTTCTCGCTGTCGAGCAGGTGGTCGCCGTCCACGCCAACGCGCATTACACCTACATCTTCGACGGCAACGACAAGCTGTTTTGTCCGCTCGCCATCGGCGATGTGGAGTCGCGCCTAGACAATAGTCGCTTCGTGCGCGTTCACCGGAGCCATATCGTCAATATCGATCGCGTCGTCGGCTACAAGCGTTCCGGGGACAACGAGCTGGTCGAGATGGCGGCCCCGCACCATTACCTCGTGCCGGTGAGCCGCAGCCGCATCGGCGCGCTGAAGTCGCGGGTCGCTACGCTCAACGGCGCCGACCTGGCCTTCGCGCCACGACGGCGGCATTTCGCATCGCAATAAGGCCGGGCTGCTGAGGGTCACTTCCCTCCGTTGCGTCAGTGAGGCTGACGCAATTCGTGCGGTGTTGCCGCCATTGGTGCGGCAACCGGTCCATTGGTGCATCGGCAAGTCGCTGGTGCAGCGGCGCTTGCTGCTGCGACGCACAACTCGGCAGGTTTAGTTTAGCAACTGGCGGTATTGCGCGTGTTTCCCATCGGCCCCTGGTGATGACCCTGGGCCGACGAACGGCGCGAGGGAGGATGCCCATGATACCAGGCGCTTTCGCCTATCATCGTCCGACATCGGTCAAGGAAGCTGTCGGCCTGCTCGCCCAACTGGGTGACGGGGGCCGCGCGCTTGCCGGCGGCCACAGCCTCATTCCGATGATGAAGCTGCGCCTGGCGACGCCGGCGCATCTTGTCGATCTGGCCGGCATTGCCGAGCTCAAAGGCGCGCGCGCCGACGGCAACGACATCGTCATCGGTGCCATGACGACGCAGCACGAATTGATCGGCTCCGACCTTCTTGGCACGAAGCTTCCGATCCTGCGCGAGACCTCCGAGCAGATCTCCGATCCGCAGGTGCGCTACCTCGGCACGCTCGGCGGCAATGTCGCCAACGGCGATCCTGGCAACGACATGCCGGCGGTGATGATGTGCCTTGGCGCGACCTATCACGTCATGGGCAAAAGCGGCGAACGCCGCATCGCCGCCCGCGATTTCTATCAGGGCGCCTATTTTACCGCGCTGGAAGCGGGCGATGTACTCACCGCTATTCGCATTCCGGTGCCGCCGGCCGGTCACGGTTACGCCTACGAAAAACTCAAGCGCAAGATCGGCGATTACGCTACCGCCGCCGCCGCAGTCGTTCTTACCATGACCGGCGGCAAGGTCGGCACCTGTTCGATCGGCCTGACCAACGTCGCCGAAACGCCGTTATGGGCGGAGGAAGCGGCCAAGATCCTCGTCGGCTCTGCGCTCGATGCGGCGACGGTGAAAAAAGCCGTGGCCGCCGCCGAGGCGATTACCGCGCCCGCCGCCGACGCCCGCGGGCCCGCGCAATACCGCACGAAGATGGCGGGCGTGATGCTCACGCGCGCGCTCGCCCGCGCCAAAGCCCGCGCTCGCGGCTGACGGGAAGGATCAAAGGCCATGGCCAAGTCGCAAGTCTCCATGAAGGTGAACGGCAAGACCATCGAAGCTTTGGTCGAGCCGCGCACCCTTCTCATCCACTTCTTGCGCGACCAGCAGAACATCACGGGTCCGCATATCGGCTGTGAAACCAGCCACTGCGGCGCTTGCACGGTCGATCTCGACGGCAAGTCGGTGAAGTCCTGCACCGTCTTCGCGGTTCAGGCGAACGGCGCCGACATCCGCACCATCGAGGGCATCGCTAATCCCGACGGCACGTTGCACGCCCTGCAGGAAGGGTTCCGCGAAATGCACGGACTGCAATGCGGGTTCTGCACGCCGGGAATGATCACGCGCGCCTACCGGCTCCTTCAGGAGAACAAAAATCCCTCCGAGGAGGAAATCCGTATGGGCATTTCCGGCAACCTTTGCCGTTGCACCGGTTATCAGAACATCGTCAAAGCCATTCAATTCGCCGCCGCCAAGCTCAACGGCGTGGCGTTCCAGGAGGCCGCAGAATGAACGACATGACCCCCACCTCCGCCGAACGCGCCGCCAAGCTTGAAGGCTTGGGGTGTAAAAGAAAGCGCGTCGAGGACATCCGCTTCGTCCAGGGCAAAGGCAATTATGTGGACGATTTGAAGCTGCCGGGCATGCTCTACGGCGACTTCAACCGCTCGCCGCACGCCCACGCGCGCATCAAGAAGATCGACACGACCAAGGCCGCCGCGGTGCCCGGCGTCGTCGCGGTGATTACCGCGGAAACGCTCAAGACCGTGAATCTGGCTTGGATGCCGACGCTTGCCGGCGACGTGCAGATGGTGCTAGCCGACGGCAAGGTCCTCTTCCAGAACCAGGAGGTTGCCTTCGTCATCGCCGACAGCCGCGAGGCCGCGGCCGACGGCGCCGATCTGGTGGAAGTGGAATACGAGTCGTTGCCGGTCAACGTCGATCCGCTCAAGGCGATGGCGCAGGGCGCGCCCATGATCCGCGAGGATCTTAAGGACAAGACCGATGGCGCCCACGGCAAGCGCAAGCATTACAATCACATCTTCTCCTGGCAGGCCGGCGACAAGGCGGCGACCGACGCGGCCTTCGCCAAGGCCGATGTGACGATCAGGGAATTCATTGTCTATCCGCGCTCCCACCCTTGTCCGCTCGAGACCTGCCAGTGCGTCGCCTCGTTCGACAAGATCAAAGGCGAACTGACTTTGTGGGGCACCTTCCAGGCGCCGCACGTCATCCGCACGGTCGGCTCGCTGATCTCGAAAATCCCCGAGCACAAGATCCACGTCATTGCTCCCGATATCGGCGGCGGCTTCGGCAACAAGGTCGGCGCTTATCCGGGCTATATCTGCGCGATCGTCGCCTCGATCGTCACCGGCGTTCCGGTAAAATGGGTCGAAGACCGTATCGAGAATCTCTCGACTACGGCGTTCGCCCGTGACTTTCACATGGATATGGAAATCGCCGCGACCAAGGACGGCAAGGTAACGGCGATGCGCTGCTACACCATCGCCGACCACGGCGCGTTCGACGCGTGCGCCAACGCCACCAAATGGCCGGCCGGACTGTTTTCCATCATCAGCGGCTCGTACGATTTCCCGGCGGCCTATTGTCTGGTCGACGGCGTTTATACCAACAAGGCGCCGGGCGGCGTCGCCTATCGCTGCTCATTCCGCGTCACCGAAGCCGCCTACGCCATCGAACGCGCTATGGACATAATGGCGCAAAAACTCGGCATGGACCCGGCCGAGTTCAGGTTGAAAAACCTCATCCGGCGCGAGCAATTCCCCTACACCTCGGCCTTCGGCTGGCAATACGATTCCGGCGACTATCAAACCGCCATGAACAAGGCGATGGAGTCGGTCGGCTACAAGAAGCTGCGCGCCGAGCAAAAAGCGAAACGCGAAGCCTTCAAGCGTGGCGAAACGCGCGAGCTGATGGGCATCGGTGTTGCTTTCTTCACCGAGATCGTCGGCGCCGGACCCTCGCGGGCCTGCGACATTCTCGGCATCGCCATGTTCGATTCCGCCGAGATCCGCATCCATCCGACCGGCAGCGGCATTTGCCGGCTCGGCACGAAATCCCAGGGCCAGGGTCACGAGACGACCTACGCCCAGATCATCGCCACCGAGCTTGGCATCGCCGCCGACAACATCATGGTCGAGGAGGGCAACACCGACACCGCTCCTTACGGTCTCGGCACTTACGGCTCGCGCTCGACGCCGGTCTCCGGCGCCGCAACCGCGATGGCCTGCCGCAAGATCAAGGCCAAAGCGCAGATGATCGCCGCCTATATGCTCGAAGTGCACGACGACGATCTCGAATGGGACGTCGATCGCTTCCGGGTGAAGGGCAATCCCGAGCGGTTCAAGACCATGACCGAGCTTGCTTGGGCCGCTTACCACGAGGTACCGCCGGGCATGGAGCCGGGCCTCGAGGCGATCAACTATTACGACCCGCCGAATTTCACCTTTCCGTTCGGTGCCTATATCTGCGTGGTCGACGTCGACGTCGATACCGGCGCCACCAAAGTCCGTCGCTTCTATGCGCTGGACGATTGCGGCACGCGCATCAATCCGATGATCATCGAAGGCCAGATCCACGGCGGCCTGACCGAAGCCTTCGCCATCGCCATGGGCCAGGAGATCCATTACGACGACGAGGGTAACGTCACCACGGCCTCGTTCATGGATTACTTCATGCCGACCGCGGTGGAAACGCCGCATTGGGAGACCGACTGGACGACGACACCGTCGCCGCATCATCCGATCGGCGCCAAGGGCGTCGGCGAGAGCCCCAATGTCGGCGGCGTGCCGTGCTTCTCGAACGCCGTCAACGACGCGTTCGCGTTCCTCGGCTCGACCCACATCCAGATGCCGCACGACAATTGGCGAACCTGGACGGCCGCAGAAAAACTCGGGCTGCATGGGTGACGTCATTCCGGCCGAGCGAGCGAAGCGAGTGAGGGCCGGAATCCATAACCAATGCGCCAAGAGGGTGGCAAGAACGGAGCAGACATCCTATCTCCGTGATTATAGATTCCGGGCTTGCGCCGTTGGCGCGCCCCGGAATGACGGATCATGACCCTTAAGCGCGAAGAGATTTCCGATCGCCTTGCTGCCGTCGGCTATATCGCCGACCGCGACATCGCGACCGCGCTGTGGCTGATGGAATTCCTCAAACGGCCGCTGCTGCTGGAGGGCGAGGCCGGCGTCGGCAAAACCGAGGTCGGTAAGGCGCTCGCCGCCGTGCATGGGGCCGAGCTCATTCGCCTGCAATGCTACGAGGGCCTCGATCAGAATGCCGCGCTCTATGAATGGAATTATCAGCGCCAGCTTCTCGCCATCAAGACACGCGAAGGCATAGGCGAGAATGCCGACGCGATCGAGGAGCACATTTTCTCCGAGCGATACCTGCTCGAACGGCCGCTGCTCGCCGCCATCCGCCGCGAAAAGCCGCCGGTGCTGCTGATCGACGAGGTGGACCGCGCCGACGAGGAATTCGAGGCGTTTCTGCTCGAGCTTCTGTCCGATTTTCAGGTCAGCATTCCGGAGCTCGGCACCATCAAGGCGACCTCGATTCCCCGCGTCGTGCTCACCTCCAACGGCACGCGCGAATTGTCCGACGCGCTGCGCCGGCGCTGTCTCTATCACTACATCGATTTCCCCGAGGTCGACCGCGAGGCAAAGATCATCCTGACGCGGACGCCGGGCATCGACACCACGCTGGCGCTGCAGATCGCGCGGATGGTCGCGGCGGTGCGCAAGGAGGACTTGCGCAAGGTTCCCGGCGTCGCCGAGACGCTCGATTGGGCGGCTACACTCGCCGGGCTCGAATTGCACGATCTGCGGCAGGAGCCGGAGGCGGTCTACGAGACGATGATTTGCTTGCTCAAAACCCACGAGGATCGCGCGCGCGTCACCCGCGAGGTGAGCGAGCGCCTGCTCGGTAAGGTGGCGTGATGGTGTCGCATCAGCAGGTCACCCCCCTCCCTAACCCTCCCCCGCAGGGGAGGGAATATGCTTTTGCTCTCGGCACCCCCGCGCGCCGTCGGCTGGCCGGTTTCGCGCACACCTTGCGCGACAACGGCTTCAAGGTCGGGCTGGCGGAAACAAGCGACGCACTTACGATCCTGGGCTCGCCTGCCGCCACGCGGCCGTCATCACTGAAGCCCGCTCTGCGGGCGCTGTTCTGCGCGACGCATTCCGACTGGGAACGCTTTGACGAGATTTTCAACGCCTTTTGGACCGGCGACGGCATGCGGCAGCGGCAAGTCCTCGCTGGCCTGCCAAGCGCGAGCGGAGCGCCTGCGCGGCGGCTCGCCGAAGCGGCCGTGCCGCAGGAGGCGCTCGGATTGCCCGATCGCGTCGAACGGCGCAGCGACGGCGATGGCGATGCCGCCGCCGACGGCCGCGGCCGCCGCGAAGGCGCTTCGCGCACCGAATCGTTGTCGGCCGTCGATCTTCGCTATGTCGTCGATCCTGACGAGGTCGCGGCGACCCACGCGCTTGCGGCGCGGCTCGCCCGCACCATGCGCGCGCGGCTCGTGCGGCGCGAGCAGGTCCGCCGCCCCGGCCGGCGCCTCGATTTGCGCCGCACCATCCATCGCAATGTTTCGCACGGCGGGACGCTGATCGAGCTGGCCTGGCGCCGCCGCAAGATCAAGCCGCTGCGGCTCGTGGTTCTGCTCGACGCATCCGGTTCGATGAGCCTCTACACCGCGTTTTTCGTCCGTTTCCTGCACGGCGTGGTCGACAGCTTTCGCGAAGCCGAGGCTTTCGTCTTCCATACGCGGCTTGCCCATGTCTCGCCCTCGCTGCGCGATCGCGATGTGACGCGGGCGGTCGACAAGCTCGCTTTGATGGCCCAAGGCATCGGCGGCGGCACGCGGATCGGCGAAAGCCTCGCCACCTTCAATCGCTGGCATGCGCGGCGCGTCATCAACTCGCGCACCGCGGTGATGATCGTCTCCGACGGTTACGATACCGGTACGCCCGAGCAGCTCGGAGAAGAGATGCGGCGTCTGCGCCGGCGCTGCCGCAAGATTGTCTGGCTCAATCCGCTGATCGGCTGGCGCGATTATTCTCCGCAGGCGCGCGGCATGCAGGCGGCGTTGCCCTATGTAGATCTTTTTGCGCCCGCGCATAATCTGGAAAGCCTTGCCGCACTTGAACCTTATCTGGCGAGGATGTGAGCATGAACCGCTCCACGGACATTCTCGAAATCATTGCGACGCGGAAATCCGCCGGTGAACCTTTCGCGCTGGCGACGGTGGTGCGCACGGTGGCGGCAACCGCGGCGAAGGCGGGAGCGAAAGCCGTGATCCTGCCGGACGGCACCATTTCGGAAGGCTGGATCGGCGGCGGCTGCGCCCGCGCCGCCGTGCTCAAGGCCGCCAGGGATGCGCTCGGCGACGGCCGCTCGCGGCTCGTCTCGGTGCAGCCTCCCGATCTTCTGGCCGGTCACGGCGTGGAAGCCGGCGACGAACAGGAAGGCGTGCGCTTTGCCAAGAATATGTGTCCCAGCGAGGGCACGATGGACATCTTCGTCGAGCCGGTGCTGCCGCGGCCGCAAGTGATCATTTGCGGCTCGAGCCCGGTCGCGGTCGCCATTGCGGACCTGGCCAGGCGAACCGGATTTTCCGTCACCGCCTGCGCGCCGGCCGCCGAGCAGTCCGCGTTCGCCGAGGTCGACCGGCGCATCGAAGGCTATGCGCTGCCGGTCGAAGAAGCGAAGGCGCGCTATGTCGTAGTTTCAACGCAGGGGCGTGGCGACGAAGCCGCGCTTTCGGCCGCGCTCGCCGTCGACGTCGACTATGTGGCCTTCGTCGGCAGCCGCAAGAAAGCCGAAGCGTTGAAGGCGACGCTCGTCCGGCGCGGCGTGCCGACCGAGCGTTTGGCCAAGCTCAAGGCGCCGGCCGGGCTCGATCTTGGCGCGATCACGCCGGACGAGATCGCCATTTCGATTCTGGCGGAGATCGTAGCCGTTCGGCGCGGTCAGCAGTCGCGGAACGCCGTGGCGTCGCCATAACCTGGTTCTCTTGCAAGCGGATAGTCTTGTGCGAGTTGCTTCTGCGGCCTCCGAAGGTTGTAGGATTGTCGCGTGCGATCTTGGCCACAGAGAGAAATAATCTTTCTTTTATCGCGTCGATGCTTGACCAATATGGAAAATTATACTCCCTTCCGCGCATTCGGGCGTTAGTAGCCATACGCAAACGGCGCGCCGCCAATGGGGGATCCAGTCATTATTGCGTCAGCACAGCGTCCGGAAACACTCGCCCTTCACGCCGCCGGCAAGCTCGCCAAGGCGGCGTAACGTGATCGTCATGCCCGGCCTTGGTGCCGGGCATCCACGTCTTAGCCCAAGACAAGACGTGGATGGCCGCGAATTAACGCGGCCATGACGAACCAAATCATTTTAGAATCCGCCGGCGGTGAAATTCAGTCGCTGGGTGACGTCATAGCTCTGTTTGGCCACCGGGTAAGCGTAATCGACCCTGAGGGCGCCGAACGGCGAATCCCAAATCAGGCTGGCGCCGACCGACGCACGCAGCGCACTGGAATTCGCAATCTGCTGCGACGGCGACAACGACGCGAGATGGGAGCCGCTTGATCCGGTGGTCGCCCAGAGGCTGCCCGCGTCGGAGAACAGCGCCACCTTCAATTGCGCATCAGGCGTGACCAGCGGCATTGGCGATTGCAGTTCGGCCGACGTCGTCCAGTACACATTGCCGCCGACATTGTCCTGCGTCGTGCCCGGCGTGACGTCGCGTGGCCCGAAGCCGTTGGGCGCAAACCCGCGGATGAGTTGCGGGCCGCCGAAGAACCCGTCGAGCAGCGGCACTTGTTGGCCGCCCCACGGCGCCACATAGCCGCCCTGCGTCCGCACCATGCCGACCACGTCGCCGAATATGGCGTGATAATAACGCGCGTCCTCGGTGGTGCGGGCGAATTTGACCGCGCCGCCGAGCCCGGCGAGCTCATTGCTGGTCTGGACACGAACGCCGTCGGTCGGGTTTTTCGGATCATCGAGGGTGCTGTAAGCGACCCCGTAACCGATGGATGAAACCCATTGCGGCCCCAACGCGGCCGCTTGTTGAATTGGCAGCGAGGCGGTGCCTGCCGCCGGGTCGAGCGAGAGCCTTTGATTGTAAATCGAGTAGTTCCAGTTCATGCCGAGCTGGTCGCTGAGCGGCATGCCGGTGGTGATCTTGGCTCCGTAAAAGATGCTGTTGTAGGACTGATAGCCGCCGGCCAACGTCTCGTTGGCGAAAATATCGCCGCCGAGCGAAACCCGCGGGCCGAGCGCGTAGGGATCGGTCAAACCGAGATCGAAGGCGCGGACATATTGGCCGACGGTGAACGACGCCTTGGCGGTGTCGCCGGTCCCGAGGAAATTCCGATCGCCGATTGACATTTGGACCGATGGCCCGGCTTGCGCGGAATAGCCGCCCATGACCGAAAAATCCCCGGTCTTCTGTTCCTCCAGCGCCACGTCGAGGACGACCCGGTCGGGTGCCGATCCGGGCCGGGTGCCGATCTTGACGGTCTTGAAATAGCCGAGCCGCCGCAGCTGCCGCTCGCCGCGATCGACCAAAGCCCGATTGTAGGCATCGCCCTCGACGAAATCGAACTCGCGGCGGATCACGTCGTCGCGCGTTTTGCTATTGCCGCGGATGTCGATGCGCTCGACGTAGATGCGCCGGCTTCCGTCGACGGTGAAGACGAGATTGATCAGCCGCGATGACGCCACGCGATCGCTGCGTGCGGAAACCCCGGCGAAGGGCGCGCCGCTTTTAGCCAATCCGAGCGTCATATCGTCGATGGTCTTCTGCACCGCATCGGCATCGTAAATATCGCCGGGCCGGCTGCGCAGATAGGCGCGTAACGGCGCCGCATCGACGGATTTCAGGTTCGACGCGATCGCCACCCGTCCGAGCCGGTATTGGCGGCCTTCGTCGATCGTGAACGTGACCGCGACACCCTTCTTGTCGGCCTGGTAACTCGCGGTCGAGCGCACGTGTACATCGGCATAGCCGTGCGCGAGATAGAAACGGCGGATGAGATCGAGATCGTTCTCGATGCGGTCGGCATCGTAGTTGTCGTTGTCGAGCAAAAAGCTCAAAACGTTGGTTTCGCCGGTCTTGATTACGCCGAGGAGCTTGTTGGCGGGATAAGCCTGGTTGCCGACGAACTCGATCTGCCTGACGGCAAGCTTGTCGCCTTCCTTGATCTCGAAGACGAGCGTGAGGCGCTCGTTCCTGGTGCTGATGATTTTCGGGTCGATCTTGACCGCGAAGTAGCCGCGCTGGCGGTAAAGCTCGATGATGTGGGCGACGTCGTCGTGCACGAGGGCGCGCGACAGCGGCCCACCCGGCTTCGATTGCAGCGCGTTCCTGAGGTCGTCGTCCTTGAGCTTCTTGTCGCCGTCGAACGCAATTCGCTCGATAGTGGGATTTTCCACGACCGTGACCAGAACGCGGCCGCCGTCCTGCGAAATTCTCGCGTCCTGGAAAAGGCCGGTGGCGTAGAGACTCTTGAGCGCGGCGTCGAGCGCCGCTGCAGTGAACTTGCCGTCGCGCCCGGGGTGAAAATGCGAGCGGATCATCGCCGCATCGACGTGCCGGTTGCCGGCAACCACGATCGACGAATCCGTCGCCGTTGCCGCTTCGGCATTGCGGTTGGCTGCCAGTGCAAAAAATACCAAAAGAAAAATGGAAGCGAAAACGGTTATCGCCCGGCCATGCATCAACGCGGCCTCCACCACCCGGGCGGACTAGATTCTATCGCGGGGGCGGAAGCGTGTCGGATTGTGTCGAAATATGGGGAATAGTTGAGGCGCGCCCGACACAATGGTTTACGGGCGGCCGGGCGCGGCGGACGGACTTCGCTATTTGACGACCAGAACCGGGCAGGGCGCAAGGTTAACGAGCCGCTCTGCCCGGCTGCCGAGCATGCGTTCGTAAAACCGCGAATGACCGTTCGAGCCGATAACCAGCAGATCGGACTTCAGCTCGGTGGCGAGCAGCACAATGTCCCGCACCGCGTGCCCGGTGAGCACGTGCGTGCGAATGTCGATTTGCTGCGCCCTGGCCGCTTGCCGTGCGTCCTGCAAGACCTTGTGGAAACGCCGCGCCGCGGTTCCGACTTCCTCTCTTACTTCTTCGATGAATTCCGGCATGTAGTCGATTTCCTCGACCGAGACCATGTGCAGCTCGGAGCCGTTCGCCTTGGCGATCGCGATCGCCAATTCCAGCGCGTGCGCCGCGCGCTCCGATCCGTCGTTGGCGCAGAGAATTTTCTCAAACATTGGATCCTCCCGAACTCAATCGGCTTTGCGCGTCGCCTCCCGCAGCGGCGCAGCGATGGCCGGCTCTTTGGTCTCTTTCTTTTCCTGTTCCGGGTTGTCCGGGAGCAGGTGGCGCGGCAGATAAAACGCGTTCGCGATCAATGTCGGGATCACCGCGCTGCCGACTACGCCGGCGACCAGGATGGAATATTGGGACTCGTTAATGATGCCATGCGAAAGCCCGAACAGCGACGAAATGGTGCCGAAGGTCAGCCCGGTGGACATCAGGAGCGTCGTATACATCGCCTCCGGATTGGGCGTTTTGAAGACCCGCGTCACCGGATAGACGCCGATAAACTTGCTGACCATTTTGGCAACCAGCATGAAGCCGAAAGCGAACGGGGCCGCGATCAGCGCCGGGATCGAGACGAACGCGCCGGCGCGGATGAAATAAAACGGCGTGAGCAAGCCGAAGGTGAACGCCCGCAACCGTCGCACCAGCGCGTGATCCCGCCCGACCGTGCCGGCAAGCATCATGCCGATGATGTAAGCGGGCAGCACCGGCTCGCTGTCGGCCCAGCCGGCCAAAGCCCCGAGCCCCATCAGGCAAAACAGCAGAAACTTGATCTCCATTTCCGAGGGCCGGCCGCCGAACAGGCTGAAGAACCATGGCGTTATCCGCGGCAGCGCCGCGAACACGACGACAGCAACGACGGCGAAGATGATCGTATGCAGCGTGAACGGCGCGAAGATGAAGCCGAGCGCCAGCACGGTGCCGAGATCGTTGATAAAGCAGGCGGCAAGCACGGTCTTGCCGTATTCGGTGCGGTTCAAGCCGTATTCGATCATCACCGCGTAAACCACGGCCACCGATGTGGTGGAGAGTGCGACGCCGGCGAGCCAGCTCGGCATGATCTCCCAGCCGAGGACGTAATGGGCCGCCGCCGCGCAGCCGAGAAACGGAAAGACGAAGCCGACGATCCCGAGCGCGGTCGCCTCCTTCCATTTCTTTTTGAAAACCAGCGGATCGAGCTCCGCGCCGGCAAGAAACGTCAACATGATGGCGCCGATACCGGCGAGAAATTTGACCCACGGCTCGTTGATGCCGAGGGCGGTGGCGCCGACGGCGCTGCCGATGATCAATTGCGCCACTGTTCCGACGATAATTTCGGTCAGCGCGGTCGAGACACGCAGCCACACCGAAAGCAGGCCCGCAATCAGTGCAAGGCCCACCCATAACGTTACCAGTGTCCAAACCGCCGTCATCGCCGCCTCCTGCGCAATGTTAGTCCGCCCGAATCAGCGCATCGATGTGCGGCGTTCGCACGGTCACACCAAACAGCCCTGGAGGCAGCGGGAGCGCAAAAAAACTCCTACCGACGCCAAGCGCCCGGCAGGAGTCATCAGCCTTACGGCGGTTACGGGGGGACTCCATCCCCAGATAAGAATTTTCATTCTAACTCCGAATTCAACGATGACAACATGGCGGCCTTGATTGGATCATACGGTGCATGCGCCGCTCAGGACGATCGTCGTCGCGAGCCGAGCCCTGAGCTTTAGGAGCCTGACGAACTGCCCCAGAGTCATTGGGCGGCTGCCTATTTTTTAATCAATGGCCGAAGATGGCGCTCCAACGCGTCTTGATCCGAAGCGTTTCCTTCGAAATTAAAACGCCATTTCAAATCGTTACGGCGTGTCGGCAGGACGCCACCATGCTGGCATGGCCCTTGCGAACAGCTCAGCCGCCAATCGAAGAACGCCCATCGTCCTGATGGCCTGCCACCAGCGGCGCCGCGTGCGCTTGCGTGCATAACAGGGAGCACCTCATGAACTTCGACAACATTTCACGACGCCGCCTTCTGCAAGGGACGGCGGCGTTAAGCCTTGGCGCGGCGTTGCCGTTCAACCAGGCTTTGGCCAAAGACACGACCATCGGCTTTATCTATGTCGGCTCGCGCGACGACTATGGCTACAACCAGGCCCATGCCGCCGGCGCCGCCGCGCTCAAGAAGATGCCCGGCATCAAGGTCGTTGAGGAAGAGAAAGTTCCGGAGACCGACGCCGTCGAAAAGACCATGGAGTCAATGATCAGTCTCGACGGCGCGACGCTTCTGTTCCCCACATCCTTCGGCTACTACAACCCGCACATGATCAAGATGGCGATGAAGTATCCGAAGCTCCGCTTCGAACATTGCGGCGGCCTATGGACGGACAAGGATCCGAAGAATGCCGGAAGCTATTTCGGCTACATCGACGAATCCCAGCACGTCGCCGGAATCGTTGCCGGCTATATGTCGAAATCCGGCAAGCTCGGCTTCGTCGCCGCCAAGCCGATCCCGCAGGTTCTGCGTAACATCAACGCCTGGACGCTCGGCGCCAAGCTCGCCAATCCGAAAATCACCACGCAGGTGATCTTCACCGGCGACTGGTCGATGCCGGTGAAGGAAGCCGAAGCCACCAACAGCCTGATCGACCAGGGCGTCGACGTCATTACCTGTCACGTCGACGGCCCGAAGACCGTGGTCGAAAACGCTGCGCGTCGCGGCGCCATGGTCACCGGCTATCACGTCAACCAGTCAGTACTCGCGCCGAAGGCCTATCTCACCGGCGCGGAGTGGAACTGGGAAGTGCTCTATCCGCGTTTCGCCAAGATGTTCACCTCCGGCGAGACGATTCCGAACTTCTACCGCGGCGGCCTGAAGGAAGAGATCGTCAAGGTGTCGCCGTATGGTCCGATGGTCAGCGCCGAGGCCAAGGCGAAAGCCGATGAGGTCAAGGCCGGGCTCACCGCAGGGACTTACGTCATCTTCAAAGGTCCGATCGCCGACAATAAGGGCAAGACGGTCATTGCCGCGGGCGTCTCCCAGGGCCAGACCGATCCCGAGCTGGAAAAGATGGGCTATCTAGTCGAGGGCGTCGTCGGAGCGACTTCGTGAAAGCCGATGTCGGTGCGCCTATCGGCGCGCCTCTTGCAAAATCCGGGGTAGGCGCGCTTTTGCGCCTGCCCCCTTTCGGCCAAAAGATCGGCGGCACAGCGGAATATATCGTCATTCCGGTGCTCGCCTTGGCGGGTTCGCTCGTCCTGTTCGGCATCTTCGTCGCGCTGTTCGGGAAGAACCCGCTCGACCTTTACTTCTACATGTATCAGGGCGCGTTCGGCACCTGGTTCTCGTGGCAGAACACGCTGACGCGCGCCGCGCCGCTCATCCTGACCGCGCTGTGTACGGCACTGCCGGCGCAGCTCGGCATGGTGATCATCGGCGGCGAGGGGGCGCTGCTCATCGGGGCACTGGCGGCGACCAGCGCGGCATTGGCACTGCAATCGGCGCCGCCGCTTGTCGTCGATATCGCGATGGCCTGCGCCGGCATGATCGGCGGCGGCTTGTGGATCATGCTGGCCGGCGCGTTGCGCCAATATCGCGGCGTCAATGAAACGATTTCGAGCCTGTTGCTGGTCTATATCGCGCTGGCAATTCTCAACTTTCTCGTCGAAGGCCCGATGCGCGATCCGACCAGCCTCAACAAGCCCTCCACGCGCGAAATCGGCGCCGCCAACATGATCGGAAGCATTCCCGGCATGGACGTGCATTGGGGCTTCGTGTTCGGCATCATTGCCGCATCGCTCTCCTACGTCCTGATCTATCACACCGTGTTCGGCTTCGCCGCGCGCGTCGCCGGCGGCAACATACGCGCCGCCAAGGTGGTGGGATTGAGCGTCGGCAAGCTTATTCTCGTCATCTGCTTTCTCGCCGGCGCCGCCGCCGGACTCGCCGGCATGATGGAGGTTGCGGCGGTGCAGGGGCGCACCAACGCCAATTTGGCCGCGGGTTACGGCTTTGCCGGCATCCTGGTCGCCTTCCTGGCGCGGCAAAATCCCTTGGCCATCATCCCGGTCGCGGTCCTGCTCGGCGGCATCGGCGCCAGCGGCGGTTTGTTGCAGCGGCGGCTCGGACTGCCGGATGCGTCGGTGCTGGTGCTCCAAGGCATGATCTTCGTCATGGTGCTGGCGAGCGACACGCTTTACGGCCGTTTCAGCTTCTTCAAGGGAAAGGCGTCTTAAGGTGGCGGGCGCGGGCGACATTGGCTTGTGGACGGTGCCGGTTGCGGTGCTCGGCGGCGCCGTGCGCGTCTCCACGCCGTTTATCTTCGTCAGTCTCGGCGAGTGCATCACCGAGCGCAGCGGCCGCATCAATCTCGGCCTCGAAGGCACCCTGGTTATGGGCGCGATGGCCGGCTACGGCGTCTCCTACCTCACCGGCTCTCCCTGGCTCGGCGTCCTTGCCGCCGGCGTCGCCGGTGCGGGGATGGGGGCGCTGCACGCCGGGATCTGCGGGCTGCCGCGCGTCAACGACATCGCCGTCGGCATCGCGCTGATGCTGTTCGGCGTCGGGCTCGCCTTCTATCTCGGCAAACCGCTGATCGAGCCGACCGCGCCGCGCCTGCCGTCGATCGACCTCGGCTGGTGGACCGACATCCCGCAATTGCGCGCCGCCTTGCGGATCAATGCGCTGTTTCTTATCGGCGTGGCGCTCGCGCCCGTCCTGGTCTGGGCGCTGCGGACCACGCGATGGGGCCTGATCATACGCACCGCCGGCGAGAGCGCCGACGCCGCTTTGGCGATGGGCTATTCGGTCAATTTCATCCGCCTGCGCGCGACCATGTTCGGCGGGTTCCTCGCCGGAATCGGCGGCTCGTTCCTGTCGCTCTATTATCCCGGCAGCTGGAACGAGGGGCTGTCTAGCGGCCAGGGCATCACCGCCGTGGCGCTGGTGATCTTCGCGCGCTGGAATCCGTTATTGTGCCTCGGCGCGTCGGTCCTGTTCGGCGGCGCCGCCGCTCTGGGGCCGGCGTTGCAATCCGTCGGCTACAGCCAGGGCTATCATCTGTTCAACGCCGCCCCTTACATCCTGACGTTGTTGATCATGATCGCAACCTGCTCGCCGAAGCGCACCCTGATCGGTGCGCCGGCCGAGCTGTCGATTACGAGGTGAGCCATGCCGCAACTCGCGCGCAAAGAAGGTACCGCAGCGGAGCGCTACGTCGCCGCCGATCCCTATCTGTGGCCCTATAACGGCGACCTTCGCCCGCAAAATACCGCGCTGATCATCATAGACATGCAAACCGATTTCTGCGGGGTCGGCGGCTATGTGGACAAGATGGGTTACGATCTGTCGCTGACCCGCGCGCCGATCGAGCCGATCAAGCGCACGCTCGCCGCCGCGCGCGCCAAAGGCTTCCACGTCATCCACACCCGCGAAGGCCATCGTCCCGATCTCGCCGACCTGCCGGCGAACAAGCGCTGGCGCTCGCGCCAGATCGGCGCCGGCATCGGCGATCCCGGACCCTGCGGTCGCATCCTGGTGCGCGGCGAGCCGGGCTGGGACATCATTCCCGAGCTGGCGCCGCGCGAGGGCGAGCCGATCATCGACAAGCCGGGCAAGGGCTCGTTCTGCGCCACCGATCTCGAGCTTTTGCTGCGGCTCGCTGGCATCGACAACATCGTGCTCACCGGCATCACCACCGACGTCTGCGTGCACACCACGATGCGCGAGGCCAACGATCGCGGCTTTGAGTGCCTGCTGCTGGAAGACTGCTGCGGCGCCACCGACAAGAGCAATCACGATCATGCGCTGAAGATGATCAAGATGCAGGGCGGCGTGTTCGGCGCGGTGTCGGACTCGGCGAAATTCATCGAGGTCATTTCGTGAGCGAATTCGCCACGCTGATCCCGCCCGGCGGGCTCGTCCCGCCGACCGCGTCCAAAGCCACGTTCGGCGTCGAAGCGCTGTCCATGACCAAGCGCTTCGGCGAGTTCACCGCGCTCGACCAGGTTTCGTTCAAAGTCAAACCCGGCACGTTTCACGCCCTGCTTGGCGAGAACGGTGCCGGCAAGTCGACGCTCGTCAAATGCATCATGGGCTATTACCAGTCCGACGCCGGCGAGCTTCTGGTCGACGACCGCCAGGAGGTCATCGACAATCCGCGCGCCGCGCACGCGCTCGGCCTCGGCATGGTCTATCAGCATTTCACCTCCGTGCCGGCGATGACGGTGGCGGAGAATTTCGTCCTGGCGCGCGACCATGTGCCGGCGGTGGTGGATTGGACGCGCGAGCGCAAGGCGCTGGAGGAATTTTTGGCGCGCATGCCGTTTCGCGTGCCGATCAACGCCAAGGTTTCGGCAATTTCCGCCGGCGAGCGGCAGAAATGCGAAATCCTCAAGCAGCTTTATCTGAATCGCCGGTTCCTGATTCTCGATGAGCCGACCTCGGTGCTCACCCCCGGTGAAGCCGACGAGGTGCTCGGCATGCTGCGCAGCATGGTGGCGGGCGGCACGCTGACCATCCTCATGATCACCCACAAATTCCGCGAGGTCATGGCCTTTGCCGACGAGGTGACGATCCTGCGTCGCGGCAAGCTGGCCGGCGTCGGGCTGGTCAAGGAATTGACCCCCGATGCCATGGCGCGCACCATGATCGGCGCCGAGGAGTTGACGGTGCAGCCGGGCCGCACCGGCGAATACGGCGCGCCGCGGATCGACATCGAAAAGCTCAATGCACTCGACGACGGCGGCCAGCCGGCGGTGCGCGACGTATCGCTATCGATCCGCGGCGGCGAGATTGTCGGCGTCGCCGGCGTCTCCGGCAACGGCCAGCGGCAGCTCATCGAAGTGCTCGCCGGCCAGCGCGAAGCCGAGAGCGGCAGCATCTATCTGCAAGGCGAGCGTTATCACGCCACGCGCGAAGAGATGCGCCATAATCACCTGTCGGTCCTTCCGGAGGAACCGCTGAAGAACGCCTGCGTCGCGCGCATGAGCGTTGCCGACAATCTCGCCTTCCGCGAGTTCGACCGCGCGCCGTTCGCGTCCGGCGGCTGGTGGCTCAACCGGACAAAATTCCACGAAGAGGCGATGCGCAAGATCGCCCTCTACAAGATCAAGACCCGTTCGGACGATACTCCGATCGGCGAACTGTCCGGCGGCAACGTGCAGCGCACGGTGCTGGCGCGCGAGCTCGCCGGCGAGGTCGATATTCTGGTTGCAGCCAATCCGTGTTTCGGTCTCGACTTCGCGGCGGTGGCGCAGATTCACGCCGAGATCATGGCGGCGCGCAACCGCGGCGCGGCCGTGCTGCTGGTCAGCGAGGATCTTGACGAATTGCTCGAGCTTGCCGACCGCATCGTGGTGATTTTCAACGGCTCGTTCGTCTACGAAGCCCGCGCCAGCGAAGCCAATCTCACTGAGATCGGCCGGCATATGGCCGGGCATTAGAGCGCATATACTCATTGCTTTCACGTGGCGAGCGCGGATCGCAGAAATTCTGCGATGCCGCCCCGCTGCCGTCTGTGGAAATTGACTGTGACCGGATTGGCCGTAATATGGGCCAAGCGGGTTTCACTCTGGCTGGATCGGAGATTGCTATGGCATCACTTTACGCGAACCTCGAAAAGGCCAGTCCCTACATTCTGAGCATTCTGCGCATTGTCGCCGCCCTGTTGTTTCTCCAGCACGGCCTGCAGAAATATTTTGGCTTCCCGTCGGCCGGCCCGGCGATGACGCCGCTGCTCTACGTCCAAGGCGCGATCGAGATCGTCGGTGCCATCCTTCTCGTTATCGGCGCCTATACGCGCGTAGTGGCTTTTGTACTTGCCGGCGATATGGCCGTGGCCTATTTCATGGCGCACTTCCCGCGCTCCTTCTTCCCTGCCGTGAACGGCGGCGACGCGGCGGTGCTCTACTGCTTCGTATTCCTCTACATCCTGTTCGCTGGCGGCGGTCCGTGGAGCGTCGATCGCGCGGTGCTGAAACAGCGCTAGGATCGGAGCCGCCTCCGACACAGGCGCGGCCAAGCAAATTGATGGCCGCGCCGCGCAGACCCGTTCACGGCGGCAGGCGCCGATACGTCGGGTATTGTGGCTCCCACATTGCCGACTTGACTGCGGCGGCCAGGTCTTCGTCTGCGCCGGGACCGGCTAATCCCTCCGCTTGCGCCGTGCGCGCTACCGCAATCGCCACCTCGAGCGAAATCTTCCGCAATTCGGCCAGCGGCGGCAGCAGATTGGCCCGCGGATCGCGCTTGGCCGGGGACATTTCGGCAATCGTGCGCGCCGCGGCCAGAAACATTCCATCCGATATGCGGCGTGCTTCCACCGTGATGGCTCCGAGACCCACGCCGGGATAGACGTAGGCGTTGTTGGTCTGGTCGATGCGGAAGGCTCGACCGTCGCGCGAAATCGGCGGAAAGGGACTGCCGGTGCCGATGACCGCGCGGCCTTCGGTCCAGTCGAAAAGCTCCTGCGGCGTCGCCTCGCTGCGTTGCGTCGGATTGGACAGCGGAAAGGTGATCGGCCGCCGCACATGGGCCGCCATGTCCCGCACCACCGCTTCGGAGAATCCGTGCGCCTGTCCGGACGTGCCGATCAGCACGGTCGGATGCGCGTGAGCGACGACATCGGCGAGCTCGATCCCCTCCGCCGTCGGCACCTTCCAGCCGGCGATGCGATTGCGGCTTTGGGCAAACGGCGCCTGAAACGGCTGCAGGTCGGTCATGCCCTCGACCAAGAGGCCGTCGCGGTCGACCAGATAGAAACGCTCGCGCGCTTCGCGCTCCGGCAAACCCGCTTCGATCATGGCGCGAAGCAAAAGCGCGCTGATGCCGGTGCCGGCCGAGCCCGCGCCGAGCACGGCCACACGCTGCTCGCGAAGCGGCACGCCGGTGACGTTGATGGCGCTGAGAATGGCGCCGACGGCGATGGCGGCGGTGCCCTGGATGTCGTCGTTGAAGCTGCACAATTTGTCCCGATAATGCGCCAGCACCCGGTTGGCGTTGCCGATAGCAAAATCCTCCCAGTGCAGCAGCACATGCGGCCAGCGCGCGCACGCGGCATCGACGAAGGCGGCGACGAAGTCGTCATAGGCGGCGCCACGCACGCGTTCGTGGCGCCAGCCGATATAGAGCGGGTCGACCAGCAGCTCCTTGTTGTCGGTGCCGACGTCGAGGAGGACCGGCAGCGTGGTCGAAGGATGCAGGCCGGCGCAGGCCGTATAGAGCGAAAGCTTGCCGATCGGGATGCCCATGCCGCCGGCGCCCTGGTCGCCCAGACCGAGGATGCGCTCGCCGTCGCTCACGACGATGACTTCGACGCCGTCAAAGCGCGGATTTTTGAAGACGCTGCCGATGCGATCCTTTAAGGGAAAGCTCAGGAACAGCCCGCGCGGCTTGCGGAAGATGCGGCTGAACTGCTGACAGCCAAGCCCCACCGTCGGCGTATAGACGATGGGCATCAGCTCTTCGATGTGACGGGTCAGTAGCGCGTAAAACAAGGTTTCGTTGGTGTCCTGCGAACCGCGGAGGAAAACGTACTTTTGCAGATCGTCGCGCTGCGCGCGAAGGGCGTCGAGCCGCCGCTCAACCTGCAGATCAAGCGGCGTGACGTAAGGCGGCAACAGCCCATGCAGTTCGAATTCGTCGCGCTCGGCCTCGGTGAAGGCCGTGCCTTTGTTCAGGAGCGGATCGTTCAAAAGCTCGTAGCCGCTGAGCGCGGTCTCGATGATGCGTTCACTCATTTCCTTCATCGCCCCGGCGCCAGGAGAGAAACGATAGGCGCGAACGGTCTAACCCCATAACCTCAGCGCGGCAAAGCCGTCACGAGCCGGTGACCGCGAGTACCGCTTCCTTGATCTTTGCCATCGCGTAATGGCCGATCTTGTCGAGTTCGAGGTGCGGGAAATTGGGCATCTCGTCGGCCGCCACCACGCAATCGACAATCGCCGGACCGTCAACGTTGAGCGCCTCGTTGATTTCGGCGTGCAGCTCGCCGGGCTTCGTCGCTCTAAAGCCACGTCCGCCGCAAGCGCGCGCGAGTTCGCAGAAATCCGGATTGGGGAATTTGATGCCCTTGTTGTACGCCGGCAGACCGATACCCTCAGCCTCGAAGGTTATCAGCCCGAACGCCGAATTGTTGTAGACGATGACCTTGACCGGCAGCTTGTGCTGGACGGCGGTCAGGAACTCGCACATGAGCATGTTGAAGCCGCCGTCGCCGCAAAGCGCGATGACCTGGCGCGAGCGATCGAGTGACTGGATGCCGTTGGCTTGGCCGAGCGCCGTTCCGACGGCGGCGTTGTTGAACGAGCCGATGATGCGTTGCCCACCGCTCTGGCGTATCCAATTGGCCGACCACAGTGTATTGAGTCCGGTGTCGAGGACAAAGACGGCGTCGCGCTTGGCGAGATCGCTGACCGCCCGCGCCACCGCCTGCGGGTGAATGCGATCCATGCTGCGCGCCGGATCGGATTGTTTGTCGAGCATTTCATCCCACTTCTGGCGCTCTTTGACCGTTCGATCCCAGAATTTGCCGTCGGTTTTGGCCGCAACCTTGCTCAGCAGCAACTTCAGCGTCGGCCGCACCGACGCGACAACCCCGAGCGCGGTCGGCGCGCGGCGTCCGAGCACGCGCGCCCGATCATCCACCTGGATGACGGAGCCTTTATACGGCAAGAATTCCGAATACGGGTAATCGGTGCCGAGCATCAACAGCAGGTCGCACTGCATCACCGCGTTGTAGACGGCCTTGGTGCCGATCATGCCGATGCCGCCCATCCAGCGCGGATCGTCGTAAGGCAGGATGTCCTTGCCTTTGACCGAGTGAACGAGCGGCGCCTTGAGCCTGTCCGAGAGTGTGCGCAACTCGTCCTCCGCACGGTGGCAGCCGTCGCCGCACATGATGACGACGCTGCCAGCCGCATCGATGCGGCGGGCGATATCGGCGACGTCCTCGGCGCTGGCGGCAATCTCCGGCCGCGGCTTCAAGGTCGCGACGCTGGAGACGGCGCCATCGGCCTTTGCTTCGATGACATCCTGCGGCAGCGTCAGATGGGCGACACCGCGTCCCGCATATGCGGCCGAAATCGCCTGATGAATGACGGCCGGCGCCTGAGCCGCCGAGGAAACGGTTTCGGTATAGAGCGAGACGTCGCGGAAGAGCAGGTCGGGCTCGGTGGTCTGGATGAAATCGGTACCGTGCATCTTGCGCGGCATGTCGCCCGAGAGCGCCAGGACCGGCGCGTGATCTCGGCTCGCCTCATAGAGGCCGGCGACGAGATGCGTGCTGCCGGGCCCGGTAGTGCCGGCGCAGACTGCGAGCCGGCCGGTGAGCTTGGCCTGACCGGAGGCGGCAAGCGCCGCGCCTTCCTCGTGGCGGACGCCGATCCATTCGATATTGCTGCGGCGAACCGCGTCGGCGAGCGGATTGAGCGAGTCTCCGATCAGCGCAAAGATGTGTTTGACCCCGATCTGCTCGAGCACCCCGACGAGCACGTCCGCTACGGTCTGGGACATCTGCGACTCCTTTACGTTTCGGGCCTCGTTGGCTTGAGGTGATAGGCCGGAATGGTGACGGCTGAATGCAAACTCAATGCCGCCGCGCGGCCTCGCATGCGGGTCAGGTCAGCCCGCCCTTCGGTATGGGGCTTGTCGCGGTGTCCGGGCTGAGGCCGGTGCCGAACGCCACGCCTCTGGCTTCGCTGCCAAGCGCCGTCAGCACGATGATCGCCACGGCGACCACGCCGGCCACAATGGCAAGGGCGAAGGCGTAATCGCCGCCATATTGGGCGGCAATCGCCGCCTGCAGCGTGGCGTTGACTGAGGCGATCAGATTGCCGAGCTGATAGACAAATCCCGGGAACGTGCCGCGCGCCTCGTCGGGCGACAATTCGTTCAGATGAACCGGAACTACGCCCCAGGCGCCCTGCACCGTGATTTGCATCAGGAAGGCGCCGACCGCAAGCCAAACCGCGCTGGCGGCAAAGGCCCAAAGCGGCAGCACGACGAGCGAAAGCACCGCAGCGATAATGATGATGCGCCGCCGGCCGAAGCGTTCGGAGAGCGCGCCGAAAGAGATGCCGCCGACAATGGCGCCGATATTATAGATCACCGCAATCAGGCCGACCTGATGCGCGGAGAGCTTGTGCTGCACCTGCAGGAAAGTCGGATAGAGGTCCTGCGTGCCGTGGCTGAAGAAATTGAACGCGGTCATGAGGAGAACCGCGTAGATGCCGAGCCGCCAGTGCGATTTAAACACGGCGAGCGTGTTGCTGCGCGCGGTCGTGGGCTTCCAGCTGGGCGATTCGGGAACATGACGGCGGATGTAGAAGACCAGCAACGCCGGAACGACCCCGACCATGAACATGCCGCGCCAGCCGATATACTGAAAGAGCAGGCCGTACACGATCGAGGCGAGAAAATATCCTGCCGGATAGCCGGACTGCAGCAAGCCGGAAACGAAACCTCGGGCCTGCGGTGGTATGGATTCCATGGTCAGCGACGCGCCGACGCCCCATTCTCCGCCCATCGCGATGCCGTAAATCGCGCGCAGCACCAACAAAGCCGTAAGGCTTGGCGCAAAGCCCGAGGCAAATTCAATGGCCGAATAGAAAAGCACGTCGACCATCAAGGTCGGACGCCGGCCCCAGCGGTCCGCCGCGCGCCCGAACAGAAAGGCGCCGAGCGGCCGCATCGCCAAGGTGAGCAAGATGGCGATGGTGACCCTGGTGACGTCGGTGTGAAATTCCTGGGCGATGTCCTTGAGCACGAACACCATGAGGAAGAAATCGAAAGCGTCGAGCGTCCAGCCGAGGAAGCTCGCGGCGACGACGTGCTTTTGTTCGCTGGTCCACCCGGACAGCGCGGCAATACGCATCGGTAATCCTCCTCTGGGCCGGCCGGCGCTCCATCCCCAGGAGAGGGCGCCGCCGTCCATAATATTCTCGCGCCTTCCGCGCGCTTGATAAACGTTCAAACGCGCATACACGATCCGCAGGTGTTTGCCGATCCTATTGCACCTGCCCAGCCGGCCGGCGCGGAACCATGGCGTTGGCGATAAGCTCTTGTACCACCTCGCCATTTTGGTTGAACGTTCGCGTGCGTATCTTCATCAGCCCGCGATCGGGGCGCGATTTGGATGGTCGCATTTCGAGCACGTCACTTTCGATGCGCAGCTCGTCGCCGGGCAGGACGGGAACGGGCCAGCGCATGCCGTCGAAACCCAGCCCGATGGTGCCGGTCGCCGCCCGGTACTCGCTGCCGGCGATCAGGCGCATGGTCAGCGCGGCGGTGTGCCAGCCGCTCGCGACCAGGCGTCCAAATATCGACTTGCGTGCGGCTTCCTCGTCGAGATGAAAGGGTTGCGGATCGAATTGTCTGGCAAAGGCGATGATCTCATCTTTCTCCACCCGTACGCGTCCGGCAGGCTTATGAACTTGGCCGATAACGAAATCCTCAAAATACCGCTCGCTCATCAGTGGTTCGCTCCAGGCTGAAAGGACGGGGCTGAATATATGCGTTCAAGCCGACGCAGAGGTGAAGGAATTTTTCGCGCCGCCGTCTTTCCTTTGCGAGGCGGCTTCGCTTATCATCGCGGTCGCTCAACGGAGCTTCGCCATGACCGGGCGTGCCAAGTTTGCGTGGATTGCGCTTTTCCTCGCCTTCGGCGTTTCGCCAGCGATGGCGGCGGAGCCGTCATGGGATGGCGGCGGCTATGGTGAGGAATGGGGCGCGACGCACGCCGCCATTTACGAGCTGGAAAACCGCATCGCCTTCCTGCAAGCCGACCCGGAGATCGACGACGGCTACAAAGCGCCGAACGTCACTGCGGCGCGCACCGAGATATTGCGTCTGCGCGCCAGCTTGCCTCCGGCGGATTGGCGCTGGGCCAGTCCCTGCTGCTACAGCCGCAGCTCAATTCGCATTCGCTGAGCGCCGCCTCATTCGGCCGGGGCGCCGAAACCCCCCGGCAGGCGGCCGAGCAGCTGCGATCGGGTGCGCAGCGACCAGCCGCTGAGGCGGTCCATGTAAAGGTAGAGCACGGGCGTCGTGTAGAGCGTCAGCAATTGGCTGATCAGCAGCCCGCCGACGATGGCGAGCCCGAGCGGCCGTCTGATTTCGCCGCCGTTGCCGAAGCTCAGCGCCAGCGGGACGGCGCCGAGGATAGCGGCCGACGTGGTCATCAGGATCGGACGAAAGCGCAGCAGAGAAGCTTCGAAAATCGCGTCGTAAGAGCTCAGATTCCGCGCCCGCTTTGCCTCGATGGCGAAGTCCACCATCATGATTGCGTTCTTCTTCACGATGCCGATCAGCAGAATCACGCCGATCAACCCGATAATGTCGAACTCCACCTGAAACAGCATCAGGGCCAGCAATGCGCCGACGCCGGCGGAAGGCAGTGTCGAAAGAATAGTGATCGGGTGGACGTAGCTCTCGTAGAGCACGCCGAGAAGTATGTAGACCGCGGCAATGGCGGTGAGGATGAGGATCGGCTCCTTGCCGAGCGATTGCTGAAACAATTGCGCCGTGCCGGCAAGCGTACCGCGGATCGAGGAGGGCATATGGATGCGGGCGATGGCCGCGTTGATCTCGTCGGAGGCTTCGCCGAGCGACTTGCCCGCATGCAGATTGAACGAGATGGTCGAGGCGACGAACAATCCCTGGTGGTTGACCGACAGCGGCGTATGACCCGGCCGGTAATGGCTGACGGCGGCAAGCGGGATCATGGTCTCGAGCGTCGTGCTCACGGCGGCGCCCGCGGACGTGGAACCGTGGCCGGTATTGGCGAGCGCATTGGTGGAGGCGTTGCGCGCCGAATTGTTGTTGGCATTTGCCGAAGCCGTCGCGCTCGACGTCGACGAACTCGTCGAGCTCGACGTGGAGGACATCGCCAAGACCGTGTCGGCGCGGGAGGTCGTGGAGGCCGCAGCCGAAGTAGCGGCCGGAGAGGTCATGGCGACCGTCGGCCTGACGACGGTCCCGATCGTGGTCGCCGGCGTGACCATTCCCGCTTGCGCGTTCGATAACGCGGTTCCCCGCGGTGTCGCTCCGGAGGTGGCGACGTAAACGTCGCGCAGCGAGCCGGGATACTGCGTGTAGCGCGGGTCGATCTCCATCACGACATGGTATTGATTGATGGCGCTGTAGATGACGGATACCTGACGCTGGCCGAAGGCGTCGTACAGCGTGTTGTCGATCTGCAGGGGGCTGATGCCGAGGCGCGCCGTGGTATCGCGGTCGATGTCGAGGTACGTCTCAAGCCCCCTCTGCTGCTGGTCGGAGCTCACGTCGGTCACGATCGAACTGTGCTCGAGCGCGTCGACGAGTTTTGGCGTCCACTCGTAGAGCTCGTTCACGTCCTCGGATTGCAACGTGTACTGGTATTGCGCGTTGCTCTGCCGGCCGCCTGCGCGCAGGTCTTGGACGGCCGCCAGATACAGGCGGCCGCCCGGTACCTGGGCAAGTTTCGGGCGCAGCCGTGCGATGACCTGATCGACGCCGACGCGCTGCGACAGCGGTCTGAGCGAGACGAAGACGTTGCCGGTGTTGATTTGCGCGTAGCCGCCGCCGGAGCCGACGCCGGTATAGCCCACGACGTTCTCCACCGCGGGATCCTGCTGCACGATATTCATCATCTGCCGCAGTTTGCGGCTCATCAGCTGGAACGAGATGCTTTGGTCGGCTTGCAGCGAGCCGATCAGCCGGCCGGTATCCTGCTGTGGAAAGAACCCCTTGGGCACGACGATGAACAGGGCCACGTTCAGGCAAATCGTGGCGATGAAAACCGCCAGCACCAGACCGCTGTGATGCAGCGCCCAGGTGAGCGTGTGCCGGTAGTGGTTACGAAGTCGCTCGAACAGATTGGGGCCGCGTTCCACCTGGTCGGCCGATCGCGTCCGCAGTAACAGCGCGCACATCATCGGCGTGGTGGTCAGAGAAATCACCAGCGATACGAGAATGGCTATCGACAGCGTGACGGTGAATTCGCGAAACAGCCGGCCGAGAATGCCGCCCATCAGTAAAATCGGAATGAAGACCGCGATCAGCGACAGGCTGATCGAAAGCACGGTAAATCCCACCTCCCGCGCACCGCGGAAGGCGGCCTGCGTGTGCGACATGCCGTCTTCGATATGCCGCGAAATGTTTTCCAGAACGACGATGGCGTCGTCGACGACAAAACCGGTGGCGATGGTGAGCGCCATCAACGACAGAATGTCGAGGCTGTAGCCAAGAAGGTACATGGCGCCGAACGTGCCGAGGATGGAGATCGGCACCGCCACGCTCGGAATCAGCGTCGCCCGGAGGTTCCGCAGAAAGAGAAAAACGACGAACGTCACCAGGATGACCGCCATGACCAGCGTGAGCTCGGTATCGTGCAGCGAGGCGCGGATCGTGGTGCTGCGGTCGATGGCGATGGTGACGTTCATGTCGGCCGGCATGGCCGCTTCCAGATGTGGCAGCTCCTCCTTCACGTTGTCGATGGTCTCGATGATGTTGGCGTTCGGCTGCCGGAACAGGATGACCAGGACGGAAGGCTGCCCGTTGGACATGCCGAGGTTGCGCACGTCCTGAACGGAGTTTTGCACGTCGGCGACGTCGGATAACTGCACCGCCGCACCGTTGCGGTAAGCGATGACCAGCGGCGTGTAATCCGCCGCCACTGTCGCCTGGTCGTTAGTGTAGATTTGATAGCGGCGGTCGCCGTCATCGATGGTGCCCTTCGGACTGTTGGCGTTGGCCGAGGCGAGCGCCGCGCGCACATCCTCCAGGCCGATGCCGTATTTGTAGAGCGCCTGCGGGTTGAGTTCGACGCGCACCGCGGGAAGCGCCGAGCCGCCGATGATCACGTTACCGATGCCGCTGAGCTGCGACAGCCGCTGCGCCAGAATGTTGCTCGCGGCATCGTACATCTGGCCTTGCGTCATGGTCTTGGAGGTCAGCGCCAGAATCAGAATTGGCGCATCGGCCGGGTTGACCTTGCGGTAAGTCGGATTGCTGGGGAGGTTGGCGGGAAGATCGGCGGCGGCGGCGTTGATCGCGGCCTGGACGTCGCGCGCGGCGCCGTCGATGTCGCGGGTGACGTCGAATTGCAGCGTGATGCGCGCCTGCCCGATCCCGCTTTGCGAGGTCATCTCAGTCACGTCGGCGATCTGGCCGAGGTGGCGTTCGAGCGGCTCGGCGACGCTGGTCGCGACCGTGTTCGGGCTGGCGCCGGGCAGGATGGCGGTGACCGAGATGGTGGGAAAATCGACCTGCGGCAGCGGCGATACCGGCAACTTCAAAAAACCGAGGATGCCCGCGAGCGCGATTGCCAGCGTCAGCAACGTCGTCGCCACCGGCCGCGAAATGAAAGGCGCGGAAATGTTCATTCGGCGGGCTCGCGGGGTGCCAGCGGGCTCTCCGGGCGGCGCCCGGAGAGGCGCTGCGCCAGGCGGTCGAAGTAAAGATAAATGACCGGCGTGGTGAACAAGGTCAGCATCTGGCTGACGATCAGCCCACCGACGATGGCGATGCCGAGCGGCTGACGCAGCTCGGAACCGGTTCCGGTGCCGAGCATGAGCGGCAATGCGCCGAGGATCGCGGCCATCGTCGTCATCAAGATCGGCCGGAAGCGCAGCAGACAAGCTTGATAGATCGCTTCGCGCGGCGGCAGGCCCTCGACGCGCTCGGCCTCCAGCGCGAAATCGATCATCATGATCGCGTTTTTCTTGACGATGCCGATGAGCAGCACGATGCCGATGATGGCGATGACGTCGAGGTCGTAGTGCAGCAGCATCAGCGACAGAAGCGCGCCGACGCCCGCCGACGGCAGTGTGGACAGGATGGTGATCGGGTGGATGAAGCTTTCGTAGAGAACGCCGAGCACGATATACATCGCCACCACGGCGGCGATGATGAGAAACACTTCGTTGGCCAGCGACGACTGGAACGCCGCGGCGGTGCCCTGGAATGCAGTGGTGAAGCTGATCGGCAGGCCGAGCGCCTTCTCCGTCTGTTCGATGGCGTCGACCGCGGCGCCGAGCGAGACGCCCGGTGCGGTGTTGAACGAGATGGTGGTCGCGGGCAGCTGGCCGTAATGCGTGATCAGCAACGGCCCGGTATGTTGCTCGAGATGGACGATCGCCGACAACGGCACTTGTCCGTTGGTCGACGAAGATGACGATGGCAGGTAGATCATCGACAAAGCGTTGAGCGAGCGCTGCAGCGACGGGTCGACCTCGATGATCACGCGATACTGGTTCGATTGGGTGTAAATGGTGGAAATGATGCGCTGTCCGAACGCGTCATAGAGGGCGTTGTCCACGGTCGCCGGTGTGATGCCGAAGCGGGCGGCAGTGGCGCGGTCGATGACGATATTCAGCGTCAGGCCTTGTTGCTGTAGATCGCTGGCGACGTCGGTGAGCTGAGGCAGCTCGCTCAATTGCCGCACCAGGCGCGGCACCCACTCGTTGAATTCGGTAGAATTGGCATCCTCGAGCACGAAATGGTACGGGGCGCGGCTGATGGTGGAGTCGATGGTCAGGTCCTGCACCGGCTGCATGTAAAGAGTGACGCCGACGATGCCGGAAGTCTCCTGCTGGATGCGGCGCATGATCTGGGTCGCGGTCAGGCTGCGCTGGTCATGCGGCTTCAGATTGATGAGAAAGCGGCCGGTGTTTTGCGTTTGATTGGTGCCGTCGACGCCGATGAACGAGCTCAGGCTTTCGACGTCGGAATCGCGCAAGATCGCTTCGCCGAGCTGGCTCTGAAGCTTCGCCATGGCGTCGTAGGAGATACTTTGCGGCGCCTCCGAGATGGCCTGGATCATGCCGGTGTCCTGCACCGGGAAAAAACCCTTGGGGATCAGGATGTAGAGGATGAGCGTGAGCGCGAGCGTCGCCAACGCCACCAGTAGGGTGAGCGGCTGCCGGTCGAGCACCCAATTCAGCGCCCGGCCGTAAAGCGCGATGGTCGAATTGAAAACGTGCTCGGCCTGAAGATCGAACCTCGTGCGCTCCGCATCCGGCTGGTGATGAATGAGCTTGGCGCACATCATCGGCACTAGCGTCAGCGAAACCACGGCCGAGATGACGATCGTGACCGCAAGCGTGATGGCGAATTCGTGGAACAGGCGGCCGACCACCTCGCCCATGAATAGCAATGGAATCAGCACGGCGATCAGCGAAATCGTCAGTGAAATGATGGTGAAGCCGATTTGCTGCGAGCCGCGCAGCGCCGCCTCCAGCGAGTTCATTCCGCCTTCGACGTAGCGCGCGATGTTCTCGATCATGACGATGGCGTCATCGACCACGAAGCCGGTGGCGATGGTCAGGGCCATGAGCGACAGATTGTCGAGGCTGAAGCCGAGCAGGTACATCGCGCCCAAGGTGCCGACGAGCGACAGCGGTACCGACAGACTCGGAATGACCGTTCCCGGAATGGTTCGCAGAAACAGAAAGATCACGATCACCACGAGGATGACCGCAAGGGTGAGTTCGAATTCCACGTCCGCCACCGAGGCGCGAATGGTAACGGTTCGGTCGCTGAGCACGGCGACATCCACAGCCGCCGGAAGCGTAGAGACGATGCGCGGCAGAAGAATCTTGATGCGGTCCACCACCTCGATGATGTTGGCGCCGGGCTGCCGCTGCACGTTGAGAATGATCGCCGGCGTGGTATTCGCCCAGGCGCCGAGTTTGGTGTTCTCCGCTCCGCTGACGACGCTCGCCACATCGGAGAGACGAACCGGGTCGCCGTTGCGATAGGCGATGACGATGTTGGCGTATTGCCCGGCCTCGTTGATCTGATCGTTGGCGTTGATGGTCGTCGCTTGCGCCGGACCGTCGAAATTTCCTTTCGGCGTATTGACGTTGAAGTTGCCGATCGTGGTGCGCACGTCGTCGATGTTGAGGCCGTAGGCGGCGAGCGCCTGCGGATTGAATTGTATGCGCACCGCCGGCCGGTGCCCGCCGCTGATGCTGACCAGCCCGACGCCGTTAAGCTGCGAGATCTTCTGTGCCAGGCGCGTCTCGCTCAGATCCTCGAGGTCGGTCAGCGACATGCTCTTCGAGGTGACCGCCAGCGTCAGGATCGGCGCGTCGGCCGGGTTGATCTTGGCGTAGACCGGCGGGATCGGCAGATCGCTCGGCAGCAGATTGTTGGCGGCATTGATCGCGGCCTGCACTTCCTGCTCGGCCACGTCGAGGCTGAGATCGAGGCTGAATTGCAGGGTAATGACCGACGCGCCGGCGGAGCTTGCCGAGGTCATCTGGTTTAATCCCGGCATCTGCCCGAGTTGCCGTTCGAGCGGCGCCGTGATCGACGACGTCATCACCTCCGGGCTGGCGCCCGGATAGAAGGTCGAAACCTGGATGGTCGGATAATCGACTTCAGGCAGGGTCGAAAGCGGCAGGAAAGTGTAAGCGACGATGCCGGACAGCATGATCGCCACCATGAGCAGCGTCGTTCCGACCGGCCGCAAAATGAAGGGTTCGGAGACGTTCATCGCACCGTTTCATCTTGGCGCAAGATGTTGACCCAAATTGCGCTCGCCGCCCCCGCGCGCCAGCGCATCATCCTCTATTGGCTGCCGTTATTGCGCCGATTTTGCGAATGATCTGGACTCTGCGGTTGAGATTGCGTGCCCGGCGCGGGCGCGCCCGCCGCATTGGGTGCCGCCGTGGCGCCGCCGGGGATCATCACGCGCGCCCCGTCGCGCAAGCGGTCGAGGCCGTCGACTACGACCCGCTCGCCGGGGGCTAGTCCGGAAGTGACTGCCGCCATCGGACCGTCGGTCGGGCCGAGCGTGATCGGCCGCACCGACACGGTGTTGTTGGCATTGATCACATAGACGTAAGCGCCGGGCGCGCCGCGCTGGATCGCCGCCGTCGGTACCGTCGTCACGTTGGTGAGCATCTTCACCAGCAATTGCGCGTTGACGAATTGGTTGGGAAACAACGCGTAATCGGCGTTATCGAACTGCGCGCGCACCTTCACCGTGCCGGTGGTGGTATCGATCTGACTGTCGAGAGCGATGACGCGGCCGACGGCCAGCAACTTGACGTTGGCGCGGTCATAAGCCGTGACCTGGAACGTTCCGCCGGCGTTCAGCGACGGCACGATATCGGGCAAATCGTCTTCCGGAATGGGGAAGATCACCGTGATCGGCTGCGACTGGGTGACGACGGCGATGCCCGTGTTGTTGGAGGACTGCACATAATTTCCCGGATCGACCAGGCGAAGGCCGATGCGGCCGGTCACCGGTGAAACGATGTGACAGTAGATGACGTTGAGCTTCTGCTGATCGACTTGCGCCTGATCGAGCTTCACCGTGCCCTGGTACTGCTGCACGACGTAGACTTGGTCCTCGTATTGTTGGCGGGCGATCGAATTCTGCTCGGCCAGTTTCTGATAGCGCGCCAAGTCGACCTGCGCCTGCGCGAGCAGGCCTTGATCGTGCGCCAGCTGGCCCTCGTATTGAGCTTGCAGAAGCTGATAGGGGCGGGGATCGATTTGCGCGAGCGTGTCGCCTTTCTTGACCATCTGCCCTTCGGTGAACGGCACTTCAAGGAGTTGGCCGTCGATCTGCGTTTGCACGGTGATAGTCGCAATCGGCGTGACGGTGCCGAGTGCGTTGACGATGACGCGGATGTCGCCCGTTCCGATGGTGGCGGCGCCGACCGATTGGGCCGCGGACTGAGGATTGCGCGCGCCGGATGGCGCGGAAATCGAGCGGAAAATTAGATAGCCGACAAGAATGGCGGCGACGAGAACGATCAGTCCAACGACAATGCGTGTTCTTCCGCCGGCCCGGCTCACGATGGTCGGCGCGGGTGCGGGCCGACGAATATCGGGAGCCGCCTCGTCAGCCGTTCTGCGCGTTCGCTCGTCCATCTGTCCGTCGTTCGGTCAATGTCGTCAGTATATAGCGGGAGGCGGCGTGGACCGCCTAATGAAAATTCGGCCATATACCGCCGGCTTTGGCCGCTCGCGCGCACCGGGACGTCTTCAGAATTAATAGTAAAATCAATGGTTTGACGACGGGGCAGGCGGTTCAAGCCGCAACCCCGCCCCATTTGGCGGAAGTTGCGGCAGCAACGAGATGTCCTTCTCCAATTCTTTCTGCGTCGGCAGCAAAGTCGTGTCCCAGCCACCGCCCAGTTTCTCGATCAGGGTGACGCTGTCGAGGAAAAGGTCCTGGCGGATCGTGAGTTCGGCTTCCTGGTCGGCAAGCAGCGTGATCTCCGCCGTCACGACCGTCGTGAATGCCACGGTGCCGGCTTGAAACTGGTTCAAATACACGTCAACCGCGGTCTGGGCGTCCTTGACGGCCTTTTGCTGCACGACGAGGGCCTGCGTCAGCAAACGTATGGCGACGAGCTGATCCTCGACGCCCTGCAACGCAGCGAGAACGGTCTGGCGATAGGTCGCCACCGCCTGCCAATAGGCTGCGCGCGCCGCATCGACCTGTGCCGAGGTCAGCCCGCCGTTGAACAGCACTTGCGTGCCGGCCGCGCCGAGCGACCACACTTCGTTGGCGACGTTGAACGGCAAGGGATGGGTCCCGGTCCATTGAAACAGTCCGGACAGACTGATGTCAGGAAAATAGGCGGCGACCGCAACGCCGATCAGCGCGTTTTCCTCCTGCATGGTGCGTTCCGCGGCGGCAATGTCGGGACGCCGCTCGAGCAGGGCAGAGGGCATCGTGACCGGAATCCTCGGAATGCTACCGGTGAGTAAATGCGGAGCGATCGTCAGTTCGGCGGGCGGGCGGCCGATGAGCATCGCGATGGCGTGCTCATATTGCGCGCGTTGCGCGGCGACATTGAGGGCCTGCGCTTGGGTCACAAAGACCTGGGCTTCCGCAGTGGCCACGTCTCCAGCGGTCACGGAGTAACCTGCCTTGAATTGGTTCTGTACGATGTCGAGCGTTTTCTTGTATTGGACGACCGTGCGCTCAAGAAGATCATGCAGCGAGTCGGCCGCGCGGAGATTGAAATAGGCAGTGGCCAGCATGGCTTGTGCGGAAAGCTTGGCGTTGTCGAGATCGGCTTTGCTGGCCTGCGCCGCCGCCGCGTTGCTCTCGATCTGCCGTCGCACCTTGCCCCAAACATCGAGGTCCCAGGTGGCGGAAAGTCCCGGCACGAAGGTCGAAGAATATTGGCCCAAGCGCGCGCCGGTGGCCAGCGCGCCGGCCGCCCCCGCTCCCGGCCCGTTATAGGAGCGGGTGGCGTTATACGTGCCATTAAGAACCGGAAACAGCGCGGCTTGCGCCTCGCGGATCATTGCGCGCGCCTGCTCGTAAGCGGCCGCCTGCGCCGCCACATTCTGGTTTGAAATCTCGACTTGCTTGATGAGGAAATCGAGATTGTGATCGCGGTAAAACGCCCACCAGTCGCCGCGTTTGAGCGCGTCGCTTGGCGTCGCGACTTTCCAGCCCTTCAGTTCCTTGAAATTCTTCGCGACGGGCGCCGCTGCCGGGACGTAATCGGGGCCGACCGTACAGCCGGCAAGGACCGATACGACGGCCAATGCGGAAAAGCCGGCCCCGGCGCGCCGAAGCGCTCCGCGTCGCACCCAACCGCCTCGACCGAAACCAGCATGGGCCAACGCAACCACTGCCGCAAACCCGTCGCTGTGCACCCCGGAACGATGTTGCGCCAAGCCCCGCGGCGGCGCCTGACCGGCGTTACCTCGATAACTCGGGCATTATTCGCTGCGACCCCCGGCCCCCAGCGATCGCGTTAACCATAACCATGCCCCATGGTCCGGTGAATATCAACTCGGCGCCGGTGAAGCGGTGTTGGACAAGTAACTTTGGTTGGCCGATGTGCTATTGGGGCGACACTTGCTTGCCGCCTCAAGCCGGCGCTCATACTCACGCGTCGGCTGGTATGTCATGCTGGCGCGATGTGTTCGGCCTATAGCAACGGAGAAAAAGTCGACACGGCCTACGCCGGCGCCCAAATGGGCTGCAATGTACCGGCGTCGCGCCCAATGGAGGTGCAAATGCCCTATTCATTCATACTGACGGCGACAATTCCCGCTTCCCCCGAGGAAATCTACGAGGCGTGGCTCGATAGTGTCGGCCATTCCGAGATGACCGGCGGGGAGGCGACGATGTCGGACCAGGTCGGCGCAGAAGTGTCAGCGTGGGACGGTTATATCAGCGGACGCAATCTCGAATTGGTGCCGGGCGAGCGCATCGTCCAGTCATGGCGCACCAGCGAGTTCGGCGATGAGCACGATGACTCGATCATCACCTTGGTGCTCCAGAGCCTGGGCGACGGCAGCACGCTGTTGACGCTCGAGCATAGCAACGTGCCTGACGAGCAGCGCAGTTACGAAGAGGAAGGCTGGCAGTCGAACTATTTCGAGCCGATGGCAGCCTATTTCACCGAGCGCAAGCAAAAGTCCGAGCGGGCCGCACCGAAGAAAGCTGCGGCGAAAAGTGAGCCCAAAGCCAAGCGGGTTGCTCCCGTAAAGCGGGCGGCGCCAAAGGCAAAGACCTCGCCGCGCAAGAAAAAGGGAAAAACCCGCCGAAAAATCGCCGCAGCGCCCAAACGCGCCAAAAAACGCGTCAAATCGCGCGCGCCCAAGTCCGGACGCGGCAAGCGGAGATAGCCGGCCATCGCTCGGGACGGCGGTCCCGGTGTCACGCTCAGTTATTGTCTATCGCGCGTCCGGACGGAAACCCGGATTCCCACTTTTCCCGGACGCGCTTAATGAATTTCCGTCGGGCGTTGGGCCGAGTGCTTGCGCGGTGCGGGAGCGGACACCGGAGCCGGCTGGATGGCCGGATTGCCGAACAGCCGCGAGAAGAAGCTTCCGCCGCTTCGTCCCCACATCGGCCCGTCGGGCATCGCCAGCATCTCGCGGCGCACGGAGTTTTCCTGGCGCGCGATGGGAGTGTCGGCGATCTTGCGCTCGTCGCTTTTGAGGATCGGGAGCAGCGCCTTGTCGCGCCCATAGACGTCGTCGCGAAATACGAGCTTGCCGTCCTCATCGACGAAGGCCGTCTGGTAGGTCAGATGGACGGGGATGAAAGTCGGGAACTGGATGTCGAGTTCGCTTTGGCCGAACATCTTGCGGATGCGGTCTTCCGTATAGTTGTCACGCGGGCGCACGACGGAGAGCAGCACTTCGGCGTATTTGACCGGATCCTGCACCCGCATGCAGCCGTGACTGAACGCCCGCTTGTCGAAGGCGAACAGGTGCTTTTCCGGCGTGTCGTGCTGATACACCAGGAACTTATTGGGGAAATTAAAGCGCAGCCGGCCCAGCGCGTTTCTCTCTCCCGGCGGCTGGGAAATATGAACCGTGCCGTCCGGGTTGCTGCTGACGGTCAGTCCCATCCGCTCCAGTACCGAGGGGTCCTGTTGCAGGACCGGCATATACTCCTTGGCGACGATCGAAGGCGGCACATTCCAGGTCGGGTTGACCGTGATGTACTTCATTTCCGCGCTCATAATCGGCGTCGGCATGTTCGGCTTGCCGTCGACGATCTTCGTCTTCCACAAGAGCTTGCCGTCGTGCATCACCCGCAGCGTGAAATCGGGCAGATTGACGATCACGTAGGTGGTGCCCAGATCGTGGGGCATCCACCGCCAGCGCTCCAGATTGGCGAGGATCGCGTCGATCGGCCGATCGGGCGACCGCCCGTTGAGCGCATCGACCGTCGCCGGCGTCAGCATGCCGGTGACTTTCTGCTCATGATCCTGCTGAAACTTCTTCACCACGTCGGCCAGCGTCTTGTCGAAGGTTGTGCCGTCGCCACCGTGAATGCCAAGCCGCTCGCGCAACTGCGGCACGCGCTCGTCCTGCATCCCGAGCTTGAGCGTTGGGCCGTTCGGGATCGGAGCCTCGCCGGGCTCCTCCTTGCCGGCGCGCAACTCCGCCAGCTTGGCTTTGAGCGCCAGATAGGCGGGATTTGACGGTTCGTAGGCGGCAAGCGCCTCGCCGACATCCTTGGCGTCCGCCATCGCGGCGAGCACTTCGGCCGGAACCGGCGGCTTTTGATCGTAATAGATGTCGCCGCTGACGCGCGTCCAGTGCACGCGGCCGACCTGGGCGTGATGCGCGTAGGTCACGACCGACGTCGTGAGCTTAAGCTCGGCCTCGGCGAGCGAGGCCGGATCGTCGAGCGAGGCGAAATCCGGAACCGGATAGTCCGCCGGATCGAGCCCGTCGGCGCCGACCTGGCCGAGATAAGCCATGGCGGCGGTCGCACGCGCATTGGGCTCGCCATCGGTGATCCACAGCGGCGCGTAGTTGCGTCCGGAATAGAACGCGTCGATGGCTGCGCGTTCCTTCTTACCGCCGATGATGCGATCGAATTTGCCGTTGGCGAGATCGTGCAATTGTTCGGAGATCGCCGCATTCGCGTCGGCGACCGCGTTCGGTGTCGCTGCGGGTGGCGCGCCGACTGCGACGGCCGGCACTTCATCTCCGCCAATGGCCGCGGCGGGTTGCGGTTCAGCGGCCGCTGGAGCGACGGATTGTTCGGTCGCGGGGGCCGCTGTGGCCGGCGCCGCCGAGGCGGCGGCAGGCTGATTGCTCGATTGATCCGGCTGCGTCGCCGGCGGCTGGTCGGATGCGGCCTGCGGCTTTGCCGCGGGCGGTGTCGCGTCGCCGGCCGGCTCGGTCGGCTTCGCCGCCGGTTGGCCGGGTTCGCTTGCGGCCGGGGGCGCAACGGCCGCGCCCTCGGGCGCCGGCGTCACCGCTTCGACGCTTGCCCCCGCCTTGGGCTCTGCGGAAGCGCCGAGAGGGGCGCCAGAAAGCAAAACAACAACCGCGGTTGAGGCGAGAAGCCGCTCCAGACGGACGCCGGACATTGCAAATTCTCCTTTTGAGCCCGCCACCTGGAGGTTACGGAACTCTACTGCGCTTGGCGAGGTTTCGTCCCCAACCGAGTCATTTTTGGGGACCAAAAGTCCTGTTTCACGTTTACCCTACGTCAGCGGACCGAGGCTTGTCCCGGCGGATGCTGTGAAGACACAGAAAATTCACGCAATTTTCCGTGGCTGTCGCTCTGCGGCCACGCTTTCGAGCCCGGCTTCCGCGTCACTCTCGCCGCTTGCACCCAGGCCGAGCGCCTCCAACTTGCGGTAGAGCGTCGACCGCCCGATTTGCAGGCGTCGCGCCACTTCCGACATCTGCCCCCGGTAATGGGTAACGGCATACCGGATGAGGTCGGCCTCAAGCTCTTCGAGCGGCCGTACCTCGCCCTCGGCATCGAGCAACGGCAGTGCATCGACCGGCGGTCCCGCCCGCGTCACGGGTGCGGCCACCGGCTCGGCGAAGGATTCCGCCGGCTCCTCGGCCTGCCCCTCCGCGGGCGGCGCGGCCGGAAGCGATATCTGCGCGCTGATCTGCGGGAATTCGTCGGTGCCGATGCTGTCGCCCTCGGCCAGGACGACGGCGCGGAACACCGCGTTTTCGAGCTGACGGATATTGCCCGGCCAGCGGTAGGCGGCCAGCAGCCGCAGTGCTTCCGGGGTGAGGAGGCGAATGCGTTTTCCTTCCTCCGCTGTAAACAGCGCGAGGAAGTGCCGGGCGAGGGCGGGAATGTCCGCCGGCCGTTCACTCAAGGGCGGCACCGTGATCGGAAAGACGTGCAGCCGGTAAAACAGGTCTTCGCGGAAGCGGCCCTCTTTCACGTCGGCGATCAGGTCGCGATTGGTGGCCGATATGATCCGCACATCGACCTTCAGGGGCTTGCGGGCGCCGACCGGCTCGACTTCGCCTTCCTGGATGGCGCGCAGGAGCTTGACCTGGGCCGCCGGCGGCAATTCGCCGACCTCGTCGAGAAACAACGTGCCGCCCGAGGCCTCGACGAATTTGCCGACATGGCGCTCGGTCGCGCCGGTGAACGATCCCTTCTCATGGCCGAACAAAATCGACTCGACGAGGTTTTCCGGCATGGCGCCGCAATTGACCGCGACGAACGGCTTGGTTCGCCGCTCGCCGGAGCCATGGATCGCGCGCGCGATCAATTCCTTGCCGACACCGGATTCGCCGGCGACGAGCACGGGGATGTTCGAGGCGGCTGCCTTCTCCGCCATGCGCAGGACGGCATGCATGGCCGGGCTCTTGGTGATAATGTCCTTGAAGCCGAGCGTGCCGGAGCGGCTGTGCTTTATGCGGTTGAGCTCGCCTTCGAGCGCGCTGGCGTTAAGGGCATTGCGCAGGCTCACTTGCATGCGCTCGGCGCCGACCGGCTTGACCACGAAATCGACCGCGCCGGCGCGCATCGCCGAAACGACATTGTCGATGCCGCCGTGGGCGGTCTGCACGATCACCGGCACGTTGATCGCGGCCTGGCGCAACCTGGCGAGAACGCCGAGACCGTCGAGGTTGGGCATCACCAGATCGAGGATGACGCAATCGTACCGCCCGCCATCGGGCCCGATGAGCAGAGCCAGCGCCGCGTCGCCGTTATCGAGCGTCACAGTTTCGTAGCCGAATTTTTGCAGCATGCCTTCGAGCAGCCGGCACTGCACCGGATCGTCGTCGACGATAAGGATAGCCATCGGTTCCTCGACTGATGGGTCCGGCACGCTGTCCTGTGCCGTTTCGGGGCACTCTGGCCGAGGAGGTTTAAGGGGGTGTTAACCCGCTTTTCGCACCCGAAGGATTTGGTTCAAGCCGCCGGCGCCGACAGCAGGCCGGCAAATGTCTTGGCAAAGGTATGCGTGTCGCCGGGCCAGCGCGCCGAAACATAGTTGCCGTCGCGGACAACGAAGGCCGGCCGGTCATCGTCGAAAGTGTCGCGGGTCATACCGCTGGTCTTGCGCCGGTAATCCGGTGTACCGGGCGGGACATCGAGGAAATCTTCCGGGCGCGCTAGCGCGCGCGTCACCTCCTGCTGCACAGACATGTAGCCCGCGGGCTCTCCGGGCTTGTCAACATAGGTGCGATAATAGTTCGGGTCCCAGAAGCGGGCGATCCGCCCGACCTTCCAGCCGGCGTTTTCCAGCGCCCAGGTGAGTGCCGTGGTGCGGCGCCCAAAGAGGACCGAATGGCCGTCGGGGTTACGGCTTCGCGCCGCGAGCAAGACGCCATGGCAGATTGCCGCCACCGGCAACCCGGCGGCGAAAAATTGCACCACGAGTTTTTGCAGGACGTCGCTCTCGAAATATTCGCGCATGCCGCGCGCGCGATGCCCACCGGGCAACAGCAGTCCGTCGAAGTCTTCGCGCCGCACTTGCGACCACGACAGCGGCGCCTGGTAGGCCGGATCTTGCAGCATTGCGGCGTAGGCCTGCCGTGCCTCGGCATTGGCCCGCATCAGCCGGCCGATGGCGGTGAAGCGCCTAAGCCCCGGAATGAAGCCCCAGGGATCGAGCCCTTGACCGGTGATCATCATATCGTCGGCGCGCCCCGGCCAGCCGTCGGGCGTGGCGAACATCACCGAATGCCCAAGCCGCTTGAGCACGCTCCAGCTGATGGCGGCCTCGGTCGGATCGAAATCCCTGCTTGGGATCGGAACGATGACCTTTGCCATGTCGTTCTCCGGCGCGAAGGCTGCGGCCTTGCGCGCGCCTTAGTGCTGCGCCACATGAATGGCCGGTGAGGCCGACGATTCCATTCCATGCGTTCCAAGACAATGGCAAAAGGAATAGCCGCCAAACGGCACGCTAAAAGCCGGCCGCCGGCGCGAAAATCCGCGCTCGGTGCATTGCCCGAGTGGAATCTCGCCGACCTTTATGCCGGCCTCGACGATCCGGCGATCAAGCGCGACCTCGACCGCGCCGATGCGGAATGCGTCGCCTTCGAGAGCGCCTATAAGGGCAAGCTCGACGATCTGGCGCGCTCGGCGCAAGCCAGCGTCGCGCTTGCCGAAGCGGTGCGCCGTTACGAGGCGATCGACGATCTCATGGGACGGCTCGGATCCTATGCCGGGCTCCTGCATGCCGGCAACACGGTCGATCCGGCGCGCACCAAATTCTATGGCGACGTGCAGGAGCGGCTGACCGCGGCCTCAACCCACCTTCTGTTCTTCTCGCTCGAACTTAACCGTATCGACGACGCGCTCCTGGAAGCGGCCATGGCCGATCCGGCGCTCGGCCATTATCGGCCATGGCTGGAAGACGTGCGCCGCTACCGGCCGTATCAGCTCGAAGACCGCATCGAGCAGCTCTTTCACGAAAAATCGATGACCGCCTATTCCGCCTGGAACCGGCAGTTCGATGCGGCCATCGCCAATTTGCGCTTCGAGGTGTTGGGAAAGACCTTGGCCATTGAGCCGACGCTCAATCTCCTGCAAGACCGGTCGGGAGCAAAGCGCAAGGCCGCGGCGCAGGCGCTGGCGGCGACGTTCAAGGATCACGTGCAAGAATTCGCGCTGATCACCAACACGCTCGCCAAGGACAAGGAAATCTCTGACCGCTGGCGCGGCTTTGCCGATATCGCCGACGACCGTCACCTCTCCAACCGGGTCGAGCGCGAAGTGGTCGATGCGCTGGTCGCGGCGGTGCGCGCCGCCTATCCGCGGCTGTCGCACCGCTATTACGCGCTCAAAGCCAGATGGTTCGGCAAAAAGCGGCTGCCGCATTGGGATCGCAACGCGCCATTGCCGCAAGTGCCCACGCGCACCGTGGGTTGGGTCGAGGCGCGCAACACGGTGTTGACCGCCTATGGCGCTTTCTCGCCGAGGATGGCGGAGATCGCCGAACGTTTCTTCGATCGGCGCTGGATCGATGCGCCGGTGCGCCCCGGCAAGGCGCCGGGCGCGTTCGCGCATCCGACGACGCCGTCGGCGCACCCTTACGTGCTGCTGAACTACCAGGGCAAGCCGCGCGACGTGATGACGCTCGCGCATGAGTTGGGGCACGGCGTGCATCAGGTGCTCGCGGCGCCCAACGGCGCGCTGATGGCGCCGACACCGCTGACGCTGGCCGAAACCGCGAGCGTGTTCGGCGAGATGCTCACCTTCAGGAAGCTCCTTGCCGCCACGAGCGACGGCAAAGAGCGCAAGGCGATGCTGGCCGCCAAAGTCGAAGATATGATCAATACGGTGGTGCGGCAGATCGCGTTCTATACATTCGAGCGCTCCGTTCACACCGAGCGCAAGAGCGGCGAATTGACGGCGGAGCGCATCGGCGAATTATGGCTTGCCGTGCAGCACGAAAGCCTCGGCCCGGCGATCGAGCTCAAGCCCGGCTACGAGACCTTCTGGGCGTATATTCCGCATTTCATCCACTCGCCGTTCTACGTTTATGCCTATGCGTTCGGCGATTGCCTGGTGAATTCGCTCTATGCCGTCTACGAGCACGCCACCGAGGGCTTTGCCGAGCGTTATCTCGCCATGCTCGCCGCCGGCGGCACCAAGCACCATTCCGAGCTGCTCGCTCCCTTCGGCCTCGACGCCCGCGATCCCGCCTTCTGGCAAGGCGGCTTAAGCGTCATCGAGCGGATGATCGCGGAGCTGGAAAGCTTGGGCTAGTCCAACGGCGGCCGAAACAAGCGTCAGGAAAATCCCTGCGATACGCTCCAAATCAGCCGGTCGAAGATCCGGTCGGGCAGAATCTTTTTCAGGAACAGGATGAGGTGGGCGCCGCCGCTGGTGGCGTAGCGGGTCTTCGGCCGCCTGGCGCTGACGGCCCGCAGTATCGTTCTGGCGACCACCTCGGGCGGTGAGGCGAGTTTCGAGGTGTCGGCCTGATCGAGCAACCGGGCATAGCGTTCCGCCTGCGCGGCGTAGGCGCCGTTGCCGGAGACATGCAGCAGGCCCTCGCGCGCAATGCCGGCCCATTCGGTGCGGATCGCTCCCGGCTCGACGAGGATGACGTCGATGCCAAGCCGCCGCACCTCCACGCGCAGACAATCGCTCAATCCCTCGACCGCGAATTTGGTGGCGTGATACCAGCTGCCCAACGGCTCCCAGATTTTTCCGCCGATCGAGGTGATGTTGACGATCTTGCCGGACCTTTGCGCGCGCATCATCGGCAGGACCAATTGGGTGAGCCGCGCCAGGCCGACGACATTGACCTCGAATTGCCGCCGCGCTTCGGCAAGCGGTACGTCCTCGAGCGCGCCGTAAGAGCCATAACCGGCATTATTGACCAGGACGTCGAGGCGTCCGGCGCCGGCCTTGATCGCCGCCACAGAGGCAACGATCGAGGCATCGTCGGTGAGGTCGAGTTTTATGAGCGTCGCGCCAAGCGCGGCGAGGCCGGCCATGCGCTCAAGGCGACGCGCGCCGGCGAACACTGTGTAGCCGGCGGCGAGCAGTTCGCGCGCGGTGGCTTCGCCGATGCCGGCGGACGCGCCCGTGACCAATGCGATCTTGCTCATTTCAACCGCTCCCAAAGCGAACAAGAACGGGTTATAAGCGTGGACCAAGGTCCATGGTCAAGGGGCGAGGCGATGCTGATTTCCGAATTCGCGCGCGCGGCCGGGCTGACGCCCGACACCGTCCGCTTCTATGTCAGGCGCGGGTTGTTGACGCCGCTCGCCGGGCGCAAGGGCGGCTCAAATCCCTACCAAGTGTTCACCGACGAACATGTGCAGATTGCGCGGATGATCCGCATGGGTCAGTCGCTGGGCTTTTCGCTCCGCGAAATCGTCGCCCTGAACGTCGAGTATCAAGCCAGGCGCATGACCGCCTCGCGCGGCGCGGAGATTTTGCGCGGGCAGCTCGCGCGTCTGGAAGAAAAGGCGGCGCATGTCGAGGCAATGATGCGTTACATCCGTGCAAAGCTCGCATGGCTCGAAACCGGTGGCAAAGGGCCGGAACCGAATTTTACCGATTACGAGCGGCTGTCCCGTGTTATCGGCATGGAGCCGCGGGCGAGACTCCGGCAGGGCCGGAGGCGTGCGTAATGCCGAAACGCGATAAACCCGACCGCGAAAAAAATCGTTTCTCCGCCCGGGCGGTGCGCTACGCGCGGGTCGGCGCCAATGTCGGCCGGGTGGCGGCGCGCTATGGCGGCAGGAGGCTTTTTGGCGGTGAGCCGAACCGCGCCGGCGAGGCGAGTGCGCTGTCGTCCGCGCTCGGGCACCTCAAAGGCCCGCTGATGAAAGTCGCCCAGCTGATGGCGACGATTCCCGATCTGTTGCCGCCGGAATACGCCGCCGAATTGCAGAAGCTGCAAAGCGAAGCGCCGCCGATGGGCTGGGCCTTCGTCAAGCGGCGGATGAATGCCGAGCTTGGTCCCGATTGGCAGCAAAAGTTTGCGAGTTTCGAACACCATCCGGCTGCGGCCGCGTCGCTCGGCCAGGTGCATCGCGCGCGCTCGCTGGACGGCGCGATGCTCGCTTGCAAGCTGCAATATGCCGACATGCAGTCGGCAGTCGAAGCCGATTTGCAGCAGTTGCAATGGCTGCTCGCCATCCGCCGCCGCCTCGATTCGGCGATCGACACCACGGAGATCGGCAAGGAGATCGGCGAACGCATGCGCGAGGAGCTCGACTACCGACGCGAGGCCAAGCATGTCGCGCTCTATCGCACTATGCTCGACGGTGTCGACATCGTGCGCGTGCCGCGCGCGTGGCCGGAGCTGTCGACCGGTCGCTTGCTCACGCTCGACTGGCTCGACGGCACCCGCATGCTCGCGCACCGGAACGATCCGCTCGCCGTGCGCAACCTGCTCGCCACCGCCATGTTCACCGCCTGGTGGTTTCCGTTCAGCCGCTTCGGCGTCATCCACGGCGACCCGCATCTGGGCAATTACACGATATTCGAAAAGAACGGTAAGCCCGCCGGCATCAACCTCCTGGATTACGGCTGCATCCGCATCTTCGCCCCGAAATTCGTCCGCGGCGTCGTCGATCTCTATCACGGGCTGTTGCGCGGCGACGACGGTCTGGTCGTGCACGCTTACGAAACCTGGGGCTTCCGCCGGCTTTCGCGCGAGCTCATCGAGACGCTCAACATCTGGGCGCGTTTCATCTACGCGCCGCTGCTCGACGACCGGGTGCGCACCATCGCCGACGGCGTGGCGCCGAGCGAATACGGCCGGCGCGAAGCGTTTCGCGTGCATCAGGCGCTCAAGCAGAAAGGACCGGTGACGGTGCCGCGCGAATTTGTGTTCATGGATCGCGCGGCGATCGGATTGGGCTCGGTGTTTCTGCACCTGCGCGCCGAGCTTAATTTCTACCGGTTGTTCAACGAAGCGATCGAGCATTTCTCTATGGATCGCGTCGCCAAGAGGCAGAAATCGGCGATGAGCGCAGCCGGTTTGCTGGACGGCCACTGAAACTATGCGTGGCTCTGGCTCGTTGATATGACGACGCCGCATTTTGGGGACCAATCCGATGTCGAGAATTTGGGCGCGCAAATCGATCGCGGCGTTGGAAGCCGAAGCAGAGGATCCGCAAGTCCAGTCGCTGACGACCCATAACGGGGTGCCCCTCAAGCGCAGTCTGTCGGCGCTCAATCTTGTTTTGCTGGGCATCGGCGCCATTATCGGCGCCGGCATTTTCGTGCTGACCGGACATGCCGCCGCCGCCAATGCCGGCCCGGCGATCACCTTGTCCTTCGTGCTGGGCGCGTTTGCTTGCGCGTTTGCCGGCCTCTGCTACGCGGAAATGGCTTCGTCCGTGCCGATTGCCGGCAGCGCCTACACCTACGCCTACGCCACGATGGGAGAACTCGTGGCCTGGATCATCGGCTGGGACCTGATCCTCGAATACGCGCTCGGCGGCACCACGGTCGCTATCGGCTGGTCGGGATATATTGTGAGCTTCCTCAAGGATATCGGCATTGTCGTGCCGCCGGCCTTTGCCGGCTCGCCGTTTTCCTACGACCCCGCCGATCACGTGTGGCACGCGACCGGCGCCCTGCTCAACGTCCCGGCGATGGTAGTGATCGCCGCCGTTTCGGCGTTGCTGATTGTCGGCGTCCACGAATCCGCGCGCGCCAACAACGTCATCGTCGGCATCAAGCTCGTGATTATTCTTGTCTTCATCGCGGTGGCCGCGCCGTTTGTCAGCACCGCGCATTGGGTGACAGCGAGCAACCCGGCGGGCCACTTCATTCCGCCCAATGCCGGGCCCGGCCTATTCGGCATCAGCGGCGTCATTCGCGGCGCCGCCGTTGTGTTCTTCGCCTATATCGGCTTCGACGCGGTCTCGACGGCGGCACAAGAGGCGAAGAATCCGACGCGCGACATGCCGATCGGCATTCTCGGATCGCTCGCCGTATGCACCGTGCTCTACATGGCGGTCGGCTTCGTGCTCACCGGCATCGTGCCCTACGACAAGCTCAACGTTCCCGATCCTATCGCCGTCGGCATCGACGCCGTGGGCTTAAGCATCCTCTCGCCGATCCTCAAAATCGGTATCATCCTCGGATTGACCTCGGTCATTCTGGTGATGCTCTTGGCGCAGCCGCGCATTTTCTATTCGATGGGCCGCGACGGATTGTTGCCGCCGGCGGCGGCAAAAGTACACAGCCGGTTTCGCACGCCTTACGTGACCACGATCATCACCGGTGTCGTCGTGATGGTGCTTGCCGGGCTGCTGCCGATCGGCCTGGTCGGCGAACTGGTCAGCATCGGCACCCTGTTCGCGTTCGCGATTGTCTGCGTCGGCGTGCTTGTTCTGCGGTTCACCGAGCCGGAACTCGCGCGTCCGTTCAAGGCGCCCGCGATCTATGTCGTCGCGCCCTTGGGCGCGGCTTCCTCACTGTTTTTGATGTTTGGATTGCCGCTCGACACTTGGCTGCGTTTTGGCGGCTGGATGGTGATCGGGCTTCTGCTCTATGGCCTCTACGGTATCAGGCACGCACGCGCCACAACGCAAAGCACAACCGCGTCGCGCGCATCGCTTCCCGGATGACGTGCGACGTGGTAGCAGGGCGTCGCACATACGAACCACTGATGGATTCGATCTTCATAACCAGCGGGACGGCGGCCGCGATCCCGATCTGGTTCGCGACCGCGGCGACTTATCCGGAAGTGCGCGAGCGGCTCGACGTGCCCGCCCGCGCCTTTGCCGACGCCGCGGGTTTCGAGCCGAAGCCGGGGCATTGCCTGGTGTTGCCGGGGGCAACCGGTGTCGGCGCCGTTTTGTTCGGGCTCGAAGGCGCCGACGATGCCAGGGATCCGTTTCTGCCCGGGCGCCTGCCGGAGCAGCTGCCCGATGCCGTGTATCGCTTCGCCAACGATCCGCACGATGCCAAGCTTGCCGCGCTCGCCTTTGCGCTCGGTACCTACCGCTTCACCCGCTACCGCAAGGCGGAGCCGCGCAACGTCCGGCTCGATCTGCTGCAGAGCGTCGATCGCGAAGAACTCGACCGCATCGTCGAGGCGGTGACGCTGGCGCGCGATCTCATCAATACGCCGGCGAACGACATGGGGCCGGCGGACCTCGAGGAAGCGGCCCGCGCTCTCGCCGCGCGCCACGCCGCCGAGATTGGCGCCGTCGTCGGTGACGAGCTGTTGACCGGGAATTTTCCGCTCATCCACGCCGTCGGCCGCGCTGCCGAACGCGCGCCGCGGCTTATCGATTTGCAATGGGGGGAGGCGGGCTCTCCGCGCGTGACGCTCATCGGCAAGGGCGTTTGCTTCGATTCCGGGGGGCTCGACATCAAGCCCGATTCCTCCATGCTCAACATGAAGAAAGACATGGGCGGCGCGGCGACGGCGCTGGCGCTCGCGCACATGGTGATGGCGCGTAACTTGAAAGTCCGGCTGCGCGTGCTGATCCCGGCCGTGGAAAATTCGATCTCGGCTGCGGCCTTCCGCCCGCGCGACATCTACCAGTCGCGCAAAGGCTCCGTCGAGATCGGCAACACCGATGCCGAGGGCCGCCTCATCCTCGCCGACGCGCTTGCGCTCGCCGATGAGGATGAGCCGGCGCTGGTCGCCGATTTTGCCACGCTGACCGGCGCAGCGCGGGTGGCCCTCGGGCCCGACGTGCCGCCGTTCTTTACCGACGACGAGGAGCTTGCGGCCGAACTGGCGCATCATGCCGCCGCCGGGAACGATCCGCTGTGGCGGTTGCCGCTGTGGCGCGGCTATGATTCCATGCTCGAATCCAAGGTGGCCGACATCAATAATGTCGGCAGCGGCGGCCAGGCCGGCGCCATTACCGCCGCATTGTTCATGCGCCGCTTTGTGACCGCCAAATCATGGGTGCATTTCGACGTGTTCGCCTGGACGCCGACGGCGAAACCGGGCCGACCCGAGGGCGGTGAATGTCAGGCTGCACGCGCCGTCTACGCGCTGCTCGCCGCGCGCTACGGGTAGGGGCGGGGAGCAATGCGCGCCTTCGACCCTCGCCTCACGCCGGCCCGCGCCGATCTCGCGGCCAAGGAACTCGAAGGCAAAGTGGCGGCGCCGCGCTACGTCGCGGGCCGCGCTTACGAGGTGATCGAGCCGCTGGCGCGGCTGTGCCACGAGCCGGCGCCCGATGCGCCGCTCGCCACGCAAGCGCTCAAGGGCGAACGCGTCACCATCTACGACACCAACGGCGAAGGCTGGGCCTGGGGCCAGCTTGCGGCGGACGGCTATGTCGGCTGGCTGCCGGCAAACGCGCTGACGCCGCCCGGGCCGCCGCCGACGCATAAAGTCGTGGCGTTACGAACGTTCGTTTTTTCCGTTCCCTCGATCAAGCCGCCGCCGCTCGAAGCGCTGCCGTTCGGCGCGCGCCTTGCCGTCGCTCGCTTGGAGGAGCCTTTTGCCGTGACCACATCGGGCGGCTATGTGCCGGCGGTTCATCTCGCCGCGATCGACGTCTATCAGCCGGATTTCGTGGCCTTGGCCGAGCGTTTCGTCGACGTACCTTATCTGTGGGGCGGCAAGACCCCGCTCGGCCTCGACTGCTCCGGGCTGGTGCAGATTGCGCTCACTGCCTGCGGCATTGCCTGTCCGCGCGACAGCGATATGCAGGAAGAGACGCTGGGCAGAGCCGCCGCTATTGCAAATTTACAACGCGGCGATCTCGTATTCTGGAAAGGTCACGTCGCCATCGCCCGCGACCGCAAAAGCTTTATTCACGCCAACGTCTTTCACATGGCGGTCACGATCGAGCCGGTCGCCGACGCGGTCGCCCGCATCCGCGGCGCCGGTATCGAGATCACCGGTGTGCGGCGGCTGGCGCCGTAGCCCGTGGCGTTGTCGCCCCGGTTGATCTACGCTGCGAGTTCGGAGCACCGCCGATGAGCAACACCGATCCAGGCCCGGCCGAACATTTATCCGTTCCGCACCTACAAGCGCCCCAGCCGGCGCATATCAGCTTTTGGGTCAGGGAATTGCCGTTCAGCCTCGTGCTGCTCCTGACGCTCGGCGGCGTCGCTTATACGAGTTTCTCCAAGCACCCGATCCTGATCTATTGGGAGATACTCGCGCCGATCATCGGGCTGGTTTGCGTCTGGTATGGGTGGCAAGACGCGCGCGACAACAATGCGCGCCTGCGGCTGATAGCGACGCAGGCGCTGCACTGGCTCGCCTTCATCCTGGTCATGAACATGGTGTTCCTGCCAAGCGTGCAGCGGGTTTTCACCGCCGGTTCGACCGCGCTCGCCATTTTCACCTTATTGGCGCTCGGCACCTTCAGCGCCGGCGTGCATATCCTGTCCTGGCAGGTTTGCCTGCTCGGGCTGATCATGGCGTGCGGCATTCCGGCGATCGCCTGGATCGAAAATTCGGCATTGCTGCTGGTGCTGGCGGCGGCGGTGGTGGTCGGAATCGGCGCCGTCGTCTGGTGGCATTTCCGCGAGCGGCGGCGCAGTGAGGCCTGACGCCGATTCAACCGTGGGACGAGGTGAAACTGCGCCTGCTTTCCGAAAAGTTGGGCAGGGACCTCGCGCCTAACATCTTGCCTTCGCAGAGCGCGGGTATAACGTAATGTGGGCATGTCAAGTGCCCAAAGCGACTTAGTCGCGCGCATGGGGGGAGATACGCCATGAAGCTTTCTTATATCACGCTTGCAGGCGCGGCCACGATCGCCGCGGCGGCAATGCTGCTGCCGAGAGCGCACGCCGAGACGCCGGTCGAGCGCGGCGCATACCTGGTCGTCGTTGCCGGCTGTAACGACTGCCATACGCCAGGATTTTTCTTCGGCAAGCCCGACAAAGACAAATTTCTCGGCGGCTCGGATGTGGGCTTCGAAATTCCGGGTCTCGGGGTGTTCAACGGCAGGAATATCACGCCGGACAAGGAAACTGGCATCGGCGCCTGGACCGACGAGCAGATCGCAACCGCGATTACCACGGGAAAACGTCCCGATGGCCGCCAACTGGCGCCGATCATGAACTACGCCGCATTCACGCACTTGACGAAAGACGATGTGGCGGCGGTCGTCGCCTATCTTCGCAGTATTCCCGCGGTCAACAATAAGGTGCCCGGGCCGTACAAGCCGGGCGAAAAGGTGACGATCTTCACTTTCCGGATCGAGCCGCCCGGACAGACAGCGGCGGACGCGCCGAAGTAAGCCGCTTCAGCCTCGCGTAAGTCGGGGGCCTTGCGCTCCCGACTCTACTCCGCCACGACACCGGCAGGCGCTGTTTCCAGATTGAACGCGGCTGCGAACAGCGCGCGCGTATAATCGCTTTTCGGATTCTTGAACAGGTCGGCGGCGGCCCCGGCCTCGACCACTTTTCCCTGCCGCATCACCACAAGCCTGCTCGCCAGCGCGGCGACGACGCGCAGATCGTGCGAGATGAACAGATAAGTCAGATTGCGCCGCTTCTGTAGCTCGCGCAAAAGATCGACCATCTGCGACTGGATCAGCATGTCCAGCGCGCTGGTCGGCTCGTCGAGCACGATGAAGGTCGGTTCGAGCACGATCGCGCGCGCCACCGCGATGCGCTGCCGTTGTCCGCCGGAAAATTCGTGCGGGAAGCGAAAACGTGTCGCCGGATCGAGGCCGACGTCGCCGAGCGCATGGATCACCCGCTCGTCGCGCTCGCGCTCGGCCATGTGCGGGTGATGGACCTTCAGCCCCTCCTTGATGATTTCGGCGACCGAAAGCCGCGGCGACAGCGAGCCGTAAGGGTCCTGGAACACGATCTGCATGTCGCGGCGGAACGGCCGCATCTGCTTGAAGCGCAAGCCTTGCAGTGCGTTGCCCATGAAGACGATCGGCCCCTCCGACGAAATCAGACGCAGGATGGCAAGCCCGAGCGTGGTCTTGCCGGAGCCGGATTCGCCGACGACGCCGAGCGTTTCGCCCTTGCGCAGCTCGACGCTGACGCCGTCGACCGCCTTGATGTGGCCGACGACTTTGCGCATCAGGCCGCGCTTGATCGGAAACCAGACTTTGAGGTCGGTCGCCTGCAAGACCATCGGCGCGTCGGGTTGCGGCGGGGCGGGATCGGGCTTCGGCTCGGCGGCAAGAAGCGCGCGCGTGTAAGGATGCGCCGGCGCCGCGAACACGCGCTCCACGGCGCCCTGCTCGACGATCTTGCCGTCCTTCATCACGCAGACTTTCTGCGCGATCTTGCGCACGATACCGAGATCGTGGGTGATGAACAGAAGCGACATGCCGAGCCGCTTCTGAATTTCCTGCAGCAACTCGATGATCTGCGCCTGGACGGTAACGTCGAGAGCGGTGGTCGGCTCGTCGGCAATGAGCAGATCGGGCTCGTTGGCGAGCGCCATGGCGATCATGACGCGCTGGCGCTGGCCGCCAGAAAGCTGATGCGGGTAGCTGCCAAGCCGGCTTTGCGGATCGGGAATGCCAACCTGGGTCAGCACCTCGATCGTCCGCGCCCGCGCCGCGGCGCCGGTGAGACCGCGATGCAGCAGCAAAATCTCGCCGATCTGCTTTTCGATCGTGTGCAGCGGATTGAGCGAGGACATCGGCTCCTGGAACACGATGGTAATGTCGTCGCCGCGCACGCGCCGCATATCGCGTTCGGCAAGCTGGAGGATCTCGCGGCCCTTGAACGTGATGACGCCCGAGGGATGCCGCGCCGCCGGATAGGGTAGGAGTTTCAAGATCGACAATGCCGTCACCGATTTGCCGGAACCGGATTCGCCGACCAGCGCCACGGTCTCGCCCTTGCCGATATCGAACGAGATACGGTCGACGGCCAGCGTATCCGGTCCGCCATCCGTTCCATGGCTGAAGGCGACGGAGAGGTCGCGGATAGAGAGCAGCGGCTCGGCGGCGCTCATGTGAACGTCTTTCTCGGATCGAAGGCGTCGCGCACGGCCTCACCGATGAAGATGAGCAGCGACAACATGAGCGCCACTGTGCAGAAGCCGGTGAGCCCGAGCCACGGCGCCTGCACATTGGCCTTGCCCTGGGACAAAAGCTCGCCGAGCGAGGGCGATCCGGGCGGCAGGCCGAAGCCAAGGAAATCGAGCGCGGTGAGCGTCATCACCGATGACGACATGATAAACGGCAGGAACGTCAGGGTCGCCACCATGGCGTTCGGCAACAGATGGCGGAACATGATGACGGCGTTGGAGACGCCGAGCGCGCGCGCCGCCTGGATGTATTCGAAGTTGCGGCCGCGCAGGAATTCGGCCCGCACCAGGCCGACCAGCCGCACCCAGGAGAACAACAAGAGAATGCCGAGCAGCACGAAGAAGCCGGGCACCAGCACCGATGAGATGATGAGCAGCAGGTAAAGCTCCGGCACCGAGGTCCAGATTTCGATGAAGCGCTGGAACAGAAGATCGGTCCAGCCGCCGAAATATCCCTGCACGGCGCCGGCGGCGACGCCGATGATCGACGACACGATCGTCAGAATGAGCCCGAACAGCACCGAGACGCGGAAGCCGTAGATCATGCGCGTCAGCACGTCGCGGCCTTCATCGTCGGTACCGAGCCAGTTGTATTCAAGGTCGTCGCAGCTTTTGAGGCCTTTGCGCTCGACCACTGATTGGCATTCCTTCTCGGTGAGGAGCCACGTCGGCTTCGACGGCGCCGGCGTCGGCAAATCGAGATTGTGCGTGTCGTATGAGTAATGGATCGGCGGCCAGATCATGGTGCCGCCCTTGTCCGCGATCAGCTTTTGCAAATAGGGATCGCGATAGTCGGCCGCGGTCTCGAAGTCGCCGCCGAACGTGGTTTCCGGATAAGTGAAGAAGACGGGAAAGTAGGATTTGCCCTGATAGTCGATGTAGAGCGGCTTGTCATTGGCGATGAATTCGGCGGACAACGTGAGGAAGAACAGCACGAGGAAGACCCACAACGACCAATAGCCGCGCCGGTTGGTCTTGAAGTTGCGCCAGCGCCGTTTGTTGATCGGCGACAGCGCGTAGCGCCGCGGCAGCGGCGCCAGCCCGAGCGGGCCGGTCGGCTCGACGTCGGGCACGGGACGCATCGGCGGCTGGATGCCGCCGTCGCCGGCCGGCTCGATCGCTTTCTCGGCGCGGATCTTAACGTCCAACTCAAACCTCCCGCGTCTCGAAATCGATGCGCGGATCGATCCACGTGTAAGTCAGATCGGAGATCAGATTCACGATCAGCCCGACGAGCGCGAAGATGTAAAGATTGGCGAACACCACGGGGTAGTCGCGGTTGAGCACGCTCTCGAAGCTCAACAGGCCGAGCCCGTCGAGCGAGAAGATGGTCTCGATCAGCAGCGCGCCGGCGAAGAAGGCGCTGACGAACGCGCTGGGAAAGCCGGCGATGACCAGCAGCATGGCGTTGCGGAAAATATGGCCGTACAGCACTTGCCGCTCGGAACAGCCCTTGGCGCGCGCGGTGAGCACGTATTGTTTGCGCAATTCCTCGAGGAACGAATTTTTGGTGAGCAGCGTCATGGTGGCGAAGGCGGCGAGCCCCATGGACACGATCGGCAGCGTCAGGTGCCAAAAATAGTCGATAATCTTCTTCCACCAGGGAAATTGCGCCCAGCCGTCGGAGGTGAGCCCGCGCAACGGAAAGATGTCGAAAAACGAGCCGCCGGCGAACAGAATGATGAGCAGGATCGCGAACAGGAATCCGGGGATGGCGTAGCCGACGATGATGACGCCGGAGGTCCACACGTCGAACTGCGAACCGTCGCGGACGGCCTTGCGGATGCCGAGCGGGATCGAGATCAGATAGCTCAGCAGCGTCATCCAGATGCCGAGCGAGATCGAGACCGGCAGCTTCTCCTTGATCAGCTCGAGCACGCTGACGTCGCGGAAATAGCTCTTGCCGAAGTCGAAGCGCACATAGTTCCAGAGCATGATGAAAAAGCGCTCGTAAGCGGGCTTGTCGAAGCCGAACTGCCTTTCCAGGCTCTTGATGAATTCGGGATCGAGTCCCTGCGCGCCGCGATACTTGGCGTTGACGTCCATCTGGGCGCCGGCCTGCAGCGCGCCGCGCGATCCGAAGTCGCCGCCGGCCGAGCCGGAAATCCGCGAGGTCGCGCCGGTGTCGTTGCCGGAGAGCTGCGCGATGATGCGCTCGACCGGACCGCCGGGCGCGAATTGCACGACCACGAACGACACCAGCATGATCCCGAAAATCGTCGGGATCATGAACAGAAGGCGGCGGATGATGTAGGCGGTCATGTTCTAACTCTTTTCCCCTCCCCTTGCGGGGAGGGGTAGGGGCAGGGGTCAATGCGTCAACTCACTGACATCCCTATTCTACCCCTCCCTCCCTAACCCTCCCCATAAGGGGGAGGGAACAGGGTTCGTTTTTACCCCGCCCGGCCGATTCTCGCTGCTTTATCGCGGTCGTGCCACCAGGTTTCTGGGATGCCGCGGAAATAGCGCGGCTGCGCCGCCGGCTTGCCGAAAACGTCCCAATAGGCAATCCAGTGCGAAGGCTTGTACCAGTGCGGAATCCAGTAGCGGCCGGCCCGGATGACGCGGTCGAGCACGCGGCAGGCGGTGATCAGGGCCTGCCGCGTCGGCGCGGCGATGACGACGTCGATCAAGGCGTCGATCGCCGGATCGGCCATGCCGGCGAGGTTATTCGAGCCCTTTAGCGCCGCCGCCTGCGAGGAGAAAAACGAGCGCAGCGAATCGCCCGGCGTCGAAGAAAAGCCGAAGCGATCGACGGTGATGTCGAAGTCGAAGCCGTCGCGCCGCGCGCGGTATTGCACCGGATCGACGATGCGCAATGACGCGTCGATGCCGAGCACGTTGAGATTTTTGATGAACGGCATGTGGTGCGGCTCGAATGTCGGCTCGTCGATGAGGAATTCGATGCTGATCGCTTCGCCATTCGGCAACACGCGCTTGCCATCCTTGACGACGCAGCCGGCGTCTTTGAGGAGCTGCGAGGCGCGGCGCAGCAGCGCGCGGTCGGCGCCAGAACCGTCCGATACCGGCGGCACGTAGGGCTCGCCGAATACCTCGTCGGGCACGCGCCCGCGAAAAGGCTTGAGCAGCGCCAACTGCTCAGCGTCCGGCAAGCCCGCCGCCATCATCTCGGAGTTCTGGAAGACCGAGACGGTGCGATCATAGGAACCGTACATGATGGTCTTGTTGGTCCACTCGAAATCGAACGCGTCGCAGAGCGCTTCGCGCAAACGCGGATCGGCGAATTTTGCCCGCCGCGTATTGATGAACCAGCCTTGCGCGCCGGACGGCGTGTCGTCGGCGATGATGTCCTTTTTGACGCGTCCGTCTTTGATCGCCGGGAAGTCGTAGCGCGTTGCCCAGGTGCGCGAGGTGAATTCCTCGCGAAAGAGATAACTCCCGGCGGTGAAGCCTTCGAACCCGACCTCGCGGTCGCGATAATATTCGAAGCGGACGACGTCGAAATTGTTCTGTCCGCGGGCGACCGGCAAGTCGGCGGCCCACCAATCCTTGACGCGCTCGAACTCGATGAAGCGTCCGGCCTCGAAGCGGCCGACCTTGTAGGCGCCGGAGCCGAGCGGCGTTTCCAGCGTCGATTCGTCGAATGGCCTCGTCGTGTAATAGGCGCGGGAAAAGATCGGCAGGCCGGCGACCAGGAGCGGCACGTCGCGGGCGCGGTTCGGCGCGAAGGTGACGATCACGCTTCCATCGTCGCCCGCTTTGGCGCGGGTGAAATCGCGCAGCGATTGGGTGATGAGCGGATGGCCTTTCTCCTTGAGGAGATTGAGCGAGAAGACGACGTCAGCTGCAGTGAGCCGCGAGCCGTCGTGAAAGGTCGCCTCGGGCCGCAGGAAAAACCGATAGGTAAGGCCATCGGCCGAGCGGGCGACTTTTGCGGCGGCGAGGCCGTACATGGCATCCGGCTCGTCGCCGGAGCGCGCCATCAGCGTGGCGAAGGTCAACTCCATGCCCTGCGCCGCGTCGCCCTTGAGGATGTAGCTGTTGAGCGAGTTGAAGGTGAGGAAGTTCTGGTTGAATTGCCGGTTTGGGCCGATCTGCGAAAACGTTCCGCCCTTCGGCGCAGTGGGATCGACGTAACGGAAGTGATGAAAGTCGGCCGGGTAGGCGAGGTCGCCGAACGCCGAGAGGCCGTGGGATTCGATCTCAGCTTCGGCGCGGGCAGCACGCACAAGGGTTGTCGCTGCGGTCGCTACTCCGATGGCGAGCGTGAGAACGCGTCGGCGGGTTAACTTCGGCATGGGGCGGCGGCTATCCGCGTGAATACGGTTCTCACTATCGGCCACCCGTCTTTGCCGCTTTCTCGGCGTCCCACCACCACACCGTCGGGAATGCCGCCGCGCCGTATTTCGGCAACGGATCGGGGCGGCCAAAGCGGTCCCAACGGGCACTGCGCACTTTGCCGTAGGTCCATTGCGGCACGACGTAGTGGTTCCAGAGTAGCACCCGGTCGAGCGCCCGCGTGGCGGCGACAAGATCGTTGCGGCTCTTGGCGAAAATGACCTGATCGATCATGGCGTCGACCGCGGGATTTTTGATGCCGATCAGGTTGAGCGAGCCCGGCTGGTCGGCCGCCTGTGAGCCCCAATAACCGCGCTGCTCGTTGCCGGGCGACAGCGATTCGCCCCAGGACGCAGTGATGATGTCGAAATCCCAGCTTCGCAGCCGGTTCTCGTATTGCGCGTCGTCGACGGTGCGCACCGACACGCCGACGCCGAGCCGATCCAGCGAGGGCTTGTAGAACAGAAATACCCGCTCGAAGCTCGGGTCGTCGGCGAGGAATTCGATCGTGTATGGCTCGCCGGTCTGCGCTTTGACCAGCCGTTCGTTACGTATCTCGTAGCCCGCTTCCTTGAACAGCCGCACCGCCTCGCGCAAATTGCCGCGTACCGCCTGCGGATTGCCGCCGACCGGATTGGCATAGACGGTGGTGAATACCTCGGCGGGGACCTTGTTGCGCACCGTTTCCAGGATTTCGAGTTCGCGCCCCGCCGGCAGCCCGCTCGATTCGAGTTCGGTGCCCTGGAAATAGCTGGCGATGCGCTTGTACTGCCCGAAGAAGATTTGCTTGTTCATCTCCTCGAAGTCGAAAGCGTAATTGAAGGCGAGGCGGATGCGCGGATCCTGGAATTTGGCGCGGCGGATGTTGAAGGCGAAGGCCTGCATCACGCCGATATTGTTGATGGCAAACTCCTCGAGGATGACGCGTTTATCGTTGACCGCGGGAAAGTCGTAGGCCGTGGCCCAATTCTTGGCGCTGTTCTCGGCGCGCCAATCGACTGTATCCGCCTTGAACGCTTCGAGCGCGACGGTGGTGTCGCGAAAATATTCGAACCGCAGTTCGTCGAAATTGTCGCGGCCGACATTCACGTTGAGCTGTTCGCCCCAATAGTTTTTGACGCGCTCATAGACCATGTTGCGGCCGGGCGAAAACTCCTTGATGCGATAGGCGCCGCAGCCGAGCGGCGGCTCGAGCGTGGTGGCGCCGATGTCGCGCTTGTTGCCGTTCTTGTCGGTTCCCTCCCACCAATGCTTCGGCAGCACCAGAAGCTGGCCGACGATCTGCGGCAATTCGCGATTGCCCGGCGAGTCGAAGGTAAAAGTAATCTCGCGCTCGCCGGTTTTCTCCACTTTGACGACGTGGCGGTAATAGGCGGCGAGCTGCGGGCTGTATTTTTTGAATGCGTTGAAGGAAAAGATGACGTCGTCGGGCGTGACCGGCGCTCCGTCGTGCCATTTGGCCTGGGCGCGCAGCCGATAAGAGGCCGACGAAGAATCCGCCGGATGGCTGACCGCTTCGGCAAGGAGCCCATACTCGGCCGACACTTCGTCGAGCGCCGACACCAGAAGCGTGTCGTAGATGAAGTCGATTCCGGTCACCAGCGCGCCTTTGACGCCGGCGACCGCCACATTGAAATTGTCGTAGGTGCCGATCGCGGTCTGCCGCGCCACGCCGCCCTTGGGCGCTGCTGCGTTGACGTATTCGAATTGCTTGAAGCCCGGCGGATATTTGAGGTCGCCGAACAGCGACAGCCCGTGCCGCCAGACCGGATTTGCCGCTGGTTCCTGCGCCTGCGCCGGGCCGGTCCAGGCCGGGAGAGGAAGGCCGCGGGCGCCGAGCGCGAACAAGGCTGAGGCAAGCAGGGTTCGGCGATTCACGTCGTGCTCCAAAGCTTCGGATGCCGCGTGATTATGTGCTTTTCAGACACGGCGCCAGCGGACCGGGCGGGCGCCGCGGCGAAATGGACTTCACATCCCCGTGCGTCCCGCGGCGTGGCGCCGTAAACGTTCATTCCTTCGGCGCTGGACTCGGAGCAGGGGCTGCGCCAACCGGCGGCGGATTGGCTGGCGCGGCGGCCGGGGCATTGGCGGGGGCAGCTGGCGGATTGGCAGCCGCCTTCGGCAGCGGTACCGGATTTTTGGACAGCGAATCCAGGTAGGCGATGACGTCGGCGCGCTGTTTTTCGTTTTGCAGGCCGGCAAAGGTCATCGCCGTGCCGGGGACCATGGCGCGCGGATCGGCCAACCATTTGTTCAGCTCGTCAAAGGTCCAGGTGCCGGTGACACCTTTCAGCGCGGTCGAGTAGTTGAAGCCCGCCACAGACGCGATTTTCCGTCCGACGACGTCATAGAGATCGGGGCCGACTTTCGGGCCCTGGCTCTCCTGGAAGTTGTGGCAAATCGCGCATTGCTTGGCGACTTGCGCGCCATGTTCCACCGAAGCGCTGGCCAGGAAGTTTTCGATCGGCTCTTCCGTCGCCTTGGTCGCGGGCTGCCGGCCCGGCCGCTCTTCCTTGACCGCGACCTCGTAACCGGGCTTGGCCGGCACCGGCGGGGTGAAGATCGCTCCGGAGGCGATATGTACGGCGAGCAGGACAAGGCAGGTTCCCAGGAGGGCGCCGAGAATCTTGTTGATTTCGAACGAATCCATCGCTGAATGGCTCCGCAGCGGCAGAGGGAGGGGTAGCGCAGAGATAGCCGGTTTGCCGCGCGTCTTGCAACCCTTGGCCATGACCGAAACTCTCATTCTCATTCCGGCCCGCATGGGCGCGACCAGACTGCCGGGCAAGCCGCTCGCCGACATTGCCGGCGTGCCAATGATCGTGCGCGTGCTGCGCCGCGTTGAGGCGGCCGCAATTGGCCCCGTTGTTGTCGCGACCGATTCGCCGGAAATCGAAGCGGTGGTGCGCAAAGCCGGCGGGCGCGCGGTCATGACCCGTGTCGACCATACCTCCGGCTCCGATCGCATTTTCGAGGCGCTCGGCAAGGCCGATCCGGGCGGCAAAGCAGGCATTGTCGTCAACGTGCAGGGCGATCTACCGACATTGGAGCCGTCCGCCATCGCCGCCGCGGTGGCGCTGCTCGCCGACAAGGCGGTGGATATCGCCACGCCGGCTGCGGAAATTACGCGGCCCGACGAGCGCGATAATCCGGGCGTGGTCAAGGTGGTGGGCACGCCGGTTGCGCCGCGGCGGTTGCGGGCGCTCTACTTTACCCGCGCCACTGCCCCCTACGGCGATGGACCGCTCTACCATCACATCGGGCTTTATGCCTTTCGCCGGGCCGCGCTTGAGCGTTTCGTGACGCTTGCGCCTTCGCCGCTAGAGATGCGCGAAAAACTCGAGCAATTGCGCGCGCTGGAGGCCGGCATGCGGATCGACGTGGCGATCGTCGACACCGCGCCTTTCGGCGTCGACACGCCGGAGGATTTGGCTCGTGCGCGTGCCGTGCTATCGGGACGGTCATGAGCAAACGCAAAAAGATCGCCTTCCAGGGCGAGTTGGGCGCCAATTCGCACATCGCCTGCAACCAGGCCTACCGGAAATACACGCCGTTGCCGTGCCCCACCTTTGAAGACGCTTTCGCGGCGGTGCGCAGCGGCCGCGCCGCGCTGGCCATGATCCCGATCGACAATTCGGTGGCCGGCCGGGTGGCGGACATCCATTACCTGATGCCCCGATCGGGACTTCACATCGTCGCGGAGTGGTTCCTGCCGGTGCAGCATCAGCTGATGGCGCCGAAAGGCGCGACGCTCAAGACGATCCGCACGGTCGAGAGCCACGTGCATGCGCTCGGCCAGTGCCGCAACGTGATCCGCAAGCTCGGCCTCAAGGCGATTGTCGCCGCTGACACCGCGGGCGCCGCGCGCGAAATAGCCGAGGCGCGCGACCGCTCGCGCGCGGCGCTGGCGACGAAGCTGGCGGCGAAGATCTACGGATTGAAGATCCTGAAAAAGGACGTCGCCGACGCCAAGCACAACACCACGCGCTTCGTCGTGCTCGCGCGCGAGCCGAAATGGGCCGGGCGCAAGGAGCGGCGAACGATCACCACTTTCGTGTTTCAGGTACGCAACATCCCGGCCGCGCTGTATAAAGCGCTGGGCGGCTTCGCCACCAACGGCGTCAATATGACCAAGCTGGAAAGCTACATGGTCGAGGGCAATTTTGCCGCGACCCAGTTCTACGCCGACGTGCAGGGCCATCCGAAGGACCGCGCGCTTGAGCTGGCGTTCGAAGAACTGGAATTCGTCTCGCAGCCAAAATCATTGAAGATTCTCGGCGTCTATCCGGCGCACGCGTTTCGTGAGACCTTCAAGTAGGAATGCAGCCATGAGCAATGACGATCCAAAAGTCCGACGCACGCTGCAACTGCGGTTCACCCTGCCGAGCTCCGATCCCGCCCAGCTGATCGCCATGATCAAGGCGGCGGCGCCGTTCTACCAGATGTTCGGCAAGGCCGACGTGCGCTTGCTGCAAAACGTCGACGATCCGGCGAAATTCATCCAGGTGATCGAATACGAGGCGGACGAAGACTGGGAGCTCAATCGGCAGCGCATCGCCAGCGATGCGAGGATGCAGACCTATCTGCAATCTTGGCGCACGATGTTTCCCGGCGCGCTCGAGATCGACGTGTTTCAGGAGGTCTGACTCTTTTCGCTCCGCGAATCAGATTTTCTGATTGTACTCGCCGACTTCCTTGTGCGTGCGCAGCACCGCATCGACCGCCGCGAACATCTCGCGCATGCGCGCCTCCGACACCGGGCTTTCCACGACGACGACCAGCTCCGGCTTGTTCGATGAAGCACGCACGAGGCCCCAGGTGCCGTCCGCGACCGTCACCCGCACGCCGTTGACCGTGACCAGATCGCGGATCGGCTGGCCGGCGACCTTGCCGCCTTTCTTCTTCTCCGCCTCGAAGTGCTTCACCACCGCACCGACCACGCCGTACTTCTCCTCGTCGGCGCAATGCGGCGACATGGTGGGTGAGCCCCAGGTTTTCGGCAGCGCGTTTTTAAGGTCCGCCATGCTCTTTCCCGGATTGCGGTCGAGCATATCGCAGACGGCGAGCGCGAAAATAAGCCCGTCGTCATAGCCGCGGCCGAGCGGCTTGTTGAAAAAGAAGTGGCCGGATTTTTCGAAGCCGGCGACGGCGCCGATCTCGTTGACCCGGCGCTTCATGTAGGAATGCCCGGTTTTCCAGTAATCGGTCCTGGCGCCGTTCTTGATCAGCACCGGATCGGTCGCAAACAGCCCGGTCGACTTCACGTCGGCGACGAACAGCGCATCCTTAATCTGCGCCGAGATGTCGCGCGCCAGCATGACGCCGACCTTGTCGGCGAAAATCTCTTCGCCCTCGTTGTCGACCACGCCGCAACGGTCGCCGTCGCCGTCGAAGCCCAACGCAACGTCGACCTTGTTTGCCAGCACGGCGTCGCGCATGGCGTGCAGCATCTTCATATCTTCGGTGTTGGGATTATAATGCGGAAAAGTATGATCGAGCTCGCAGTCGAGCGGCACCACCTCGCAGCCGACCGCTTGCAGCACCTGCGGCGCGAACGCGCCCGCCGTGCCGTTGCCGCAGGCGCAGACCACCTTGAGGCGGCGCTTGAGCTTCGGGCGGTCGGTGAGATCGGCGATGTAGCGCGCCGGAAAGTTCTCAACGAAGTCGTACGCGCCGCCGTCCTTCATCTTGAAGCGGCCGTTGAGCACGATGTCCTTGAGGCGGCTCATCTCGTCAGGGCCGAAGGTGAGCGGGCGGTCGGCGCCCATCTTCACGCCGGTCCAGCCGTTGTCGTTATGCGAAGCCGTGACCATGGCGACGCAGGGCAAATCGAGGGCAAACTGGGCGAAATAAGCCATCGGCGTCATGGCGAGCCCGATGTCGTGCACCTTGCAGCCGGCGGCCATGAGTCCGTTGGCGAGCGCCATTTTGATCGACGCCGAGTAGGAGCGAAAATCGTGGCCGGTGACGATTTGCGGCTTCACGCCGAGTTCGTGGATCAGCGTGCCCAGCCCGAGGCCGAGGGCCTCGACCCCCATCAGGTTGATCTCGCTGCCGAATAGCCAGCGCGCGTCGTATTCGCGAAAGCCGGTGGCTTTCACCATTGGCTCGGATTCGTAGGCGTAGGTGTTGGGCTTCAGCGACGGCTTGGGCTTGGGAAACATTGAAGCCTCAAATGGGCGGCGAATAGGGAAATAGCGAATAGCGGACAGCGGTTCCAGCCAATTCACCGTCTCCTACTCGCTATTTCACCCCTCGCTTTGCTCGCTTTGTCGGCACGGCGATCAGCGGATTTTCCGGCCACGGGTGTTTCGGATAGCGGCCGCGCATCGCCGCGCGCACCGCGGCGTAGCTACCGCGCCAGAAGCCCGGCAGGTCGCGGGTCGTCTGCACCGGCCGATGCGCCGGCGAGAGCAGTTCGACCAGAAGCGGAATTCTGCCCCCGGCGATTGCCGGGTGGCGGTCGAGGCCGAAAAGCTCCTGCACGCGGATGGCGATTTTCGGGCCGCCCTCCGCGTCGTAATCGACCGGCACGCGCGAGCCGGTGGGCGCTTCGAAATGCGTCGGCGCTTCGGCATCAAGCCGCCGACCCAGCGGGTAGGGCAGGCCCCTGGCAAGCGCGGCCGCGAGTTCGTCGGCGGAAAGCTCGGCCAATGATGTCTTGCCGGCGAGCGCCGCCGCCAGCCAGTCGATATCGGCGGCAAGCGCCGCATCCGACAAATCCGGCCATTCGCCCCCTTCCACATGGCGCAGGAACATGACCCGGTCGCGCCATTGCCGAAGCGCGTTGGTCCACGGCAGCCGGTCGATACCAAGGCGTGCGATCCCTTCGGCGAAGAGCCGCGCGGCTACTTCGCTTGCGCTGACCGGCATCGGCTGCTCGGACAGCGCGATGGCGCCAAGCCGCCGGAAGCGGCGCATGCGCAGACTTGCCGTCGCCGGATCGAAGGCGATCTCCTCGCGCGTGGCGATGCGGCCGGCAAAGCGCGCCTCGATCTCGGCAAGCGTGATCGGCGCCGCGAGTACGATACGGCCTGCCGCGGCGCTGCCGGTAAGCTCGGCCACGGCAAGATAAGGCGCTCGGGCGAGCGGGGAGGTGGGATCGATTTGCGCGCCGCGGCCGTTGGCTAAGATGAAAGTGCCGGAGGCGCCCGCCCCGCCGCCGCGGTTTTTGGCGATGCGCTCGGAATAAGCGAGCGAAAGGAGCGAGCCAACAGACATTGCTCCCCCTTCAGGGGAGGGTGACGTCTGTTCCGCCCAGCGCGCTGCCACGGCGCGGGCATCGCGCGCGCGGGCCGAGCGGTCGCGGTGCAAAGCCTCGAGACGGGCGGTGAGATCGACGTCGTCGCCGCCGAAGCCGCGTTCGCCGATCAAGACGGCGATCTCCGCGGCCGGTAGCGCCGCACCCTGCGCGGCGGCATCGACGACCATGCGCGCAAGCCGCGGCGGCAACGGTAGGCGCCGCAGCTTTTGCCCTTCCTCGGTGATACGGCCGGCGCCGTCGATGGCGCCGAGTTCGGCGAGCAAGAGTTTTGCTTCGGAGAGCGCCGGGCGAGGCGGCGGATCGAGGAAGGCCAGTTGCTCGGGGCCGCTACCCCAGGCGGCGAGATCGAGCGCGAACGAGGACAAATCGGCGGAAAGGATTTCGGGGCGTGAAAAAGCTTCAAGGGCGGCGGTCTGCGGCTCGTCCCAGAGCCGGTAGCAGATGCCCGGTTCGGTGCGCCCGGCGCGGCCGCGGCGCTGATCGGCCGCCGCGCGCGAGACCCGCATCGTTTCGAGACGCGTCACGCCGACATCGGGCTCGTAGCGCGGCACGCGCGCAAGCCCGCTATCGACGACCATGCGGACGCCCTCGATGGTGATCGAGGTCTCCGCGATCGAGGTAGCGAGCACGATTTTGCGCCGTCCGGCAGCAGCCGGCTCGATGGCGCGCGCCTGCTCGTCGGCCGCAAGCGCGCCGTAAAGGACGACCACATCGACGTCGGCATCGAGGCGGCCGTCGAGCAGCGCCGCGGTGCGGCGGATTTCGGCGGCGCCGGGCAGAAACGCTAGCAGCGAACCCGGCTCGGCGCGCGTCGCCCGCACGATCGCGTCGGCGATCTGCGGCTCGATCGGCCGCGCGTCGCGGCCGAGATAGCGCGTCTCGACGGGAAAGGCGCGGCCTTCGGCGGTGATCACGGGGGCATCGCCCAGAAGTTTGGCGACCCGCGCGCCGTCGATCGTCGCCGACATGACAAGAAGCCGCAAATCCTCGCGCAATCCGCCCTGCACGTCGCGCGCCAAAGCGAGCCCCAGATCGGCATCGAGGGAGCGCTCGTGGAACTCGTCGAACAGGACGGCGGCGATTCCCTCAAGCATCGGGTCATCGAGCACGAGGCGGGTGAATATGCCCTCGGTAACGATTTCGATGCGGGTCTTTCGCGAGATTTTCGAACCGAAGCGCACCCGCAAGCCGATTGTTTCGCCGACCTTTTCTCCCAAAGTCTTCGCCATCCGCTCAGCCGCGGCGCGGGCGGCGAGCCGGCGCGGCTCGAGCACGAGGATCCGGCGGTTTGCGGCCCATTCCTCGCCCGCGAGCACCAAAGGCACGCGCGTAGTCTTGCCGGCCCCCGGCGGCGCGACCAGGACGGCGGCGTTGCGCGCGCTTAAGCCCGCGGTCAGCTCCGGCAGCGTGGCGTCGATGGGTAAAGGCGAGGAGAAGTCCATGGTTGGTTTTAGCGTCATTGCGAGGAGCAAAGCGACGAAGCAATCCAGTCAAGCGCCAAGAATTCTAGATTGCTTCGGCACTCCGTGCCTCGCAATGACGGGGGATAAACCCGATATCATCGGCTTCCGGAATGACGCCAAACCCATATATTAGCGGTCATCATGCCCGCCGCACAAAAGTCCAAGGCTGCCGCCGTCCCAGCGCACGCCGCCAAGCCGTTGAAGAAAGGCGATCACGTCTTTCTGGTCGACGGCTCAGGCTACATATTCCGCGCCTATCATGCGCTGCCGCCGATCAACCGCAAATCGGACGGCTTGCAGCTCAACGCCGTGTTCGGCTTCTGCAACATGCTGTGGAAGCTTCTGCGCGACATGAAGCCGCAAGATCGGCCGACCCATCTGGCGGTGATCTTCGACAAGTCGGAAAAGACCTTCCGCACCGAGATGTATCCCGACTACAAGGCGCATCGGCCGGACCCGCCCGACGATCTGAAGCCGCAATTCAAATACATCCGCGAAGCGGTTCACGCCTTCGATCTGCCGTGCCTCGAACAGGACGGCTTCGAAGCCGACGATCTGATCGCAACCTATGTACGGCAGGCGGGCGAGGCCGGCGCGACCGCCACCATCGCCTCCTCGGACAAGGATTTGATGCAGCTCGTCAACGACCGCGTGGTCATGTTCGACACGATGAAGGACAGGAAGATCGGCCGTGCCGAGGTGATCGAGAAATTCGGCGTGCCGCCGGAAAAAGTGATCGAAGTGCAGGCGCTGATCGGCGATTCGACGGACAACGTGCCGGGCGTGCCCGGCATCGGCGTCAAGACCGCGGCGCAGCTGATCGGCGAATATGGCGATCTTGAAACGCTGCTCAAGCGCGCCAACGAGATCAAGCAGGAAAAGCGCCGACAATCGCTGATCGACAACGCCGAAAAAGCGCGGCTGTCGAAAAAGCTCGTGACGCTCGACGATCGCGTCGAGCTCGCCGTGCCGATCGGCGAACTTGCCGTGCACGAACCCGATTACAAGCGGCTCATCGCCTTCCTCAAGGCGATGGAATTCAACTCGTTGATGCGGCGCGTGGCGGAGTTTTCCGAAACCGAAGCCGGCGAAATCGAGCCCGATACGCGGCTCGCGGGCCATGTGGCCGAAGGGCCCCCTGCCGCCGCACCCTCACCGCCACGCGCTCCGGGTGCGGGGGGAGGGGAAATGCGCCTCCCGCTCATCGGGGGAGCGAACGCGCCGCGGCAGCCGGCAAGCAGCGACCGTAGCGGGAATTTCTCGGCCGCGCCGCAAGCGCTGGCGATCGCGCGCCGGGAAGCCGCGCGCGCGGAAAAGTTCGATCGCGCCAAATACGAGACAGTGCGCAGCCTGCCGCGGCTGAACGCGTTGATCGAACGCGTCCGCGATGCCGGCTACGTCGCCATCAACGTCGGCGCCACGAGCGGCGATCCGATGCAGGCGGAGCTCTGCGGATTTTCCCTGGCCGTGGCGCCGAACGAAGCCTGTTACGTGCCGTTGTCGCACCGGCAAGGAGGCGAGGGCGGCGCCGACGGACTGTTCCGCGGCGATGTTGCGCCCGACCAGATTCCCGAAGGCGCGGCCCTGGACGTGCTCAAGCCGCTCTTCACCGACAAGGGTGTACTCAAAATCGGCCACGACCTGAAATTCGCCTGGCAGATGTTCGTGCTGCGCGGCATCGAGATCGCGCCTTACGACGACACCATGCTGATGTCGTATGCGCTCGACGCCGGCCGGCAGAATCACAGTCTCAAGTCGCTCGCCGAAAGCACCTTCACGCACGCCGCGGTCGCCATCGACACGCTCCTCAAGCCGGGCAAGAGCCGGATCACTTTTGACGCCGTCGCCATCGACAGGGCGACTGAATACTCGGCCGAGCAGGCTGACATCGTGCTGCGGCTCTGGCAGGTGCTCAAAGCCAGGCTTCCGGCCGAAGAGGTGTTGACCGTCTATGAGACGCTGGAACGGCCGCTCATCGCCGTGCTGGCGCGCATGGAACGGCGCGGCATCTCGATCGACCGGCAGGTGTTGTCGCGGCTCTCCGGCGAGTTCGCCCAGGAGGCCGCCGCCCTCGAAGCCGAGATCAACAAAGAGGCGGGTGAGACCGTCAATCCCGGCAGTCCCAAACAGCTAGGCGACATCCTGTTCGGCAAGCTCCAGCTCGAAGGCGGCACCAAAACCAAGACCGGCCAATGGTCGACCGGGGCGCGGGCGCTGGAGGAATTGGCCGAGCAAGGCCACAAGCTGCCGCAAATGATCCTCGATTGGCGGCAGGTGTCGAAGCTGAAATCGACGTACACCGACGCGCTGCCGGGATTCGTCAATCCGACGACGCATCGCGTCCACACCAATTACGCGCTCGCGGCAACGACCACCGGGCGGCTGTCGTCTTCCGACCCGAACCTGCAAAACATCCCGGTGCGCACCGAGGACGGTCGCAAAATCCGCCGCGCGTTCATCGCCGCGCCGGGGACGAAGCTCGTCTCCGCCGATTATTCGCAGATCGAATTGCGGCTGCTCGCCGAGATTGCCGGCATCGAGCCGCTGCAAAAGGCGTTCCGCGAAGGCCTCGACATTCACGCCATGACGGCGTCGGAAATGTTCGGCGTGCCGATCAAGGGCATGCCGCCGGAAGTGCGCCGCCGGGCGAAAGCGATCAATTTCGGCATCGTCTACGGCATCTCCGCATTCGGGCTCGCCACCCAGCTCGGCATCCCGCGCGAAGAGGCCGCCGCTTACATCAAAAAATATTTCGAGCGCTTTCCCGGCATCCGCGATTACATCGAGGAATCGAAGGAATACGCCAAGAAAAATGGCTACGTGGTCACGCTGTTCGGGAGGAAATGCCACTACCCGGACATTCGCGCCTCCAATCCGTCGATCCGCTCGTTCAACGAGCGCGCCGCGATCAACGCGCGACTGCAAGGCAGTGCCGCCGACATCATCCGTCGCGCTATGATCCGCATTGAGGAGGTGCTGGCGCAGAAAAAGCTCGCGGCACAGATGCTGTTGCAGGTGCACGACGAGCTTGTCTTCGAAGTGCCCAATGCGGAAGTGGAAAAGACCCTGCCGGTGGTCAAGAAGGTCATGGGAGACGCGCCGCTGCCGGCGGTTTCGCTCTCGGTGCCTTTGCAGGTCGAGGCGCACGCCGCCGACAACTGGGATGCCGCGCATTGATTTTGCGCTGATGGAAAAATGCAAACGCTACTAACGATTATCGGAATTATCGCTTTGCTGGCAGGGGTGGTCTTTATCGGGCAGGGCTCCGGCTATTTCCCCTATCCCGCTTCAAGCTTCATGATCAGCCAGACGCGGTGGATTTATTATGGCGGCGGAATAGCGGTTGTCGGTGTGCTTCTTATCGTTTACGCGCGGCGGTATTTCTGAGGAGCCCCTGGCTTTTGCCACCTTGCGGTAGCGTATCGCCCCGCGATCTCATGTTTCACGCCCATAGGCGGGCGCCGCGGCGGGAACGATGCGGCCCGCGGCACGTTCACCAACCGGGTGCTGGGGAAGCGAACCGGCTTGTAAGGTCGTGGCGTGGTGCATCGGAACCGCAACCCATCGGAACGGCGCGTTGGTGCAATCCTTGTCGGCGTGCTCTCGGCGGCTTTGCTGGCCGCCGGGCCGGCCCCGGCGCGTGCGGGATTTCTCGATTTTCTATTCGGCAGCGCGCCGCAGCAGCCACCGGCCGACGTCAATTCCTATGCCGAGCCGCCGGCGCCGGGAATGCCGCTGCCGAACGGCCGCGAAATCCTGCACTCAAATGGCAGCACCAGCCATGCGGTGGCGTTCTGCGTGCGGCTCTGCGACGGCCAGCACTTTCCGCTCGAGCATCCGAGCAATGCGACGCCGATTGAAACCTGCCGGTCGATGTGCCCGGCGAGCAAGACCAAAGTGTTTTACGGCAGTGAAATCGATCACGCTTCCGCCGCCGATGGCGCGCGCTATGCCGACCTCGAAACCGCCTTCGTGTATCGCCAGCATCTCGTGGCTGATTGCACCTGCAACGGCAAGGACGCCTTCGGGCTCGCGTCCTTCGATGGTAGCACCGATCCGACGCTACGCCCCGGCGATATCGTCTCTACCAAGGACGGCTTTAAGGCCTATGCCGGCAAACGCGGCCAGACCGACGCGTTCACCCCGGTGAATTCTGCAAAAGTAGGGGCGGAGTTGAATTCCGGATTCTCGCGACCGCGGGTGGCGCGGCGCGGCAGTGAGCCGGCCGGTCCCACGGACGATCCCGGAATTATCGTCCCGCAATCGGGCAACGTTCAGGCTATAAGGTAGTCGACGACCTCTTCCGCCAGCGACAGCGAAGCGGTCAGTCCCGGCGATTCGATACCGAACATGCAGACTAGCCGCGGCAGGCCGTGCGCACCCTCGCCGGCGATCATGAAATCGGCCTGCGTCTGCCCCGGGCCGCTGAGCTTGGGGCGAATGCCGCAATAATCTGGCACCAATGAGCCGGCCGGCAGGCCCGGCCAGTAGGTGCGGATGCGGTCGTAGAATGCCTCGGCGCGGCGCGGATCGACGGTATAGCTTTCGCGATCGATCCACTCCACATCCGGCCCGAAGCGCATGCGCCCGGCGAGGTCGAGAGTCACGTGCACGCCCAGACCGCCGTCGACCGGCGTCGGATAAATGAGCCGCGAGAACACCGGACGGCCGGCAAAGCCGAAATAGTTGCCTTTGGCGAGGACGAGCGGCGGCACGTTGTCCGCCGGATAGCCCTCGATGCGCCGCGCCAGCGCCTGCGCGCCGAGTCCCGCCGCATTCACCACCGCATCGAACGCGACCATGCCGGCGTCGTCGCCGCCGAACTGCACTTGCCATTGTCGCACTGCATAGGAAGCGCGCTCGACCGGCGTCTCGAAAGCGATGCGGCCGCCGCGATCCTCCAGCTCGCCCCACAGCGCCAGCATATAGCCGTGGCTGTCGATGATGCCGGATTCCGGCGAGGAGAGCGCCCCGACGCAGAAAAGCTCGGCTTCGAGAGCGCCCGCGGCGTTGCCGCCGAGCATTTCCAGGCCTTCGACGCCGTTCTTTTGCCCCTGGATGAGGAGCGTCTCCACCTTGGCCAACTCCGCCACATCGGTGGCGACAATGAGCTTGCCGCATTTCTTGTAGGCGACGCCGTGGGACGCGCAGAATTCGTAGAGCATGCGCCGCCCTCGCGTTGAATGCCGGGCGCGCAGCGAGCCGGTCGGATAATAGATGCCGCCATGGATGACTTCGCTGTTGCGCGAAGACACGCCATTGCCGATGCCACCGGTCGCTTCGGCGACGATCACGTCGTGACCGCGGCGCGCCGCCGCGCGGGCGACGGCAAGCCCGATAACTCCGGCGCCGACGACAAGGACTTGCATGTTTCCAGGCCTGTCGCCTTTATTCTAAACGGGAATCGCCAGGGAAGGGTCAACGATGGCGGATAATGCAGATAGCGTCGTGCGCGTATGCTGGACGTCCGACGTGGCGCCGGATTCGGTCAAGGCGTTCGCGGTCGGCGCCCATACGCTCGCGGTCTATAACATCGGTGGCGTCATCTATGTCACCGACGACGAATGCACCCACGCGGCGGCGAGTCTGGCCGACGGCATGCTCGAAGGCGACGTGATCGAGTGCTGTATGCATTTGGGCTCGTTTCATGTCCCGACCGGTAACGTGGTGGCGCCGCCCTGCGAAGTACCCCTGCGTACCTATCAGGTCATCCTCAAGGGCGACGACGTATTCGTCGATCTGAGCCGCAATGCCGCCGGCGAGCCGGCATGATGAAGCGCCGCGCCTTCGACCGACGGTTCCGTTGACTGCCCAAATTCATTATAAGTGCGGGGCCGAAAAGAGGGATTTGGCGATGGCTGCCGCAGCTGGCGTAAAAACAAGCCCGGATTTTCCTGTTCCCGAGACGATGAAGGCCTGGGTTCTGGGGAACCCCGGCGAGCTTATCCTGGTGCGCAAGCCCGTCCCCGTGCCGAGGCGGGCGGAAGTCCTGCTGCGCATCGACGCGGTGGCGATCTGCGCCACCGATCTCGAGGTCATCGATCATGGATCGCCGGCATTGATCCAGGGCGGCATGCCCTTCAACAAGAACTTTACGCCGGGCCACGAATACATGGGCACCGTGGTGGCGCTCGGTCCCGGCGTCGATGAGTATCGCATCGGCCAGCGCGTCACTGTCGAAATCCACGCCGGCTGCGGCCAATGCAAACGCTGCCGCGAAGGCATGTACACGTCGTGCTTCAACTACGGCCTCAATCACGGCGACGTGGACAAAGGCCACCGCGCCAACGGCTTCACCACGGACGGCGGTTTCTGCGAATACCAGGTCAACAACATCAACACGCTCGTCGCCATCGCCGATGGGATGTCGGACGAGGAGGCGACTTTGGTGGTGACCGCGGGCACCGCGATGTACGGGCTGACCGAGCTCGGGGGGCTGGTCGCCGGCGAGAGCGTCGCCGTGTCCGGGCCCGGTCCGATCGGCCTGCTCGGCGTCGCGGTGGCCAAGGCGCTCGGCCCGTCGCCGGTGATCCTCACCGGCACGCGCGACAATCGGCTCAAGATCGGGCGCGAACTCGGCGCCGATCACGTCGTCAACATCCGTAACGAGGATGCGGTCGAAGCCGTGCGCCGGCTCAATGGCGGCAAGGGCGTGGATTACGTGATCGAGTGCTCGGGCGCGCCGAACGCCGTGAACGACGCCATTCACATGGTCAATCGCGGAGGCAAAGTCTGCCTCGCGGCGTTCCCGCACCAGGAGACGCCGGTCGATGTCGCGCACATCGTGCGCAACAACATCTACCTCTACGGCATCCGCGGCGAGGGTAAGAGCGCGACGCACCGGGCCGAAGCCTTCATGGCGCAAAAGCGCTTCGACGCCACAAAAATCCACACCCACACCTTCGCGCTCGACGATTTGCCCACCGCGATCCGCTACGCCAAGGATCGGGTCGACGATGCGATCAAGGTGGTGGTGAAAGCGCGCGGCGTGGCCGCGCAGCGGGTCGCCGCCGAGTGATGCAATTCAGCGCTTGCGGATACGGAACGTGATAACCCGCGCGTCCCGGCGCGTTTCTTCAAGCGTATCGCCGGTTTCCCGCAGCAGATTGGGAATATCGACGCCGGCGAGCGGATCGGTGCAAGCCACAGTCAGAATGTCGCCGGCCGCGCTGGCGTCGAGCGCCTTGCGCGTGCGCAGCACCGGCAGCGGGCATTTGAGACCGCGCAGATCGAAGAGTTTTTCCGCCATGGGCAAGGGTCGCAAAATCGGCAAACCCTCTCTATCATAATGACGATGAAACATTCCACGTCGATGCGCGTCATCGGGCTTGCCGGCTGGAGCGGGTCCGGGAAAACGACGCTGATCACCAAGGTGATCCCGGTGCTGCTCGGGCGCGGCCTGAAGGTGGCGACGGTCAAGCATGCGCATCACGAGTTCGACATCGACCGGCCGGGCAAGGATTCATGGCTGCACCGCGAAGCCGGGGCGAGCGAGGTCGCGGTGGTGTCGAGCCGGCGCTGGGCGGTCATCCACGAGCTGCGCGGCGAAGCCGAACCGCCGCTTGCCGAGATTCTGGCCAAGCTCGGCCCCGCCGATCTGGTGATCGTCGAAGGCTTCAAGCGCTACGCCCATCCGAAACTCGAAATTTATCGCGCCGCAATCGGCAAGCCGCTCCTCTACCCCGAGGACGATTGCATCGTGGCGATCGCGACCGACTCGCCATTGCCGCAGGCGCAATTGCCGGTGCTCCGGCTCGACGACATCGAAGGCATCGCCAATGTTCTCGAGGCCGAAGCGCGGCCGCGCGAGCAGATCAGGCCTGCGACCCAAGCGTAACGATTTCAGCGTTTCACATATCCGGATGTTCCGCCGCCATGCGCTCGGCCGCGGCGGCCTGTTCGGGCGTATTGACGTTGAAGAACGGATCGACCGGCGCGGCCGGCCATTGGGCGATGCCGATCGGGTAGCGCGCCGTCCATTGGTCCACCTTGCGCACGCCTTCAACGGTGAGCGCGTGCCGCAGCTCTTCGCGCAGCGTGACCGGCCAGAGTGCGACGACCGGGTGGGTCCATTCTCCCGAACGCGCGCAGGCGAGTTGCGCGCCCGCGGCGGCGCGCGCCTGATGCAGCCGCGCCGCCAAATCGTGCGGCAGGAAAGGGCAGTCGCCCGGCACGCTCACGATCCATTCGATCTCGGGCGCGTGGCGCGCCGTCCAGTCGAGGCCGGCGAGAATACCGGCCAACGGGCCGGCATGATCGGGCACGCTGTCGGCAACGACCGGCAGCTTCAAATCGCCAAAGCGCGCCGGGTCGGCGTTGGCGCTGACAATGATTCCGCTGCACTGCGCACGGAGCCGATCAAGCACGCGCTCGAGAATGCTGGCGCCGCCGATGCGGATGCGCGCCTTGTCGCCGCCGCCCATGCGGCGCGCGCGCCCGCCGGCAAGTACCACGCCAAGGGTTTCAGGATGCGCCACGAGCCGTCCGATTGCTTGGAAACGATCTAGCCTGCGTACTCATAAAGCACGTTCGCTGCTGCGTCCGTTTTTGCCCGCTCCCGCCATTATTATTTGCGGCTGTATTAAATCAATTTTGAACGAGGCGAAGCTCAATAAGACTAAAATTACGGCAGTAGCCATTTTGCCGCCGGGGGGTGAGCCCAATGATCCTGGTGAACAATTTTGACCAGATGGCCATTGCCGAGGCAGTGCATGCAGGTACCGCATGAAAGTGATAGCATCGAATGTAGAGTGCATCTGCGGACACGTGATGAGGTGACGTAGTGGTCGAACTGAACGTTGGACTTCCCAATGGCACGGTATGCCATCTGACATCCGAATCGATGAGGCCGCTCGCAAAATATTTGAGGTGGGAAATCTTCAAGCGGGGCCGTTATGCTCGTGCAGGTTTTGAGCTGCGGCCTAGCGACACCGTGGTGGACATCGGCGGCAATATCGGCGTGTTCGTCCTCTGGGCGGCTCCGCAAGTTCCGCTAGGCTGGATCGTCAGCGTGGAACCCAATCCCGTGTCACTCGGGTGCCTGCAGCTGAACATCGAACGAAACGGTCTCGGCAACGTGACGGCGATGCAGGCGGCCGCCGGGAGCGATGGCGGAACCATGGAGCTGATCTGCCATCCCGGTTGGGAAATGATCGCCCATGACGCCAAGGTTTCGGCGCCGTGGTTCTACAAGCACGGCGGACCGGCGCGGTTGGTCCGATGGATCATTGCCGGATTGACCAACCGGCACACTACCGCCGAGTCCGCACAGCGCATCGTCACGCCGCTGATGTCGCTCGAACACATCATGGACGACCACGGGATCGAGGTCGTGAATTATCTCAAGCTCGATTGCGAAGGCAGCGAATTTGAAGTTCTGAGAAATATCAGCGGCGCCTGTTGGTCTCGCATCGAGCGCGCTGCGATCGAGTATCATGAATTCGGACGCGATCGCCGGGTTGCCGAGCTGGTTACGATCCTCGAAGGTAACGGCTTCGAGGTTGAAGTGCATCAGTCGCTTGTCGAAAAGCTCGGTCGCCCGTTCGGAGCGAGTATCGGTGAGATCTGGGCTTGGAAACCGGCCACCGCTACCCGCCACTAAAACCGTATCCTAATCGCCGCCCGCCAGCACGCGCCCAATCTGTGCCGCCGTCGGGGTCACGTGATAAAACACCGTGTAGAAGTGGCGCGCCAGCGCGTTGATGTCTTCCGGGAAGCGGTCGGGATAGAAAATCTTCGCGAGCCACCACAGCCCGATCAGCCGATTGACCGCCGGCGGATAATCGATCCAGCCGAACGGCAGCCGCGGCGCCAAATAGATACGGCCCTTCTCGACCGCGGCGATCGCCGCCCATGCCGGATCGCTGCGCACGAGCTTGGTGAATTCCCGGTCGCCGGCGATGATGATCTCGGGGTTCCAGGCGGTCACCTGCTCGAGCGTGGCAACGCCGTGGGCGCCGTGCAGCTCGGCCGCCGCGTTGCGCGCGCCGATAAACTCGATCGGCTCGCTGATCATCGAGCCGCCGAAGCCAGTTTGCAGGCCGCTCTTGTCGCGGGCGTAATAGACCAGGGGGCGCGCGTCGCTCGGCACTTCCGCGCTGCGTTGCGTGATCGTCGCGATCGTGGTTTCGGCGTAGCGCGCCAGCGTTTCGGCCTGTTCACTGCGGCCGATGAGGTGGCCGATCGCGCGGTAGGTCGCGCCGATGCGGTCGAGGTGTCCGTCGAGCAGCACGTAGGGAATGCTGCTCTGCTGCTGCACGCGTTCGGCGAGCGATGAATACGCTTCGCCGGTATTGCTGACGTCGAGGATGAGATCGGGCTTGAGCGCAGCGAGCGCGTCGAGATTGATGGTGTCGCCGCCGCGGCCGGTGAGCCGTGGAATTTTCGGCAGCGCGGCGCTTTCGGGCAGGAGGAATTCGCGGTCCGCCTGTCCGATCGGTTCCAGCCAGCCCATGAGCAGGTCGGGTGCGAGCGTATAAAGTTCGACCGCGGCCGGCGGCCCGGCCGGATAGATCCGCATCAGGCGGTCCGACGCCATCACCGTGCGGCCGGTGGCGTCGGTGATGCTGGCGGCGAAACCATCGCGCGGCGCAACGAGCGCCACCGCGAGGCCGCCGACAAAGGCGCGGCGATCGATCTTCATCTGTGCATCTCACTCCGCCTCGGATTCCGGCACCGGGACATCAAACCCATTCAGCGTGACCGAGACGAGGCAATAAAGTCCGACCAGATAGATCAATTCGGCGGCTCCGTGCCGGCCGAATGCCGCCGCAGCCTGCCGATAGTTCAACTCCGGCAAAGTGCCGTGGTGGAGCAACGCCGAGGCCACATCGTAGGCGATCATTTCTTCGCGGGTAAGATCGCCGGGACGCTGGCCGGCGACGATGGTCGCGAGCTTGTCGTCGGACAAACCGCGCCGTTCCGCGGCGATGACGTGGGCGTAAAGCTCGTAGGCGGAGTGAAACGTCGTTCCGGTCACCAGGATCGCCACCTCGCGCACCGTGCGCGGCAACGAGGGCGATACCGAAAGCGCCAAGGTCAGGTCCCAAATCGGCTTGCCGAATTTCGGCTCGTGCAGCCATGGATTCCACGGCCCCAGCAGCGCCCCGTTTTCGGCGATCGTCTTGAAGCCCTGGAAGTTCTTTTCGATGCCCGCGCGCATGTCGTCGTATACGGGCCGTTGTTCCGGGGTGAGGTCGGCCGGAGCGATCAAAGGCAGGCGCATGCAATGTCTCCCTGGAGGAATCCGCCGCTTTAGACAGGTGTGGCCTGTAATGCGCCGCGCAATAGGCAAAAGAGCAAACGTGGCGCGCGGGTTGTCACTCGAAGCCACCTCGCTATATTGCGCTCCCGTGCCCGGAGGGATGGCCGAGTGGCTGAAGGCGCACGCTTGGAAAGCGTGTATACGGGAAACCGTATCGTGGGTTCGAATCCCACTCCCTCCGCCACAGGCCTTGTTCGCCTTTGTTCGCCTTAGAGCGAACTTGGCAAGATAGGGCCGCATCTCGTCGTAGATCGGCGCGGCGCCGAGATCGAAGCGCTCATAGAGCGAGCGATGCATGATAGCGTTCTTGCTTGGCAGCTTCCGGTTCTGCTTGCTCCATGTCAGGCCGAACAAGGTCGTCAGGATGCCTCAGAGCGCTCTGGCTTGCTGTCCAGCGGAAACTCGGGACTGTTTGAGATCAAGTTTCCTGCGAATGGTCAGGCCCCGCCGAGACGGCAGGAGACGCCATACTCCGACATGCGGACCAACGTTTTCTTCGCGACAGCTTCCAGATCGTTCACGTAGTCCGGCACAATCAGGATAATCCCATCGAGTTCGTAGTCTATGACGACTTGGGCGATACGTTTGGCGAGCGAAGCGTATGACCCCACGAACGCTCCCGGCGCAACGGCGCTACGCTTTTCCCTGCCCGCGGCGAGACGCAGCGATGTCGGGCTGACATCTTTAATGTTGGGGTTCAGGTTGTATCCCAACGCGATATCATCCAGACATTCGATATCTACGCCTTCGTCGAAGTGATCCTTCCGGTCCTTTGCGTCTTTGTCGGTCTCGCCGGCGATCAGCGTGACAAGCCCGTAGACCTTTAGGTCTGCCTTGCCCATCGATCGAGCCGTCTGCTTGGCACGTATCGCGTCTGCCTTGTACTTTGGATCGTCGCTGCCTGAGAGGAACGCGATGTCGCAGTTCTGGACGGCGAATTTGAAGCCCCTCTCCGAGGCACCTGCATTCGCGAGGGGGGGCAAGTGTGATGGTTTCGGCCCCATCGTGGCTTCCGTCAATTCATAGAACCGGCCCTTGTGCGAAACGATGTCTTCTGTCCAAAGCCGCTTGACGACTTGTATCCACTCGTCCGCCAGATCGTAGCGTTCGTTATGGTCGAGCCCGTCACGCCAAAGTCCGACATGCGAAAGATCAAGGTAGCTGGAGCCGGTGACTAAATTCAGTCCGACACGACCCGGACCGATCTGATCCAGGGTCGTCATGATCTTCGCAACGACGGCGGGCGGGTAGATGGTCATGTGGACCGTGCCAAACACCGATATTCTATCGGTCGCCTGAAGCAATGCCGCCGTGGTCGTCAAGGATTCCAGTGAACGCATCCAGTGTTCCGAGGGGCCTTTGCGTCCGCGCCAGATGCTAGGGCTGAGCACGAAGTCGAAACCCAACCCCTCTGCTCCTTTGGTCACCTCAAGCACACGCTGGAACGAGCCGTCCTCCACCGCCGGCGAGTTTATCGAATGAATCCACCCGTGATTGCCGACCGGGATGAAGACGCCAGTATCGATCACTTTCGTCATGTCTTTGAAGCTCTGCAACTGGATGATTAGTAAAGCGCGCACGCAACTCCGCTTTGGGATCGTTCAGGGTTTATTTCTTGGCATTGGGAATCACTGCGCTCGGATTGATGACTACATTGGGCGCATAGGCAATGGCATCGATCTCAATCAAGAGTTCGGGAAGAATCAGCGCGGCGACTTTCACTCCGGTGCTCGCGGGACGATGTGTTCCGAAGAACTCCCGTCTTACGTCCCAGTACTTGTTTATCTGCTCCATATCGTCGAACGACACCGTGAAGTAGTTGGTCAGGCGAATGACAGAGGTGAGATCGCAGCTGGCAAGACTGAGGACCCTGCGCATAATAGTAAAGACTTGCCTGGCTTGAGCCTGAATATCGCCTGCACCAACGACTTTTCTGTTTTCGTCTAGCGCGACAATACCGGTGAGCCAAAGGAAATCGCCGGCTTTTACCATATGGCACATCGGTGAATCTTCTCTCCAGCGAATGTCGTCTTTGAAAAACAGGGGATCGTTCATGTAGACTATCCTTTCACTGGTATTTGAGAGCGCGCACTTTCCGCGACGCACATGGTGGAGAGCCGCTTCCATCGAGACCTGCAAGATTCATGCATCATCTTGTGTGACAGTCATTCGACGGGCCGGACCGTAGCGACAACCGTTCCCAAAAGGAAAGTCTCGCACCGGATAACGCGGGGCTGTGAAATAAGTGCGGGGACAGTCGCCTTGTCCGGCAGCTGGACTGATACGGCGGCCGATCACTCGCAGCGCCCCGATGCCTTGTCTCTCAAACGGTGTTCAGTGCATCTCATTGGAAGAGCGGCCGCACCACGCCCAGTAGATGGTAGCGCAATTAGTCCTTGGCGGCAGCTTATATTATCGACTAGGCTTGCCTGTAACGCAGGATACGGTCAGTCAATGTCAAAGCGGCCCCGCTTCCCGCGCCAGTGGTCTTGGCCGGACAATGGGAAAATTGCGTTCAGCGTCGGCATTCCGTTCGAAGCATTCGAGAAGCAAAGCCAGGTCAATTTTGTTGCCGCCAAGGGCGTTTTGGATCGGTTCTCGCTGTCCTATGGCGACTATGGCTGGAAAGCAGGAATCTGGCGCCTTTTGAATCTCCTCGACGAGTACGGCCTCAAAGCTTCGGTTTCCGCCAACGGCCTCGCTGCCGAGCGCCATCCGGACATCATTAGAATGCTGGCGCAGGACGGCCACGAAGTGAATGGCCACGGCTGGGCGAACGATGTTTACGCAAAGGATGCTTCGCCCGAGCTGGAACGCGCAGAGATTGCACGCTGTACCAAAATGCTCACCGAAGCGACCGGCGGCGTGCGGCCGGTGGGATGGACAAGTCCGGGATCGAGCGGATCGGACTTCACGATCGAATTTCTTGCCGAGCAGGGATACATTTGGCTCGGCGACGACGCGAGCGATGATTTGCCGTTCGTCCAACAAACCAAAAGCGGTCCGTTCGTCATTCTCCCAAGAACCAATATAAGCACCAACGACATCTCGGCGTGGATATTCCCGGCCAATCCGCCGAGCGTCTTTTTTGAAAACTTCACTGAGACGTTCGATCAGCTCTATCGCGAAGGCAACGAGGGCGCACCGAAGTGGCTCAGCATGACTTTGCATGCTCATATGGCGGGACGGCCGACCTTCGCTTCGACGGTTCGCCGTTGCCTCGGCTACGTCAAGAAGCACGACGGCGTGTTTTACACACGCAATCGCGATATAGCCGAGTGGACGCTTAAAAACCAAAAAGCTACGGCGTAAGAATGGCATTGGACGGTCAGTTGGCGTTGGTGACCGGCGGTGCGGCCGGCATCGGCGCGGCAATTACACGGCCTCTTGCCGAGGACGGCGCTGATGTTGCCGTCGTCGATATCTCCTCCACCGCCGACGAGGCTATTGAAAAACTCTCGGTGCGGCCGGGTCAGCGCGTCAAGTCATGGCACTGCGACGTGAGCAAGCCTGCGGAGGTGTCCTCGACCTATGACACCATTCGCCGCGAACTTGGCGATCCGACAATCTTGATTAATAATGTCGACGGCAGCGGGCACTGCAAGTATGTGCACAATTGGTCGACGGGCGATCTCCTGATCTGGGGTAATTTGTTGCTGCAGCACGCGCGTTTGCCATTCGATTCGAATGAACCGCACACCCTGCGTCGGACGCCGATCATTTGACATCAGGCGTTGCGGACGCGAGCAAGCTTCGAAAATCGCATGCAGTGGAGTTCAGATATCGCGCAGGTAGCCGCAAGCGGCCTGTTGATGGGCCTTGCCTACGCGCTTGTCGCTGTCGGCTTTACCATCGTCTTCGGGGTAATGAACGTCGTCAATTTCGCCCATGGCCATATCGCCATGGCGGCGATGTTCGCGAGTTTTGTGCTGAACCGCTACCTCGGGCTTGATCCTTACATCGCAGCTTTATGCCTGTTTCCGATTTTTCTTGTCGTTGGCGCGCTTCTTTATCACACGTCGATAGCACCGGCCGTTGGTGCAAGTCCGGCGACACAAATGCTGGTCACACTTGGTCTGCTGATCGTGATTGAGAACACCGCTAACCTCATTTTCGGCGGCGATTTGCGCAGCGTTCGCTCGCCGATCGGCGAGGGTTCCTTGCATCTCGGCGCCTTGGTGCTACCGATGTCGCGCGTGCTTGCGGCGGTCGGTAGCCTGCTCGCTATTGCCGCGCTATGGGCGTTTCTGCGGTTCACTCGGTTTGGCAAGGAAATTCGCGCCGCTGCCAGTAACGAACTCGGTGCGCGTCTGGTCGGCATACCAATCCAACGCGTATTTATCCAGGCATTTGCGCTTGCAACCGCGATGGCAGCGTTTGCCGGCGCGATGCTGGTGCCTTTTTATCTGATCAATCCGTTTATTGGTTACGATTTCATGCTCAAAGCGTTCGTGATCGCGATCATCGGCGGTCTTGGCAGTCTACCGGGTGCGGTCCTGGCAGGCTTGATCATCGGCGTGGTCGAGGCATTCGGCGATTTTTATCTGACCGCGTCGTACGCGACCGCTCTCGTGTTCGGCCTTCTGATGCTCGTACTCCTGTTTAGGCCGGCGGGTCTGATGGGTTCGTTTCGCTCGTGAGCGCAGCCGGAAAACCATCTCCATCAGCGCTGGTGGTTGCCGCAATTGCGGTAGCCGTCGCGCTTGCGGTGGTGTTTCCGTTTTTTGTTCGCCAACAGATGGTGGTCGCCGGCACATTCGTTTTGTTCAGTTGTTATCTTGCCCAGTGCTGGAATCTGGCGGCCGGCTATGCCGGCCAATTCTCCCTTGGTCATACCGTCTTTCTTGCCGTCGGTGCCTATACCTCCACTGTTCTGTTTCGTGACTACGCCGTTTCGCCCTGGATCGGCATGTGGGTTGGTGCAGGCCTGGCGGCGCTTCTTGGCGCGGTTCTATCGGCCGTGGCGTTTTGGTATCGCGTCCGCGGCGTCTTTTTTGCCGTTATCACCCTTGGCTCTGTCGAAGTGTTTCGCGGTCTTTTTTCCGAGTTTGACATTCTTGGCGGCACCGCCGGCATCTTCCTGATCTCGGCAAACGACCCGGTGAACATGAATTTCCTCTCGCGCATTCCGTATTATGAAATTATCTTGGCGTTGGTCGTTCTGGCGGCAGCGGGAACGTTTTGGCTTGAGCGCTCGCGCCTCGGTCAATACGCGATGGCCTTGCGCGAAGATGAAGAGGCGGCCGAAGCGAGCGGCGTTCCGACCTTTCGCTGCAAGATCGTCGTTATTGCAATAAGTGCCGCAGCCACGGCGCTTGCCGGCACCTTCTATGCGCAATTTCTGCTCTTCATCGTACCTGAGACGCTGTTTTCCTTCGATCACATGCTCAACATGATGCTGGGCACGATCGTCGGCGGCAGCGGAACAATCCTCGGACCGATTGTCGGCTCGCTGCTATTCGGCGTTCTTGGTGACGTGTTGCGCTCCTTGCCTGTCGTAAATTCGCAGGAGGCGGCAAGCTTGGTGCGGATCGGCTATGGATTGTTTCTGATCGTCGTAGTGCTGCGAATGCCGCGAGGCATCGTCAGTCTTTGGGAACGGCGGAACTGATGAGCGATCTTCTGCAGATCGAGAGAATAGGTAAACGCTTTCGCGGTCTTAAAGCGCTTGACGACGTGTCTTTTAGTGTCGAGGAGGGCGGTATCTTCGGCATTATCGGTGCCAACGGCGCCGGCAAGACCACGCTGTTCAATATCATTTCCGGAGCGATCAAGCCGGATGTCGGCATTGTGCGCTTTGCCGGCGTTGACGTCACCGGCCGAGCGCCGAGCCGCCTCTGCATAGCCGGGATTGGCCGGACGTTTCAGATCGCTCGTCCATTTCCGGATTTGACGGTGCTGGAAACGATCCGCGTTGCGGTTCTGTGTCGCGTTCACGCCATGCGCGCGGCGACGGAACGAGCTGTCGCGATCGCGCATCGGTTCGGCCTTGCGCAAAAGCTCGATCGCCGAGGACGACATCTCAACGTGCTGGAGCGAAAGCGTCTCGAGCTGGCGCGAGCTTATGCCACGGGACCACGCTTGCTGCTGCTAGACGAGGTGGCGGCCGGCCTTCGTCCAAGCGAAGTGGACGTCTTTGTCGATATTGTTCGCGCCGTCGCATCCGAAAACATCACGGTTCTCATGATCGAACACGTGCTCGCCGCGGTGTTCGCCTTGGCCAGGCGCGTGGTTGTTCTCGACCAAGGCAAAACGATAGCGGATGGCACGCCACAGGCCGTTGCGGCCGATCCTAAAGTCGTCGAAGCCTATCTGGGCGCCGGCTATGCCGCTCCTTGAAATCAAAGATTTGACGGCAGGGTATGGCGACGTGGATGTTCTCCACGGCGTATCGCTGACGGTGGAGGAGGGCGAGATCGTCTCCTTGGTGGGTGCCAACGGCGCCGGCAAGACCACATTGCTGCGTGCGATCTCGGGCGTGGTTCGCTCGCATGGGTACGTCGGTTTTCTCGGTTCAACCATTAGTGGATTGCCGTCGCACGACATCGTATCGCGAGGCATCGCTCATGTGCCGGAAGGCCGTGAGCTCTTTTCCGATATGACGGTCCTCGAAAACCTTTTGATAGGGGCGCCCCGTGGGCTGCCGCGCCACGAGGTGGCACGGAGGCTTGACGATATTTGGTCGTTGTTCCCGCGTTTGGCGGCACGACGAGACCAATACGCGGGGACACTGTCGGGCGGTGAGCAGCAGATGGCGGCCGTCGGCCGGGGGCTGATGCTGCATCCGAAGCTTCTGATGCTGGATGAGCCGTCGCTTGGACTCTCTCCCGCGATGGTGACCCATATTTTCGACGCCATCACGTCGGCCAACCGTGGCGGCATGGCTGTTTTGGTCGTTGAGCAGAATGTCGTGGAATCCCTGCGGCGGTCGCACCGCGGCTATGTGTTGGAGACCGGCAGCATGGTTGCGGAGGGGGAGGCGACTGCTCTATTAGAGAATGAACGCCTGCGCAGCGCTTTCCTCGGCGCCCTCTCGCACGTCCCAGCCGCAAGCGCATAACGGAGAGCATCATGTCCAGAATTCCGCGATCCTTTGGGAGCGATATCCACCGCCGCAGCATTTTGGTCGGCGGCGGCGCGTTTGTGGCAAGCTTCGGCATGCCGACAATTGTGCGCGCGGCAGACGAAATCCTGGTCGCGGGCATTCTGCCGCTGACCGGACCCAGCGCGCAATTCGGTCAGCAATCATGGAAAGCGATGCAGTTCGCGGTCGATTTGATGAATGAGGCGGGCGGCGTCAAATCGATGGGCGGCGCTAAGCTGATCTTGGCGGTGTTCGATACAGAAACGAAACCTGAGATTGCGGTCACGCAAACTGAAAATGCGATCCAACGCGGCGCCAAAGCCTTGATTGGTTGCAATCAGAGCGCCGCGACCATCGTCGCCAGCCAAGTCTCCGAGCGCAATGAAGTGCCATTTTTGACGGCCTACGATATCGATCCGACCATTACCGCGCGCGGTTTCAAGTACATATTCCGCTGCTCGCCACTGACCGGAAACTATGCAAGCGATTTGCTGACCACAGCCAAGGAGCTTATAGACAAAGCCGGCAGTTCGGCGAAGCGCGTCGGTTTGTTGAGCGAAAATTCCGTCGCCGGGCAAGGCGTGAACAAGGCTTTGACGGCGGTGGCGCAGAAGCTCGGCTTGGAGCTCGTCTATGCCGAAACTTACGACGTCGGCACCACGCAAAATTTTGCGCCTTTCATTACCAAGATGAAGGCCAATCGCGTCGACATCATGGTCGGCCAGAATCGCGTCAGCGACGGTATCCAGATTACACGTACCGCCAAAGAGCTGGCTTACAACCCATCGTTCATGGGCGGCGTGCTCGGCGCACCGATCACGCGCGAGTATATCGAAGCGCTGGGCAAGGATGCCGACAACGTCTTCGGTACCGATAGCTTCTCGCCGGCGCTGAACGCGCCCGGACTTCCGGCTGTCGTCGAGCGCGTCAAGGTCAAGATGAACCGCGTTATGGACGTTGGCGTTGCAACGATCATGGCGGATATTGCCGTCATATGGGACGCGCTTGAGCGCGCCAAGACCTCGGATCCTCGGGCGCTTCGCGATGCCATCGCGAGCACGGACCTCAATACCGGCGACCGCAATTTCTTCATGTTGCGCGGCGCGAAGTTCAGCGACAAGGGCGACAACGAAAAGGCTGCCGGCATCGTCACCCAAATCCAAAACGGCCTAGCTGTTCCGGTTTGGCCGGTTGAGTTTGCGAAAGCGCAGGCCGTCTATCCAAAGCCAGAGTGGAATTGATCGACAACGTTCTTGCGAGTAAGGAGTGACTTGTCCCCAATGAACTATCATTCCGCGTCCCCCGCCGCGTTGCCGCCGGCAAAGACCATCGATATCGAGGGGATCAAAACGTCCTACCACGTCGCCGGCACTCGCCAGCCGATCGTTTTCATCTATGGCGGAAACTTCGGAACGGCCGATTCCGCGCCGAGCGCACACGCATGGAATCTAAATTTCGTGCCGCTGGCGGAACGGTTTCAGGTGATCGCGTTCGACAAGATTGGCCAAGGATTTACCGGCAATCCGCTACGTGACGAGGACTACAGCATGGCGGCGGTGGTTCGGCATGCCGCCGCCTTTATTAAGACGCTTGGCATTCCGCCAGCTCACATAGTTGGCCATTCCCGCGGCGGCTATGCAGGCGCGCGTCTCGCGTTGGAATATCCGCACCTGGTTCGATCGTTGACAATTGTCTCGAGCGGAACGCTGTCGCCGCGCGTGAGCACCAATGAAGTTGCGCTATCCAAATGCCCGCACCCGCCATATACCCGCGAAAGTGCGCGTTGGATTTACGAAGGTTACTGCTTTAGCCCCAAAAGCGTCACTGACGAGTGGATCGAAAAGGTTTACGAGGTCCTGCAGTTGCCCAAGTACCGCGAAAGCGTACGCAAAATGGTCGATGAGCAGCTTGGTACACGCGTTTTTCTGCCGGAACTTGCCAAGCAAAAGCGCGAAACCCTGCAGTGGTTACGGGAGGGTCGTCTGCAAAGGCCGACCCAGGTGGTGTTTGGCCGGAACGACCCAACCGTGGCGATTGAGGGGGCATTCGATTTGTTTGATGCCGTTGCCGCCCACCAGCGCAAGACGGAACTGCACATCTTCAACCAGGCGGGCCATTTCAGCTACCGCGAGCATCCGGAGCGCTTCAACGCGCTGCTCGGCGGTTTCGTCGGTCTGATCGATAGGTGGTCAGAGTGATGGCCTCTTTGAACCTTCAGACCAAAACACTCGGAAGCCGGCGGACGCGCCTTTTGCGCGGCGGCAAGGCAGGGGCACCCGCCGCGCTCTTTCTCCATGGCGGCATCCCGGGCGCGACACTATTCTGCTCTGGCGCGCATATCTGGGGTGAGAGCCTTTTGTCGTTTGCCGAGGAGCTCGACGTCATCGCGCCCGATTGTCCCGGGAGCGGCGGGACCGATTTGGGTGAAGAACCTTTGACGGTCGAAGCCATCGGCTCTTTCGCCGTCGCGCTGTTGGCCGATTCTGGCGTCACATCGGTCGAAGTCGTCGGTCACGACATCGGAGGATTGGTCGGCATTTGGCTGGCGTTGAACCATCCAAAGACCGTCCGCTCCCTGTCGATCGTCGCAAGCCCAATGAGCGCGCCGGTCGGCGATGCGCTTGACGATATCTTGCTCGTTGCGCCGCCCCGTTCTTTGTGGAGCCGCGAATCGCAAGCCTGGGCGCTGGAGCGCCTGTCCTATAGCCACATGCATATCGATCGGACGTTGCTAGATGCCTGTGTTGCCGCGAGCGACGGCGAGCCGCATCGCCACGCGGTGGCTATGGCCAAGACGAGCTCGGCAAAAACGCTCGGTGGGAGCATGAGCCGCACGCGGTCGCTGTTGTGGGAAGCCTGCCGCAATGCCGGCGTGCAAGTGCCTGTTCAAATCGTTTGGGCAAGCCACGATCCGGTGACGACGCGGGAAGCAGGTTTTGTGCTCTACGACACCATTGCTGCCAAACAGCGCGCCTCGCAATTCCACGTCATCAATCGCGCCGGCAGCCTGGTGTTTCGCGAACAGCCGTCGGCATTTCACCATGTCGTAGCGTCGTTCGGTCGCGGCGTTCGCGACGAAAAAGCGCGCGCCGCTTAAAGTTGCTGTCTCGCGGCACGTATCAGGTAATTCCCTGACTCAGTGCGGGGCCGCTATCGCGGATTTACTTCTGCGCCGCCGCTGACAAGTTTGCGAGCTGGCACGGCCCGATATTCGATGCGGCCGTAAGGAGCCGGCATTTGGCAGTTCTAACCTTTCAGGGCAGGCAGCGAGACAGTATCGAATTATGCAAACGTTACTGTCCCCTGACGTTCGCCACCGTTCGCTGCAATCCGGCGATTCTTCGTGGGTAAATTTGTAGGTGCGCAACAAGGCGGATTCGTAATCGATTGATATTCCCTCGCAATTGCTACTTTTATGCAGACAGTCCCTCGGCCAGGCGCCCTGTTCGCGGCCGTTCGCCGGCGGCCGCAATTATCCACATAAGCAATTGAATTAGGCGGACTTTCCGGCTAAAAATGCGTTCGCAGCCGTCCGCCACGGATCGCCTCAATCCGGCATCTCCTTGTGGAAGATTTTGTGGGACGACCGTTCTTTCGCACTAAGTGACGCGATCGGCCAGAGCAGAAGCTGCTAGGCATGGTTCTTCGCCCGCTACGCGCACGCTCGCTCACAGCGGGCGGCGCTAGTGGTGCGCTGACTCAGAATTTCTCGGGAACGAAGTTTAGTTTCCGCAACGATGCCTGATCGTCGTATTTTTTTTTAGTGGAACGTTTTGGTAGTTTGACCTTCGGTCGCGATACTTTCCTATATGGAACGAGCTCGAGAATTTTCGAGATGCAATTGAGGCGCCCGCGTCTCTTATCGTCAGATCTAACGATATGCCACCGTGCGTACTCGACGTCGGTGGCTTTTAACATGGCGTCGCGAGCTCTCGAATAATCGTACCAGCGCCGATAAGATTCCAGATCCATCGGACTCAACTTCCATTGTCGAAGCGGATCGTTGAGGCGCGCGTGAAACCGCCTTTCCTGTTCTTCTTGCCCGACTTCCATCCAAAATTTGATCAGAATGATGCCCGCGTCGGTGATGTATTTTTCGATTTCTGGGCAGAGGCTGAGGAAGCGATCCACCTCCTTCGCACCGGCAAATCCCATGACCCGCTCGACGCCCGCGCGATTGTACCAGCTCCGATCGAAAATAACGATTTCGCCGGCTGCAGGAAAATGCTCGACGTAACGCTGCAAAAACATTTGCGTCTTTTCACGATCGGAAGGCGCGGGCAGCGCCACAAGCCTGAAGACACGCGGGCTCACTCTTTCGGTTATTGCTTTGATCGTTCCGCCCTTGCCGGCGGCGTCGCGACCCTCGAACAAAATGATGATTCGTTGCCCTTCGGCTTTTACCCAATCCTGCACATAGCAAAGCTCAACTTGGAGCTTGCGGAGCTCCTTTTCATAGTGCTTTCGCTTCATCTTGCCGTTGTCGGCCTGTTTGACTCGAATCATTTGGGTTAGCTCCCAAAAATAACGCGCCGGAAGCGGCTCATGGCCAGCGCAAAATAGACCGAGCCGATGATCGACATGGCGAGCAGCGGCCGCCAGACCAATGTGATATCGGCACCGCGGAACAGCACCGCCTGTGCAAAGGCAACAAAATGCGGCGTCGGGCTAATGGTCCGCATCGTATATTGGAGCCACACCGGCATGCTCTCCATCGGCGTGCTGGAACCCGACAGAAGTTGCGTCACCATCAAGACCGGCATCGCCAAGAGCCCGAATTGACCCATGGTCGTGGCGAGCGTACCGAGCAGGATGCCGAGCGCGGCCACGACCAGCGCATAAAGAGCTGCGCCGAGAAGGAACAAAAAGATCGAGCCGTTGATCGGCGCGCCGATCCACAGATGCACCACGAATTGCAGCGACAGCATCGCCGCCACCAGGATGACGAGACCGTTGGCGAACATCTTTGCCAGCATAATTTCGGCCGGCACTACCGGCATCACCAGGAGATGTTCCACCGTCCCTTGCTCACGCTCGCGAATCAGCGCGGCGCCGGTCAAGATCACGGTCAGCAGCGTGATCTGATTGATCACCTGCGTCATCGCCGAAAACCACGCAGTCTTCAGGTTCGGGTTGAACTTGGCGGTGACGACGAGATTGATCGGATCGATCGGCGGCCGTCCGCGCTGGGTCAGGAAAGTTTGCACCTCGTTGGCGAAGGCGGTCTTCAGATAATTGGCGCCGTTGCCGGCCTGCGCCACGGCGGTGGCATCGACATTGATCTGAACCTCGGTCTTGCGTTCAGCGAGAATGTTGGCCTGGAAATTCGGAGGAATTTCTGCCACCAGCAACAATTCGCCCTCGTCCATTTTCGTGTCGATTTCGGGCGCGGTTATCTGCACGGCGGGCTGGAAGGTCGGCCGCGTCAGCCCGGCCGCGATCTGCCGCGACAATTCCGAGCCGTCCTCGTCGACAATGCCGACCGACAGATTGGTCGCTTCCGTCACCGCCCCGGTCGCCACCGTATTGACGGAAATGCTGAAGGCATAAACCACCAGCACCAGCATCGTCGGATCGGCGCGGATGCTGCGCAACTCCTTGATGACCAGGCGAAAAATGTTCACCACATGGTCGCGCAAAGTCATCGTTTTTGCTTCGGCGAGCTTCACGGTCGGGGGCGCGGCAGGCGAAGACATCTTTAGGTCTCCTGCTTGCGAAGGAAGATTAGTGACAGGATGAAGTAAGCGATCGCAATCGCTGCGATCGCGACGATGCTGCGCCAAAGCTCCGGCATGCCGAGCGCTTTGGCGAAGACGCCGACCGTCACCGGTTGATACCAGGCCGACGGGAAGGAGAGGCCGATGATCTTGGCGCCGCCTGACAGCGAGGACACCGGCGCAAACAGACCGGAAAAGTTGACTGCCGGCACGATAGAGAGGATGGCGGTGGCGAAAACCGCTGCGACCTGCGTGCGTGTGAACGATGAGATCAGTTGGCCAAAGCCGGTCGTTGCCACGACATAGACGATGGTGCCGATCAACAGCGTCAGAAACGGCCCTTTGAGAGGCACGTTGAACACAAAAATCGCCATCAGCAGCAGGAAAAAGAAATTCACCATGGCGACGGCGACGTATGGCAGCTGCTTGCCAAGCAGAAACTCGAATTTGGTGATCGGGGTCGAGCGGAAATTGGCGATCGAGCCGGTCTCCTTCTCGCGCACCACCGCGATCGCCGACATGATTGCCGGGATCAAACAGAGCATGAGCATGAACACGCTCGGCACCATGGCGTTGACGCTGAGAAACGCCTGGTTGTAACGAAAGCGCACCTGCATGTCGCCGTCGGTCCAGGAATTCGGGCTGCCCGCACGCCGCAATTGTTGTTGAAGCTGTTCGCCCTGCTTGCGCACCACGCCGGTGACGTAATTGCGCGCGGTTTCGCCGCGGAAGGTCATGGCGCCGTCGACGGTGGCGTCGACTTCCGGCCGAGCGCCTCTGATCAGGTCGCGGCCGAAGCCGCTCGGGACTTCCACCACAATCTGGGTATTGCCGCTGCGTAGCCGCCGTTCCGCCTCGGCTTCGGAGGTGATCGGTGTCTGCATGGAGAAATATCGCGAGCCGGAAAAGCCATCGAGCAGCTCGCGGCTTTGCGGCGTATTGTCCTGGTCGAACGCGGCCGTTTGCAGGTTTTCGATATCGAAGGAAATACCGTAACCGAACGCCAGCATCAACAGGATCGGCCCGAAGACGGCAAAGGCGAGCCGGATGGGATCGCGCAACAGCTCCACGGTCTCGCGCCGCGCATACGCCCACAGCCGGGCGTAATCAAACCGCCGTTGCCGCCGCACCGGTTCCATTACTTCGGTCACCGCAAACTGCGTCTCTGCCGCCTTGACCTTTTTGGTGCCGTCGATGCCGGCAGCGTCGGCGAGATAGCCGACGAAGGTGTCTTCAAGGGAATCGCTGCCGCGCTCCTTGACCAGATCGAGCGGGGCGCCAACCGCGAGTACTTTGCCCGCATGCATGAGCGAAATGCGGTCGCAGCGCTCCGCTTCGTTCATGAAGTGGGTCGACAGAAAGATCGTCACACCGTCGTCGCGAGAGAGATCGATCAGCGTCCGCCAGAAAGCATCGCGCGCGATCGGATCGACGCCCGAGGTTGGCTCATCGAGGATCAAAATCGCGGGTTCATGCAACACGGCGACCGCAAGCTGCAGCCTTTGTTTGATGCCGAGCGGCAGGCTCTCGGGCTTGGCGTGGGCAACAGTCTCGAGATCGTAGCGTTGCAACAGCTCTTTGATGCGGCTTTCGATCTTGTCCGGCGGCAGATGATAGAGCTGCGCATGCAGTTCGAGATTCTGCCGGACGGTGAGTTCGCTGTAGAGCGAGAAGGCCTGCGTCATGTAGCCGACGTTGCGGCGCATCTCCATGTCGTTCGACCCCATCGGGCGGCCGAATAGCTTGGCCCAGCCTTCGCTGGCCGGCAGAAAGCCGGTGAGCATCTTCATGGTCGTCGACTTGCCGCAGCCGTTGGAGCCGAGAAAGCCGAAGATCTCGCCCGGCGCGATACGGAAATTGACGTGATCAACGGCGACGAAGTCGCCGAAACGCCGCGTCAATCCCTCCGCTTCGATGGCCGGCACCTCGTCGAGCGCGGCGACGCGCGGCCGCACGATCACATCCTTGTGCAGGGCGCGCTTTTCCGCCGGAAGGAGCTCGATAAAGGCCTCATCGAGATTGGGTTTCTGCGTTCGATCGAGCAGTTCCTTTAGCGTGCCGCTAGCGATGACCTTGCCGTCGTCCATGGCCATCAGCCAATCGAAGCGCTGTGCCTCGTCCATGTAAGCGGTCGCAACCATCACACTCATTTGCGGACGCCGGCCCCTGATCGTGTTGATAAGATCCCAGAACTGGCCGCGCGACAGCGGATCGACGCCGGTGGTCGGCTCGTCGAGAATGAGTAAATCCGGATCGTTGATCAGCGCGCAGCAGAGGCTCAGCTTCTGCTTCATGCCGCCCGACAATTTGCCGGCGGGCCGGTCTTCGAATGGATCAAGCGCGGTGGCGGTCAGAAGTTCGGTGATGCGTGTGCGCCGTTCCGCTGCGCCCTGCCCGAACAGCCGGCCGAAGAAATCGATATTCTCAAACACCGAAAGCGTGGGATAAAGATTGCGGCCGAGGCCTTGCGGCATATAGGCGACGCGGCCCCGGATGGCGCGCAAATGCGCCTGTTTTGCCAAGTCTTCGCCGAAGACGATGACCTTGCCGCTTTGGATGGTGCGCACGCCGGAAATCAACGCCAGCATGGAGGACTTGCCGACGCCGTCCGGTCCGATGACGCCCACCATGATATTTGGCGGGACGTCGATCGTCACATTGTCAAGTGCTGTGGTCGCACCGTAATGGTGCGAAACGCCCTCGAGCCGGGCGATCGGGGCGTCGGTCATTGCGGCAGCTTGACCTGCAGGTCGTCGGGCCACGGCGTCGCGGTATTGGTACGCACGATGCCCAGCCCGCGCACGCCCGTTTTTACCCGCCGGCTATATTGCTTGAGTACCTCCGCGTCCAATTGCAGCTTGGCGCGGAACATCAGCTTTTCGCGTTCTTCTGTGGTCTCGACCGTCTTCGGCGTGAATTGCGCGTCGGCGGCGACAAAGCTGACCTTGGCCGGAATCACATAGTCCGGCGCCGGATCCAAAATGATGCGCGCTTCGCTGCCCATTTCCAACCGGCCGGCGACTGCCGCCGGCAGGAAGATCGTCATGTAAACATCATGCAGGTCGAGAATGGTCATGATCTTGCCGCCGGCGGCAATCACTTCGCCGTTGCGAGCGAGCAGATATTGCACCCGCCCGGTTCGCGGCGAGACCAGAACCAAATCGTGCAAGATCGACTCGATGCGCTCGACCTCCGCTTGCGCGCCTTTTATCGCAGCGCCGGCTTGTTCGCGCTGCGCAATCGCTGCTGCCACGTTCGCTTGTGAGCTTTCGTAGTTGCGTTGGCGCTGATCGTAGGTTTGTTGGGTGATGATCTGGGTTTTGATCAGTTCTTGTCCGCGCTCGAAGTCGGATTTGGCCGCGGCCAGGACCGCTTTGCGCTGATCGATCTGCGACTCCGCCTCGATCAGCGCTTGTTTGGCCCGTTCCACATTGGATTGGGCCGAACGCAGCTGCGCTTCATATTCCGGCGACGAGACGCGGCCGACCACCTGCCCGGCTTTGACTTCGCTGCCTTCTTCGAAGGTGACGTCGACCAGGCGGCCGGGATATTTGGCGGCGACATCGACTTGCGTCGCTTCGATGCGGCCGTTGGTCTTGACTATGCCCTCCGGCATATTCCTGCCGAGCACGCGGTCGAGCATGTTGCGCACGCGCGACTGGGCCTGCGCGGCCATCGACAAATAATTGCCGACGAAAGAATGTGTGGCAGCCGGCGGAAACGCGACAGTGCCAGCAACGAGAACGAGCGCAAGCGGCACGCCAACAAGCAAGCGACCATACATTTGTAGTTTCCTTTGAAATTTCTCCAACGGAATAATGTGTAACACACACTGCCGACGCGCCAAATCGCAATCGGTGCGACTCCCTGCGGCCGCGACCTGATATTCGCACTTTCCAAGCCCTTGGCGTTCACCTGCAGTTAGTAGGCGAGGCGCCGGGCATGTGGCACGTGCGCGCCCGATGCGATCCATTGGTCGTAACTCTGGAACTTCAGGCCGAGTTTTTCATAATATACCAGCAAATAGCCATCCGGACCGCGAACCACGGCGTCCGGCGCGATTTGCTGCACGTCCTGCGCCATCACTCCGACATAGGCTTTGGCGTCGCCATTGTAGGTGAAGCGGTAGAAACCCAGGCCGTTTTCAAGATAGCCAAGCAAGACGATGTCGTGCTTCAGCGTGATGTCGGATCGGCGCCCGCCGCCACCGCGGCCTCCGCCGCCGCGGTGACTACCGCCACCGCCACGATGGACTCCACCGCCGCCGCGCCCCGCCGCCCTGGCGACGCCGTGCGCAGCGCTGCCTCCGCCGCGATGCGCGACATGCCCGCCACCCCCGCGATTACCTGCGCCCGCTCCTCCTCTATTGCCGCCACGATTGCCCAGATTCGCGCTATTGCCCGCATGGCCGCGATGCGCGACATGCCCACCCCCGCGATTCCCTGCGCTCGCTCCTCCTCTATTGCCGCCGCGATTGCCCAGATTGGCGCGATTGCCCGCACCGCCGCGATTGCCGAGACTACCCGCGCCGCGGTTGCCGTGGAAATTCACCCCCTGCTGCCGCCCGCCACCGCCGAGGCCTTGGCGGTTTCCGCTGCCACGCTGCCAGTTGGTACCGCCGCCGTTGATCGGCCGATTGATATTGATGTTGTTGTTGTTCCAATTGACGCTGCCTCCCCAATGGGCTCCGCCTCCGGCCCAGCGCCCGAGCGCATAGCCCGCACCGAAAGCGAGACCACCGGCGATGAGCCCGGCGCCGATGTAAGCGGGCGGCGCGAAGTAATACGGTGGATAATCGGGATAGGCCCAGCCGCCATAAACGACGCCAGGATCGTAATAAGGGACATAAACCGTATCGGGCTGCGTCGGCTCAATGGCAATGATTTGTCGGGTCTGCACTTGCTCAACTTTGACAGTCTGCTCTTTAGACGAGGCGAGCTTATTGTTCGCCTGAGCTTTGCCGCGCAGATCCTGCACCGCGTTCATCACGTCCGCCTGCTGGGCAATCACCGCGTTGCCGAGTTTTTGAGTCCATTCGAGTTTTGAACTCATCATCGCCAGCACGTCTGGCGTCGCCACCAAGGCCTTGATGCTTTGATCCCACGGCTGTTTGTCGGCGCCCGCTTTCAACTGGTCGGGGCTAAGATTTTTGTTTTCCTCAAGCCAGCGCTCCGCATGGACGACGTCGACCGGATAGGTCGACGCCATCAGCACTTCGGCCAGCAGCGGATCGGGATAGAGCGCAATCGGCGCCACCAATTGATCGAGCTGGGCCGGGCTTAAGAGTTGGGCCGTTGCAGGAGCCGCCGGCGTTGATGTTTGCGCCATCGCGCCAAGCGGAAAGAGAAAAAGTGTAGCGAGCGCGATTGATCGAATTGCGCGCCCAACAAGGAACCCGGCTGTGCTTCCCATTCCGATCCTCCGTGCGGCGTTTTTCGTCATCTCATTCCGTCATTTGCCCTTTTTTACTCGACTTTTTTGTTATCGCAGATCGATTTCCTTTATTTTGATCCACGTCAAAATGTTTTTCGATGTTGCATCTTTCATTGCTTCGCGTTTTGCCTCCGCGCGAATGGCGCCGCTATCCGGACAACTTGCTTCAAGCAGCCAATGGTGTGCTGTGCAATCATCAGCTCTTCCTCGGTCGGCACGACATAGAGACAGATTTTGCTGTGCGGTTGCGAGATGAGCAGTTTCGCGGCAGTATTGGCGTCGGCATCGAGGCTGGCGCCGAGCCACGACAGCTTTTCCGCAACGCGCGTGCGGATCAGCACCGAGTTTTCGGCGATCCCGGCGGTGAAGACAAAGGCGTCCAGTCCGCCGAGCGCAGCCGCCAGCATGCCGGCAAAGAGCGCAATGCGATAGACAAAATAATCGATCGCCAGCGCGGCGCCGGGAGCGACGCTCGCTTCCAGCTCGTCTCGTTGATGCTGTTCTGCCGTAAAATTCCCTTCAGCCGGATGCCTTCCCGACGCAAACATACCCCCTGTCAGACAATGGGCATTAACCCGCCGTCAGGCCAACCAGGGGTTTCTTTCCACTTCTTGGCGAGCCTTTAGAACCTCGCCCAATACCGCCATGCCTTTCGCCGCTGCGAAACGCTCGAACTTCTTGAAATTTTTTCTGACGCCTTCAGGGGGCGTAGCTCTTATGCGGCTTTTAGCCTGCCGCATTAATGCGGGTCCGCTGGTCGTTTCGCAACGACGATGAATTCGATGCCTTTGTCAATCAGTATGTGGCAGACTGACAACGCAAACGTTTGGGGGCGATGTGAAGGAGTTCGTGAAAACGACCATCATCGGCGGAGTTTTATTCCTCTTGCCGGCGGCGTTCATTTTATTCGTGTTGTCGTTTGCATTGCGACTCATAAAGAAGCTTGCCGCGCCGATCGTTCACATCCTTCGCCTCGATCATTTGGGCAACGTCGCGGGCGTTGGCGCCGTCACCATCGCATCAGTTGTAGTTCTTATCCTCCTTTCTTTCGCCGCCGGCATGATCGCGCGCACCGCCGTCGGCAAGCGCGTTACCCGCTGGTCGGAGAAGTCGTTGCTCGGCCATGTCCCTTACTATCAACTGGTGAAAAGCATGGCCGAAGGTCTCGCCCAGATCGAGAGAGGAAACGGCCTAAAGCCGGTATTGGTCAATATCGGTGCTAGCTGGCAGATCGGATACATGCTCGAGGAGCAACTTGAAGGCGGCTGGGTCGTAGCGTTAGTTCCACGTGCGCCTTCGCCGCTGTCAGGCAATATCATGTACCTTCCGTCGGAGCGAGTGCGGCCACTTGGCATCACGTTGGTTCAGGCGATGTCGATCGTGAAGGCTATGGGCGCCGGATCGAGCGCCGCTCTCCGTGGCGTGGATCTTAGATTGCCCAGCGCTGATCATTAAAAGACGGGGGTTCCGCCCCTCCGATAAGTTGGAAGACCTTGAGAAGGCCAGGCAGCGAGTCTGAATCGAACCATTTTGGAACGCCTAGAGCAGTGCTGAGCCGCCAACGCCGCTGACGTTCGCGATTGATCGCTGCAATCCGACAACTCTTCGTGGGTAAATTTGCGGGTACGAAACAAAGTGATTTCGTAGTTGATTGGTATTCCCACGCAATTTTCGCTTTTTTGCAGAGACTCCCTCCGCCACAGGCCTTGTTCGCCTTTGTTCGCTTTTGTTCAATAAGACCCTTTAAAATCAGCCGGTTCGATACCGATGATCGTGGAGAGCATAGCGTCCTGTTCCGCCAATTGCGCGCTCGGAGCATCGGCGACAATCCGGCCGCGATCCATGACCAGACAGCGACCGGTTAGTTCAAGAGCTAGGTCGATCCGCTGCTCAACGATCAGGACCGCGAGTTCGCCGGTGCGCGTAATCTGCCGGATCGTCTCGGTCAGCTGCTCGACAACAATAGGGCCTAGTCCTTCGGTCGGCTCGTCCATCAGCAACAGCTTGGGATTGCCACACAGCGCCCGCGCGATCGATAACATCTGCTGCTCGCCACCTGAAAGGCGCCCGCTCAGACTGGAAGCGCGTTCGGCAAGGGCAGGAAACAGAGCGAACAGCCGCTTCTCCGTCCAGCGCCCCGACCGGCGCGCCACCGAAAGATTCTCCCGCACCGTCAGGCTGCCGAACACCTCGCGTTCCTGCGGCACATAGCCGATGCCGGCCCGCGAACGTAGGTAGGTACGCGCTGCCGACAAGTCTTCGCCGTCGAGATAGATGGTGCCGGAATGGTGGCGGGCGCGGCCGGTTATCAGCTCAAGCGTCGTGGTCTTGCCGACCCCGTTGCGGCCGATCAGGGCTACGATCTCCCCGTCGCTGATGGTTAGATTGAGATTCTCGACTACCGTCGTCTCGCCCCAGCCGCCGTTGAGTCCGCACACCTCAAGCATGCGCACTGTCGTGGAAGCGGGTATGCCCGGCGCGGCCGAGATATACCGCGCGCACGGCGTCTGCCGACATGACTTCCGACGGCGATCCGGTCATCAGAACGGCTCCCCTGACCAGCACGGTCACGCGCGAGGCGAACCGCTTCACCACTTGCATATCATGCTCGATCATCATCATCGCCATCTCGGCGGGCAAGCGACCGATTACGTCCAGCACAAGGATCACGTCCTCCGCGCGCAGCCCAGCGGCCGGCTCGTCAAGGATAAGAACCTTTGGACGTAAACTCAGCGCTATGCCGATCTCAAGGAGGCGCCGCCTGCCGTAGGGCAGCTCGGTGATGGTGCGGTGGCGATCCTCGATCAGCCCTAGGCGAACGAGAATGTCGTCGATCTCGTCGATTATCGCTGTCTCCCCCGCGGCCGGCGACCAGATATCGTTGCTCGCTCCAATACGTTCGCTCACCGGTAGATAAAGATTCTGCCGCACGGTGAGTTTGTTGAACAGGTTAGTGATCTGAAAAGTGCGCACCAGCCCAGCCTTGACTCGGTGATCGCTGCGCAATCGGGTGACGTCCTGCCCGTTGAGATGCACGCCACCCGCGTCGGGACGAATGGTGCCCGAGACGAGGCCGACGAAACTTGTCTTGCCGGCACCGTTCGGTCCGATCAGCGCCGCGCGCTCGCCGGCATGCAGATCGAAATCGATGTTGTCAGCAACGACGACCGTTCCAAAGCGTTTGGTTAGACCGCGGGTCGACAACACCGGATCGGCATTCATCACGCACCTCGCACGCGAGTAACCGACGCGGCGAGCGTCTCAGCAAGGCCCAAAAGTCCGCCGCGCGCATACATCACGACTGCGACCAGGAGCGCGCCGATAACGAACATCCAGTGATACGGATTAATCTGTGCAGCGACATGGTGCACGAGCATGTAGGCGACGGTGCCAATCAGCGCACCGTAAAGCCGCCCGACGCCGCCGACTACCAGCATCACTAGAGCAGCAATCGACGTGTCCACGCTCAACACCGAGAGCCCGACGAAGCGGACCGTTTCCACCGAGAGCGCTCCGGCCAGCGCCGCCAGCGCGCCACCGATCACGTAGATGCGCAGCAGATGCCGTTGAACCGGCGCGCCCAAGAGCGCCATGCGCCAGAAGTTCTCACGCACGCCAACGACAGCGAGCCCGAAGGACGAGTTCACGATACGGCGGGCTATATATAGACAGACGCAAAGCCAGCAGACCGCGTAGACGTAAGCGGTATCGGACGACAGCGTCCATTCGAAGAGGCCAAGCACCGGCTTGAACTCGATGCCGACGAGGCCATCGTCGCCACCGGTCAGCCAAGTGGCTTTGTTAGCGGCCTCGAATGCGATCGCTCCGAGCGCAAGTGTCACCATCAGGAGCGGCAGTTCGCGCAGCCGCAGCACGAAGGGCCCGGTCGCCAGCGCCACGGTAGCTCCGACCGCCGAGGCTGCGACCGCAACCGAGATCGGCTCATTCCAGCCGTAGATCGAGATTAATCCCGCCGCGTAGGCGCCGAAGCCAAAGAAAAGCGCGTGACCGAGCGTCACCACGCCGGCGTAGCCGAGCACCAGATCGAGGGACATCACGAAGATCGCCGTCACCAGGACGGACGTGCCGAATGACAGCTGATCAGGGAAAAGAACGAACCACAGCAAGGCGGCAGCCGCGATCCAGAGTTCAGGGAAGAGGAGATACTTCCGCATCCGCGATGGAGTTGCGTTGCCAGTCATCCCTCGGCCGCCGGTTCTGACGTGCGTGAGTTCCTCGACATTCAAGGCTCGGCCATTCTCAGGTGTCGTGAGACCATCATCCCAATCAGAAAGACATAGATGACGAAACTGCCATAAGTGGGCGCGAGGAAGCGCGCCCCAGTGTCGACGATGCCGACCGAAGCGGCGATGAAAGCCCCCGACTTGATGTTGCCGAATCCGGTAAGCGCAACAACGATCAAGATGATCACCAGATACTTGAACGGGTACATCGGCTCGGGCGGCAGCATGGCATAGCCGACCGCGCCGCCGAGCGCGGCTAGGCAGCAGCCGAGCGCAAATGTGATCGCGAATAGGCGGTCCACATCGATGCCGACCGCTTCAGCCATTCGTCTATTGTCGACCGCCGCGCGAACACGCGCCCCGAAATCGGTCTTATCGAACAGCCACCAGAGTCCGAGCATGAGACAGGCTCCCAGCACCACTATAAACAGCCGGTAAAGTTGGACGGTGCGGATGCCAAGGTCGACATTGGCGGCAAGCGACGACGGCAGCGTGCTCGGCTGCGGATTCGGACCGAACAGTAGATTGAGAAACGCTGCCCCGAGGAATGCGAGCCCGATCGTGAGCAGCACCTGGTCGAGCTGGGCAGCAGTATAGAGGTGGCGGAAAAAAGTCCGTTCGATCAGGATGCTTAGCAATGTCACCACGACGCAAGCCACCACAACGGACAGCCATAGCGGCGCGCCCTGCTGGAACATCAACCACACCGTAACGTAGGCGCCAAGCGCAGCGAAGAAACCGTGCGCCATGTTCAGCACCCGCATCAGGCCCATCGTGATGACAAGACCGATGGAAATGGCGAACAGCACCATGCCGAACGACAAGCCGTACAGGACGATGAAGATCAGGGATGCCGCGAAGTCGCTCAACGGTCCTCCCAACAGGCCACAGAACGGCTTACGCGCCTCTTCGTGCGCGTTGTTGCGAGAATGTTACGAGGCTGCCCGGTAAGGCAAGCGATTTCTTCCGCGGACGATATCTTGCCAATGTCGTCCGTGCCGATATTATGACCGAAAAGACCACAGCCGCTGCAACGCGCGGCCAGTTGGCTCCTGCCGACAGGGAGATTTTCATGCGTGGCGGCCCTATTCTGGGTGGTATTCTCGCGATTGCGGCAGTGACCGCGAGCGGCGCAGCCGGCGCGCAAGAGAAAATCAAGATTGGCGTCATCGCCGATTTCACAGGCCCGTTCGCCACGTCCGGAGCCCTGCTGCAACAGGGAATGGAAACTTATCTTTCGGCTGCCGGCACCAAGGTTGGCGATAAGGAGATTGAGATCATCTGGCGCGACGTCGGCAACCAAAATCCGGTGATTGCCAAACAAGTGGCCGAAGAATTGATCGTGCGCGACAAGGTGTCGATCCTCACCGGTTTTGACCTTACGCCGCAGGTGGCCGCGGTTGCCTCGGTGGCCAACCAGGCCAAGATCCCAGTCGTGATCCAAATACCGTCGACCCCGGCGCTGATGAAGATGTCCCCATACTTCCTGCGCGTTTCCAACAATATGCAGTCGACGGTCTGGCCGGGCGCTGATTGGGCAGCGAAGAATGGCAGGAAACGCGCCTATATCGCGGTGTCCGACTACGCGCCCGGCCATGAAGTACAGGCCACGTTCAAGCGCAAATTCACCGAACTCGGCGGCATAATTGTCGGCGAGGACCGCATCCCGCTCAGCACCGTCGATTACGCACCCTTCGCCGAGCGCGTAGCTCGTTCCAATGCCGACGTGGTTCAGATTTTCATCCCGCCTGGACCGGCCGCAGTGTCGTTCACCCGCGGCTTGCTGGCGCAAGGCGTGCGCGAGAAGGGCACACTTATCATGGGCGTTGGCGAAACCGACGAAGCTTTCCTGGGAAGCTACGACGACTCTGTCGTCGGCATCTATTCGTCATTCCACTACTCGCGGGTGCTCGACAACAAAGCAAACGAGCAATTCAAGCAGCAGCTGGCAGCGAAGTTCGGAGACAACGCGGCGGCTGATGCCTTTGTGGTTCAGGGCTACGATGGGATGCACGTTGTGAATCATCTGATCGAGGCGCTGGCCGGTAAGCCGTTCGACGCCGCCGCCGCAGTTGAGGTGATGAAGGGTTACAAGTGGAACGGCCCGCGTGGTCCGATGATGATCGACCCGGACAGTCGCGACATTGTCGAGAATATGTATATCCGGCGCGTCGAGCGCGTGAACGGCAGGCTCGAAAATGTGATCGTCGATACCTATCACGGAGTGAAGCCAACGTTCATTGAGTGACGGCACTCGCGGCGAGCCTAACGTTTCAACCAACATCTGCAGGCGGGTCGGGAAAAAGGGATAACAGTCATGATCAGCGCGCAAGAGAATGAAATCCTCACTCGCGTCGGACCCGAAACGCCGATGGGGCGCATGATGCGCCGCTACTGGCTCCCAGTCTGTACGTCGGCGCAGTTGCCGAAGCCAGATTGTGACCCGCTCCGCGTCCGTCTGTTGGGCGAACGCTTCGTTGCCTTCCGCGACACCTCGGGTCGGCCGGGATTCCTCGAGGAATACTGTATGCATCGCCGTGCCTCGCTCGCCATGGGGCGCGTGGAAGACAACGGCATTCGGTGTCTTTATCACGGCTGGAAATTCGGGGTGGACGGCACCATTCAAGAGACCCCGAACCATTGCGATGAACGCTTTCGCAAGCGCTTCAAGGCGCCGGCATTTCCGGTGCACGAGGCGGGCGGGATGATATGGGCCTATGTGGGGCCGGCCGACAAAGAGCCGCCGTTTCAGAAATACGAATTTTTCGACGGTCCGGTAGAGAACCGGCTGGTGTTTCGCATCAATACACCAGCCAATTACCTCCAGCTATTCGAGGGGGGCACCGATTCTTCTCATGTCGGTATTCTGCACTGCAATCTCGCCAATCCGGCATGGAAGACCAAGCCGGAGCACGTGCCGGACACTTCCGACTACACCTCAGTTGCGCTCGCCGTCGACGACAATGCCCCGGACATCGAAATCGAGAACACCGAATACGGCTACCACTACGCCGCCAAGCGCACAGGCCCACGCACGGGGAATGGCCGCGAGACCCACAGCGTGCGCGTCACCGCAGTGATCCTGCCGACCTGCCGCATCATCCCGTTGACGCGCTACCAGTTTTTTGTATTCGAAGTACCGCAGGATGATGTACGCACTAGCACTTATATAGTCGCACACGGCCCGCAGCCGTTCGACCGCAAGAAAATGCTGGGCGTGCTGGGACTCGACAATGATCGACTGTGGAACGAAAAGGATTGCGACTACAAGGTCAGCGAGGCCAACCTCTTCGGCCAGGATCGTTCGAAGATGGACGTGGCTTGGTCGGGTTTAAGCGGGCTCGTGCCTGAAGACGCCAGCATCGGCGTCTCGATGGGGCCGATCGTCGAGCGGCATAAGGAGATGGTGGTCGCCGCTGACGCAGCGGTGGTTCGCCTGCGCCATCGTCTGCTCGATTCGGTACGCCGTCACGAGGCGGGGTTGGATCCGTTCGGTCTCAACATCGCGGACTATTCGAAGGTGCGCAGCCTCGCGGATACCAACGTGCCAGTCGGCGATCGTTGGCAAAACCTGCTGCCGCACAACATGTCGCTGTCGAGAAAACGGCGCGAACTCTCCCCGGCCTAACTTTGCGACGCATGGCTTAAATGAATATCAGGCCCGAGCGATGACCGCGCTTAATTGCTGTCTCAGTTGAAAATCACGTCACGTACTCACCACTCGCTGTGCGCCCTCCAAGGCAACGCTTGCAGTGATTTCAGCGTTTTAACATTCGGACAGTGTTCTTCCCATGATTGGCTACTGGGATTGCGCGCCAGCTCTCGCGCGCCACTTAAGGCGGGCTGCGCCTTGATCCATGTCAATTAACCGAAATCATTCGCGGCGTTGCCGCGTGACCGCTGACGTTCGGCATTGATCGCTGCAATCCGGCGATTCTTCGTGGGTAAATTTGCGGGTACAAAGCTAAGCGGATGCGTAGTTGATTGATATTCCCTCACAATTTCCGCTTATGCAGACACTCCCTCCGCCACCGGGCTGTTCGCTTTTGTTCAATAAGCCCCTTTAAAATCAGCGCTGCCAACAATGGATTGCTCGCGCGGCGCGCCTAACGGCCCGCACCAGTCACTCACCGAACTCGGCCAGACGACTTTTGCACCGAGCAGCTTATTGCGCGGCGGTTCGCGCCTTGATGCTATCCCACCACGGGCAGACGCCAGGCATGACCTGGTAATTGCCTTCGATGACCTGCACCGGCCGGCGAAAGCCGTTTGCCGCGTTGGCAAGGCGGAGCGCGCGGGCTTTGGCGCGGTCTTCGCCGGCAAGCCAAGCGCGCTCGTGACCCCACATGCTCGGCCCTTCCTTGCGCTCGTAAGCCTGCCAGGTGTCGACGTCGATCAAGCGCGCGCCCCAGCCGTACTCGACCATGAAAGCAGACGGCGTATCGCAATAGAACGAGGTGATGAAATCGCTGGTATGGCGCCCGAGCGTCACGCCGACGCGGTCTTCGTTCAAAGCCAGATCGTAGCCCTGGCCGACATCGTCGAAGCTGAAAAGCTCCATCATGAGGTGATGGACTGCGTTCTTGCCGGTTTGCACAAAGGCGAGACTGTGATGGCGCGGGTTGAGGTGAAGAAAGCGGGCGATGAATGGCTGTGAATAATAATCAGTCAGTCGGAAGCCAAGCGTGTCGCAATAAAACGCCATCATCCGGTCGACCGTCTCCGGCGTATCGACGTTGAGAACGATATGTCCGAGCCCGAGCGGGCCGGTGCGGAACCCCGAGATCGAGCGGCCAGGCTTGAACGGCTCAGTGGTCGTTTCGGCACCGTGAAAGATTTCGAGCCTGTTGCCTTGCGGATCGGCGAGCACGATCAAATCCTTCACGTGCCGCTCGTCGGCGAGGGCGCTCGCGCCATAAGCCACTTTGATCCGCGCGTTCTCGAGAGACCCGGCGAGTCGGTCCAGCGCCGCGGCATCTGCAACTTCCCAGCCGAAGAAGCCTATCCCCTCGCCGCCGTCGGCGTCGACGATGATGCGCTGCTTGCGGTCGTCCATGCGGAAGGCGAGGCTCGAGCGCGACTTGTCGATGCGCTGCAGGCCGAGGAGGCCCGAGCCGTAACTTGCCCAATCGCCCAAATCCTTAGCGCGAACCCCGATGTAACCGAGGGCCTGCGGAGCAACGGCTGTGGTCATGGCAATCCTCCGGTATTTGCCAAGGTTTTACACTGATGGCATGACGGATGAAACCGCGCAAAAAGGCAGATGACCCATGTTCGCGCGTACGACGCCGCCCTTTCGTGCCGACCATGTCGGCAGCCTGATCCGGCCCGACGCGCTCATCAGCGCTCGGCAGGCGGCGGATGAAGGCAAGATCGCCCCGGGCGAGCTGACGCGGGTCCAGCACGACGCGATCCGCGACGTGGTGCGCCTGCAGGAGGAGATCGGGTTTCGAGTGGCCACCGACGGTGAATATAACCGCACCTTCTGGCAGCGCGATTTCCTGCTGAAGTTCCGCAATGTCGAGCAGGTCGCCGCCAAGCTCACCGTGCGCTTTCACTCGGCCGCGGGCACGCGCGCCCATTCGCCGCCCTCGCTGCAAGTGATCGGCAAACTCGCCAGGCCGGCCGGCATTTTTGTCGATGATTTTGAGTTTCTGAAATCGGTCGCCCACGCCACGCCGAAGATCACGATTCCATCACCGACGACGATTCACTTCCGCGGCGGTCGCCAGGCCGTCGACGCCAACGCCTATCCTGACATCGGGCAATTCTACGCCGATCTCGCCCGCGTCTACCGCGAGGAGATTGACGACCTAGCCCAAGCGGGCTGCCGCTATTTGCAGATCGACGAGGTCAACCTTGCCTATTTGTGCGATCCCGCGCTGCGGGCGCAGGTGCGTAATATCGGTGAGGACCCGGATACGCTGCCGCAAACCTACGCCCGGCTCCTCAACGACACTATCGCCGCGCGGCCGGCCGGCATGGTCGTCTGCATGCATCTATGCCGCGGGAATTTCGCCGGCGCTTGGGTGGCCGAAGGTGGCTACGATCCGATCGCGGAGCTTCTGTTCAATGAGATCGCAGTCGATGGTTATTTCCTCGAATACGATTCGCCGCGGGCCGGGAGCTTCGCGCCGCTACGCTTTTTGCCGAAAGGCAAGATCGCGGTGCTCGGCCTCGTCAGCACCAAGAGTGCGAAGCTAGAAACGAAGGATGACCTCATGCGCCGCATCGATGAGGCCAGCCACTACGCGCCCCTTGAGCAGCTCGCGTTGTCGCCGCAATGCGGCTTTTCCAGCGGCATCGGCGGCCAGGCGATGACGGTGACGGACGAAATCGCGAAGTTAAAGCTCGTCGTCAACACCGCCTGCGAGGTGTGGGGATCGGCTTGATGGTCGCGGTTGTTGCGAATTGCAAATCGGAGGAAGCACTGTGAAAGCTGTGGTCGCCGGTGAGAACGGAGCCGAGGTCCGCGATGTGCCGAAACCGGTGCCAGCGGCAAACGAGGTGGTGATTCGGGCACGCGCCTCGAGCCTTAACCGCGCCGATCTCCTGGCCGCTTCGCGCGGCGGCGGCGCGCGGCTTGGCCTGGAATGCGCCGGCGAAGTCGAGGCGGTCGGCAGCGCGGTCACCGGCGTGAAGCCCGGCGATCGTGTGCTGGCCTCGACGGCGGGCGGTTTCGCACAATATATTCTCACCGACGCCGGCCGCGTGCATGGGATTCCGGCCAACAACATGACCTACGAGCAGGCGGCGTGCCTGCCGGTCGCGCTGCAGACCATGCACAACGCCATCATCACCGCCGGACGGTTGAAGCGCGGCGAGACACTCCTGATGCAAGGCGCGAGCTCCGGCGTCGGACTCATGGGTCTGCAGATCGGCAAGCTGATGGGCGCGCCGCTGGTGATCGGCACCTCGACCAATGCACAGCGCCGGGCGCGGCTTAAGGACTTCGGGTGCGATCTCGCGCTCGATACCGGCGACCCGAAGTGGCCGGAGGAAGTCAAGAAAGCAACCGGCGGCAAAGGCGTCGATGTCATCGTCGACATGGTGTCGGGCGGCGTCGCCAATCAGAATCTCGAAGCGGCGGCGGTACTTGGGCGGATCGTGAACGTTGGGCGGCTCGGCGGCAACAGCGCGGAGTTCAACTTCGACGTCCATGCGCTCAAGCGCATCGACTATATCGGCGTGACCTTCCGCACCCGCTCACTCGATGAAATCCGCGAGATCAATCGTTTGATGCGCGCGGACCTTTGGGCCGCGGTCGAGGCCGGCAAGCTGTCCTTGCCGATCTACAGGACCTACAAGCTGGACGATATCGCGGAGGCGCTCGCGCTCATGCGCGCAAATCAGCATTTCGGAAAGATCGCAATCACCATCTAGTCCGTGGGACCGAAACAATCGATGCGAACCGGCTGATCAAACCTGCCGCATGCGCAGCAAACGTCTCGGCGAAACGGCGGCGCACGGCAGGCGCCAGCGCGGCTTCCTTGCTGTAGCCGTTGAACCGCATGTTGGCGATCATACGATCGGCAAATGAATCGAAGTCCGGATAACGTCGCGTATCGGTATAGGTCGAGATCCTGTCGGTGGCGAATTGCGGACGCGCGACGCGGGCAAGCGCGTTGGCCGCGGCTTTGCGCACCGCCGTTTCATCGTGGGTCGGCTTTCAGCATCCGTATGTGTCTCCGATACAGTGGCATGATCGCCAACGTTGCAATCAACCCGACGATGAGCGGCAGCGTCGCGATCAGAAATATCTGCTGTGCCGGTAGTTTCGCGCCGAACGCGAAGCCGCCCAGCAACGGCCCGAGGGCACCGCCGATCCGTCCAATCGCGAAGTTCGATCCCACCCCCCACGCTCGGATATAGGTCGGATAGATATTCGCTTCGGTCGCGATATTCCCGAACTGCACCCCGAGAATGCAAAATCCGGCGCCAAACACGAGTGCCACAAGGAAGTAGGGCGAAAGATTCGGAATGCCGATACAGGCGGCGATTGGTATCGAGCATGCAAAGAGAATGGGCACCGGGATGAATCCGTATTTATCAAGGAAGCGCATCGAGATAAAACCTGCCAACGTTCCTCCGAATTGGAAGAGCGTCGTTGCGATCGCCGCCTGAGCTACCGGGATGCCCGAGGCCGAAAGCACCGTCGGCATCCACTGATTCATGAAGTAGAGACTCATCACGGCGACGAAATTCGAAATCCAGAAGAGCGGCGTAAGTACCGCGAGCCGACCTTCGAGCAAGGCCGGCATCGAGAAGCGCGAACGGTTCTCTTCCCCGCTTATGACAAACTCGGTGTCGGGATGAATCACGAGATCAGGGCGCAGTGCCTTGAGCAGCGTGACCAGCTCGTTGCGGCGCCGCGGGCGCAAAGCTAGGAACTTGATCGACTCCGGGAGTGCGATCGCAAGAATCGAGGCGATGACTATCGGGGCAATGCCCCCGATCCAAAACAGACTGCGCCAGCCGTACTCACCCATAAGCTTCGCCGCGATGAAGCCCGGTAGCCCGCCTCCGAAAGTCACGCCCGTGAAGATCAGCACAACTAGGGTCGCGCGGACGCGCGCTGGAGCGAATTCGTTATTTAATGTTACGACGATCGGCAGCATTCCTCCGAGAGCGACGCCGGCAAGCGCGCGCACGGCAATCAACTCGATGAGGCTGTTGGTCAGCACCGCAGCCAACGTGAAGAGGCCGAAGAAATAGGCGCCGCAAACGATGACGCGCTTGCGGCCGAATTTGTCCGACAGAAATCCAAAAAGCGGCGGGCCGATGAAACCGGCCGCTAGCGAACTGGAGAACAGCGCGCCGAGTTCCCGGCCGCTCAGGTTCCATTCTTTGAGAATGCCTGGTCCGGCATAGGCGGCGGCGCCGAGATCGAACCCGTCGGTCATCAACACCAGAAAGGAAAGCAGTAGTAGCTTGATGTGAAAGCTGCCAATTTTCTGGTCGTCAAACACCCGCTCGATGTCGATCACCTTGGCCATGGTCGTCTCTTACCTTGTTGTGTCGATTCGTGCGCAGCTACGGCCTGGTCGGAACAGTATTATGCAACCCAGGGTTTCTCGCTCCCTGGTCTGTTTTCGCGGCAGCGATGGCCTGCCAGATCCGCGACGGCGTCGCGGGCATTTCGACATGCGTTACGCCGAACTCGGCCAGCGCGTCGACGATGGCGTTGATCGTAACGGCAAGCGCGGGCGTTGTTCCGCCTTCGCTCCCAGGGCGGAAGCCGAGCGGGTGGCTGCTGGCCGGCACCTCGCTGAGCGCCGTCGTGAAGGACGGCAAGTCAGCCGCCCGCGGCAGCGCGTAGTCCATTAACGAGGCCGACAGGTTCTGGCCGGATTCCGGATCGAAGCAACATTGCTCGAACAGCGCTTGCCCAATGCCCTGCGCGATTCCGCCATGGGTCTGTCCGTGCAGGATCATCGGATTGAGCGCGCGGCCGACATCGTCCACTGATGTGTAGCGTTGGATGGCCAGCGCACCAGTTTCTGGATCGACCTCCAGTTCGCAGACTGCGGTGCCGTAGGGAAATGCGAGACCGGGCCGCGTCTGATCGGATATTGCAGCCAGCGGCCCCTTCAATTCATCGGGCAACGCGCTTTCGTCAGTCGCGGCGCTGGCTACCCGGAAGATGTCGATCGCGTGGTCGGTCCCAGTTACGCGAAAGCAACCATCGGCGAAACTGACGTCGGCCACATCGGTTTCGAACAGCACAGCAGCGATCCGCCGACCTTTGTTAATTATGTCGGTCGTGGCCCGATGCATTACGACACTGGCCTGCCGTAGCGATCGCCCCGAATGGCTGCCACCGCCTGCCTTGACGAAAGAGGTGTCGCCCGTGCAGAGCACCACCGCGGCAGGTGAGACGCCGAACCATTCGGCGACAAGTTGCGGAAATGCCGTTTCGTGGCCCTGACCGGTGCTCTGCGTTCCAACGATCACCTCGATCGTTTTGTCGGGACGAACCAGGACTTCGGCACGCTCGCGCGGGGCGCCACTCGTGGTTTCGATGTAGTTCCCGATCGCAATTCCGCGGCACAGGCCACGCGCACGCGACGCCTCGCGCCGCGCCGGGAAGCCGGCCCAATCGGACAGGTCTAGTGCTGTCTGCATTACACCTTCATAATCGCCATTGTCGTAGATGACGCCGAGTGGATTGCGATAGGGCTGCTCCGTTGGTCCGATGATATTACGGCGGCGCAACGCTAGCCGTTCGAACCCGCACTGCCGCGCGGTCAGATCGATGAGACGTTCCATCGCGTAGATCGCTTCCGGACGGCCGGCGCTCCGGTACGGTATCGTTGCCGGCGTGTTTGTAACGGCGGCGCGCGCGATCACGTGCGCTGCTGGAATGCGGTAAAGGCTCGGCATCAGCTGCGCCCCTTTATTTAAGGGAACGAACGAGGTCGTATAGGCGCCGTTGTTCGCCGTATTCACCGAGCGGAGCGCGAGGAAATTTCCCTCCGCGTCGAGCGCAAGCTCGACGTCGATGTGCAGATCGCGGCCCTGACAATCCGAAAGAAAGGCCTCTGAGCGTTCCGCCTTGAAGACGACGGGGCGCTGCAGCCGCCGCGCGGCCCACGCGGCCAATGCAAATTCCGGATAAGTCGCGTTGCGAGTTCCGAAATTGCCGCCCACGTCCCGGGGAGCTACCACCCGCACGCGCTCCGGCGGCACACTGAGCACGGCCGCCAATTCGTCGCGCAATTGCACGACGCCGATCCCATGCGAAGCATGGACCGTATAGAGCTCCTTCATCTCGTCCCACGTGGCAACGACGGCGCGAGGTTCCAAATGCGCTCCGGTGACGCGCTGCACCCAGCTACTCAGACGAACGCGATGGGCCGCGCGCGCGAACGCTGCGGTGGTCGCCGCTTCGTCGCCAAGATGCGCTTCGAGCGTACGATTGCCGGGGACGTGGTCCCACAGCTGCGGTGCATTGTCCCCGAGCGCATCGATTGCATGAGTGACCGCTGGAAGCGGCTCCCAGTCGATCACTACCGCCTCGGCGGCGTCCTTCGCCCTTGCTTCGGTCTCCGCGACGACCATAACGACGGCTTCTCCTACAAAACGTGCGCGGTCGACCGGCAACGGGTGCTGTCGGGTAACTATTCGCTCGGATCCGTCGCGGTGGGCCAGCGGCATGTCAGACCCGACCTTCGAACTGCCAGTCGGATGCGGAATTGTCTGTAGTCCGTCGGCAAGCGCGTCGGCGCCTGAGAGAACCACCAACACCCCGGGATGGGCCAGCGCATTGGCAACATCCATGCTGCGGATGGCGGCATGGGCATGGGGCGACCGGACCATTACCGCACGCGCTGCATGCGGTAGATTAAGATCGTCAGCGTATTGCCCGTGCCCGGTAACGAGGCGCAAATCCTCTCGGCGAAAGGTCGGAAAATCGCCGTGCAAACGGGCCTCAGGCTTCATTCGCATTCCGTCACGGGTCTGCTTGCGTAAACGCGGCCGGCCTTATTGTGCCGGCTCAACCCTCGGATATTACTGATTATACCGCAAAGCTAGTGACGTCATGCAGCAATAGGAGGAGATAGTGGAGCTTAAAATCATTAGACGCGTAGTCGTCGGCCACGATCCGCAAGGGAAGGCGATCGCACTCTTTGACGGTCCGGCCGTGCCAAAGCAGTGCAGCCCCGGCGGCAATGCCGTCGTCAATCTGTGGGTCACGAGCGAGTTTCCCGTCGGCTTGAGCGGCACTGCAGACATGGCGGAAGGTTCGGCCGCTGACGTTCGCGATTGATCGCTGCAATCCGACGGTTCTTCGTGGCTAAATTTGCGGGTACGAAACAAAGCGATGTCGTAGTCGATTGATATTTCCTCGCAATTTCAACTTTTGCGCAGACACTCCCTCCGCCACTGGGGCCGTTCTACTTTTTCGCCAGCAAACTTGCTGCGTGAAGCGAGTTTAAAAATGCCGAGGGGATGTCCGCTTCCAGTAGCTGCGTGATATCCGGTTTTGACCCAATAGCGAAGTCGGCTATCCACCCATCCCCCGCGTTGACTCCAGAATATTTTGTTGTTACGTGTCGTAACGACAAACTCGGTGACGGTTCTTACTGATCACTAAGAAGAATTCGACCGAGCGTCGGGAGGGAAAGTGTTCGAATATTTCCCGGACAATTACCCTTGGAGCCTTGCAGTCATGCTTGCGCTCCAATGCGGCGGGGTTCTTTCTGATATTGATTCCGCCTGTCGCGAGTTGAAACCTATTGCGGCCGGTCCGGAAGATCAGACCTTGTCCGAGTGGCGGCAGCGTTGGGCCAAGCTCTCCGAAACCACGGTAGCAATGGCTGAGGCGGACCTTCAGCGCGGGTTCCGCCCAAGTGCCGGCTCGAAGCTCCAGCGCGCCGCAGCCTATGCGCTGATGAGCGAGCGGATGATGCGCGGGCATGACATCGCGCGGGAGGAGGCGTACACGCGCGCCCGTGACTTAGTGCGAAAGAGCATCGAATTGTTGAACGATCCGGTCGAACAGGTCGAAGTTCCGTTCGAGCACAACTCCCTCCCCGGGTTATTGTACAAGGCGCAGAGTGCGGGGCCTCGACCTTGTCTTATCTTTTTCAGCGGCTTCGACGTCTCGAAAGAATATCTGCTTTTGTTCGGCATCGGGCCTGAGCTTTCGGCGCGCGGCATTTCCGTTCTGTTCATAGATCATCCCGGTGTCGGGGAGGCGCTGCGCCTGCGCGGCCTGCACGCATTTCCCGAGACCGAGCGCGCGACGACACCTTGCGTCGATTATCTGCAAACACGCCGAGATATTGATTCCGACCGCATCGGGGTCATTGGCGTGAGCCTCGGCGGCTATTATGCGGCTCGGTCGGCGGCTTTCGAAAAGCGATTGGCGGCATGTATTTGCTGGGGCGCCCAATGGGATTACGGCGCTGTGACGCTTGCACGTGCACGCCGGCAAGGGAGCGCATTGTCGGTCGCGAACTGGGCTGAACATGCACAATGGGTGTTCGGCGTCGACAGCATGGACGAGGTGCTCGAGATTACGGCCCGCATGAAACTCGAGGGGGTTGCGGCCTCGATCGAATGCCCGCTTCTGATCATTCATGGAGAGGGCGACCGTCAAATTCCGGTTGCCCACGCGCATAAGCTCCTTGCCGCAGCCACGCGCGCGCCGATTAAGGAACTTAAACTGTTTGACAAGAGCACGGGCGGTACCGAGCACTGCCAGGCCGACAATTCGCTGCTTGGGATCGAATTTTTCTCTGATTGGGCGGCTCAAATCTTGAACAGGCCGGCTCCCACGCAAACAGTTCAAACCACCGGAGCAAACAAGGTGCATGACGCTTCGGTCGCATAAAAACTGACGGCGGGAATAACCGCTGAAAAAAAATCAAGGGGAGTATCGAATGGCGACGTCCACGGAAGGAGTTGTCGGCAGGGGAGCACTGCTGATCGGCCATGCGGCCGGCATGCTGGATCTCGTGTCCATGCCGCTTTGGGTCGGGGTCTTGATCCAATTTCGACATATGAGCCCGCCCGAGGCGGGTCTGTTGATAACGGCCTATATGATGGGGGTTTTTCTCACCAGCGTTTCGCTCGCGCCGCGCTTCGATCGACTTCCCGCGCGTCTGATTGCGATCGGCGGTTTCATTGTCGGCGCTGTTGCTTTTTTTGCGATTATCAATGTCGACGGGTTTGCGGCACTTGTGCCGACGCATTTCATCGCCGGAATAGGAGCCGGATCGGCTCTGTCGATGGTGCACGGCACGATCTCCCGGAGCGTTCGCCCGCACCGGCTCTTTGCCATCGTCAACTTCGGCGTTGCGATCTTCTCGATTTTGTTCTTCGCCACCCTTCCGGATGTGGTGCAGCACAGCCCCAACGTTCTTTTCTACGTTCTGGGTGGCCTGCTGATCCTCGGCGCGATTGCAGCAGCCACCGCCTTTCCGCAACCGCCAGAAGGTGCGGTCGGTCAGGCAGGAAAACCGGCAACCGTGGCAGGTGCCGTCCCGCTCAGGCTTGCGGTCATTCTTGCGTTCGTCGGCGTCGCGCTTTTGTCCGCCGGCCAAGGGCAGACATATGCTTTTCTCGAACGCATCGGTGCATGGAGGGATTTTCCAGCATCGGACATTGGCCACATGTTGGTCATCAGCGGTTTCCTCAATCTGCTGGCACCAATTGTCGCCGCCCTGCTTGAGAATATGGTGCCGCGCCTTGGCGCGATCTGCGTGGCTTTGCTGATCCACGCGGGTATCTGCATAACTGCTTCGACTTCCGCACTGTTCCTGCCATATGCAGTGGCGGGAAGTCTCCTCGTCTTCATGACGATCTTCAATCACACTTTCATGTTCGGAACGATCGCGAAACTCGACCCGAGCGGGCGCGCTGCCTCTTCGACACCGGCGATGTTGACGCTCGGCGCAGCAGTCGGCCCGGCGCTCGGAGGCGCCGTCACGCAGTTCGCTGGATTTGCTGCGATCGGCTGGGTCTCCGCGGCTATTCTGATCGTCAGTGCCGTTTGTTTTGTCCTGATCGGCAGCTTGCGCGCGCCGGCTATGCAACCTGGAGCCGCGTGAGGCGAAAATCGTCCTAATGTGGAGTGAATTCATGTCGGTCACAACTCTGAGCTCGGAAGCGATTTCACCCACCCGCGACGAGGTCATTCGCCGGGCGCGCGGCTTGGCGCCGATGTTGCGCGAGCACGCGCAACAGGTGGAAACCGACCGGCGCATTGCGATCGAGACGATCGAAGCGATCGTCGGAGCTGGATTGGCGCGCATCCTTCAGCCGCGAAAATGGGGTGGATACGAAATCAGCCACGATGCCGCTTTCGATGTGGCAATTGAAATCGCCTCAGCGTGCGGCTCGACTGGCTGGTGCGCTAGTCTCCTCAACATTCATGATTGGTGGCTCGCCGCTTTCCCCGAGGAAGCGCAGCACGACGTTTGGCGCGACACGCCGGATCGCAACATCGCCGCCATGGTCTATCCGACTGGCAAGGCGACGCCCGTGGCGGGCGGGTATCAGCTGTCTGGGCGCTGGGCGTTTGTCAGCGGCGTCGATTACAGCGAATGGGCGATCGTCGCAGCGATGGTCTTTGGTCCGCAAGGTCCGCCGCACGCTAGGCAATTCCTGATCCCGCGGAAGGATTATGCGATCGAGGACACCTGGTACAACGTCGGAATGCGGGGGACTGGAAGCAACGACCTCCTGGTTCAGGACGTAAACGTTCCCGCGCATCGTACGTTGGCAATGGACGACTTCCGCGAAGGCACGACACCGGGCTCACGTGTCAACGCCGGACCGCTCTATCGGGGCGCGATGATTTGCACGTTTCCGCATGCGCTGTCCGCGCCCGCTCTGGGCGTAGCGCGCGGCGCCCTCACCAACTGGCTCAACTGGACGCGAGAGAAAGTCGCGACATCGACTGGTGAAGCCGTAGCGGAATGGCCGCACGTGCAAATGCGCATCACCCAGACCGAACTCGATCTGGACAGCGCAGAGTTATTGCTGCGGCGCAATCTCGATATCATTCGCGACGGTGGTCCCAGCGACGCCGCCGCACGTACGCGGAGCTTTGCCACTTATGGCTATGCGGTACGCACGATCTGCACGGCCGTCGACACTTTATTTGACATGAGCGGCGCGCGCGGTATGCGCGACGAGAATCTGATCCAGCGGGCCTGGCGGGATGTGCATGCCATCGCCGCGCATGTCGGACTAAGCACGGATCTCAGCGGCCAGTCGCGCGGACGGTTTCTGCTCGGGCTCCCACGCGATCCGAAAGTGCGGATGTACTGAGAGCGCGCTTACCGCCTGTCCTTTGGTTCTTGGAGGAAAACGATGGTCAACCGCTTAATCTCGCAGCTCGCTCATATCGAAGTGATCACGCCAAAGCCGGAAGAATCGCTTCGGTTTTATCGGGATGTATTGGGCCTCGAAGTATCGGGACAAGCAGGGCAGTCCGTCTATTTGCGCGGATGGGGCGAGTTCTTCTTTCATAGCTTGCAGATTACCGAGGGCCCGGCTCCCGCAGTTGCACATAGCGCTTGGCGGACCGAAGGACCGGACGAGCTGACTGAGGCGGTCGCGCGGATAGAACGAGCGGGCGCTGGGCTCGGCTGGCGCGACGCGGACATGGGGCAGGGTCCGGCGTATCGCTACCGCAGCCCCGGCGGGCACGTGCACGAAGTGTTTTGGGAGGTCGAGCGATATCGGCCAAGCCCCGAGCTCGCACCGCTCTATCCCAACAGGCCGCAGCGCTACGTCCCGAGAGGCGCCGCAGTAAGGCGCATCGATCATGTGACATTTAACACCGACGATACGTTGCGCGACGCGCACTGGTATCGGGACGTGCTCGGCTACCGGTTCACGGAGCTAATCCGTTTCGACCACGCGCCAAATGTCGTTCTTGGCGCATTCGTTTCAACGACGCCGATGTCGCACGATCTCGGGCTGATCAGGGACGCTATCGATCGTTCGGGCAAGCTTAGCGGGGTCCCGGGACGAACCAATCACATTGCATTCTGGCTCGACCAGCGCGAGGATGTGCTGCGCGCTTGCGAAGTCTATCGCGAGAACGGAGTGGAGCTGGAATTCGGTCCAGGGCGCCACGGCGTCGGAGAGAACTTTTTCACCTATGTGCGCGAACCGGGCGGCATGCGCGTTGAATTGTTCTCGAGCGGATATCTGCAGTATGCGCCGGATCTATTTCCGTTCGAGTGGCGGGTTTCGAAAGGGGCGCTGAACTTCTGGAGCCCGTCGCAGCTCGCGCCCGAACCGTTCCTATTCGACGCCTTTCCGCCGGTCGAGGCCGAAAAACATACGCGATCGGCTGCACAAGCTGTGGCGCATTAAGGCAACACCGCCGCATGGAGCAAATTGTCAAACGGATGCAGAAACGCATTAAACCGCGCCCGTTGGCCGGCAGTGTCCGCAACCGCGCCACCCACGCTGCAATTATTGAAGCCGCCATCGCCATACTGAATGAACGCGGATATGGTGGCTTCACAATAGACGCTGTCGCGCGCCGCTGCGGCGCAGGAAAACCAACAATTTATCGATGGTGGAAGAGTAAGTCCGAACTCTTTATGGAGCTCTACAATCGCGAGAGCGCAGCCATGATGCCTGTCGAAGATTTAGGTTCGATACGCGCGGAGCTGATTGCGCAGATTAAATCGATCTTTGATTTCTGGCGAACAACGGCTTGTGGCCGGGCATTTCGCGGGATGATTGCCGAATCGCAGGCCGACGCGCGGTCACTGGCGCAATTGCGCGATCAATTCCTGCCGCCTCGCCGCAACCTCGCGCGCACAATCCTGGAACGGGCTCAGCGCCGAGGTGAGCTAGCTGGCGACAAAATCGGGACCGCGCTCGATCTCCTCTATGGCTTTTCGATTTATCATCTCATTACCGACCAGTTGCAGGATGGCGCCGCGATCGAAGCGATGGTCGATCTTCTGGTTCAAGGCCTGGCGGGCGGCAGAGATCTGCCGACTGCGGACCAGATCATTGACCATCCACAACGGCTCGCGCGTCGAAGCTGATAGATCCATACGCCAAGGACCAAATAATGAGTGACAAGCCACACTATCCGGAACCGTTTTCGCTTTCAGGGGACCGGCCGCCAGTAAACTATGATCGCGAGCCAACTTCTTCGGGAATGATAGCCGAGAAAGACGTCACCGTAGCGATGCGTGACGGTGTGAATCTATCGGTTGATCTCTATCGCCCAAATGCCGAAGGACGATTTCCTGCTTTGCTGGCATTCTCGATCTACAACAAGGATCTGCAAGGTCCGGATGTCGCAGCGGCTTTGCCGCCGCAGCCGGCGTGGTCGTCGCTTTGGGCCGGCCCGCTCGAGGCCGGTGACACCAAGTTTTTCGTTACGCGCGGTTACGTGCACATCATTGGTTCGCCGCGAGGCGTCGGCAAGTCTGACGGCGGCGGCTCTCGGCAATGGGATAGTTACGATTTGATCGAATGGATCGCTCAACAGCCCTGGTGTGACGGTAACGTCGGTATGGTCGGGATCTCCGGCTTTGGTGCTGAGCAGCTGTTTGTCGCCCGACAGAATCCGCCGCACCTGAAGGCGGTCTTTCCGTACGATCCGCGCGGCGCCTACGGAAGCCTGGGGAGCTTCCGCGAGGAATATCCCGGCGGCGTAATTCATCTCTTCCGCTATTTGGTCATGCATTTCGCCGCCATTCACGGCGTCAAGGGCAAGCCAGGGGCACTACCGTCGGACAAGGAGGTCTTGTGGCAGCAAGCCATGAACAACCCGGACTATAAGATGTATCCGCACCTGTACAACGTGCTGACTCAAAAAGGTCAGCACATGCCACCATATTTCCAGCTCCTCATCGATCCCTATGATAGTGAGGCCAACGTCAAGGAAGCTGAGAGCAGCTTTGAAAAAATTAAGATTCCCACTTACACAGGGGCGGGCTGGTACGCCTACACTTACAAGACGCACCTTAACGGCGCTCAAACCTATTTTGAAAAAATAACTGCTCCTAAAAAACTGATATTCTCAGGACCAGCGCACCTCGAACGTCCCTTCCACACGTTCCATAGTGAAATCCTGCGATGGTACGATTACTGGCTGAAGAACATCGACACCGGAATTATGAACGAGCCCCCGGTGCGCTATTGGCTGATGGGCGCTAACGAATGGCGCACCGGTACCGACTGGCCGCTACCCGAAACGCAGTGGACAAAGTTCTATCTCAACGCGTGGGAGCGGCTGCGGACGGCACCGTTCACGCCCTCAAGCGCCGAGGACGAGCTTCCCCCGGATGCGTTCGTGCAGATGCCACCCACCCAGACAAATGCGGTGCAGCGCCTACGCTATATGACCGATCCGCTTCCGGCGGATGTTCTCGTCGCAGGCCCGTCGGTTCTCAATCTGTTCGCCGAGATCGATCAGAACGACACGAATTGGGTTATAACCTTGAAGGACATTGGACCGGACCCATCAGTGCGCTCCGGCCGTGAGGGCGAGCGCGAACTTCCCGCCGGCCTTCCCGAACGCGAACTGACTCGCGGGTGGCTTAAAGCGTCTCATCGCGCCGTCGACAAAGAGCGCTCGAAACCGTGGCGACCGTGGCGTCCCTTAACCCGCACGGCACAGAAGAAAGTCAATCCTGGAGAAATCACCGAATACGCCATCGAGATTCTGGCGACCGCTAATCTGTTCCGCCGCGGCCATCGAATTTGCATCGAGATTGCCAGCGCCGATATGCCGACCGGAGTCGCCGGCGCGACTAACACCGAATACATTCCTAATCATATCGTGAGTAGCCGGACGACGTTGCACAAGATCTATCACGATGTGAGACGGCCTTCGCATCTGTTACTGCCGGTGATTCCGCAGCAATAACCACATCGAGGGCCGCGCGGCTGTTTGTATCTTAGCAGGGGAGGAAAATGTGGACTTCAAACCCGTCAGACGCGTCGTGATCGGTCATGATCGAGCTGGAAAGGCAGTCGCGTTATATGATGGCGATCTGAAACCGAAACAACGCAGCGCCGGCGGAAACGCAGTGACGACGCTTTGGGTGACCAGCGAATTTCCCGTGGACGTCAACGGAGCAGGTGATCGCGGTGAGACGCAAACAGGTGTGCCGCCGCCGCCAAACGGGACAGTGTTTCGTATTGTCGATTTTCCGCCTCCTGCCAACGCGGCCGTGCCTTCGCCTGTCGACCATGACAGGGTGCTGATAGCGATGGGGATCGATCCTGCGACTCAGGGCTACGCCAGACATCCTAATACGCATAGAACTAAAAGCATCGACTACGCGATCGTGCTCGATGGCGAAATCGACATGCTCATGGACGATTCAGAAGTCCATGTGAAGAGCGGCGATGTCTTGGTTCAACAGAGCACTAACCACGCTTGGGTTAATAATAGCGGAAGGAACTGCCGCATAGCATTTGTTCTGATCGATGCGAAAACTCCAAGCGCGTGGCAGCAGAGATGGACAGGTAAGATTATTAAATAGCTCCGCCGGCTTGGACGTACGGATGGTTTTCCCTCCGTTCCCTGCGCTAGTTCGCTATGTCGCTTTCGTCGCCTCGGGGTGATTGTGCACTTGGAGAAGTTCTTGTCGGCGAACCGCCAATAGGCGGTGCGCCTCGTTATTGGCGCGGCAATTGATGTTTCGGAGCGTTCACTCGGAGCAAACTGCCAGGAGTTACGAGGGGTGCGCCCCATGCGGGCTGTGGTCCACGCCGAAATGTGGCCTTCTGGCCCGAGGCGGACATCGAAAAGCGACCGACGAATGTCCGCTTTCAGTAAAAGCGAACAGCGAATGCTAACGCTGCCTCGACCGGGCGGGGTCGCGATTGGTTCCGATAAGGGGGTTTATCGGAACTAAGCTAAAGAGGGGTTGCGAGACGCGCCGCCCGAGGCTGCTCGCATTTGTTCGTGGGTGACTTTGTGGGTAGGGCACCCCTGGCGGCGAAAACCTGAGTCAATTCAAGAGGGGGAGGCGGAGGGGGCCTCTGCCATGCAAAACCCGGTTTCTGTGTGGCTCAATCAAAATAGGTTCCGATAACGGCATTTATCGGAAGTCAATGACTTTATCCTGAGCTACTCATCGTGGGCTATTCTGGCGCTCGCCTTCGAGAAGCAATTGATCTGTAATAAGGGAGGAATCGTTATGGACCGCCGCGGTCTTCTTCGCTCCTTCGCTGCCGCCAGTATTGGCGCGGGCCTTGCGGCTACACGCGGGCCGGCGTTCGCCGGCGCGGAGGATGAGACCATGACCAAGCGCTTTGCCGAACAACGTTGGGCGCTCGACAACATCATTCGTGCCAACGGTATCGATTGGGACCAGCCGCGTTCACTCTATCTTTCGGCGCCGTGCGGCGTGGAGGCGAGTGCCGATTTCGCGGCCATCCGCGCGCGCGTGCAGAAGATGGCCGATATCGGCCCGGTCTTCGAAAGCACCGCCAAGCGCCGGGAGGCCAGGGCGCGCGCCGCCGAGGCCGAGGGCAATCTCATCACCGCGCGTGACAATTGGTTTATGGCGGCCGTCCACTATGGCGCTGCCGAGTGGCCCTATGATGATTCCAGCAAGCCCCACCTAGACCTGCATGCCAAGAAGCGGGCGTGCTACGCCAATTACGCTCGGCTCGCCGATCACAAGGTCGAGGCGGTTTCTATCCCCTTCCACGATAAAACGATCCCGGCCTGGCTGCATCTGCCGCCCGGCTACGGCGGCGGCCGAGTGCCGGTCGTCATTGCCATTCCAGGAATGGACAGCTTCAAGGAGATCAATGTCGCGCTGGCGAACGACCGCTGGCTCGCGCGCGGCGTTGCGGTGCTAGCGATCGACGGACCGGGCCAATACGAAAGCCCGCTTCTGGGGGTCTATGTTTCGATGCAGAACTGGATCGATGCCGGGCCGGCGCTGGTCGATTGGCTCGTCCGCCGGCAGGAGGTGGACGCGCAGAAAATCGGGGTGGCCGGGGTGAGTTTTGGCTCCTTCTTCAGCACCATAATGGTTGCCCACGAGCCGCGCATCGCCGCGACCGCGGTGATGTCGACCTGCCTTGAGCCGGGCTGCCACACCATTTTCGAGGAGGCATCGCCGACCTTCAAGAAGCGCTTCATGTGGATGGCGAACTATACTGACGAGGGCAAATTCGACGAATTCGTCAAGACGCTGACCCGGGAAGACCACGCCGAAAAAATCCGCAGTCCTTATCTGGTGGTGGCGGGGGAGGCCGATGAATTGAGCCCGCTCGAATATACCGAGCGAATGATCGCAACGATGAGCGCGCCGCGCCAGCTCGTTATCTACGCCGAAAGTCGTCATTCGGTCGGCAATGTGCCGGCAGCCAACCTCGGCCCATTCCCGCCGACGCTCGTCGCCGATTGGTTGGTGGCGCGGCTTGCCGGCAAATCATTCAAGAGCGAGCGCTGGTTTGTGGAGCCCACCGGGCGGATTGCCGTGTCCTCTTTATAACGCGCGGCGCAGGACCTAGTGGCGCGCACTGATGTCATCGTGCTGGGAGATTGCCGGCACCTCGATTGCGCTCCATCTCGTCAAGCGCGGCCTATCCGTTGCCTTGGCAGATCGCGGTTTCGCCTGCTTCAGGACCGCTGAGCCTCCTCAGCAAGTTTTTCATCGTTCCAACGCGCTTTCAGCAATGGCACTCGTCGCAACATCGCGCGCGACCCGGTCGGCGCTTTAGTGTCCAGTCACAACGCGCGCCACTCTGTCCGGGTCCTTTGGCAAGGCGTCGCCACGCCAGCAAACGTGCAAATCCGGTCTGACAAGAAGGTAGTCGACGTCATACGCGCGCCGAGCAGCTTCGCTCTCAATGTCGAGCGTCGAGAAAGGCGCCCCGACGGCACCGAAGGCTGTTCGTAAACCCGCGGCGCCGTCTTTGTTTCGACCGAGCCGCAAAAGCGTGAACCCGTCGGCGATCCGATCGTGCACCGAGATTTCACCGGGCTTGAGCCAAACATGCGGCAAACGCGCACCAGGCCAACTCGTTGGCACATATTCCTCGATGTTTGGCGCGGGCCCGCCGGGTTCGTCGCAAATCACCGGAGAACCGGCATAGCGATAGCCCAGCTCGGCACCGATGACGCGGAACGTTTTCGGCGCCTCCTCTCTGGCAATTGCCAACAGATTGGCCAACGCGGCCCTGCCTTCAGCAGTGTCGTCCTCGATGTTCGGACGATAGGCGGCGCGCCATTTCATCCGGCCCGCTGTGCCGCCGCCGGAGGCTTTGACGTTAATTGCGCCAATCGGCCGCCGCTCGGCTTCGTAGGACTGTAGCAACGTCCGGCCACCCCAGCCTCGCAGCATCGCGGCAAGCTTCCAGGAGATGTCGATTGCATCGCCGACGCCGGTATTCATGCCGAGACCGCCGGTCGGAATTACAAGGTGGGCTGCATCTCCGGCGATAAAGACACGACCCTGCTGATAATGCTCCGCTAGCAGCAGCCTTTGCACCCATTTTGCGCAATGCACCATCTCGTATTTCACCGGCGTGCCGACGGTTGTCTCGAACAATTGCGCCATGTCCTCGTCCTTCTCGACGACGGCATGAAGCGTGAAGTGCTTGCGCGAGTCTTGGACAATCATCAACGTCCAATGGTCGTCGATGCGGTGATAATGCCGGGCACGCGGCGCGCGTACCTTGTCGTAAAGCTCCGGACAATGGAAAAGGGCCTGACGCATCTCCAAGAGGTGCGGCTCGCCTTCCATTTTGAAGCCGAGCTGCTTGCGAACCGCGCTCGATCCGCCGTCGCAACCGACCATGTATCGGGCACGGATCGCGATTGTATCACCGTTTGTTTTTCTGACTTGCGCTGCAACCCCGTCCGGGTCTTCAGTGTACGATAGCAATTCATGGCCAAATCTCAGCGCCAGATTTGGAATCCGTTCCGCAATGGATTTGAGCAACGGCTCGAGAGTGTATTGGGAAATGATTTGATAGGGTTCGAGCGGCATCGACCCGTCCATAGTGGCGTCACGCTGGGCCCTGGCTTGCGCCACCGTGGGATAAGCCATCTTGAACAGCGGCGGCCGCATCAGATCGAACACCAGATAAGTGTCCATCGGCCACTCCGGCGGATACCCCGCAGCGCGCACAGTATCGACCAGACCGAGACGACGGAAAATCTCCATCGTCCGCGGATTGCACCGCTCCATTTTCGGATAACCTAGCGGCGCTTCATTCTTTTCGATCAGGATGCAGCGGATACCGCGCTTGCCGAGATCGATACTTAGTGTGAGGCCGACGGGGCCGGCGCCAACGATAAGAACTTCCGTGTCCATGCTTGTCTCACAGCCGCGACATTTTGTCGGGTTAACGCGGCAAACGGTTTGGTCGGCCCGTCGCGCCCTGACGTCGAGAAATAGTTAGCTCACGCGACGACTTGCTCAAAACTAACGCCGCGCAGGATTTCGGTTGATCGGTTCATGACGGAGAACGGAACTGCAAGCGTGGAAGTGCAGACTGCGGTGCCCTGCCGAGCGCGCAGTTATTGGGTTCTGTGTGGCTCAGGATCATCCTTCCGCTTGCCGATACGGTTCGCCGCAGCCCGCGCGGGTGGCCCAGTATTCCCAAGCGCGCCAACTCTCCGGGGCGTGCGGCTTGTAGCTTGCCGTGCGCGCGGCGATCTCCCCAGGGGATAGCGGCTTCGGCTCGCCAAGCCGCATCGCGTTCATCTGCACGCGGGCATTGCGCGGCAGATAGACCGCAAGCCGGACCACTTCGAAGATTGAGCCTGCGGCCGCGGAAAAGCCGTGCCCGCGCATCAGCGCAGCTTTGCCAGCGCCAAGACAGCCCGCCAGATCGCGCCCCTGCGCCATATTGGTGACCAAGAGATTGGTGTCGCCGAATTTGTCGCGGATATCCCAGACCGGCACCGCGCCGCCGACGAAAGCCGCGGAATGGATGACCGGCACAAGCGGCGTCGCGACCAAGCCGAAGGGCAGAGTGTCCTCGGCATGCGCGTGTACCACCGCTTGTACGTCGGGCCGCGCCTCGAAAATCGCCGCATGAATGAAACGCTCGAGATACGGGGGACGCTTATCGTTGACCGGCTCGCCCATCTCATCGAATTCGATCAGATCGCGGCGCTCGACCAGTTCGGGCGAGAGCGAGCGCGACAGAAAGAAATGCTTCGGATTGTCGGGATGGCGCACACTGATGTGACCGTAGGCGTCGACGACGTCCTCCCGGGCAAGAACGCGGTTGGCGACAACAAGATCGCGCAGCAGATCTTCGAGTTGGTTCATATTCGCGCCCATCCTTTACGTTGCTTGTGCTAACGATATTGTCGGCATTGCGTGCCGGCAAGCCGGCGCCGCGTTCAGACGTTCTGCGCTCAGTGCAGGCCGATGAGCGGCCAATAGAACGTAACCAGCAAAAGCAGCATGACGAATTCGATGACCGTCAGCAGCGCGCCCATATACAGGAGGTCACGGGCGGCGAAGTATCCGTAAGAGTAGCCGACAATCAGGACGCCCGATTGATAGACGAAAAGTTTGCCACCCGCGGCGAACGTCCAGATCATGCCAAGCAGCAGCGGATTGAGGCCGTCCGTCTTGGCGAACTCCATGACCAGCGGAATCGTCGCACCGAGCATCGAGATTTCGCTCGCCAGGAAGAAATGCGAGACGACCGCGGTCCAGTACATGACGATCGTGGTCATGATGATGTTGGTCATGAACGGCTGCACGAACGCGAACACTGAGCCAGTCAGAACGTGCAAGCCGTTCGTTGCCTCCAGCACCGCGCCCATGCTGACCGCGGCGGCGACGAAAAATACCGGCAGATAATTGAGCCGCCTGAGGTCTTCGATCTCGAGCACGCCGACGCGCGGTAACAGCGCGAACAGGCCAGCGCCCATGGCAATGACCGCAGGCGAGATGTGATGCAGAAAGTCCGTCAGCCATAGCAGGATCGCCGCCGCCATCAGGACGGCCGCTCGCTTCTCGAGCGGCGATAGCGTTCCCAAATTCCGCATTTCCGCACGCAAATAATCGCGGCCACCGGCGAGCGCGACGTTTTCTGGCGGATAGAGCTTGAGCGTCAGCCACCAGGCGGCGAGCACGGTAACAATGCTGCACGGCAGGAAGGCGATGAACCAATAGCTCCACAGCAGCGTGACGCCGCCTACCTTCTCGATCAAGCCGCGGGCGGCGATTGAGGCGGCTCCGGCGATGATCATTTTGTCGAAGATATTGGCGGTGTAGGTGAGCACCAGGAACATGCCGCGCGCTACATTGCTACCGGGCGGCAAGTTGAAGGCCTCGACCAGACCGATTGCAATCGAGGCCATTATGACGACGCGGGCTGCTCCGGCCGGGACGATGAAGGTGAGCAGGAAATCCGTGACAATGAGGCTAAGCAGGATGCGCGGATAGGTAACGCCGACCCGCAGCATGACGAAATAGGCTAGGCGGCGCGCGATCGACGATCGGGTGGCGACCGTACCGAGCAGCAGAGCGCCGAACAAAAACCAAGGAGTGTCGTTAGCGAAGCCGCTGAACGCCACGGGAAATCGAACGATACCGAGCGCCCAAAACAGAAAGCAGCCGATCAATCCGGTCAAGGCAAATTCCATGGCCCGGGTAATCCAGGCCACGATCATGAATCCGACGATCGCAAAGCAGTGCTTGGTTTCGAGCTCGAGCGGGAGCGGTGCGAACCAAATAATCAGCGGAACCAGAACGCTGAGAATCTGCCCGATAATGACGAGGCAGGAGTTCGGATTTTCAAGAGACGCGGGCGACGGCAAAGCTCCGGCGTCGGCGGCCACCATGCGTTTCTCCCTCTCCGAGGTCGGGTCCGCCCGGCTGGCGGGGCGCCTGGCTCGCGCTCTTCGAATCGACCCGTGCGAGTTGATCAAAACGCGTCAACGTCGCGGAGTGAGCTGCTGTTGCAATGCCTAGTTTCTAACTATGCCCTTTGTCAAAGCAAGAGTATCGAGGCGGTTACGTGACGGTCGATATTACTCTACCAGCATTTGACTTCTAGGTCGCGATAAGGAAAGGGCGGCAGTTAATCATAGCTCTCGGCCCCAAAGCGCGTAGCTCCCACGGGGACAACACGGCCACATTCGTGGTGTCCGCGCAACGTCCGCTTTCACTCCGACAGCGACTAAATTGCTGAATTACGGCAAGGCACGTGACGGGCCACCTCCGGAAGTTTTTTCCAGCGCCCAAAGGCGTAGTGCGATCTCGGCCGTTAGTTTGGCAATCCGGCTTTCGTGAGACCCTCGGCAACACTTTCGACATCCTCTTGCCGGAAGGGTTGCCGGCTGAAATGTTCTTTGAATGAGTATTTCGGATTGATTTCTTTGAGCTCGCGCCAGATGCGACGGGCCTCATCGAGCTGACCGAGATGACCAAGAGCGGAAGTTAGCGCGGCGCGCGAAAAATCCGTCTTGGGCACGAGGAGAATACGCTGCCTGAGAAGGGTCGCCGCTGTTTCGTACTTGCCGGCAAGCAGGTACGCCATGCCGAGGAAGTGGACATATTGGTGATTAGAAGCGGGATCTAGGCGCATTGCGCGCTCTATCATTGGAACCGCCTCCAGCGGTTGTCCCGAGTAGCTGCGAATGCCGCCAAGAGTGTTGTAGGCCATGGCGAGATTCGGATTGAGGGACAGCGCGATCTCTGCCTCGGATTTCGCCCGATCGAGGTCCTTTTCGTATATTGCGGCCCACGACGCGACAAGTCGCGCCAGCGGTTCTTTCGGATTCTTTTCGATCGCTTGTTTCGCATACCGCTTGCCAAGCGGTAGCGAGCTGTCAGGGTCATCGCTCCAACGATTTTGGTAGTCGAACATGTACGCCATACCTAGTCCTGCATAGGCTTGCGAATAGCTGGGATCGATTTCGATTGCCCTCGTGAAGAACGCTTTCGACTGCTCAAACGTCTCCCGGTTTTTGGAATTCCCAAGCAGGAGCTCGCGGCCGCGAAGGGCCCAGTCGTAAGCGTCGATATTGGACGTCCCGCTGTCGGTAAGCCGAGCGTTCTCGGCCGGGCTGAGAGTCACTTTCAGCGCCTCGACTATGCGGTGCGTGACGTCGTCCTGAACTTCAAAGATATCTGTTAAATCACGGTCGTAGCGCTCGGCCCAGACATGGGCGCCGCTTGCGGTGTCGATGAGCTGTGCGGTGATGCGCACGCGTTGGCCGGCTCGGCGGATCGAGCCTTCGAGCACCGAACGCACAACAAGCTCGCGGCCGACAGTGCGGACGTCGACCGCGCGTCCCTTGTAGGTGAAGCTGGAATTGCGCGCGATGACCGTCAAGCCGCCGATCTTCGACAGATCGGTGATGATGTCTTCGGTGATGCCGTCGGAAAAGTACTCCTGCTCCGGATCGCCGGACATGTTGGTGAACGGCAACACGGCGATCGAGGGCTTGTCGTCGGGCTGTAGTGGAGGCGCTGGCCGCGCGGGTGCCGGCTGTGCCGGAGCAGCATCAAGGCGGATGCGGTACACCCGTACCGGCCGCGCGATGTTCTTGAGCTGGCGATCGCCGAGATCTTCGCAGGAAAAATTCATCTTGCCGTCGATTTCGTCGCGCACCTTGGCGGAAACGCAAATGCCGCCCGGTTCGGCGATGCCCTCGAGTCGCGCAGCGATGTTGATGCCGTCGCCGAAAATGCGCTCGCTGTCGTAGATGACATCGCCGAGGTTGATGCCGATGCGAAACTGCATGCGCCGCGCCGGCTCGACGGCGCTATTGCGTTCGGCCATCGCGCGCTGAATGGTGACGGCGCATTCGACCGCGTTCACGACGCTGGAAAACTCGGCCAATATGCCGTCGCCCGCGGTGTCGATGATCCGTCCGCTGAAGTCGCCCACCATTGGCAGCACCACGGCCTGATGGCTCTTCAAGTCGTTGACAGTGCGCGCTTCATCGGCGCCCATGAGGGCACTATAATCGGCGATATCGGCGGCCAAGATCGCTGCGAGCCTGCGCGAATGGCTCTCAGGCATAGGGAATCCTCTGTTCCGACGCTGCGATGGGCGTCGGGGAACACGTATATTGTAGCCCAAAAGATACCACACCCGTCAGCGGTGCTGGAACCCGATCAGGATTCCACAGCCGGCCATTCATCGCCGCGCTTGTCGCCTTCGGGTCAAACGCGTCGCTTTCGCGCCGTCCACGGCACGTCCGATCTACCCTCAACAGCAGGCGTTCGTTTGACAGTTCGTGCCGGCAGCGATGGGCCAACAGTTGCCTCACGCACCGCAGCAAAATCGGGCCAGTTTTGGCATGTCCAGAGCAGTTGGCCTTTATCCGCTTTGCCGTCCTCAAGGATGGGTATCCCCGGGCATTAAAATCGACCTAGGATATTAGGGCTGACCTCAACAACTCGGAAGCTGGGAGGACGTTATGACAAGTCGCAACGCGAGCATTGCAGGTGGTATCGCCGGAATTGTTGGTTGGGTCGTATTCTTCGTGGCCTTTGTTCTTGCACCGACGCCGCCGACGCTGGGGGCTTCGGCAGCGGATATCGCCGGCTACTATACGGAAAATCATCACGGAACCCTGATCTCAGCATTCCTCTTCGCAACCACGGCACCATTGTTCACAATTTGGGCCGGGGTCCTGGCAGCGAGACTACGCGATGCCGAGCGAGAGGGTGCATGGCTGTACCTGGCATTCTTGGCAGGAGTGATTGTCACCCTGGCAGTTGATGTGTCGGCCTCATTCATCACGATGGCTCTGTCGGGTCGTGGATCGACTGCGGGTGACGCAACCGCGCAGACGCTTTCGGATATTGCGAACTACGGTTACATCTTCACTGGCTTCGGCTCGGTCGCGTTCGTCTGAGCGGCTTCTGTGGTCATGATCCGTACCGGCGAAATCGCTCGGACCCTCGGGCAGTTGGGCCTTCTGGTGGCTGCGATTCAAGTCGTTTATTTACTCACCGCATTCTTCAACGATGGACTCATGGTCGGTGGTGGCCTGATCGCGGGCTTCACGTTGCTCGGGCTGTGGTTGCTGGCCGTTTCAATAGCGATGATTGTTCGTGAGCCGGTGGTCAAAACAATGCGCTGAAACTTCGCGCGGGAGGTTGGAGTCTTGGCGATTATTGTGCTTGCCCACGGCGCTTGGTCGGCGGCTTGGGCTTGGAAGAAAGTGCGGCCCTTGATGGCCGCAGCCGGGCATCAGTTCTTCACGCCGACTTACACCGGGCTGGGCGAGCGGGCACACTTGGCAAGCCCGTCAAACGATCTCGAAACTCATATTCAGGATGTGCTTGGCGTTTTGCAGTTTGAAGAGCTGCGCGAGGTCGTGCTGATCGGACACAGCTACGGTGGCATGGTGGCGACCGGTGTGGCCGACCGAGCGCGCGATCGCGTGGCACGGCTGATCTATCTCGATGCCTTCGTACCCGCGAACGGACAGGCTTTGATCGACATGGTACCGTCTGCCGAGCGGCAACGGCTGCTGGATAGCGTCAAGGCGGGCGACGGTTGGCGCGTCACGCCCAATCCTACTCCGCCCGATACGTCTCCAGAGGATTTGGAATGGATTAGCAAGTACAGGATGCCGCAGTCCGTTAAGTGCTTCCAGCAGCCGCTTCAATTGCAGGGAGAGCTTAGCTTACCGCGCGCATACATACACTGCACACGATATGCCGACAAAAAACCATTCAGTCAGTTTGCGGACCGTGCGAAAGGCGAAGCTGGATGGCAGGCATATGAACTCGACGCCAGCCATAGTCCCAATGTCACCGCGCCGACAGCTCTTGTGGAGGCCCTCACGCAGATTGTGGGTCGAACACATAGTGGGGAGTGACATTGACGCTGACGACGTAATCGAATGAACCGTTTCGCAATGCGACAACTGAAGGTGGCGAAGTGACGTCATGGGTCAATTGCTACCGAAATGGGATGTCCGCCGTCACGTCCGGTTTCCCCGATAACGGACATTCGCCGAAAGCGGCTAGTATTTTCCTTGCCGCCTACAAAGACGCTCTCACGGTGCTCGGGGAAGCGGTTGAGAGCGCCGTGCTGTACGATAATGCGGCAAGGGTTTATCGGCTCGATTGACGCGGGGCATTCCCCGGCACGATGGCGAACACACGCAAAGGACTGCCGCTTCCTTCGAGGATTTTGAGCGGCGCCGCGACGATCAGCGCCCCGGTCGCCGGCAGGCGATCGAGGTTGCACAGGCATTGCAGCCCGTATTTGCCGGCGCCGTGCATGTAATAATGACACGGATAGGGTGGCTTGAAATGTGCCGCCTGTCCCGCGTCGGTGCCGATCGTCTCGGTGCCAAAGCCGAGAACGTCGCGCTCCTTGACCAGGAAGCGGACGCAGTCCGGATCGGGGCCGGGCGTGTGCTGGCCGGTTTCGTCGAGATTCTGAAAGGCGACGGCGTCGGCGCGTTTCGACCAGTCGGTGCGCATCAGCACCCACGAGCCGACGGCAATGCGGCCGTGGCGTTTCTCGAAAGCTTTCACATGGCCGACGGTAAGGAGGAAATCGGCATCGGCAGCGGCCTCGGCGCTGCAATCGATGACATTTGCCGGCACGATGAAATGCTCGATCGGTAGCGTATCGACGGAATTGTTCGGCCGATCGCGGCCGGAAATCCAGTGGATCGGCGCGTCGAAATGCGTGCCGGTATGCTCGCCGAAGCTCACGTTGTTCCAGTACCAGCCGGGGCCGCGGTCGTCGTAGCGGGAAATTTCTTCCGAGCGGAACGGACGGCACTGGCCCATCTCCGGCGGCAACACGATCGCCGGAAAATCGGGAGAGAGCGTCTGCGTCAAATCGACCAGCCGGACATTACCCGCTGCAACAAGGCCGCCGAAGCCCCCGCGGCGGCCGCTTGCGGGCGTTTTCGTTTTTTTCGACGCCTTCATGGCGCGTTCCCGCTCAGTTCGCGCTCGAGCGCCTTTGGATTTTCCAGATGCCGCGCCAGCCAATCCTGCGCCACGTCGCCCGGATAGACGTCTTCGACGGAGCCCTTCAGCGCTTCGATCACGACATGTGCCACGGCGGTCGGCGAAAGCTTCGGCGGCTGTTCCAGCTGGTCCCAGTCGTCGTCGATCGGACCGGGGAACAGATTGATGACGCGCACGCCGGCCGGCCGCAACTCGGCGCGCAAGGCTTGCGACAACGACAGCGCCGCCGCTTTCGAGGCCGAATAGGTGCCGTGCGACGGGTAGTTGGCGAGCGCGAAGATGGAAAGCAAGTTTACCCAGGCGATGGCGTTCGCGGCGCCGTCTGCCGCGCGCGCTTGAAGCACCGGAGCAAATTCCTGGGCGAGCCGCAACAGCCCGAAATAATTCACGTCCATCTCAAGTTGAGCGGTTTCAACGCCGCGGCGCGAGGCAATAGTGAAGGTGCGATGGTAATCGCCGGTGTTGACCACGATATCGACCTTGCCGCCGATCTCGCCGGCAAGTTCGCGTACCGAGCGGCCATCTGTGACGTCGAGCGGAACGATTGCCGCCTGCGGCAGCGCGCGCAGTGCTTCGAAGCCCGGCACTTTCTTCCAGGGCTCGGCTTCGCCGATCCAGATCAGATCCGCGCCGGCGGCCGAAAGCGCGCGCACGATTGCTTGTCCGAGCGCCGATTTGCCGTCGGTGACCAGGATTTTGCGGGAGCGCGGATCGCAAGTCATCTCGCGCAGCTTCGGATCGTCCGACATGAGAGTCCTCCCCTGGTCCGGAACGGCGACGAGCACTGCCTGGCTGGCCCGATCGAGCGCCGCTTCGACGCGCACCCGGCAGGGTGCAGCGCCGACATTTTCGTGCACATAAGCAATCACGTTGACGCCGGCGTCCAAGCGAACGTTGCCGACGCGCCAGGGCAGGCGCTCGCGAAAGAACAGCTCCTGAGCGTTGCGTAGCGTCGTTTCGGCGATGAGTTCGCCGCGACCGTCCTGCGGGCGCCAGATCAAACGGTGCGACAGGCAGGCGCGGCAGACTTCGCGCGGCGGATACTGGACGGCGCCGCAATCGAGGCAGACTTGCAGCTCGAGCCGGCCGCGGGCGGCGGCGGCGGTGAGCCCCAGTGCGACGCGGCTGCGCGGAGCAGGCGGCAGCGTCGGCAGCCGCGTGCGCAGCACCGGATTTTTCTGCTTCGGCCGTTTTGCCGGCTCGCCCATTCTTCGCTTCCTCACCCGTTCCAAACTCAGGCCGTTGCAAGTATTGCGGCGCCGCTGCAGATGCCGCGATCGTAATTGATCATGCCGAAGCCGGAGACAAGCCCGTACCGCGCCTTGGGCACGCGCGCGCCGAGCGTTTGCCCGGTCAGCTGACGGATGGCTTCGACAATGCCGAGATGTCCGCCAGCCGCGCCGGCCTGACCGACCGATAATTGGCCGCCCGAAGTATTGAGCGGGAACGTGCCCGCGCCCTCGAAGGTGTTGGCGCGGATGAAGGCCGCGCCTTCGCCGTGGCCGCAAAAGCCGAGGCCTTCGAATTGCAGCACGTTGATGACCGGATAGTCGTCGTAGGTCTCGATGAAGTCCATGTCCCGCGGTCCGATGCCCGCTTGCTCGTAGAGCGCATCGCGGTCGAGCGCCCAGCCGCCGCGATCCTGGATTGGATCGTCGGCAAACCCATTGTGGCGTTCGATGGCGCCGAGAAGTCGCACGAAAGACAGGCCGAGCGTCTCGGCCGTTGCGCGCGACATGACCAGAAACCCTTCCGCGCCGGCACACGGCATCACGCAATCGAACAGCCGCAGCGGATCGGCGACCAGGCGGGCATTGAGATATTCCTCGAGCGTCAGCGGCTTTTTGAACAGCGCCATCGGGTTCTTCAGCGCGTTGCTGCGCTGGGCGACGCACAGTTTGCCGAAGTCCTCACAATTGGCGCCGTGCTTGCGCATATAATGTTCGGTCAACAAGGCGAAGCTCGCATTCGGTCCGCCCGAGCCATACGGGTAGACCGCGTCCTGGGCAAACTGGCTGAAGCTTGCCGTGTTGCGGCGGAAGCTATCGGTGCGATTGGTATCGCCGGCAATGCAGGCCACGATCTCGGCATCGCCGCTCTGCACGGCGCGCGCGGCGCGGCGGATCGAGACGATGCCGGACGCGCCGCCCATCCGCACATCGTCGAGCCAGCGCAATGTCAGTCCCAGATGCTGGGTGAGGCCGACGGCTGTGTCGGGGGAAAGCGTGAAGCTTGCAACCGCAAGCCCATCGATGCGCGCTTTCGGGACTTTCGCGGCAGCGATCAGTCCGGCCATGGCGCGGCCGAGAAACCAATGCGCGCTCCGGATTGAATAGCGGACATAGGGAACCGTCACCGGCGCCGCCAGAACGACATCGTCATAGCCGCGCGCGGGCATCAAGACGATCCGCCGAGATAGGTCGCGACCACGCGCGGGTCATGGGCCAGCGTTGCGGCCGCACCCTGATGGGTGATGGCGCCCATTTCCAGCACGTAGCCGTAATCGGCGGTCTCCAGCGCCGCGCGCGCGTTCTGCTCGACCAGGAGGATCGACACGCCGAGATCACGCAGCGAAGCGATGATGCGGAAAATCTCCCGCACCATGATCGGGGCAAGACCGAGGCTCGGTTCGTCGAGCAAGAGAAGCCGCGGCTTGGCCATCAGCGCGCGGCCGAGCGCCAGCATCTGCCGCTCGCCGCCGGACAGCGTCTGCGCCTTCTGCCGTCGGCGCTCGGCGAGGCGGGGAAAGCGGCTGAACACCTGCTCCAAGCTTTGCTTCACACCGGCCCCGTCGTGGCGCCGCGTATAGGCGCCGAGCAGAAGATTATCGGCCACCGCCATATCGCCGAACAGCTCGCGCCGCTCGGGCACCAGGCAAAAGCCGCGCTCGACGCGCTCTTCGACGTCGAGCCGTTCCAGATCGACGCCATCATAGATCACCTTGCCGCGCGAACGCAGCAGCCCGGCAGCGGCGGCGAGCAAGGTGGTCTTGCCGGCGCCGTTGGGGCCGATGACCGTCACGATCTGGCCGGGCAGCATGCGAAGCCCGACGCCGCGGACGGCTTCGACCTTGCCGTAGGCGACGTGCAGATCCTCGATCTCGAGCAAGGGCTTCATGCGACGCTCCCGAGATAGGCTTCCTGCACGCGCGGATCGGCGCGCACCGCCGCCGGCGTTCCTTCGACGAGCTTGGCGCCGAAATCCATCACGACGATACGATCGACCAAACCCATGACGAACTCCACGTCGTGTTCCACCAGGAGCACGGTGACGCCTTCTTGGCGCAGCCCGCGCATCAATTCGGCGAGTGCCGCTTTTTCCGGCCGGCTCAAACCGGCGGCGGGCTCGTCGAGGATGATCAGCGCCGGATCGGCGGCGAGCGCGCGGGCGACTTCGAGGATACGCTGGCGGCCGAGCGGAAGATTGCCGGCGAGGTCGTGCGGGTTGGCGTCGATGCCGACGCGCTTGAGTTGGCGTTGGGCTTCGGATCGGGCGCGCGTCTCTTCCGCCCGATCGAGCCGCAGCGCGCCGCTGATAAAGCCCGAGCGGGTGCGCAAATAGGTTCCGAGCAGCACGTTGTCGATCAGCGACAGGCCGGGTCGCAATTTGACATGCTGGAAGGTGCGGGCGATGCCGGCTTCGGCGATGCGCCGCTGGCCGGCGCGGGTGATATCCTGCCCGAGAAAAATGATCTTGCCATCGTCGCTCGGCAGCGCGCCGGTGATGAGATTGAACACCGTGCTTTTGCCGGCGCCGTTCGGACCGATCAGGCCGACGATTTCGCCGGCATTCACAGCGAAACCGACCTGATTGACCGCTTCGAGGCCACCGAAGCGTTTGAACAGACGCTCGACGGTGAGGAGCGGGGTGCCGCTCGCCGGCATCGTCCGTCGCGGCAACGGCGCGGCTGACGTGATCGTCGACCAAGCGCGGTTCGGCAGGAAGCGCAGTGCGAACGGCATTACGCCGCCGCGGGCGAATTGCAGCGCCAACACGTAGATGATGGCAAAGACGATGACTTCGAGTTGCTCGCCGTTGCGCGAGAAGTGCGGCAACACATCCTGCAACGCGTTTTGCAGCAGCGTGATCAACGCCGCGCCGACGACGGCGCCAAGAATATGTCCCGATCCGCCGAGGATCGCCATGAACAGATATTGGATCCCCATGCGCAGGTCGAACGGAGCCGGGCTCACATAACGGCTCATGTGGGCGTAAAGCCAGCCCGACAATCCGGCGAGCAGCGCGGCGATCATGAACGTGATGAGCCGGATGCGAAACACGCTGATGCCGAGGCTCTCGACCATCACCACGCCGCCGCGCAGGCTGCGAATGGCGCGCCCCTCGCGCGATTCGAGCAGGTTGGCGATCACGAAGGTCGCGACCGCGAGCACGCCCCAGATCAAATAATAGATCGCGGTGGTCGGTTCGAGCGAGATCGATCCGATAAAAATCGGCGGCACGCCGGAGATGCCGTTATGGCGGCCGAGCGCGTCCAGATTGCCGAACAGGAAGAAAATCGACAAACCCCAGGCGATCGTGCCCAGCGGCAGGAAATGCCCGCCGAGCCGGAGCGTGACGGCGCCGAGCAACGCCGCGACCAGGACGGTCAGAGCGAGCGCGAAGACAAGCCCGAGCCAAGGGGAAGCGCCCTCGACCGTCGTCAGCCACGCCGTGGCGTAAGCGGCGATGCCGACGAAGGCCGCCTGGCCGAACGACGTCAGTCCGCCGAACCCGGTCAGCAGCACGACGCCCAGCGCCACCAGCGCATAGATGCCGATGTAGTTCAGCAGCGTAATGGTGAAGGAAGCGACGTAGAGCGGCGCCGCCGCCAAGAGGACGACGACGGCGATCGCCAGCAGGATTCCGGCTCGCCGTGTCATCCCTCGACCTCCACATCTTCCTCTTCGGCCTGCGGCAGAGACAGCGAGCGCCACAACATCACCGGAATGAGCACGCTAAAGACCACCACCTCCTTGAACGCGCTGTCCCAAAAGGAGGCGAAGCTTTCAAGTACGCCGATGAAAAGGGCGCCGAGCGCGGTGCCCGGATAGCTGACGAGACCGCCGATAATGGCGCCGACGAAAGCCTTGAGCCCGATGATGAAACCTGAATCGTAATAGAGCGTTGTGGTCGGGCCGATCAGAATGCCGGAGACGGCGCCAAGCAAAGAGGCGAGCAGAAAGGCGAGCGTCGCCGTGCTACCGGGCCGAATGCCAACGAGGCGCGCGCCGATGCGGTTGACCGAAGTCGCGCGCAACGCCTTGCCCGACAAGGTATGCTCGAAGAAAAGAAACAGCAGCAGGCTGAAGATGGCGGCGGTCGCCACCATCAGCAAAGTCTGCGACGTCACGATTACGCTGCCGAAGCGGAAGATTTCATTGGTCAGCGGCTTGGTGCGGAATCCTTCCGGCCCGAAGAACAGGAGACCCAATCCCGAGAGCCCGAAAGTCAGCGCCACCGAAACAATGAGCAGCAAGAGGACCGAAGCGTCCGCGAGCGGGCGCAACGCGATGCGCTCGATCAGCGGCCCGATCGGGACCACCAGCGCAATGGCGAGCGGAATTTGGGCACCTGCGGGCAGTATCATCCCGGCGGTGAGCCAAGCGATGGAGGCTGGGATGAGCGGCAAGAGGCCGTAACCGACGACGCCGTGGGCGATGCGCCGGGTCTGGCCGCGCCGCCATTGATGCACGCCCTCCACGAGACAGGCCGTGACTGCCAGCGTGGCGATCAGATAAACGGTGCCCGGCATGCGGCCGAGCTGCATCGATGCAAGCGTCAGCGCCGAGAAGGCGACGATATCGCCGAACGGCACGAACACCACGCGCGTGATCGAGAAAATGAGAACAAGACCGAGGCCGACGAGGACGTAAATCGATCCGGTGGCGATGCCGTCGATGCCGAGGATGAGGCCGATGTCAGGTGTCATGCGTGCCCCAACGGCTCAACGCGTGCGCCGGTCGAGCGTTGAAGAAAACCATTGCGGGTCAATTGTTTCAAGCTTAAAAAGTCGGGCACGAACGCGCACTGACAAAGCTTCGCGCACCAGCCGGCAATCGGGAGGTTTCTCGTGAATACACTGCGTATCGTTGGCGGCGCGGCGATTGTCTCCTTGATGATCCTGCCGGCCAAGGCGGCCGATATCACCGTCGGCCTCATTACCGCGATGACCGGTCCCAGCGCCTCAATCGGGATACCTTATTCCAAAGGCACCGCCGCAGGCGTGGCCTACAAGGATGAGGTCAACGGCATCAAGCTCAACGTCGTACAGCTCGACGACACGTCAGACCCGTCGACCGGCACGCGCAATGCACGCAAACTCGTCGAGCAGGACAAAGTCGACGTGCTGATGGGCGCCGGCAGTACGCCGATCTCAATCGCGATGACTGCCGTGTGCCACGAGCTGAAAGTTCCGTGCATTACGCTTTCTCCGGTGAATATGCCCGGCGAACCAGGCTCCTGGATGATCTCTATTCCGCAGCCGCCGACACTGATGGTGTCGGTCGTGGTGGACTACATGAAGGACGCGGGCGTCAAGACCGTCGGCTATATCGGCTTCAGCGACGGGTGGGGCGATCTCGTTTATGGTGGCCTGGAAAAATCCGCCGGGCCCGACGGCATCAAGATCCTGACCAACGAGCGCTACGCGCGCGCCGACACCTCGGTGACCGCGCAGGCGCTGCATATCGTTTCGGCCGAGCCGGACGCGGTGATGACCGGCGGATCGGGAACGCCGGGCGCGCTGCCGTTCATCGCGCTGCGCGAACGCGGTTACACCAAGGCAATCTACGGCACGCCGGCGATAATCAATCCCGATTTCGTGCGCGTCGGCGGCGCCGCGGTCGAAGGGGTGATTGCCTCAACCGGCCCCGTGGTCGTCGCCGATCAGCTGCCGGATACCTATCCGACCAAGAAAATCGCCCTCGACTATCAAGCCGCGTATCAGAAGGCCAACAACGAGCCGGCGCGCGGCGCGTTCGGTCCGTATGCGTTCGACGGCTGGTTGGTGCTTCTGGATTCAGTCAAGCGCGCCTTGGCGACCGGCGCGCAACCGGGCACGTCGGAATTCCGCACGGCTTTGCGCGACGCGCTCGTCACCGCCAAGGACGTTGTCGGCACGCACGGCATCTACAACTTCAAGCCGGGCGACAGCTTCGGCGTCGATAAGCGGGCGCTGGTGCTGGTCAAGCTCGTCGACGGCAAGTGGATGCTCGTGCAGTAACTGAAGTCCATCTGCCGCTCGTCGCCGCGTAGGCGGGGACCCAGTTCTGGATTCCCGCTTGCGCGAGAATGAGCGGCTTTTCTCTCTTAAAGTCCCTTCGGGTTGGTCAAGAACTCCTCGATGATCTCGGGCGGGGCCTTGACGTAATCCGACACGCGGCTGACTCCGAGACCGTTCAAGCGCTTCAGTTTGACGGCGAGCTCGGCCATTTTCACCACGATAGGAATGCCGTCGATCACCGGCGCGCCGTCCACGGTGTGTTCCCGCACCGCCGAGAACAGCAGCATCGGAATGCCGCCGCCGGGGATCAGCACGTCGCAGCCGGCGGCGACCAGCGGCTGCGCCTGTTCGGCGAATAGCCGCACCACTTCGGCGGCGAGCGCATCGGACTCATAGGCTTTCAAAATCTGCCCCGGTTCGAACGTCATCGCATGCACGCCGGTGACGCGCCGCTCCAGCCCGTATTTGCCGATCTGGTGGTGAAACCAGGAAATATAGCGGGGGTTGATGGTGACGATGCCGCTCCTTTGGCCGAGCTGGCAGGCATAGAGCATCGAGGCTTCGCCAAGCGACACCACCGGAATGTCGACCACCGCGCGCGCCTCATAAAGCCCGGCGTCCTGGAAGTGACCGATGATGAACGCGTCGTAACCTTCGCGCTCGGCCTTGACCGCGTTGCAGATCACCTCGCGGGCGCAGCGGAACTCGACGATCGGGTGCGCGTAATTGTCGTGCGGCGTGATGCCCTTGATATCGACTTCGGTCCCGGGATCGACGATCGCCGCGAGATGCCGGCGCAGCCGCGCCCAATAGACCTTACCGTTCGACTCGTCGACGTAGCTTTGATACCAGATACGCATCGTGTTTTTCCTAAAGGCTGAAACTGGAGACGCTGGCGCCGCCGCAGACGTAGAGAAGCTGCCCGGTCACGAACGAGTTTGCCGGATCGGCAAAGAACAAGACGGCGCGGGCGACGTCGTCGGCCCGCCCGAGCCGGCCGACCGGGATGGTCTTGGCCAGCGCCGCCTCGCGTTCGCTGTCCGCCGGGATGACTTGGCGAAACATCTCGGTATCCGCGATCGGGCCCGGCGCCACGACATTCACCGTGATGCCGGACCGCGCCAATTCGAGGGCCCAGGTTCGCGCCATGCCGATCATGCCGGCTTTGGTCGCCGAATAGACGGTGCGCGTCTGCAGCCCGAGTGCCGCGCGCGAGGAGATGAGCACGATGCGGCCGAAATTGCGTTCGCGCATGCCCGGCAAGACGGCTTGCAGGATCAGGATGGCGGCGCCGAGGTGAAGCTGGGTGAGATCGTGCAAATCGTCCTGCTTAACCTCGGGGAGGAGACCTGCGCGCACGGCCCCGGCATTGTGGACCACCGTGGCGACCGGATATTGCTTCGCCACGCCGGCGGCCGCTGTGGCGGTCGCTTTCGCGTCGGTGAGATCGACTTCGAGGGAATGCAGCGCCGCGTGAGTCCATTCCGGGCGCCGGCGCGAAAGCGAGACGACGTCATGGCCGGCCTCGACCATGCGGCGGCAGATCGCGGCGCCAATGCCGGTGCTTCCGCCGGTGACGATGGCTACCGGGCGTTCGTTCATGGTGCGCGGCTCACATGAAAAGCTGGATGCTGCGGAGCGCGGCGTCGCAATTGACCAGATCGACGCGCTTCAATTTGATCTTGAGCTTGCCGCCGACGAGCGCAAGCGTATGCGTCGCCCAGGCGGCGTACAATTCCTGCTCGTCGAGGCGCGTTTCCACGTAATGCATCGGCGTCCAGGTGACGTATTCGTTGGCGGCGGGATCACGCTTGTCGATCAGCGGCACCTGCAGCACGTGATGGCAGCGGCTTTTTGGCTTTTGCGAGAACGTCCGGTTGCCCTTGAGCCGCTCGATGCGGATTTGCAAGAGGAGCTTGTCCTCGTACATCAGCGACGTAGCGAGCCGCGGATCGGTCTGGCCCCATTCCAGTGGCATCCAGTAATAGCCGTCGTCGGCGAACAGATCGAGCCACTCCTCGAAGCGGTGCTGGTCGATCAGGCGTGCTTCATGCACGACAAAGCTGATCAGGTCATGGTCGGTCGGCGCGCTCATCGCCCCGTCACATCGACATGGTCATGAATTTCGACCAGGCGCGGAACTGGTTGCGCATCTGCCATTCCGACGTGCCGTTGATGACCGCGGTCTCTTGTTCGATTTCCGCTGGGTCATAGAGGCGCTGAATGTTGACCCAGGGGTTGGCGTCGACATGCAGTCCTTCCTGGGCGCGCTCGTACATTTCCAGGTCGTCGTGCCCGACGATCGAGGTCGGGGCATTCACCAGCCGGTTGTAGGTCAGCGTCCGCTCGAGCAGCGCATCCGGCGCGTCGACCAGGCGGAAGGTCCAGGATTCGGCGAGCGTCCGGTCGGGCGCGAGCGGCTTGAACAGGCGGATCGACTGGATCGGCCCCTTGACGGTGAAATTGGGAAAGTACGACGTGTTGTGGCGGTTCTCGTCGAGGATGGCCTTGGCGCGCGCCTCGCCGTAGGCGGCGACCATCTTCTCGAAGTAGTCGGGGATCGCCGAATAGTCGGAATGAATCGAATGGTGCACACCGGTATGGCCGTGGCCGTTTCGCCAGACGCGGATGCCCATCTTCTCGAAGAATTCGTAGGACGACATGAACGGCGCATAGATTTCGACCGCTGGCGGCTTCTTGTTGCTGCCGGGCGCCATCCGCTTCCACACCTCGATCGCCGTGCCGGCCGAGGATTCGTGGGCCACCATGGGATGACAGGTGTCGGTCAGGTTCTCGACCAGCATTTTCCAATTGCAATTGTGCATGTAGCGCAGCACGCCGCCGGCCACTTCCAGCCGCCCAGCGGGCGAGCGATCCACCATATTGTCGATGGTCGAGAGACTCTCGCCGAAGTATTCCTCGAAGTCCGGTCCGACGTCGCTCATCTTGGCGAACATGAAGCCGCGATAATTTCTTACGTGCTTCACCGGTGCGATGCCTTTGACGGCGACGCTCTCCTCCAGCCCGGTGTTCTCGTAGCCCTTGCGCAAGGGGATCGCGAGCAGTGAGCCGTCGGTCTTGAACGACCAGGCGTGATACGGGCAGCGGAAGAATTTTCCGGCGTTGCCGCAGGTGTCGATGGTGATGCGCGTGCCCTTGTGCGGGCAGCGGTTGTAGAGGACGTGCACGACGCCGTCGGTGTGGCGCACCATCAGGATCGGCTGCTTGCCGATGGTCGTGCCGTAATAGTCGCCGGCATTGGGCACCTGGCTGTCGTGACCGACATAGATCCAGGTGTTGGCGAACAAATGCTCCATCTCGAGGTCGAATACTTCCTGGTCGACGTAAACATCGCGATGGACCTCAGTCTCCCGCACCAGGTCATGAACCGCGGCGGCGTTTTTGTTGTACTGGCCCATGAATATCTCCCTTGCCGTCGGTCAGAGGTCGAGAACAAGCCGTGGCGTCTTTGCTCTCGATACGCAGATTTGCATCACCTTGTTCCCGGCGCGCTCGTCGTCGCTGAGGATGTGATCGCGATGATCGGGCACGCCTTCCAGCACGGCGACCTGGCAGATGCCGCACTCGCCGCGCTGGCAATCGTACATCGGATCGATGCCTTCCTCTATCAGCACCTGCAGGATGCCTTTGTCGGGCGGAACAATGAAGGTCAGGCCGGAACGCTTCAGCACGACCTCGATTGCGGTATCGGCCATGGGCAGCTCCTTGCCGGATATCTGATGCTTTAGGCTTAAAATAAACCCGCGGGGGGACTTTGTGCTATGCATTTATCGCATCTGCGATCGCCGATCGCCGCCATAACCGCTGCCAAAGCCGTTTCAATGTCGCTCCCCGATCTGTTTCCGCCGTCCGAGCGCACCTTACCCAAAATGCTCGCACGCCAGGCCGAGCGTTATCGCCAACGCCGTCTGGTGACGATCGGCGGCACGGCGCTGAGCTATGCCGACACCCGCGATGCCGCCGCGGGCTATGCCGGCGCTCTGGCCGCGGCCGGAACGAAACCCGGCGACCGCGTCGCCATTATGTGCGGCAACCGCGCCGAACTCCTGCTCAGCATTCTCGGGTGCGCCTGGCTTGGCGCCATCGCCGTTCCCATCAACACCGCCTCGCGCGGCGCGCAGCTGCAACACATCCTCGGCAATTGCGGCGCGCGGCTTCTGGTCATCGAGCGCGAGCTGACCCCGGTGCTCGTGTCGCTCGATTTGGCGCACATTCCGCTCGAAGCTTTGTGGCTGGTCGGGGAGGGGCCCGCGGGAGATTTAAGGCAGCTCAAATCGGCGCCGTTCCCGAAGCCGCAGGGACACATGCCGCCGCACCCGGCAGAACCCGGCGATACGTTTGCCATCCTCTACACCTCCGGCACGACGGGCTTGTCTAAGGGTGTGTGCTGCCCGCACGCCCAATATTTCTGGTGGGGCGTCTACACGTCGCAGCTCATCGGCGTCCGCGAGTCGGACGTGCTAGTGACGACCTTGCCGGTGTTCCACACCAACGCGCTCGGCGCATTCTTCCAGACCTTGCTTAGTGGCGCGACGATCGTCGTCGAGCCGCGTTTCTCCGCTTCGGGATTCATGCCGGCGCTGGCGCAGCACAAGGCGACAGTGACCTTCGTGCTTGGCGCGATGGTGCCGATGCTGTTGACGCAGGAAGAAAGTGCCGCCGATCGCGCGCACAATGTGCGGCTTGCTTTGGCGCCGGCGGTGCCGGCGCATTTCCACAAAAGCTTCACCGATCGCTTCGGTTTCGGGCTGATCGACGGATACGGCTCTACCGAAACGAACTGCATCATGGGCGCGCCGCTTGCCGAGCAACGGCCCGGCACGATGGGGCGGCTCTTGCCCGGCTTCGCCGCCCGCGTGGTGGATGTAAACGACAACGAACTGCCGGACGGCGAAGCGGGCGAGCTGGTGCTGCGCGCCGACGAACCGTTTGCCTTTGCCACCGGCTATTTCGGCATGGCAGACAAGACGGTCGAGGCCTGGCGTAATCTCTGGTTCCACACCGGCGACCGCGTCGCGCGCGAACCCGACGGTTACTATCGCTTCATGGACCGCATGAAGGATGCCATCCGCCGCCGCGGCGAGAACATCTCGTCCTACGAAGTGGAGCAGGTGCTGCTCAGCCATCCGGCGGTTGCGAACGCCGCCGTCTTCCCGGTGCGCTCCGAACTCGCCGAGGACGAGGTGATGGCCGCCCTCATACTACGCGCGGGCACGCGGCTCACTCACTCCGAACTTCTGGATTTTTGCCAGCCGCGCATGCCGTATTTTGCGGTGCCGCGCTATCTCGAATTTGTCGAAGCGCTGCCGGCTACCGAGAGCGGCAAGGTGACCAAATACAAGCTGCGCGAACGCGGCGTCACCGCGGCGACGTGGGATCGGGAGAAGGTTGGGTATAAAGTCGTGCGGAAGAGCGCGCCTTAGCTCTCAGAGCGGAATGAAATTTGATTGCATCGTCATGCCCGCGCTTGTCGCGGGCAAGGTCTGCGGTGATCTTTTTTGTGATCGCAAGTCGGCCCGGCAGGATTCGAACCTGCGACCTTGAGCTTAGAAGGCTCTTGGCGCCGCCTGTTCGTGTTTGTTCGTGGGTGACTTTGTGGGTGGGATACCGCCAGCGGCGGAAAGCGGGTCAAATCAATGGGGGGAGGCGGAGGGGGCCTCTGCTGCTTTTCCCCCGTCTGCTTTTCCCCCGAAAGCGGACATTCGAGCCCCTTCGCGCGATGTCCGCTAAGGGCCATTTCCAGACTTATGGCGGCGCAGCAAATTCGCTGAGATTTAGGGGGCCTTCGTTGCCGGGGCGGTGCCGGGTTCACCGCGACTAGCCTTGCGACGTAGGGACCTGAAGCCTACCTTCGCCGCAATTCGGTGCGAGGAAACGCTTCAATGAGCGAGACCGAAGCCCTCTTTGGTGTGCTGCGCCAATCGGCCGATCCTGATTGTGCTGCCGCCATCGAGCAATTGGTTCGCGAGGCACCCGATCGCGACCTCTGTCGCATCAATGTGCTCGCCTTTGCCGGCAAGCGTAACCTCGATGAAGAGCGTGCCATCGCCGCGTTCCTGCATGCGGCTCGACTCGGCCTGTTCGAACTGTCTTGGAATGTCCTTTGTCCTGGATGTGGCGGCGTGCTCGAAGCGGCTGCTACGCTCAAGACCGTTAACCGTGACGAATACCACTGCGGATTGTGTGCTGCCGGTTACAAGCCGACGCTCGATGAGATGGTGGAAGTGACCTTCACCGTCAGTCCGCGCGTCCGCCACATTGCCGCGCACAACCCGGATACGCTCTCCGAAGTCGAATATTACCGGCAGATTTTCTGGTGTTCAGGTGTCGATCTTCCTGAGACGTTGGCGGAAAGTCTTGCCGAGTTCACCGTCGATTCGATTGAGTTGCCGCCCGGAGAGAAGGCGGTGTTGTCGGTGCAACTCCCAAGCGATTTTGTCATCCTCTTCGATCCGGTGACGCACGGAACGCAGTTCATCGACGTCAAAGGCGAGCCGACGCGCGAACGGCAGACACTGACGATGGTATTCAATAACGTGAAGGCACCAGTCGGCACGATTGAGATGCGGCCGGGGCCGTTGCGGCTCGCGCTCGAGAACCGCACCAGCCGCCGCGTGCTGCCGGCGCTGTGGATCGCCGGCGATCCGTTGCACCATCTACTGGGCAAACGGCGGCCGTTCCTGACGGCAAAGCGTCTCCTGACCAATCAGACTTTCCGTGACATCTACCGCACCGACACCCTTGACGTGGACCAGCGGCTTAAGATCACGAGCCTCACCTTCCTGTTTACCGATCTCAAAGGCTCGACTGCGCTTTATGAGCGGGTCGGCGACCTCGTCGCTTACGATCTCGTTCGCCAGCACTTTCACGTTCTCTATGACGTCGTGGCTGCGGAGGCAGGCGCCGTGGTCAAGACCATCGGCGACGCCGTGATGGCGACCTTCGAGACGCCCGACCGGGCGCTGGCGGCGGCGTTGCGCATGCGCGAGGAAATGGCGCGCATCAATGCCGAACGCCGCAATGAGGATTTGCTCCTTAAAATCGGCATTCACGAAGGGCCGTGCCTCGCCGTTACGCTCAACAACAGCCAGGACTATTTCGGCCAGACCGTGAACATGGCGGCGCGCGTGCAGGGGCTGGCTTCGTCGCGTGCTATCTTCGTTACCAAGTCGGTGGTCGAGGACGTCAAGGCAGCGAAAATTCTCGAAAACTCGGGCCTGCGGCCGACCATGCAGCGTGCAGCGCTGCGCGGCATCACTGACGAAACGACTGTGTACGAGATCCCCTGACGGCAAACGGTGAACTGCCTCCCCGCAGACCGTCTCGCGCGCGGTGACGTGGTGAGCTTATCGAGCATTTCGATAACTGCGCGCTGCCCATGTTGCGTTGCACGATGGATCGCAGTAATCGGTCGCTCAGGGTCACAAGCCGACATGGCGGTTCGAGTTTGTGACCTCTGCTACTCCTCCGAAAGCCGACATTGCTTCCGCGCTTACCAGGCCGCGCCCTGACGACCGCCCGGTTGTGGGTGGATTTGAGGGTAGGGGAGGCAAAGGCCGTGAATATTTCAGTGAATCCAATCGCCCCAGGCCGGAGGACCGCTCCGCCGGAGGTCCGCTTTTCCGCGATGTCGGAGTATAAAGTAGACATCGCGATTTGACCGCGTCATGTCGGCTCAGACCGTGAGTTTCCATCAAACGTCCGGATTTGATTTCGGGTAGGGACAGGTAAATTATCGCCTATGCGGAACGTAGATCGCTCTCTTTAATCGGGATGCTGCGCAGGCGCTTGCCGGTTGCGGCAAAGACGGCGTTGAGCACCGCGGGCGCGGCAACCGAGATGGTCGGTTCGCCGACCCCGCCCCAGAACTCGCCGTCAGGCATTACCACGACGTCGACTTTCGGCATCTCGTCGATCCGCATGACCTGCCAAGTATCGAAGTTGGTTTGCTCGATCCGGCCGCCGCGCACGGTGCATTCGCCGTACAGAAGAGACGAGAGCCCATAGACAAATGAACCTTCGACCTGGCGAGTGATCAGCTCGGGATTGACGGCGTGACCGCAATTAGTGGCCCCCACCATGCGGCGGACCATCACGCGGCCATTCTCAACCGAGACCTCGGCGCAGGCTGCGACGTAGCTGGCGTTGGCCATGACCTGCGCGAGCCCACGATAGACGCCTTGTGGTGCCGGTGTGCCATACCCCGCTTTGGCCGCCGCCGCCTGCAGCACGGCGGCGTGTTTGGGCTTCAAGTACTTGAGGCGGAAGGCGAGCGGGTTTTCGCCTGTTGCGTGCGCCAGCTCATCCATGAAGCATTCGACGTAGAGCGCGTTGTGGTTGCTATTGACGCCACGCCAGAAGCCGGCAGGTATGGACGGATTGCGCATAGCGTGGTCGATCAGCAGATTGGGCACCTCATAGCCGAATGCGCCCTCGGCGCCGCCGGGATTGAGGCTCTGGAAAGCGATCGGGTCCTTGCCGTTCTGCAGACGCGCGGGCGCCAGTGACGCTAGGATCGACTGGCCGGAGATGCGCATGTGCAACCCGATCAGCTTGTTGTTTGCGTCGAGCGCGGCCCGCATCCTGCACTGCGTGATCGGATGATAGGTGTCGTGCGTGGTATCCTCCTCGCGCGACCACAGCAGCTTGATCGGCACGCCGGGCACCTGCTTGGCCACTGCAACCGCGTGGCGCACAAAATCGGTGGGCCCGCCGCGTCGGCCAAATCCACCACCGACGAAGGTTTTGTGGAGATCGCATTTTTCAAGCGGCAGGCCGGCCGCTTGCGCAGCCGCCCTCAGCGCGTCTTCACCATTCTGGGTCGGGGCCCAGACTTCGCAACGCTCAGGCGTATAAAGCGCCGTAGCGTTCATCGGCTCCACGGCGGCGTGGATGCGGTAGGGGAAGGCGTAGACCGCTTCCACGACTTTTGCGGCGCCGGCCATTGCGGCCCGTACGTCGCCCGCCTGGTTGCCCACGGCGGTGGGCTCAGCGTCGAGCCCCTCTTTGAGGAAATCGGCGATCGTGGCATCGCTGACGGTGACGTTTTTGCCTTCGTCCCAGACGACCGGCAACGCCTCGAGCGCCGTTTTCGCGCGCCACCATGAATCGGCCACCACTGCGACCGCGAAGTCGCCGATGCGCACAACGTGCTGGACGCCGGGCATGCCCCGGACCGTCGCCTCGTCGTAGCTCTTGAGCGTTCCGCCAAAGACCGGGCAGGCCGCGATCGCCCCATAGAGCATACCGGGTAACCGCACATCGATGCCATATTTGGTCTTGCCAACTAGCTTATCCGGCGTGTCGAGGCGCTTGAGGGGTTTCCCGGCAATCTTCCAATCCTTCGTGGGTGTAAGTGGCACGTCCGCCGGAGGCGTGAGCTTGGCGGCAGCGTCTGCTACTTTGCCGTAAGTGACCGAGCGGCCTGATGGCTGGTGGGTGATCAAGCCGTTTGCCGGGCTACATTCGGAAACCGGCACGTTCCAAGCGTTGGCTGCGGCCTGGATCAACATCACCCGTGCGATTGCGCCGCCCTTGCGGACATATTCATTCGACTCGCGGATGCCGCGGCTGCCGGTAGTGTTGGATTCGCCCCATACGCGATTGCGTGCGAGATTCTCGCCGGGCGTCGGAAACTCAGCCGTGACCTTCGACCAGTCGCATTCCAGTTCCTCGGCGACCAGTTGCGCTAGTCCAGTGAGCGTGCCTTGACCCATTTCCGACCGCATAATCCGGATGACGACAGTATCGTCTGGCCGGATCACGACCCAGGCGTCGATTTCCGGGGTACCGTCGTCGGCGCGCACAAGGTCCGGACTGAATGGGAGTTTGAAACCCAAGGCAAGGCCGGCGCCTGCGGCTGCGCCGGCGATGACGAATGAGCGTCGACTAAGGTTTGCCATGTAGGTCATGGCCGCTCCTTTTGCGCGTTGGCCGCGGCGTGGATCGCCGCGCGGATACGCTGGTAGGTTCCACAGCGGCAAATGTTGGTGATCGCCGCGTCGATGTCGGCGTCGGTCGGCTTGGGCTTCTCCTTCAAGAGCGCCACGACCGCCATCATCATTCCGCTCTGGCAATAGCCGCATTGCGGCACGTCGAAGTCGAGCCAAGCTTGTTGGACCGGATGCAGCTTGCCGTTCTGCGCCAGCGCCTCGATGGTCGTGATCGCCCTGCCGCCGACCGTGCCAACGGGGACTTGGCAGGAGCGCGCGGCGACGCCGTCGATATGCACCGTGCAGGCCCCGCATTGAGCGATCCCGCAGCCATATTTTGTACCCGTAAGCCCGATTGTATCGCGCAGTACCCACAGCAAAGGCGTATTGGACTCGACATCGACCTCGTGGGATTTACCGTTGATGAAAAGAGCCGTCACGCTTGTTCTCCGATTTCAATGCACGAATGGCGGCGTCACCCCCGGCGGCCGGAAGAACATCTTGGCCGATAAACTAAGAGCTCTCGCTGCTGAGTCGGCGCATAGGGTGACGGGTGTCGCCTCGTTTATTTTGCTGGCGAACATAGGCGATCAGCGCCTCCGGGCGCTCCATCTTAACTTTGAGCGCGGCGATCAGCGCATCTTCGGCGTCAACGACGACGTGTCCCGTTTTTCCGTGCAATTTAAAGCCGACCGCAAACTGCACTGTGCTCTCCCGCTTTCAATATTTAAATGATAGCACAATTCATTTTTGTGAACCGCTCCCAGGTCGTGGGTTTGCTTGGGCGGAGCTGAAAAGGCGGCCGGCTTCGGGGCGCACTGATGGCAAAATGGCCGTGTTTTCCAGCATCTGGAGCAAGGAAGACGATGAAGGCCACGAGGGCCGCTGCACCTAGGGCGAGAAACGTCGCACTGTAGCCGAAATGATCGACGATCTCGCCGGCGGCAAGGCACATTGGTCGCAATTTGCCTGAGTCACGGCCACCAACGAAAAAGCCAGAATGCAGATATCCGGAAACGCTGAATTGGAAAACGACGGTCATGTCTGAAGCCAAAACGCTCCTGCAGCTCGCCGGGGCTGACCTTGCGCCCGCCAAGGTTCGCGAAGCGAGCCGTCGACCTGCAGAACGAATATTTGAGTGGGCCCATCGCCGTGCCGGGAGCCGGCAACGCGATCGCCAGCGCGGCTCGGCTGCTCGCGTCGGCAAGGAATAACGGCACACCGATTTTCCATATTGCGCATAAGGTAGGGCCGGGAAGCTTGTTCGACCGCGCCGCCGAACGCGGTCAGATCGTTACCGAACTGGCGCCGGTACCGAACGAAGCGGTGATCGAAAAGGGATTGCTCAACGCGTTCGCCGGCACTGAATTGCATGCGCTGCTATCCGCGACCGGGCACAAAAACATTATCCTCGCCGGATTCATGACGCACATGTGCGTCAGTTCAACGGCTCGCGGCGCCCTTGACCTCGGTTATCGGATCACCATTGCGGCGTCGGCCTGTGGAACACGCGATCTACCGGACGGCCGTGGCGGGGTCAGTCCAGCGCCGACCGTCCATGACGTGGCTCTCGTCGAATTGTCCGACCGTTTCGCCATCATCGCACCGACGAGCGAAGAGCTTGTTTGAAGCGTCCCGCTGACGTTCGCCATTGATTGTTGCAATCCGGCGATTCTTCGTGGGTAAATTTGCGGGTGCGCAACAAGGCGGTTTCGTAGTTGATTGATATTCCCTCGCAATTTCTACTTTTGTGCAGGCACTCCCTCCGCCACCGGCGAAATACCTCCGTCTCCGCCGGGATTGCTTAATTCCCAGGTAAGCACATTTGACATGGATCATGGAGGCTGCGGCCGCGAGATTGCATGAATAGCGCGCATCCGCCGGGCCGGAAGGATCGTTATGGTCGCCACGCGACAGGATTTGATCAAGATCGCGCCCTTGCCGCCGCCAACGACCCGGGCGCCCGCTGCGCCGCATGTGCCGGCGCGCTTGAGCCAAAGCGCGATCGGAATCGGCGGCCGCGCGCCGGAAGATCGCGATTCATATAGTATGACCGCGCTCGCCGACATCACCGATCGCTCGTTGCACGCGGCGACCGCACGCTTTACCGCCGGCATTTCGCCGGCCGCGGTGGCAGAAGCCTATTTGGACTGGGCGACGCACCTTGCATACGCGCCGGGCAAGCGCCTTCAGCTCATGAACAAGGGGATCCGCAAGGCGAGTCGTTTCGGCAACTATGTCGCGCGCTGCATGGCGGAGGGCGGCAAGACGGATGCCTGCATCGAGCCGCTGCCGCAGGATCACCGGTTTGTCGGCGAGGCCTGGCAGAAATGGCCGTTCAACTTCGTCTATCAGGGGTTTTTGCTGCAACAGCAATGGTGGCATAACGCCACGACCGGCGTGCGCGGCGTTTCCAAGCGGCACGAGGAGATGGTCGAATTTGCGTCGCGCCAAATCCTCGACATGGTGGCGCCGTCGAATTTCCCGCTGACCAATCCGGAAATCCTCTTGCGCACCATCGGCAGCGGCGGCCTCAATCTGGCAAAAGGCTGGCAAAATTTTCTCGAGGACGCGGAGCGCGCCGCCGCCGGCAAGCGGCCGATCGGCAGCGAAGAGTTCGTCGTCGGCCGCGACGTGGCCATAACGCCCGGTAAGGTCGTCTATCGCAACCGCCTCATCGAGTTGATCCAGTACGCTCCGGCGACCGAAACGGTGCGGCCGGAGCCGATCCTCATCGTTCCGGCCTGGATCATGAAATATTACATCCTCGATTTGTCGCCGCAGAACTCGCTGGTCAAATATCTCACCGAGCAGGGCTTCACGGTGTTCGTGATCTCCTGGAAGAATCCGGGTCCGGACGATCGCGATCTCGGAATGGAGGACTACCGAACGCTCGGCGTGATGGACGCGCTCGACGCCGTCAATGCCATCGTGCCCGGCCGGAAAGTGCACGCGGCCGGCTATTGTCTCGGCGGCACGCTTCTTTCGATCGCCGCGGCGGCGATGGCGCGCGACGGCGACGAGCGTCTGGCGACGGTGACGCTGTTTGCCGCGCAGACCGACTTCACCGAGGCCGGCGAAATCATGCTGCTGATCGACGAAAGTCAGATCGCGTTCCTTGAAGACATGATGTGGGAGCAGGGGTTTCTCGACAGCCGGCAAATGGCCGGCGCGTTCCAGATGCTGAACTCGAACGATCTGATCTGGTCGCGCCTCGTGCACGATTACCTGCTCGGCGAGCGCCAGCCAATGACCGATCTGATGGCGTGGAATGCTGACACGACGCGCATGCCGTACCGGATGCATTCGGAATACCTGCGCAATCTTTTCCTCGGCAACGATCTGGCGGAGGGCCGCTTCACGGCAAACGGCGCGCCGGTGGCGCTCGCCGAAATTCGCGCGCCGATCTTCACGGTGGCCACCGAGCGCGATCATATCGCGCCGTGGCGCTCGACCTACAAGATCAACCTGCAAGCAGAAACCGAGGTGACGTTCGTGCTCACGACCGGCGGCCACAATGCCGGCATCGTGTCGGAGCCCGGTCATCGCGGGCGCAGTTTCCGCAGCATGAGCCGGCCGCAAGGGAATTATCTCGATGCGGAGCGGTTTTACGCCGAAGCCGCGCGCAAGGACGGCTCCTGGTGGCCGGAATGGGCTGCCTGGCTCAAGGAACGCTCCGGCGAACCGACTTCGCCGCCGGCGATGGGTGCGGCGCAATCCGGTTACCCGTCGCTCGGCGATGCACCCGGAGCCTATGTCTTCGGGGAATAGCACTGCGGAACGAGGGGTTGCCGCGCGATGAACCGCGAGCTGGCAAAGAAACTGAAAGCCGCCGGCTTTCCGGTTGGAGCTTACCGCCTCGGACATAAATTCTATCCGCCCGAGCACGGCGGCGCATGGACCGAGGCGGCGCGGCGTCACGGCGTGATGATCACTCCCTACGATCTGGAAGAGCGCATGGCCGATATCAGGGAGGGCTATTATTGCCCCAACCTTTCGGACCTCATCGACGCCTGCGGCCCGCAATTTTCGCGGCTGTGGATTCTGAAAGCGCTATGGATGGCGGAAAGCGTCAACGCCGAGCACACGGCGGTCGGCGACAGCCCGGAAGAAGCCGTGGGGAAATTGTGGCTCGCTTTGCATAAGCCCAAATCTGGAAATATCCCGGCGTGAGCGGCTTGTCCTCGCTTAACGTCCGTCCGGCATGCGCAGGCCGAACCAGGCGTCGCGCACCTGCTGGTAATGCACCATAGGATCGTAGATCGCGACCGGGAGTCGAAGCTCCCGGGCCGTCAGGCGGCCGACGGCCGACAACAGGCTATAGGAGGCGACGACGCGATCGTGCTGCGCGACGATCAGGGCGACACGCGCGTTCACCAATGCCTGCTCGGCATTGAGCACGTCAAGCGTCGTGCGTTGTCCGGCCTGGGCCTCGTTGCGAACGCCGTTGAGCGCGCGCTCGGAGGCGTCGTTCTGGCGCACCGCGGCTTCGACCTCTGCCTTCGCCGCTACCAGCTGGCCCCAGGCCTGCACCACATTGGCGCGGGTCTGGTCGCGAACCTGATCGACGTTCAAGCGCTGCTGACCGACCGTCTCTTTGTCCAGCCGGATGGCCGAATATTCCGCACCACCCTGATAGATCGGCACAGAAAGATTGAGCGTCATCGTTCCGAGGAACAGATTGGGCGTGAGGATGTTGGAATAATTCTGCTGCTGAACGCTGCCTTGCAACGCCAGCGTCGGCCATAGCGCGCCTTCCGCGATCTTGACTTGCAGCTGTGCGACGTCGACGCCGTAGAGCGCCGCGGTTACCGACGGATTCTCCGCCGTGCCGACCGCGATCGCCGCATTGAGATTATTGGGGGCGAGCCGATCCACCGGCGAAGCCGCGGCGAGATTGTCCGCCTCGACGCCGATGATCCGCCGGTAATTGGCCCGCGTCGTCATCAGCGTGGATTCGGCCGAGTGCAGGCTTGCTTCGCCCGCCGCCAATTGCGCCTCCGCCTGCGCCACGTCGGTTGCCGTCACCTGGCCGGCCGTGAAGCGATTTTGCGTGTCGCGCAAAGTCCGTTGCAGCACGCGAATGTTGTTCTGCTGCACTTCGAGGTTGGCGGTATCGCGCGACATGTCCATGTAGACGCTGGCGGCCGACAGCAGCACCGATTCTTCCATCATCCGCAGTGTCTCGCGCGCCGCCGAGACCTGGCTCTCGGCCTTGCGGACCTGATTGGCAGTCCGTTGGCCGTTGAACAGCGTCTGCGCGCCATTGACCCCGACCGAAGTCGGGTTGGTGTAGCCTTTGACCATGTAGGAGACGCCGTTGGGCAGGCCGGGCGGAATCGGCGGAATGACGCCCGACATGTTGGTGTATTGCTCGGCGACCGAGGCCGTCGCTGAGAGGGTAGGCCGGTAGCCGGAGAGCGCTTGCGCGACGCCTTCGTCGTTTTGCCGGACAATGGCCCGTTGCGCGTTGAGCTGCGGATTGTTGGCGTAGGCTTTGGCCAGCGCCGATTCCATCGTTTCCGCGGCGGCTTGACGCGGAGCGATGCCGACGTAGGCCAACGAAGCCAGGGCGAGGGCCGCTATCGCGTGCCGGGCCCATTCTGCCGGCTTGGATTGCGACCGTTTTCGAGCCCCGGGAACGATCACACTACGCGTCACAACCAGCCCCAATTTGCGCGGCGAAACCTTAACGTGGGGGTATCGGCCTTACAAGGTTTGGGGCAACGTTACGCACCGCGATCCGGGCGGGTTGATGCCGGACGTGAAAGCAGCCGCAATTCGCGCAGCCCGAGCGATAGAGTTGCCAGGGCAAGCGGCAGCACGAAGTAGAGCGCGCGAAACGTCAGCAGCGCCGCCAGGAGTTCCTCACGCTCGAATTGGGCAAGCCCGATCAGCGTGGTGGCTTCGATGACGCCGAGGCCCCCGGGCGCGTGACTGAGGGTTCCGAGCAATATCGCCGTCAGGAAGACGACGAGCACGGTCACCAAGCCGACCGCCGGGCTCGACGGCAGCAGCACATACATGGCCAGCGTTACCAGGCTGAGGTCCAGCGCGCCGATGCCGATCTGCACGAGCGTGAAGCGCAAATTGGGCAGCACGATGCGCCAGCCGGAGCGGCCGACCGCGCGCGGCCGCGGCGCGAGCCAGAGCAGATAGCAGGCAATGCCGATCAATCCCGCCACGCCGATCGCCCGGTTGATCCATGGCGGCAGGTGGTCGACGGCGGCGGCCGCTTCCGGCGCGTATGCCGTCGCACCGCCGAGCAAAAACGCGTTGCCGAGCCAAAAGGTCATCCCAGTGACGAAAGCGATCTTGCCGATATCGACGACAGTGAGGCCCCAGGCCGAGTAGATCCGCAATCTGATAAGACCGCCGGTGAGCACGGCGGCGCCGAGACTGTGGCCGATGGTGGAGCTGGCGAAGCTCGCCAGCGCGGCGACGGTGTAGGGGACTTTGTGCCGGCCGATCGTGCGCAGCGCGAACAGGTCGTAGAATGTCAGCGTGACATAGCTCGCGATCACGAAGGCACCGCTGACGGCGATTTTTCCGACCGGCTGCGCCCGCAGCGCGGCGACCACTTTGCCGAAATCGATGTCGTGCAGCAATTCGTAGAGCGCGAATGCGGCCGCGCCGACGATCGACAGGCTGACGGCGGCGCTGATCGTGTTGCGCCCGAGTCTCGAGGTTATCGTTTGCCCGATGCTGCTCGTCACGTCTCGTTTCGGCGTGCGGCGATGAGCGCTTGGAGCAAGCAACGGCGTCACGCGACTCGCGGCGGCAAATTCTCATCGAAGTGTAACAACAATGTTACGAGTCCAAACAATTTGGTTTTCGCCGCGCCGCCGCCGTCACACGACTGAGACATGAAATGGCAATGGTTGTCGCATGTGATTCGGCAACGAGGGGCGGCACTCGCCGCGCGCCCGATGAAGATCCTTGTGGCCACCGACGCCTGGCATCCGCAGGTCAACGGCGTGGTGCGCACGCTGAACTCACTGGCGCGAGCAGCGGGCAAGCTCGGTGCGACGATCGAGTTCCTGTCGCCGGAGGGTTTCCCCACCTTCCAGTTGCCGACTTATCCGGGGCTGCGGCTCGCGGTGCCGAGCCGGCGCCGGATCGCTGCGCGCATCGAAGCGGCAAATTCCGACGCCATCCACATCGCCACCGAAGGACCGATCGGCTTTGCCGTGCGCGCTTATTGCCGCCGCAACCGACGGCCGTTCACGACCAGCTACACGACGCGCTTCCCGGAATACATTTCCGCCCGATCGCCGATCCCCGAAAGCATGATTTACGCGGTGCTGCATTGGTTTCACGCCGGCGCCTCCGTGACCATGGTGGCGACGCCGTCTCTGATGAGCGAACTTAAAGAGCGCGGCTTCGGGCATCTGGGCATGTGGACGCGTGGTGTGGATGTCGATCTGTTCCGGCCCGACCGCGCCATCAAACTCGGCTTCCCGCCTCCGGTTTTCATGACCGTAGGGCGGGTGGCGGTCGAAAAAAATCTGGAAGCGTTCCTGGCTCTCGACCTGCCCGGCACCAAGGTCGTCATCGGCACCGGACCGCAGGAGGAGAAGCTCAAGCGTGAGTTTCCCGACGCCAAGTTTCTGGGCCCGCTGGAGAACGGTATCTTGGCCGCGCATCTCGCCGCCGCCGACGTCTTTGTCTTTCCGAGCCGCACCGACACGTTCGGCATCGTGCAGCTTGAGGCGCTGGCGAGCGGCGTTCCGGTCGCCGCCTTCCCCGTCACCGGGCCGAAAGACGTCGTCGGCGATCGTCCGGTCGGCGCTTTGCACGAAGACCTCGGCCGCGCCTGCATGGCGGCGCTGACCTTGTCTCGCGACGCCTGCCGCAAATTTGCGCTCGGCTATTCCTGGGAAAACAGCGCGCGGCAGTTTCTCGGCCACATGCGCAAAGTGGCCGGCAGCCGCGAACCGGAACCGGCAATGACAATCACGGAAACCGCCGCCGGCTGACACGCGCCCCACGGATCACGTGGCAAACAGAGGATCGGACATGACCAGCCTTTCGCATGCGGAACTCGACAAGCAGACGGTCACCAATGCCTATGCGCGCTGGGCGCCAGTCTATGACCTGGTGTTCGGCGCGGTGTTCGAGCGCGGCCGACAGGCGGCGATCGCGGCGGCCGAACGCGTCGGCGGACGCATCCTCGAGGTCGGGGTCGGAACCGGCATCTCGTTGCCCGAATATTCGCGGCAATGCTGCCTCTGCGGCGTCGATATTTCCGAGCCGATGCTGCGGAAGGCGCAGGAACGGGTCGCCGAGTTAAAGCTGGATAATGTCGAGGGGCTTTGGGTGATGGATGCCGAGCATATGTCCTTTCCCGACAACTCGTTCGACGTCGTCGTCGCGCAATATGTAGTTACCACGGCGCCGAATCCCGAAGCGACGCTCGATGAATTCGCTCGCGTTTTGAAGCCCGGCGGCGAGATTGTGCTGGTGAGCCGGGTCGGCGCCGAGGCGGGTTTGCGGCGCTCGCTCGAACACTGGTTCGCGCCCGCGGCGCGCAAGCTCGGCTGGCGCACGGAATTCTCCTTCGAGCGCTACGCAAGCTGGGCGGCGCGGACCGAGGGCGTTCGCCTCATCGAACGGCGCGCCATGCCGCCGCTCGGGCACTTCTGCCTCATCCGTTTCGCCAAGGACGAGGCAAGCGGGCAGGCGCGCGCGAGCACACCGCGAGAGGCCTATGCGGACGCGCGTGCCTCGCACTGAGCAGCCGCCGCCGCGGCAATCCTTAAGGTGACATTTTCGTTGCTGTCACAGGGGATTCACCGAATCGCCATACCGAGACGTGATGTCTTCATGTCGGGGGAGAGAGAGATGGCAGGTTTTCTTGCCGCTTTGCGGACCCAGCGCTGGGACGATCATCGCTACTATCACCACAGCCGTATCAATCAGTCGCTGCACCTCGTCAGTGCCATCAGTTTTTTGTTTTCTTATGTGATGATATTCAAGGATCCGGCCATAGCGGCGCTCGCCGGCTGGCTGGTGGCGATGACCACACGCCAGTCTGGGCATTTCTTCTTCGAGCCCAAGGAGTACGACGTGGTCAACAATGCCAGCCACGAATACAAGGAAGAGATCAAGGTCGGCTACAATCTGCGCCGTAAGGTCGTGTTGCTGACCATCTGGGCGCTGTCGCCGGTGCCGCTCTATTTCGACCCGACGTTCTTCGGCGTCTTCACGCCGGCGGCTGGCACAGCCGAGTTCATCCGCCACGTCGCCGAGATCTGGCTCGCCATCGGCATCGGTGGAGTGCTGTTCCGCACCGTGCAATTATTCCTGATCAAGGACGTGCAGACCGGGCTGGTCTGGGCAACCAAAATCCTCACCGACCCGTTCCACGACATCAAGCTCTACCACAAGGCGCCGCTCGCTTTGTTGCGCGGCGAATTGATCGACCGCGGCATTCATGCCGAACCCGAGTGGGACGAAGAAGAAGCGGAAGAGGCGCCGCATCTGACGTGAAGGCGGCCGCTCATGGCTGGCAATGACGTCAGGCAAACAAGCGGCGGGCAATGATCTCCTTGAGGATCGCCCGCCTGATCGACCTGTCGGTCAGGGAAGGATTATGCCACCACCAGCCGTCAGCCTTCATAGCGCGCGCGGCGGCGACAAAGCGATCGGCGACGGCGGCGAAATCGGCGTCGGTGTAGTCGAGGCTGAAGATCAACCGGCCGGTGCCGACCCAGCTCAGCGCCAGGCCCTCGGCGCGCAGATAATATTGCAGCATCCAGTTGTAGCGCGAGGGCTCGGTGTAACGGACCGTCCAGATCGACGACATATTGGCGACTTCGACCGGCAGCGCCTCGTTGCGCAAACGCTCGTTGAGCCGGCGCGCGCGCGTGTTCCAGATGTCGTCGAGGTCGCTATAGATCGCCTGGCCCTCCGGCGTCTGCAAGTGGCGGAGGAATTCGTTCATCGCCGCCATCACGTAAGGGTGCGAGTTGAACGTGCCGCGGGCAAAACAGATATCGGCCGGGCGCTCGTCGCGAAAGCGCCGCATCAGTTCGGCGCGGCCGGCGACGACGCCGATCGGCAGACCGCCGCCAAGCGTTTTGCCGTAGGTGACGAGGTCGGCGCGCACGCCGAAATAGCCCTGGGCACCGCCTGGGGCGAGGCGAAAGCCAACGAACACCTCGTCGAAGATGAGCACGATATTGCGCGCGGTGCAGACCTCCCGCAGGCGCCTGAGCCACGTGGCGTAGGCGTTCTTGTCGAAATGGGCGCGGCGGCCGCTGTCGAGCAGAGCGGAATCGCTCGGCGCCGAAGCGTTCGGATGCAGGGCTTGCAGCGGATTGACCAGCACGCAGGCAATATTGCGCCGCGAGGCGATCACGCGCAGCGTGTTCTCGGACATATCGGTCAGCGTATAGGTCTCATGCGCCGGCATCGGATTGCCGATGCCCGGCTGCACGTCCCCCCACCAGCCGTGATAGGCACCGCAAAACCGCACCAGATGCGACCGCCGCGTGTGGTAGCGCGCGAGCCGCACGGCCTGCATGACCGCTTCGGTGCCCGACATATGGAAGGAGACTTCGTCGAGGCCGGAAATCTCCTTCAACAGCTTCACATTCTCGACGATCAAAGGGTGATAGGGACCGAGCACCGGGCCAAGCGTGCGCACCCGCGAAGCGCCGCGCTCGATGGCCCCCTTGTAGAAATTGTAGCCGAGCACGTTGACGCCATAGGAGCCGCTGACGTCGTAAAAGCGGTTGCCGTCGAGGTCGGTGACGGTCACGCCGGCGCTCGATTGCATGAAGGCGGCGGAGGGCAGGTGGAGCTGCACGTGCCGGCGATACTGGAAAGGCACCCGGTAAGCGTCGGTGAATTGCAGGTCGGAAATGCTTTCGGCGGCTTCCGCAGTCTGCCGGATGGTCGCGGCAAAGCGCGTCTTGTAGAGCGCGGAAAGCCGCTCGAAGCCCGCGCGCCGGCGCGCCACCACGTCCGCGGGCGCGCCGTCGGAACAAAAGAATCTCGCTTCATCGTAATCGTAGAAGGGCAGGAAGGCGGCGAGCCGGCGCGCAATCCGCGCATGTCCGGCGAGCGATCGATGCTTGGCCTGGGACAGGTCGAGCCGCCGCCGCAGCTTCACCAGCGAGGTCGCGAGCGCCGCGCCGCCCGCCCCGTAGAGCGCCAGTGTCGTCATGGCCAAAGTGCTGGCCCAAGTCGCCATGGCCTATGTCGCTTCGCCCGCAGCCATCGAATCGGGGTTTACCCGCCGGATTTGACAGCGCCGTGACGGTCCGTGCGCAGCTCTTGCGCGTATTCGAGCAGGAGGACATCAATTTCCTCCTGACCAACCGCATCCCGCGGCGGCTCGCCACGCAATTCATCGGCTGGTTCAGCCGCATCGAGCAGCCTCTGGTCCGCGACCTGTCGATCGGGCTGTGGCGGCTGTTTTCCGACCTCGATTTGCGCGAGGCAAAGACGACGCAATTCCGCAGCATGCACGATTGCTTTACCCGCGAGCTTAAGGAGGGTGCGCGGCCGATCGACGCCCGACCCGATATTCTTGTCAGTCCGTGCGACGCCATTGTCGGCGCCTGCGGCAGGATTGCCGGCACCGTCCTCTACCAGGCCAAGGGATTTCCTTATTCGCTCGAAGACCTGCTTTGTGACCGCGATCTCGTCGAGGCGCACCGTGACGGCTGTTATGCCACGCTGCGGCTCAAGTCGAGCATGTATCACCGCTTCCATGCGCCGCATGACTGCCGCGTCGAAGGGGTGATTTACGTTTCCGGCGATACCTGGAACGTCAATCCGATCACGCTCAAGCGCATTGAGCGGCTGTTCTGCAGGAACGAACGCGCAGTGGTCCGAACCAGACTTTCAGCAAATGCCCAGCCGGTGACGTTGGTGGCGGTCGCCGCCATTCTGGTTGCCGGCATTCGCCTGCATTGCCTCGATGATCCCTTGAGTCTCCGGCACCGCGGGCCAAACGTCATGGCCTGCGACGCGCCGTTTCGCAAAGGCGACGAACTCGGCTGGTTCGAGCACGGCTCGACGATCATCGTTTTCGCGCCCGCAGGCTTCACCCTGTGCGAGAACGTCCGCGACGGCGCCGTTGTGCGCGTCGGCGAACCGCTGATGCGGCTGCCGTGACGCCGCGCTTTAGCTCGCCGCCTTCGGTATCAGCGCGTCGTCGATTTGCCGGGCGCGCGCAAAGGCCGGGCGGGCGCTGATGCGCTTCCAGTAGCTCTCGAAGGCCGGACGCTTTTCGATCGTTCCGAACATCAAGCCAAACCCGAGCGCGTAGCCGCAATAAACGTCGGCCGCGGTAAAGTTGTCGCCGACCAGATAATTTTTGCTCGATACCGCCTCTTCGATCGTCTTCATGACACGATCGAAGCTGCCGTAGCCGATGGTAGACTCGCGTTCCGGCGGCACAACGAAACCAAAATTCTTGTTACTGATGGCCGCCTCGATCGGTCCGGCCGCAAAGAACATCCAGCGATAATAAGGCGCACGAAGACGGTCGGCCGGCGGCGGCGCGAGGCCAGCCTGCGGAAATGCATCGGCAAGATAGGCGCAAATCGCGCCTGCCTCGGTCGCCACGACGTCGCCATGACGCAACGCCGGCACCTTGCCCATGGGGTTGATGGCGAGATAGGCCGGCGTTTTCATACTGGTGCCAAAGTCGAGCACTTCGGTGCGATAAGGTTGGCCGATCTCCTCGAGCATCCAGCGCACGATACGGCCGCGCGACCTCGGGTTGGTGTAGAAAACAAGTTCATCGGCCGAATGGGCGTCGGTCATAGGTCCCTTGCTCCCTGCTTGAACCTCTCCATCCGGCTATATGGCCTGCCGCGAAGTCGGCGGCAACGGCGGCATGCGCCGATCAGTCGGCGGTCATTGCGCGGTATAGTTTCGCGCTGTCACGGGCGCCCCGCAACGCCGCCACGGCGGCCGGATCCCGAAGCTTGCGGGCGATGCTCGCCAGCGCGCCGAGCCGGTCGCGGCCGGGCGCATCCGGCAGCAGCAGCAGGCAGACGATGTCGACCGGATTACCATCCACCGCGTCGAAGTCGATCGGCTTGCGCAACCGCAACAGCATGCCGAACGGTTTTTCGAGCTCGTGATAGCGCGCATGCGGTATCGCCACGCCGCCGCCCATTCCCGTCGACCCGAGTTGCTCGCGCTTGAGCAGGTCGGCGAGCAGCCGATCCGGCAAGATATTGACAGCTGGCCCGGCCTTACGCGCCAGCGCTTCCAAAAGCCTCTGCTTGTCGGAAAACGTGGCATCCGCGGACACGGCGGTCGGCGACAGAAAGTCGGAGATTTTCATGCCAAGCGATACTGCGTGGACGCCATTGCATTGAGGTTGAAGCTGCGATTTCCCCGGCGGTCAATCGGGAGCGCGCATCCGATAGCCGATCCCGGTTTCGGTGAGGATAAACTGCGGCCGTTCCGGATCGACCTCGATTTTTTGCCGCAGCTGACGGACGTAGACCCGCAGATATTGGGCGTCGGTCAAATCGTCCCATAACTCGCCGAGCAGGAATTTATGCGTGAGCACCTTGCCCGCATGCTGAACGAGCACGCGCAGCAGATCGTATTCCTTCGGTGAAAGCTTCACCTCCTTGTCGCCGACTTTGACGACGCGGCGAACGAGATCGACGGAAAGCTCGCCGACCCGGAAGATCGGCCGCTCGCCGTGGGTCTGCAATTGATGGCGCAACGCCGCGCGCATCCTGGCCAGCAGTTCGTCCATGCCGAACGGTTTGGTGACGTAATCGTCGGCGCCGAGATCGAGCGCCTGGACTTTGCCGGCCTCGTCGCTGCGGCTCGACAACACGACGATGGGAACACTCTCGTTGCGCGCGCGGATCATCGCCAGCAGATCGTGGCCATGGGCGTCGGGCAGGCCGAGATCGAGAATAATCAGATCCGGAGCTTGGTTAAGAAGCTCGAGCGCCGTCTTTGCGTTGTGCGCTTCGAGCGTCTGGTAGCCTTGCGCGGTCAGCCCCATGCGCAGGAGCTTGCGGATCGGCGGTTCGTCGTCGATCACCAGGACGCGGAGCGGAGCGGCGGTCATGCGGCGACCCCCAGGCTTTGCCGCTGGCGCGGGATCGGCAGGCTGATGGTGAAAGCCGCGCCGCTGCGGTCGGTGCGGTTCGCCGCGACGATGGTGCCGTGCATGGCTTCGACGAAGCCGCGTGAGATGGCAAGCCCGAGCCCGGTACCGGCACGAACATGATCGGTCTTCTGGGCGCGATAGAATTTATCGAAGATGTGATCGAGGTCCGCGGCCGGAATCCCGCTTCCTTCATCGAGCACGCGCAGGCACACGGTTTCCGCATTCCGCCAGCCCTGGATGCGGATCGTCGTCTCCGGCGGGGCATATTTGGCGGCGTTGTCGAGGAGATTGAACAACACCTGTTCGAACAGAACGGCATCGAGCTCAAGCATCGGCAAATCCGGCGCCAGCTCCAGTTCGATCTTATGGTGCGCAAGGATGCGGCCGGCGCGGCGCAAGGCGCTGCCGACGATCTCGCCAACATCATGCAGCGCCACATTGGGCGCGACCGCGCCGGACTCAAGCTTGGTCATGTCGAGCAGGTTGGCGATGAAGCGGTTGAGCCGTTCGGATTCGTCGATGATCGTGGTCAGTAGGTCCGCTTTCTCGGCGGTGCCGAGCTTGTCGCCGAGGTCGCGCAGCGCCCCGGCCGCGCCCAATACCGAGGCGAGTGGCGTCTTCAGATCGTGCGAGATGGAGGTGAGCAGCGCCGAGCGCAACCGCTCGGTCTCGGCGGCGCGCTGGACGCGGTCCATCTCCTCGACCAGCCGCACGCGCTCGATAGCGAGCGCGCCCTGATCGCGCAGCGCATCCAGCAACCGCCGCTGATCGGGCGTCAGCAGCGGGCCAGGCTTGTCGCTGTCGATCCCCATCACGCCGACCGCGCCGCGCCCGGTATGCATCGGCAGGAACAAACGCTTTGCCCCCGGAAGCGTGTCGGAGCCGCGGCCGGCGGCATGATCGTTTTCCCAAGCCCATTTCGCCGCAGCAAGATCGGCTTCGTCGAGAATGTCCTCCGGCGGATAGCCCGCGCGGACCGCAATCGTGCCGCGCTCGGGTAACAGCAGCACGACGCGGACTTTGAGCATCAGCGCGGTTTGATAGGCCGTGGCCCACAGCACGTCGTCGAGCGTTGCCGTGCCGGCGAGCTTGCGGCTGAACGAATAGAGCGATTCGGTAGCGCGCGCCCGGTCCATCGCCGCAACCGTCTCCGTGCGGCCGCGCGCGGCGACGGTGGAAACGAGAATGGCCACGATTGTGAAGAACACAAACGCCGCGACATTGGTCGGGTCGGCGATCGTGAACGTGTAGATCGGCGGCAGGAAGAAGTAATTGTAGGCAAGCGATGAGGCGACGCTCGCCAAGAGCGACGGCCACAGGCCGAGCCGGACGGCGACGGCGACGATCGCGGTCAAAAATACCAGATCGACGCTCTTGACGTCGAACCACGGCTCGATCACTTCCGCGCAAACGAGCGCCAGCGCCACGGCCAGTAGGGCAAGCACGTAAGGCGCCGGATCGAAAGTGGTCTCGCGCTCGGCAGCGCGAATCGTCTTTTTTGGGATCGGCTCGCCTTCGATCGTGTCGCCGGCAATGACCTGGACGCTGATATTGCCGGAGCGGCGAACGAGATCGTGCACGACGGAACCGTGCAGAATCTCGAACCAGCGCGTGCGCTCGGATTTGCCGATGACGATCTGCGTCACATTGTTGGCTTGGGCGTAACCGATCACGTCGGTGGCGATGTTGCCGGCGGCGGCGGGAAGCGTGATGGCCTCGCCACCGAGCGCCTCGGCAAGCCGGAGCGTGTCGGCGATACGGTCACGCTCCTCCTCGGTGAGCTGAAGGCTGCGCCGTCCCTCGACGTAAAGCGCTACCCACGGCCCATGCAGGCGGTCGGCCAACCGCTTGGCGTAGCGGACGAGGCCGGCGGAGCGCGGATCGTCGCTGATGCAGACGAGGATGCGTTCGCCCGCCGCCCAGGGACCCTTAATGGCGTGCGCCTGCATTTCCGTGAGCAATTGTTCGTCCACCCGCTCGGCGGTCCGACGCAGAGCGAGCTCGCGCAGCGCGGTGAGGTTGGCCGGCGAGAAAAAGTGTTCCAGCGCGCGCTCGGCCTGCCGGGGGACATAAACTTTGCCTTCCTTGAGCCGCTGGATCAGATCGTCCGGCGTGAGATCGACCAGTTCGACCGCGTCGGCCCGGTCGAACACCGCGTCGGGCACGGTTTCGCGCACGCGCACATGGGTGATCTGCGCCACCACATCGTTGAGGCTCTCGATGTGCTGGATGTTGACCGTCGTATAGACGTCGATGCCGCGGCTCATCAGCTCTTCGACGTCGAGATAGCGCTTGGGATGGCGGCTGCCTTCGGCGTTGGTGTGCGCCAGCTCGTCGACCAGCGCGATCTGCGGCCGCCGCTCGATGATGGCGTCGAGGTCCATTTCCTCGAGCTGTTGGCCTTTGTATTCGACATGCCGCCGCGGAACGGTCTCCAGACCTTCCAGCAAAGCTTCGGTGTCCCGGCGGCCGTGAGTTTCGACGATGCCGACGACGACATCGTAACCGTCTTTCTTGCGGGCGCGCGCCTGTTCCAGCATTTCGTAGGTCTTGCCGACACCCGGTGCGGCGCCGACAAAGATTCTGAGCTTGCCGATCCGGCCTTCCTCGCGGCGCGCCGCCTCGAGCAGGGCTTCCGGCGAGGGCCGATGATCGGAATCGCGCCGTTGATCGGCCATCAGTGATCAGATCTTTCGAAGTTCGCGTTCTCCGCTCTAGCCGGCGGACAGCCGGTCAAGCGCGAGATTGAGCAGCAGCACGTTGACGCGCGGCTCGCCTAAAATGCCGAGTGAGCGGTCCGTGACATGATCGCTGACGAGCCTGCGCACCTGATCTTCGGGCAAGTTGCGCGCCTTGGCAACACGGGGAACCTGGAAGTAAGCGGCCTCGGGCGATATCTCGGGATCGAGCCCGCTGCCCGACGTGGTTACCAGATCGGCCGGAATCGAAGCCGAAGGATTCTCCTTGTGCAGCGTCTCGATGTCGCCCTGCACGCGGTCGATCAGCGCCTTGTTGGAGGGACCGAGATTCGATCCGCCGGAATTGGCGGCGTTATAGGGCGCCGCCACCGTCTTGGTCGAATCGGCCGGATCGGGCGCGGTGGTCGCCGAGGGTCGGCCGTGGAAATACTTGTCGCCAACGAATTGCTGGCCGATCAGCTCGGAACCCACGACCTCGCCGTCGCGCTTGATCAGGCTGCCCTGGGCGCGATAGGGGAAAATGACCTGAGCGATGCCGGTCATCGCCAGCGGATAAACCAACCCGGTGATCAGCGTTAGCGCGACGAGAACCACGATCGCCGGACGGATTTCGCGCAGCATCGGAGTATTCTCCCTCAAGCAAAGTGCAAGGCCGTGACCACGAGGTCGATGGCCTTGATGGCGAGAAATGGAATGACAACGCCGCCGAAGCCGTAGATCCAAAGGTTGCGGCGAAGCAGCGAGGCGGCGCCGATCGGACGATAGCGCACGCCTTTCAGCGACAGCGGGATGAGCGCGACGATAATGAGCGCATTGAAGATGATCGCCGAGAGGATGGCGCTCTGCGGCGTCGCCAACCGCATGATGTTCAACGTCTGCAGCTGCGGGTAGAAAGCGACGAACATCGCCGGGATGATGGCGAAATACTTCGCCACGTCATTGGCGATCGAGAACGTGGTCAGCGCGCCACGCGTCATCAACAGCTGCTTGCCGATCTCGACGATCTCGATCAGCTTTGTCGGATTGGAGTCGAGGTCGATCATGTTGCCGGCCTCGCGGGCGGCCTGGGTGCCGGTATTCATGGCGACGCCGACGTCGGCTTGCGCCAGCGCCGGCGCGTCGTTGGTGCCGTCGCCGCACATGGCGACGAGCTTGCCCTTGCCCTGCTCGTCGCGGATCAGCCGCAGCTTGTCTTCGGGCGTGGCCTGCGCCAGGAAATCGTCGACCCCGGCTTCCGCCGCAATCGCCGCGGCGGTCATCGGATTGTCGCCGGTGATCATGACGGTGCGAATGCCCATGCGGCGCAATTCGGCAAAGCGCTCGCGGATGCCGCCCTTGACGATGTCCTTGAGATGAATGACGCCAAGCAGCTGATTATCCTTGGCGACGGCGAGCGGCGTGCCGCCGGATTTCGCGATCCCGTCGGTGATCGCCGTCACTTCGGCCACCGTCTCGCCGCTCAGATTCGGGCGCAGCGCCTGCACCGCGCCGCCGGCGCCGACCACGGCCGGCGATCTGCTGAGATAGTTCAAGATCGCGTCGACCGCACCTTTGCGCACCCAGGAGGAGCCGATCTCGACGCCGCTCATCCGGGTCTGGGCGCTGAAGGGGATGAAGTTGGCTTGCAGCTCGGCAAGCTCGCGGCCGCGGATGCCGTATTTCTCTTTCGCCAGGACGACGATGGAGCGGCCCTCGGGAGTTTCGTCCGCGAGCGATGCCAGCTGGGCGGCATCGCCCAATTCCTGCTCGCTGACGCCGTGCAGCGGCTTGAATTCCGTGGCCTGGCGATTGCCGAGCGTGATGGTGCCGGTCTTGTCGAGGAGGAGCGTGTCGACATCTCCGGCGGCCTCGACGGCGCGGCCGGACATGGCGAGCACGTTGAAGCGGACGAGACGATCCATGCCGGCAATGCCGATCGCCGAAAGGAGCGCGCCGATCGTCGTCGGGATCAGCGTCACGAACAGCGCCACCAGGACGACGACCGAGATCGTGCTGCCGGCATAGGCGACATAGCTCGGGATCGTGGCGGTGGCGAACACGAAAATGATGGTCAAGCCGATCAGCAAAATGTTGAGCGCGATCTCGTTCGGCGTCTTTTGCCGCTCGGCGCCTTCGACCAGCCGGATCATGCGATCGAGGAAGGTCGAGCCGGGCGCGGCGGTGATGCGCACGCGGATCCAGTCGGAAAGGACCTGGGTGCCGCCGGTGACCGCGGAACGGTCGCCGCCCGATTCGCGGATCACCGGCGCCGACTCGCCGGTGATCGCCGCTTCATTGACCGAGGCCATGCCAACGATCACCTCGCCGTCCGAGGGAATGGTGTCGCCGGCTTCGACCAACACGATGTCGCCGACTTTGAGCGCGGTCGAGGGGACAAGCCGGTAGCTCTGCGAGTCGCCGGAGCCGCTGACCAGCTTGGCTTGGGTTTCGGTGCGCTGGCGGCGCAGAGTTTCGGCCTGCGCCTTGCCGCGGCCCTCGGCGACGGCTTCGGCGAAGTTGGCGAACAGCACCGTGAACCACAGCCAGAGGATGATCTGGAATTCGAAGGCGATAGCGGCGCCGCCGGTCACAAGATCGCGGATCAGGATCACCGTGGTCAGCGCGGTGACGATTTCCAGCACAAACATCACCGGATTCTTCATCAGTGCCCGCGGATCGAGCTTGACGAAGGCGGAGCCGATGGCCGGCACGACGATCTTCGGATCGAACAGCGCCGAAACCGGCATGCTCCGGCGCAGGTGGGAAGTTTCCATCTCAGTCGCTCCGAGGCTAATTCGCTGAAAACAGCGTGCCGGCGTTGATCGCGAGCTGCTCGACGATCGGACCCAGCGCCAACGCGGGAAAGAAGGTGAGGCCGCCGACGATGACGATCACGCCGACAACGAGGCCGACGAACAAAGCGCCCGTGGTCGGGAACGTGCCCGCGGACGGCGGCACCGATTTCTTGGCGGCGAGCGAGCCGGCGATGGCCATGGTGGGGATGATCATCCAGAAGCGGCCGACGAACATCGCCATGGCGCCGCTGACATTATAGAACAACGTATTGGCGCTCAGCCCGGCGAACGCCGACCCGTTGTTGCCGTCCTGTGACGTGTAGGCGTAGAGCACCTCGGTGAAGCCGTGCGGCCCGGGATTGCCCATCGCCGCGACCGCGGAGGGCACCATCATCGCCACCGCGGTCCAGCCGAGATACATCAGCGGCAGGATCAGGATGGCGAGCATGGCCATCTTCACTTCCTTGGCTTCGATTTTCTTGCCGACATATTCCGGCGTGCGCCCGACCATCAGGCCGGCGACGAAGATCGAGATGATGACGAAGAGTAGCATGCCGTACATGCCGGAACCGACGCCGCCGACGATAATCTCGCCGAGTTCGATGTCGATCAGCGGGATCATGCCGCCGAGCGCGGTGAAGGAATCGTGCATGGCGTTGACCGCGCCGCACGAGGCCGCCGTGGTGATGACGGCGAACAGCGCCGAGCCAACAATGCCGAACCGGACTTCCTTGCCTTCCATGTTGCCGCCGGTCAGTCCGAGCGCGTTGAGGAGGTCGTTGCCATGCGCTTCGGCGGCGTAGCAGGCGGCGACGCCGCCGATGAAGAGGACGCCCATGACCGCCAGCACCGCCCAACCCTGACGCTGGTTGCCGACCATGCGGCCGAACACGTTGGTCAGTGACGCGCCGAGCGCGAAAATCGAAATCATCTGCACGTAGTTCGAGAGCGCGGTCGGGTTTTCGAACGGATGGGCGGCGTTGGCGTTGAAAAAGCCGCCGCCGTTGGTGCCCAGCATCTTGATGGCGATTTGCGAGGCGACCGGACCGACGGCGATGGTCTGCTTGGCACCTTCGAGCGTCGTGGCGTCGACGTAGGGACCCAGCGTCTGCGGAATGCCCTGCCAGACCAGGAACAGCGCGTACGGCACGCAGATCGGAATCAGGATGTAGAGCGTGCAGCGCGTGATATCGACCCAGAAATTGCCGACGGTGCGGACCGAATGCCGGGCGAAACCGCGGATCAGGGCGAGCGCAAGCACGATGCCGGTCGCGGCCGACAAATAGTTCTGGTGGGTAAGGCCGAGCATCTGCACGAGGTAGGACATCGTGCTTTCGCCGCCGTAGTTCTGCCAGTTGGTGTTGGTGATGAAGCTCACCGCGGTGTTGAAGGAGAGGTCGGGCGCGACCGCCGACTGCTCAGCCGGATTGAACGGCAAGCCGGCCTGCACGCGCATCAGCACATAGAGAATGAGAAAACCGCCGGCGTGGAACAACAGCATGCCGATCGTATAGCTGACCGCGTGTTGCTCCTGCCGCTCGTCGACGCCGGCGATTTTGTAGATCGCGCGCTCGACCGGGCGGAAGACCGGCGAAAGAAATGTGCGCTCGCCGCCGAACACGCGGGTCATATACGCACCGAGCGGAGGCACGATGGCGACGATAATCGCGCAGAAGAGCAGGATCTGGACCCAGCCGATAAAGGTCATGGATTTTGTCCGTTCAGAACCGCTCGGGCTTGAGCAAGGCGTAGGTCAGGTAAACGAGCAGCCCAAGGGTGACGAGGCCGGCGAGCGAATAATCAAACATCATGGCGGGCAACCTTCAAAGCTTATCGCAGGCGTAGACGTAGCCGATAGACAGCGCGAAAAAGACGAACCCGATCGCCAGCATGGCGAGGTCGATCATGGCGATTCTCCGTGCGAATGGTCATCGCCCCCCAGGGCAATGACTCGGGCTTTGACAATACAACAAACGACTTGGTGCGGCGCCTAACCTTGACCTGCGTCACGATGGGAAGACTGCCGACCGTTCACGCGCGATTAGCTGTCATCCTTTGCATAGGAATTCGAGATTAGCTTGCCGAACGGGTTATAGGAATCCCATAAAGATCGCCGCCGGCAGACATTCAACGGTGGCCTGTAAGTTATTGAATCTCCTCACGATGCCCACGCGGCCGAGAGGACAGAGCCAGGTTGGCTGGCATCAGTTATTTCACTGGAACGACTTCTCCAGCGCAAGGTTCAACTCGAAAACGTTGACGCGCGGCTCGCCGAAAATCCACAGGCTGCGAGGCCTCACATGTTGCTCGACGAGGGCCGCAATCCGCTCGGGCGCGACGTTGCGGGCGCGTGCAACGCGCGCGATCTGCAGCGAAGCATTGGCCGGCGTGATGTCGGGGTCGAGGCCGGAGCCGGAAGTCGTCAACATATCGGCGGGCAGGAGCCTGCCGGTGAGCTCGGGTTGGGCCTCTTCGAGGGTCTTGCGGTCGGTGGTCAGGCGGTCCCGTAGCGCCTTGCTGGTCGGGCCGAGGTTCGAAGCCGTCGTGTTCGCGGCATTGTAGGGCGCGTCAACGTTTTTTGCGGGGTCTTTTGGATCGGGCGCAACCGTTGCCGATGGGCGGCCATGGAACCATTGCGGATCGTTCCATTCTTGCCCGATCAGATGAGAACCGATGGTCCGCCCGTCGGCATTCCGTTCGATGCTGCCGTTGGCCTGGTAAGGCATCAGCAATTGACCAAATCCGGTAACGGCGAAGGGATAGACAAAGCCGCAGAGCACGAAGGTCACCAGCGACAGACGAACCGCCCCACTTAGGTAATCGAGCATGTCGAGCCCCTCTCAAACCAGCGATGCGATCAAAAGGTCGATCAGCTTGATGCCGACAAAGGGCGCGACCAACCCGCCGACGCCGTAAATCCACAAATTGCGGTGAAACAGACTTTCCGCCGTCTGCACCCGGAAACGCACGCCGCGCAACGCCAGTGGAATGAGCAGCGGAATGATCAGGGCGTTGAAGATCAGCGCCGAGAGCACGGCGCTGCGCGGTGTCGCCAGGTTCATGACGTTGAGGGCCGCGAGGCCCGGTAGCGCCAGGATAAACATCGCCGGGATGATGGCGAAATATTTCGCCACATCGTTGGCGATGGAGAAGGTCGTCAGCGCGCCGCGGGTCATCAGCATTTGCCTGCCGATGGCGACGAGGTCGGTGAGTTTTGTCGGATCGGAATCAAGATCGACGAGGTTTGCCGCCTCTTTGGCCGCCATAGTTCCCGAATTCATCGCCAGGCCCACATCTGCCTGCGCCAATGCCGGCGCGTCATTGGTGCCGTCGCCGGTCATTGCCACCAGCCGCCCCTGGCTTTGTTCTCGGCGCACGACCTGCAGCTTCTCTTCGGGGGTCACTTCGGCGACGAAATCGTCGACGCCGGCCTCGGCCGCGATCGTACGCGCAGTAACCGGATTGTCGCCGGTGATCATGATTGTGCGCACGGCCATTTTTCGCAGCTCGAGGATACGTTCGCGGATCCCGGGCTTGAGTTTATCCGCGAGCGCGACAATACCGACCACGTCGCCGTTGACACTGACGGCGAGCGGCGTCGCTCCCTTCTTCCCCACGCCGTCGGCGATGGCCTGCAGGTCGGGCGGCGCCGACGTGCCGAAGCGCTCGGCAACATGGCGGAGCACCGCGCTCACGGCGCCTTTGCGGACGATGCTGCCGTCGGCCAGGTCGGTGCCGCTCATCCGGGTCACCGCGGAAAACTCCAGCCCCCTGGCCTGGTCGAGGCCCGCCGGCGGCAGTGCTCCGCGCGAAGCGCAAACGGCGACGACGGATCGCCCTTCCGGCGTCGTGTCGAAGTAAGACGCAAGGAACGCCGCCTGAACCAATTCGCTGGGCTGATGACCTGACGATGGAAGGAAATCGCTGGCCTCGCGATTGCCGGTGGTGATCGTTCCGGTCTTGTCGAGAAGCAGCGTCTGAACGTCGCCGGCGGTCTCCACGGCTTTGCCGGACATCGCCAGCACGTTGAATCGCATCGTGCGGTCCATCCCCGCAATGCCGATGGCGGACAACAGCGCGGCGATCGTCGTCGGAATCAGCGCCACCAGCAGGGCGATCAGATCGGCGACGTTGATTTGCGCCTGCAGATAGGTGGCAACCGGCGCCATGGCCGCAACGACGATGACGAAGATCAGCGTCAAGACGGAAAGGAGCACGGTAAGCGCGATTTCATTCGGCGTTTTCTGGCGTTTGGCGCCTTCGACGAGGTGGATAATGCGATCGAGGAAAGAGCCGCCGGGATCGGTGGAGACGCGAACCTTCAGCCAATCGGAAATGACGGTCGTCCCGGCGGTGACCGACGAGAACATGTCGGTTCCGGGTTCTTTCAAAACCGGTGCCGACTCCCCGGTGATGGCGGCTTCGTTGACGTAGGCTACGCCCTCGACGACATCGCCGTCCGCCGGCACGACATCGTCTTTCTCCACGCGGATAAGATCGCCTCTGCGCAATTCGGTGGCTGAGACCTTCTCCCTGCTGCCGTCCTCCAGCACGCGCACGCCGACAAGGTCGGATCGGGTTTGCCGCAATGCCGTGGCCTTCGCCTTGCCCCGTCCCTCGGCCAGCGCTTCCGCATAATTGGCGAACCAGACGGTGAGCGCGAGTACCGCCGTGACGATGCCGTTATAGAGGTGAGATGCGCTCGACGGGCCGAACAAGTCCGGCTGGATCGCGAGCGACAGTGTCACCAGTGTTCCAAGCCATACGACGAACATCACCGGATTGCGGATCTGCACGCGCGGGTCGAATTTCAACAGCGAATCCTTCAATGCTCCGAAAAACAGCTCGGGCGTATAGCCGCCCCGGACTCGCACGCCGCGGAAGGTCGCGCCCAACGCCTGGGACTTTGCGATTTTTTCTGTTCTGGGCGCCATCATTTTTTCCAGGGGCGTCAAGCCGGCGGATCAAAAGACAAGTCCGGCCTTCATGGCGAAGAATTCAGCGAATGGTCCAAGCACCAGAGCCGGGAAGAAGGTCAGCGCACCGACGATCAGGATCGCGGCGAACCAGAACACGCCGAACATCGCCGTATCGGTGCGCAGCGTGCTCGTCGTCGGCGGCGTCGTCGGCTTGCGCGCAACCGATCCCGCCACGCCCATGAGAAAAATGATCGGCGGATAGCGGCCGATAAAGATGACGGCGGCGGTGCCGAGATTGAACCACGGAGTGTTGGAGTTGAGACCGGCAAAGGCCGAGCCGTTGTCGGCCGCTCCCGAGGTGAAGGCGTAAAGGATTTCGGAATAGCCGTGAATGCCGCTGTTGCCGAGCGAGGACAGCGCAGAAGGAGCGACTACCGACCAGCCGGTCGAGGAAAGGATAACGAGCGGATGGATCAGCAGCGCCAGCGAAACGAGGATGATCTCTTGCGTCTCGATCTTCTTGCCCAGGAACTCAGGCGTACGGCCGACCATCAGCCCAGCCACGAAAACCGCGATCAGGCCATAGATCAGTGCATTCAAGAACCCGATGCCTTTGCCGCCGAAAACGCATTGCAGCATCATCTGGCCGAACATGGAAATGCCGGGCAGCGGCGTGTAGCTGTCATGGGCGGAATTCACCGCGCCCGTCGTGAAGCCGGTCGTGATGTCGGCAAAGAGACTGCTCGCGGCGACACCGAAGCGGACTTCTTTGCCCTCCATGTTGCCGCCGGGCTGGTCCGCGGTGGCGCCGGTCTCGATGCCGGTATGCGCCAGCGTCGGCGTGCCGCTCTGCTCGGGGATGACACAAAGCAGCAGAAACAGCACCACCAGCGTGGCCATCACGCCGTAGAGCACCCAGCCTTGCCGGCGATTGCCGATCATTTCGCCAAAGGTGACCACGATCGAGGCGGGCAACAGCGCCATCATCACGATGAGCATGATGTTCGTGATCGGCGTCGGATTTTGGAATGGATGCGCCGCGTTGACGCCGTAGAAGCCGCCGCCATTGGTGCCGAGGAGTTCGATCGTACCCTGCGAAGCGACCGGCCCAACGACGATGGTTTGATCGCTTCCCTGCAGCGTGTGGGCGACGAAGCTGGCAGCGAGCGTCTGCACCGCGCCTTGGCTGATCATCACCAAGGCGATCACGAAACAGATCGGCAGCAACACGCGGGTGATGAATCGGATCAGGTCGCGATAGAAATTGCCGAGATCGGAGCCGCCGTTGGTGACGGTGAAAGCGCGGATCCACGCCATGGCGACGACGAAGCCTGTTGTCGCCGAGGTAAACATCGGGAAGGTGATGCCGCCCATCTGGCTGAAGTTCGACAGCGTGGTCTCGCCGGCAAAGCTCTGCCAGTTGGTGTTGGTGATGAAGCTGATCGCCGTGTTGAAGGCCTGGAAGGCCTCCATGCCGGGAAAGTTCAATTGATTGAGCGGCAGATAATCCTGGAATGAATAAACAACGAAGATCAACAACGCCATGCCCAGGTTGGCCGCCAGCATGTGGAAGGTGTAAGCCTTCCAATCCATCGGCAGGCTGGTCACTTTGCGGCCGATGAGCAGATAGAGCGCGTTATCGATCGGATCAAAAAACCGATCGGCCCATGTCTTCTGACCCATGACGATTCGCGCCACGTAGCGGCCGGTGGGAATGCTAAGCAAAAAGATCGCGGCCAGAGTGAGCGCGATCTCTATCCAAGCCCAAGCGGTCATGCGAACTTCTCCGAAGGAGTGGGGCGCTCGGCGACTTGCTAGAATTTCTGTGGGTTAATGACGGCGTAAAACAGATAGATCACCAGCAGAACCACGATCAGAGTGAGAACATAGACAGGCGCCATAGCGATCTCTCCCCCGGCGCGGCGCCGGC
>JARLIY010000104.1 GCA_031291475.1 Xanthobacteraceae bacterium
CGGTCTTGGCGCTGTCGGTTGCCGAAGCTAATTCCGGCGTAGCGATGATATTTTCGGTGAACCTCACCAGACCGAACATCAGCGCAAAGCTGATAATGAGAATGACGAACATGAGCGCTGTGAATGCCATCAAAACTCTCCTATTTCCTGAGGTTTGTAATACCGAGGGCGGCAAGAGCTTTTGATATCCATCAAGCCCCCGAGCTTCTCTCGCCGGCGACAGGCAGGTATTACGCCCGGCGTAGTGAAATTTGCTGACGAGATTTCGGACCACATTATCGGAAAATCCGGCAGGGCGCGCCCTTTGAAATCCTGGGCAACGGCGGTCGATCCTTATGCCGCGTAAATACCGTCGCCCTTTGCTTCCTCTAGCTTTTTTATGGCCATCGCCGCCATCTTACGGCCACGGGGCCGCGCGCGGCCGCCGATTTGGTGAGATCGCATCATGGTTCTCGGTGCGGCGCACATTATCGAGCTTGATCGGTTGGACAACGAGCTCCGATTGGCGCCGGATTTTGCGCCCGCCCTGTTCCGCCGCGTTATGGAGTGGAGTGGCACTCGCCGATCGTCGCTGCAAGAAACGGCCAGTGCGGCTCGGCTCGAGCGCCTGATCGAGGCCGGCGCCTGGACCGATGCGGTATTTGCCCTGATCGAGCTTGAGACACCCTCCTGGAAGATTCGGCGCCTCATCCGCGAGGACGGCGAATGGTTCTGCTCGCTGTCGCGGCAGCCGAATTTACCTGCGGCGCTCGACGATACCGCAGATGGCCGGCACGAGATATTGGCGCTGGCGCTGCTGCGGGCTCTTGTCGAAGTGCGACACAAGAGCAGCATTACGCTGCCAGCCGCCTCGACGGTTCCGCAGGTTCGGCTGTCGTCCGGGCAAACCGTCTGTTGCGACAATTTCGCATGAGCACAGGCACAGTCCGGCCTCGGCTGCATCACTATGCCGGCTTTATGGCGAGAAGCGTCGCTCCGTCTCGAATTTATATGCGATCGAGCGCAGATTTCGCGGCAGCAAACGAACAACGAAGGAAAGACTTCGATGAGCGTCGTTAAGGGCCCTCAGTTTCGTCCCGACCGACGTCGGCAGCCCGACGCCGCCGCATCGACCGGATTTCCCGGCAGACCGGATCCGCGCATCCTTAGCGATGCGATCCCGCTGTACTTCATTGCGCGCAATAAAAACGGCTTCTGGGTGGTGCGCGAGGCCGCGGGACGGTCCTGCGGCGTCTTCCTATTCAAGCGCTCCGCGCTCCGCTTCGCCAGGAAGAGCAGCGCGCCGGCCGGATGCGCGACCATGGTTCTGACCGAAAGGCTCGAGCTCGACGCCGACAGCAAAGGCAATGCGCTGGCCGTCCGCATCGACACGGCTTTGCGCAGAGCGGTGCGTTATTTGCGAAGTCACGCCGTCGCTCGCACGACAGCGGCCGCGGCGGGGCCGAGCCAAGTCAAAGGGGCAGGTCAATGATTGGAGCAAAGCAAACCGAGCCTCCCTCGTGGTCGCGTCCGCCGCTGTTCATGATCGGCCAGGACGACCACGGAAATTGGGTGGTTCAGGATCTCAAGGGAAATTGCGGCGGCCTGTTCGTTAACCGCGATGCGGCGCTTCGCTACGTGCGCTTCGAAAACGGACACCGGCCGCAGGCGGTGGTGATGGTGTCGGGGGTTCTGGAGCTCGACATGACGCGCAAGCCGGCCGCCGCAGCGCGCCCTGACTTCGCCGCCGATGCCGAACGCTTGCGCCGGATCGCGTGAGTCGCCGCCATGAATGTTCTCGGCATCGTGAAATATTGGCGGAGCCTGACGGCGGCGATCTTCGACGCTTATCATCCGGAACGGCACTATATGCGCGGGCCAGGTCCGAAGTGCCACGAGAAGCGCGCCAGGTCAACCAAACCACCCGTTGATCTGCGGCTTCGGCTAAGGCCGGGCTAGTCCGTGAAGGGCCACAAGCCGCGCAGGAATCCCTCGTCCTTATCCTTTTCGGTCACCGGTTGGGCCTGCCCGGTGCCGACGTTCAAAATCTTCTCCGCCGGCGGCGCCGGGCGATTCCACCAGCCGCCGCCGAGCGCCTGAAACAGCGCCGCCGTATCGGTCAGCCGCGCGGCGCGCGCCTGCACGACCTGTATGACCGCCTGCAGATAGGTTTGTTGAGCGGTCAGCAGGATGAGAACGTTGGCGTAGCCGGTCTGCATTTGCTGACGCGCGAGATCGAAGCTGATTTTGGAGGCGCGCTCGAAATCGCGTGCCGCTTTGAGGGCATCGGCGTCGTTCTGCAGGGCACGCAGGGCGTCGGCGACGTTTTGGACGGCACCGATGACCGTGCCCCGATAGCTCCAAGCCGCCGCATGATAGGTGTCCTTGGCTCCTTGCAATTCATGCAGCAGCGTACCGCCGTCGAACACGGTCTGCGTGGCATCGCCGGCGAGCTGCCAAAACAGGTTGGGAGCGGAGAGGAGACTGGGCAGCGCCGTAGCCTGGTAACCGGCATTGGCGCCGATCGTTAGATTCGGAAGAATGTTGGCGGTGGCGACGCCGACCGCGGCGCTGGCCGCATGCAACTGCTCGTGCGCCGCACGGACGTCCGGGCGTTGCTCGATGAGCTGTGAGGGCAGGCTGACCGGAAGATCGGCCGGCAAATGCAAGTCTGCAAGCTTGAACGTCTCGCGCGGTTCCTGGCTTGGATAAACGCCGATCAGGGCCGATAGAGCATCGCGCTGCAGCTGCAGCGCCTTGCGCAAGGGCGGCAGCGTCGCCTTGACCTGGGCGAGGGCAGCTTCCTGCAAGGCGACGTCATTGCGCTTGGCATAGCCGGTGTCGAGTTGCCGCCGCAGAATATCGAGCATCTTGGTATTGATCGAAATCAGTTCGTTGGTGGCTTCGATTTGACCGCGCAGCGAAGCTTCGTTGATTGCCGCGACCGTTACGTTCGCCGCCAGCGTGAGATAAGCCGCCTCGACCTGGAAGCGCTGATTATCGGCCAGCGCCTGAAGCTCTTCGACGGTGCGGCGATTGAGTCCCCAGACGTCGAAGGTGTACGAGACGGCGACCTGGGCGGTGTAAAGATTGAAAGGGTTGGCGGCCGAGCCGAGGACCGGAGAGATCGGCCCGGCGGTGAGCTGGCGCGTCGGCATGAAGTTCGCCTGGACCAACGGAAGGAAATGGCCCTCTTGCGCGTAGACGGCCTGGTTGGCCGCCCGCAGCGTGGCGATGGCCGATTGCAGGTTGGAATTGTTCTCCAGCGATCGCTTGATCAGCGCATTGAGCGCCGGCGATCGAAACAAAGCCCACCACTCCTGCGGAACGTCGCGGCCCGGCACGAAACGTTGTGATCGTCCGTCCGGCGCATCCGTTGAGGAAGTCCGCGTTCGCAACGGCTCTTTGGTGTAACCGGTCACCTCGGGCGCGGCTGGATGCAGGAAGTCCGGGCCGACCGCGCAGCCCGCCAAAAGCATCGCCGCCCCGAGAGCGCCGGCGCGAGCGTTCAACTTCCTGACCGACCGATTGGGCATATGCAACACGGAGACATATTCGAATTGGAAAAACTTCACTTTGATCGCGCCCAGGGCTTTTGCCGACTGGACTTGATCGCAACTCGACGCCTGACCGCTGACATTATCGACGAATTGCCGCTGATTGGCTGTGCTCACCCTGCCACAGTGTGGGTGATTTAGCGCGGATTTGCACTGATATCTTTCACAGTCGTCGTGGGGGATTTCAGGGCGGTCCGCGCAAAAGAGCGGCAGCAAAGTTCGCCGTACGTCGAGCCGCGATATCTAGTAGAGAAGGGCTGCCAAAAATAGCGAATTAGTATCGCCGTGATAACCTATGACGAGTCGCACGGCACGGTGTGATTAGTCGGCGCGTTGCGGTTGGTCCGTTTCCTGCAATCAATCTGGACGTCTGTGATTAATGACAGTAGACGACAGTCCCTGGTGATGGCCATTTCGCGACGACCCCGAAGACTCCGGATGCGGTATTATCGATGTTTCCTCGCATAACAAGCGGCCGCGCCAGAGCGGCGGTCGTTGCCGCGCTCGTTATCGTCGCGGTCGTCGTTTATTGGGCGTGGCCTTCCGGCAACCGTTCGAAAACGGAAGGCGGCGCAGCGACGAGCAGCAGCGTCCAGGGCGAGGCGACGCCTGAACGCGACAGCGTGGAGCTTTCGGATTCCCAGCTCGCCTCGGTGAAGGTCGAGCCGATCGAGGATCGCGATTTTCCCGTCCTCAAGGAAGCGGTCGGCAGCATCGACTTCGACGAGGACATGGCGGTGCAGGTGTTCACGCCCTACCAGGGCCGTATCATCGCTCTCTACGCCGCGGTCGGTGACGACGTGAAGAAAGGGCAGACGCTGTTCACCATCGACAGCCCCGATCTGCTCCAAGCCGAATCCACCTTGATTGCTGCGGCGGGCGTTCTCGACCTGACGACCCGCAATCTGGCGCGGCTGCGCGAACTCTACAAGACTCTGGCGATATCGCAGCGCGATCTCGAACAGGGGATTTCCGACCAGCAGACCGCGGAAGGCAATTTGCGCGCGGCGCGCGATGCGGTGCGTATTTTCGGCAAGACCGATCCCGACATCGACCGCATCGTCGCCGACCGCAGCGCCGATCCGTCGCTCATCGTGCCGAGCCCAATCGACGGCCGGATCACGGCGCGCAGCGCGGCACCCGGGCTTCTGGTTCAGCCGGGCAATGCCCCGGCGCCATACACCGTCGCCGATATCGACCTGATGTGGATGTTGGCGGATGTCCCAGAGGCAGACAGTCCAGCGTTTCGCCTCGGGCAGCAGGTACAGCTTACCTTGAATGCATTTCCCGGTCGGACGTTCGATGGGACGATCACCACCATCGGCGCGAGCGTCGATCCGAATACGCGCCGCGTCCTGGTCCGTTCCGAGATCAAGGATCCGCAGCATGAATTGCGCTCGGGCATGTTCGGGAATTTCGTCATCCGCATCGGCGCGCCCTTGCGCTCCCCGGGCATCCCGCTCGACGGCGTCGTGCGGGAAGGCGACGGCACCATGAGCGTGTGGGTTACCGCGGACCGCCGCCGGTTCACCAAGCGGACGGTCAAGATCGGCGCGCAGCGTGAGGGTTACCGGCAAATTCTCGAAGGGGTGCGGGTCGGTGAACTGGCCGCGACCGAGGGCGCCCTGTTCCTGAGCAACGCGCTCGCCACTGCGTCGGACTAAAGGTGGATTGGCCGGCGAAGCACATGACATCGGATCGAGAGGCGACCTGTGCTTAAGGGCTTGCTGGTCTTCGGGCTGACCCGTCGCCCGCTCGTCCTGTTGGGGTTGCTGGTGTTCATCGGCGCCGGCCTGTTCGCTTTTTCCAAACTGAACATCGAAGCCTATCCCAATCCGGCGCCGGTGATTCTGGAGATCACCGCGCAATCGCCCGGCCAATCGGCCGAAGAGATGGAGCGCTACTTCACCATCCCCCTGGAGGTCGGTCTTGCTGCCACGCCGGGGGTCGATGTCATTCGTTCGACCTCGTTCTATGGCCTCTCATTCGTTCGCGTCACGTTCAATTACGGCGTCGATTATTATTTTGCGCTCACGCAGGCCGCTATCAACCTGCAGCAGAATGTCAGTCTTCCGAACAACGTCTCGCCGCAAATCCAGGGCGGCAGTCTGGTCGGCGAAATCTACCGCTATCAGGTGGTCGGCCCGCCGCATTTCGGCTTGACCAATCTGCGCACGGTCCAGGATTGGATCTTGCAGCGGCGCCTGTTGACCGTTCCGGGGGTCGTGCAGGTGAACACCTGGGGAGGGACGACCAAGGAATACGACGTCGACGTCGATCTGCACAAACTCGACGCCTACAACGTGACGCTGCCGCAGGTGATCGCCGCGGTTGGCAACGCCAACGTCAATGTCGGCGGCCGTACGATCAATGTGGGGCAGCAGTCCGTGAATATCCGCGGCGTCGGTCTCATGGATAGCGGCGGCAACGCGGATTTGACGCAAGGATACAAGGTCGCCGACATCGAGAACGTCCAGCTTTCCCAGTCGAATGGCGTGCCGGTTTTCGTCAAGGACGTAGCCAAGGTCTCCGTCGGCAATGTGCCGCGGCTCGGCAAAGCCGGCCGCGACCATGAGGACGACGTGGTTGCGGCCATCGTCATCATGAACCGCACGCTGCATACCAACGATGTGGTGGCGCGTGTTCGCTCGGAGATCCAGAAGATCAACAGCGACGGTAGCCTGCCCCCGGGCGTGAAACTGGTGCCGTTCTACGATCGCACGACGCTCGTCGGCGTGACCACCAGCACGGTCCTGCACAACCTTGTCTTCGGCTGCCTGCTGATCTTTCTGATTCAGTGGATCTTCCTCGGCGACCTGCGCAGCGCGATCATCGTCGGCGCCAATATTCCGTTCGCCCTATTCTTCAGCATCATTATCCTGGTTATTCGCGGCGAGGACGCAAATCTGCTTTCGGTCGGCGCCGTCGATTTCGGCATCATCGTCGATGCCGCCGTGATTTTGGTCGAAAATGTCTACCGGAACTTCCAGGCAGCGCCGGCAGAGCGACAAGCGCTGCTGCAGCAACTCGCAGAGGAAAAGTGGGGCGCCGATCCGACGCGCGACAGGGATACCTCGGACCCGCGGGCGTGGAATGACCGGCTGCGGCTCCTTCTCGCCAGCGGCCTGCAAGTCGACAAAGCGATCTTCTTTTCCACCGCGATCATCGTGGCAGCTTTTATTCCGCTGTTCACCATGCAGGGGGTCGAAGGCCAGATCTTCGGGCCGATGGCGCGAACCTATGCCTATGCGTTGATCGGAGCGCTGATCGCAACATTCACGGTGACGCCGTGCCTGGCGTCTTTATTGCTGCCCGAACAGGTTAGGGAAGTTGAGACCATCGTCGTGCGCGGATTGCGTTCGGTCTATACGCCGGTGCTGCGGTGGTCGCTGCACAACAGGAAGATCACCATTGCGATCGGATTGGTCTTTTTTGTTTTCAGCCTCGCCCTCGGCTCGCGGCTCGGGAGCGAATTCCTACCGACGCTCGAGGAAGGCAATCTCTGGATCCGCGCCTCGATGCCGCCGACCATTTCGCTCGAGGCCGGCATGCCGCTGGTCAATAAAATGCGGGAAATACTCCTGCGCCATCCCGAAGTCATCACGGTGGTCTCGCAGCACGGCCGTCCCGACAACGGCAGCGATGCGACCGGGTTCTTCAACGCCGAATTTTTTGTGCCGCTCAAGCCGTTCGACGAGTGGCCCGCGGGCATGGACAAGCCGAAGCTGGTCGCGCAGCTGCAGGCCGAATTCGCCAAGGAATTCGTCGGCATCGACATGAACTTCTCGCAATATATCCAGGACAACGTCGAGGAAGGGCTGTCGGGCGTCAAAGGCGCCAACTCCATCAAAATCATCGGGCCCGATCTGGCGACTCTTGAAAAGATCGCCCGATTGGCCTTGCATGAATTGGCGCAAGTGCCGGGAATTGCCGATCTCGGCGCTTTTTGGGTGCTCGGACAGCCCAATTTGAATATCAGCGTCGATCGCGAAAGGGCGGCGCGCTATGGCCTGAGCGTCAACGACGTCAATACCGTCGTGCAAGCCGCTTTGGGCGGGACAGTGGCGACCACGCTCTTGGAGGCGGACCGCCAATTCGGCGTGGCGGTGCGGCTTGCGCCCGAATATCGCAATAACATCGATGAAGTGCGCAACTTGAAGGTCGGGGTTCAGACGGCGACGGGCAACGCCTACATACCGCTCAGTGAGCTCGCCTCCATCACGCTCGATACCGGCGCCTCCTATATCTTTCGTGAGCGCAACCAGCGTTTCGTGCCGATCAAGTTCAGTGTGCGGGGCCGCGACCTCGCCGGCGCCGTGGCCGAGGCGCAGGAACGGATCAGCCGCAACGTGAAGCTGCCGACCGGCTATCGCATCGATTGGGCCGGAGAGTTCGAATGGCTGCAGCAGGCCAAGAAGCGGCTTTTGATTATCCTGCCGATCACCTTCGCCTTCATTCTGGTACTGCTCTACGGGCTGTTCAATTCGTTCCGCGACAGCCTTTTGGCCTTGCTTGGACTGCCTTTTGCGGTATGCGGCGGCATTTTGGGGTTATATGTCTCCGGATTGGATTTCAGTATCTCGGCGGCGATCGGGTTTATCTCGCTGTTCGGCGTGTCCGTGATGAGCGGTATTCTCATCCTCAACGGCTATTACCGGGTCGCCGTGAGCGGCATGGAGCCGGTCGAGGCGATGTTCCATGCGGTGCAGGAGCAAATGCGGCCGATTCTGATGATGACGCTCTCGGCCTGTATCGGGCTTCTGCCGGCGGCGATCTCCACCGGCATTGGCAGTCAGGTGCAACGGCCGCTCGCCACGGTGATCGTCGGCGGCATGCTCATCGGGCCGATCATGCTGCTCGTGGTCGTCCCAGCGCTGCAGACTATGTTCCTCGGCAGGCGCCGCACCGAGCCGCCGGCCGCGGCCGACACGGCTGCGCCCAACGAGTGAGCGATGCCGAAGCAAACTGAAAAGCGAACCGACCTTCAGCTCGTGACGATCGTTCTGATCGGCGCGGCCTTATCGATGCATGCCGGCTTCGCCCAGGACGCCGGTTCGACCGCGCGCGATGACGCCAAGGCATCCGATCATTCCGCCGTGCCGGCCGCCGAGAGTCCGACAAAGCTCGACACCCCATCGCCGCGCGGCGACAACGACAAAAGCGTCGCGGGAGAGTCCGGGATCGATACGCGCATCTCCGCGCAGCCGCCCCGTGTCGGCACCAAGCTTGGCCGGGACGCGAAAGCGAAGAGCGAGTTGCCGGCGCTTGCCAATGTTCATCGGCGGACGTTTCCGGCGGCGAGACCGTCCGGTCAAACCGTACGCGACGCTATCGGCGTTCCAGTTTCTCGACACGGCAGCGCGGAGCGACATTCGGGACCGCACGGTCCTCGGATTGCGACGCCCGGCACAACCGCAAGTCCGAGCGCCAATTCGACGAAGCCCGAAGAGCGCATCGAACGCCCGGCGATCATTGCCAAGCCGCTCGTCGCACCATCCGTCGCAAATCGCGGCGCGATCAACGGAACGGGTCTGGTCCATCGCGGCACCGGTCCCTCCAGGATCGGCGGGCCGTCAGCGGCCGTTGTTGGAATCAACGGGACAACAATTCGCTCCAAGCACTGACGCTGATTTGATTTCAGCCGATCACTTCTTCGGGACAGGTGCTGTTGCGGTGCCGAACCGGCACGCTCAACCAGGTCAATCCAGCGAATTTCCCACCGATTGAGCACGCATGCTTTTTGAGCATTGGCGTGTGCAAATGCTTGGTTCACAATCACTTTCCGGCGGAGCGGCCGTAAACATCGCAGCCAGCTTTATATTCTTCCTATATTGACGCGCCGCACCTTATATAACTTCTTTATTTTCTGGCCGGATGGCCTTATACTTTCATCAAGAAAAGCTCGAAGGAGCGCTTCCCTCGAGAACGTGTTGGAGGAAGCTATGACTTGGATGCCGGTCGACTTGGCGCGGCGGGCTTTCCCCCCTGAACGGACCTCTCCGGTCAAAGACTCGCGGCAAATCCCGACCGCTCTGTGGATCGCGGGCACGACGCTGCGCGTTGTGTTCATCGCCTGCCTGCTGCTGATAACGCTTCGCGTCAGCATGCCCCAAAGCGCAACGATCTGGACGGCGTATGACACACCCGGCGATCTAATTCGCCTGGCCCTGGGTTTCGTCGTTTGCTTGTGGATCGCGGCTCAACTATTCGCGGTGCCCAAGGATGCTCAGGCACATCGGACCTGGCTCTATCTCGGGCTCTCTGCGGTGCCGTTTGCTCTGATCTGTGCACTTGCGGTCTGGTGAGCCTGTTGAGCGTCTTTTTGGGAATCCCGAAGCCGTAGCCGCGCGCCGGTCCGCATTCTCGGCAGACGGTTTACTCGACGCACAGATTTAAACCGTCGCCGGACCGGTGCCTGTTGCCTTGTTCGGCGAGTGCATCGCCAAGTTCGCGGTGAACGCCGAGCGGCGGATACAGATACAGATCCATCAACCAGGTGCGCGGCCGGGTCGAGAAATCGCCGACCAGCTTCTCTGCTTCGCGTTGTGCCGCCGGGAACCGCTTGCCCCAGTCGATGTAATCGCGCGCCAGCACTTCGATTGCCACGACCAGAGTCGCAACGAGCAGGAACGAATCGTTCGCGCGCTTTGCGGCTCTTGCTTTCGAGGCCTTCTTGAAAATCTGCGTCAATTCGTGATGACACTCGATGATGTCGCGCGCGTCGGAGAGCCACAGCATGTCGGGCAAGCCGACATAGCCGTAAATGGCGTGGTAGCTCTCGATAAGCTTGCGACACTTGAGCGTCAGCTCTTTCGGCAAAAATTGAAAGGCGCGCTGATCGACGAAATGGGCGTCCGCCGGACGACTTCTGTCCGGTCCGCTATCGTTGCTTGCACGATTGCTCATCAATTGCCTAATTCAGTGCTCAAATCGCCGTGCGTTACCAGTGTCGTCGAAATCCAATTTAGTGGCGTTCGCCATATACTTGCGAGTTCGGTTTGGTCGTGTTCGGGTAGACAAAAAGTATGCGCGCGGAGTCGCGTTGCGTCGGTTTGGCGGACGCTTGCGCCAAGCCGCCTTTTTTGGCTACTGTGACCAAAGTGTTACAGTTGCTCGTTTTTGAGCGACTATGACGACTGTGCGCTCGTCATAATCGCATGTTGTAAGGGGATTCGCGACGTTTTCGCTGCCGCCGCGTCCGTCGGGGCTCATTGGGCAGCCGGTCGCAGCCTTATTAAGCTTCGCCGACCCAAGTTGACTTATATCGGTGCAGTCCGGCCAGGATCGATCGTCGCAGATATTTTTTAGCTACTAAAAATCGAGCGGGGCAATATCGACTCTCCTTGGCCTTCACTGCGAAAAATCACAGAATTCGGATCTTTGCGAGACTGGAACACACATTGCATGCGTGTATGTGTGTGTGTGTGTGTGTGTGGGATATAAAGGGGGACGGGGTCATGAAAAGATTGCTTCTGGTCGTCGGCGTATTGCTGCTGGCGGTAACGGCATCGGGCCGTTCCATGGCGGCGGATGCGTACGGTGCGTGGAAGGATGGATTGCCGAGTGCTTGGGTCGAAGGCCCGGCCTGCGATCCTTGGGTCGATTACAATTGCGCACCGCCCAAGGTGTCGCCCATGTTGATGAAATCGATGGAGCGGCGCGGCAACTGCGACCCCTATCTCGACTACAAATGCCTTGACGCCTATCTCGGCGACGATTTCTTCACGCGTTTCATCCGCTACTACCAGCTCGAATGGGGCAAGGGTGTCGCGCCGTCCGACCCGAGCGCTCCTCCCAGCCGCCGCTCCGACTCTGCCTGGCCGCCAACCCCGCAAGCCTCGCCGCCGATGCCCTACGCGGAATGGCCCTACGGCGGCACGCAGAATATCGGCGTGACCCGGGCGAGTTCGGTCGATTCGCCATTGATGGTCGCGCTAGGCAATACGGCAGTCGGCAAGGCGATGAACGATGCCCATATCCAAGTCTATGGCTGGGTCGCGCCGGCCGGCAATCTCAGCAGCAACACCACCAAACCGGCCGGTAATGCGCCGGCCGCTTACGATTACACCCCCAACACCTTTCAGCTTGACCAGGCCGTGATCTATGTCGAGCGCTTGGCCGACACCGTGCAAAACGACCACTTTGATTGGGGCTTCCGCCTCTCGGCCTTGTACGGCGTGGATTATCGCTACACCACGGCCTTTGGCCTGTTCAGCTATCAGCTTCTCAATCACAACGCCGTCAATGGCTACGACTTTCCGATGGTGTACACCGACCTCTATTTCCCGGTTTTCCAGGGAATGGATGTGCGCCTCGGCCGCTTCATCTCGATTCCGGATATCGAGGCGCAGCTGGCGCCGAACAACTACACCTACGTGCACTCGATGACCTACACCTTCGACAACTACACCAACACCGGTCTTGAGGTTACGACCGCCGTCACCAAGAACTGGATCTTGCAGCTCGGCCTGACCGTCGGCAGCGATACCATGCCGTGGATCGCCGGCGCGCGGATGCCCAACCCAATGCCGGGGAACGCGTTGTATCCCGGCGCCACGTTGCTCAAGGATCCCGGCGCGGTGGCGACCGGCACGTTTGGAATACGTTGGACCAGCGATGACGGAAAAGACGATTTGAACTTCGTCATGGATGCCTGGAACGGCGGCCAGTGGGGCTACAACAACCTGCAATGGATTGGCCTGACCTATTATCACAAGCTTAGCGACTACTGGCACATCGCATTCGAGAGCTGGAATATTCACGAGAACGGCGTGCCGAACTTAAACAACCCGATAGCCGCCGGGATCTTGGCCGGCGGCGGTACGCCATTCGGCCCGCATACGCCGTTCAACGGTCCGAACGCGGCGGTTTGCGCCGGCCCAAGCGGGTGGAATGCCGCCGCTGGCGCTGCTATCGTCATCCCCGGCTCACCGCTGACCTGCACTTCGGACACGCAGACCTTTCTGGTCTACCTGAACTACTCGCCGAACAAGCTGAACAACATCTCGCTGCGTGCCGAGTATTTCAACGACCCGAACGGGCAGCGCACCGGCGTGCCGACCGCCTATACCGAAGGTGCGTTGAGCTGGCAGCATTGGCTCTCGCCGCAGATCGAGTTTCGTCCCGAAATCGCGTACTACCGCTCGATCAATAATGACGCCTTCAACAGCAACGGTGCGCTGGGAACAGTCGTCGCAAACAGGAACTGGGCGCTCATCGCGGCCAGTGACGTCATCATTCACTTCTAAGCGGCGGCGATTTCGGCGTCTGTAACATCCGCCAAACAGCGGGCCTTGGCTGATGTTGCAGCGCGGAAATCGCTCACTTTGAAAGGACGGAGGGTTGCATATAAAATACTCAGAGCATCCGGTGGACTGTTCTAAACATGTGCATCGGCAGGCTTTTCGCCTCAGAATTTATTTTTTTCATATTTTTAGAGGCGGAAAGCCATCTCGACTTCCTATGAGTATGTAGGAGAGTGCTACTGTGACAAATGCCAGCCGGGGGCGGGAAGCACGACCGAATAGGGCGCTTTCGGAAAGGCAAAGATCGTGTCAACTCTGCAAGAACGGCGCATACTTCGCGATCTAACAGCAAGGTTTCCCACTCACGACAATGCCGAGGCGATCGTTCGGCATAGTGCCCGGTGGTTGAACGTCGCCGCCGGGAACGCCATCCCGATCGTGGCGACGCTTGCCATGGTGTGGCTGGCGACGATCAGCCTCGTCGTCATTAACTACTTTGTCCCGTTCAGTCTCGTCGCGCTCATTTATATGCTGCCGGTGGTGGTGGCGGCGACGCAATGGGGCATCGTGGCGGGGATCGTCGCGGCTTTTGCCGGCGCCGCGGCGGCCGACTTCTTCTTCTATCCGCCGCTCTACAGTCTGTGGCTGCAAAATCCGCAGGACATCGTCGACCTGCTGCTCTATTTGCTGGTCGCCCTCGTGACCAGCAATCTCGCCGCGCGCCTCAAAAACGAAGCGGTCGCGCTGCGCAGCCGCGAAAAAGAGATCGGCGAACTGCACGCATTTTCGCAAGGGCTCGCCACCTGCCTCAACAGCCGCGATCTGATATTCGCGGTGCAAGATTATCTCTCGAACACGCTGCGCTATCGCGCTGTCCTGATTGCGACGGCGCCGGGCGATCGCGGTGCGTTCGACAATGCCGCCGTTCCGGGGGAGATCCGGCGGGAGGCGGACAAGCTGATCGCGGCCGGCGCCGTGGGTGCGTCGGCCGTGCTCGACCCGCGCAGCCGCCGCACCTGGCTGGTGCGCGTCATCGCCCCGGAAATTCTCGGTTACGGCGTCATCGCCGTTGAGCTCGGCGAAGAGCCGGGCGAACGCACCGCCGCGGTCGCGCAACGCGTCGAAACGCTGATCGAAGAGGCGATGGTGACGCTCAATCATCTCAAGGTGAAAGAGGCCATCGAGCAGGCGACGATCAACTACCGCACCGAAATTCTGCGTGACGCCCTTGTCGGCGGCGTATCGCATGAATTGCGCACGCCGCTGGCGTCAATTCTCGGCAGTTGCAGCGTGCTCAACCGGCTGCCGGCGGTCGTCGACGATCGGCAGGCCCAAGCGCTGGTCGAAGCGATCAATGACCAGGCCGGCCAGCTCGACAACGAAATTCGCGATTTGCTCAACGCCACGCGCATCAGCGCCAAGGGCGTGCATCCGCAGCTGATGTGGACCGATCCGACGGATATCATCAGCGCCGCGCTCAAGCAAAAGGAGCGCAGATTAAGCGCCCATTGGGTCACACTCGACGTCGCCCGCGATATTCCTCTGGTCAACGTCGATTCCATTCTTGTCGAGCAGGCGTTGGGGCAGCTTCTGGAAAACGCCGCCAAATATTCCCCGGCGGGCAGTGAAATCAAGATCAGCAGCCGCTGCGAACAGGATTGCGTGGTTCTCTCGGTGCAGGATCAGGGCAGCGGCCTGACGGCCGATGAGAAAGGCCAGCTCGGCAGACGATCCTTCCGCGGCGGCCGGCAGGCAGCCGGTGCAAGCGGATCGGGGCTCGGTTTATGGATTGCCAGCACGTTTATTGCCGCCAACGGCGGCAGTCTGCACGCGGAAAGTCCCGGTCCGAACCTGGGAACGACGATGTCGCTGCGGTTGCCGACGGCGCCCGCGGACGCGCGGGAGTTGGTGGACGCGCTCAATGACTAAAGTGCTCGTCATTGATGACGAAGCGCAGATCAGGCGGTTTCTCCGCGCCGGCTTCGAGCTACACGGCTTTACCGTTATCGAGGCGGAGAACGCCGCAGTTGGGCTGAAAACCGCGACCATGAGCGCATTGGATCTGATCATCCTCGATCTCAACTTGCCCGATCTGGAAGGCTCCGAGGTGCTCGAGCGTATTCGGTCGTGGTCGAACATTCCGATCATTGTCCTCTCGATCCATGCCGATGAGCATGAAAAAGTTCGGCTGCTGCGGCTCGGTGCCGACGATTACGTCGTCAAGCCGTTCGGAATTTCTGAGTTATTGGCGAGGTGTGACGCCGCGTTGCGGCGGCAACTGCGCAGCACCAACCGCGATCCGGTGGTGAAAGCCGGTCCGCTTGCGATCGATCTGGTGTCGCGGGCGGTGACGCTCAACGGCAAGCGTGTGCAACTGACGCGCAAGGAATACGCGTTGCTGCATGGGCTTGCCGCGCATGTCGGGCTCGTGGTGACGCATCAGCAATTGATCAAGGAAATTTGGGGCGGGCATGCGAGCAACATCCAATATCTTCGCATCCTGGTGCGGAAGTTGCGGCAAAAGATCGAACGTAATGCAACCCGGCCGGAGCTAATCGTCAGCGAATCCGGCGTAGGATACCGGCTCAACCAAGGCGAGACCGGGGCGGTGCCTGGCGGCCGCGGAGTTCCCTCGAACAACCATTACGCCTGACCGCCGCCGAACGGCCCGGCGTTCCCTAAGGTTCGATCAGTCGCCCGGTTGTCGCTTTGATAACGGCTTCGGTGCGGGTTGCGGCGCCGAGCTTGGTGCGGGCGTTGTCGATATGAAAATCGATGGTCCTCTTGGCCAAACCGACGATCTGCGCGATCTCGATCGAGGTTTTGCCGCGCGCCACCCAGGTCAGCACTTCCACCTCGCGATCGTTGAGCTCGACGAGCTTGGGCCAGAGCCCGGTGCGCGCGACGCCGGCGAGCCGTGCCGTAATAATCGTCGCCAGCACGTCGAAGTCGATCGGCTTGGTCACGTAGTCGTCGGCGCCCAATTGCCGGCCCTTGAGTTCGTTGCCACGATCGGTCAGCGCGGTGAGAAAAACGAACGGCATTTTTGCGAACCGCGGCGCCAGGCCGATCAGTCGTTCCAACAGCTCGAAGCCCGACATCATCGGCATGCTGATGTCCGACAGCACCAAATCGGGCATAGTCTTGAGGATGGCGGCAAGCCCCTCGTTGCCGTCATGCGCAAGCGTCACCGCGTAACCGCGATCGATGAGCTCCTCGGCGATCAGCGCCGCGGTCTCACGGTCGTCCTCGATGCAAAGGATTTTTTTCGGCGCTTCGGCCATGCGCGGTAACCAAGAACTGTTATTAATACTAGCAACCTTTATTGCCAGCCAACGGATGCGGTAGCAACGGCGGTGCCGGGTAGGCTCGACAAGCCCCCTGCGGGCGTCGATCGGGCAGCAGTTTTCGCCGTCGCCCGGCTCGTATATAAACTGTACAATAGATAGGCTGATATGCTGAAGGCCCCGCGCTGCGGTCGCAGGCCTTTCCCATCGATGGTCGCTCCTTATGCCCAAGCCGCATTCCATCCGGTTTCACCTCACTGCGGTGTTCCTGGGTTTCTTTTTGCTGGTGGTGGTGCTGGGCCTGTTTAGCATCTGGCGTCTGAGCAATTTCAATCGCCTGTCCGCCGACGTTGCCGATGTGTGGTTGCCGAAGACGCGCGTGCTCGGCGACCTCAATAACTTCACGTCCGACTTTCGCGCCATCGAAGGCAGCAATCTCCTGTCGTCGGATCCCGCCGAGATCGCGGAAACCGAAAAGCAGATGGAGGGCCTCGATCGGTCGATCGCCGAGGCCGAGCGCTCTTTCGAGCTGATACGCCACGACGCGGCCGAGGGCGGCCTGTATGGCCACTTCAAGGAGCACTGGAACAATTACCGGAAAATCGTCAACCAGATCCTGGTGCTGTCGCGCACCAACCGCAAGGCGGAGGCGCTGGCGCTCTATGCGGGGGACTCGCGCAACACCTACGACGCCGCGAGCGACACGCTCGGTCACCTGACCGACCAGGCGGTCGCCAACGCCGCGGCCGCCAGCGAACGCCTGGGAGCCGCTTATCGGCAGGCGTTCTGGCTCATTCTTCTGGGTATCGTGATTGCAGGCGTGATGGTGGTCGCTACGCTCGTCCATATCAGCCGCTCCATTTCCGCTCCGCTGCTGCATCTTGCCGAGCGCATGCGGGCGCTCGCCGCCAACAACACCGACGTCGACATCCCCGAAACCGAGCGACCTGACGAGATCGGCGAGATGGCGCAAGCCACCGTGGTCTTTCGCAACAACGCGATCGAGCTGATGCGCAGTCAGCGTATGCTTGCGCGCCAGGCGGCCATGCTCGAGGAGCAGCTGGCTCAGGAACAGCGCCTGGCGCTGGCGCAGCGCAACTTCATCTCCATGGCCTCGCACGAATTCCGCACACCGCTCACGATCATCGACGGTCACGCCCGGCGCCTGATGAAAGTGAAGGACTCGATGGCACCGGCCGAAATGGGCGAACGCGCCGGGAAGATCCGGGCCGCGGTGCTGCGGCTCACGCACCAGATCGACAATCTGCTGAACTCCGCGCGGCTGATCGACGGCGGCGCCGAATTCTATTTCCATCCCGAGGCAATGGATGCGGCGATGGTGCTGCGCGAAGTCTGCCAGTTGCACCGGGAGATGGTGCCGGGCGCGCAGATCGTCGAGCGGTTCGATGCGGCTGCGATGCCGATGGTCGGCGACGCTAAGGTCCTGTTCCAGGCGTTCAGCAATCTCGTGTCCAATGCGGTCAAGTATTCACCGGGCGGCGGCACAGTCGAGGTCGAGGCCGAAATGGCCGGGGAGGAGGTCATCGTCGCCGTTGCCGACCGCGGCATCGGCATTCCGGCCGGCGACCTCAATCGGCTGTTCGAGCGCTATCATCGCGGCTCCAACGTTTCCGGCATCGTCGGGACCGGGGTCGGTCTCTATCTGGTCAAAATGGCGGTCGACTTGCACGGCGGCCGCATCGAGGTGAAGAGCAAGGAAGGCAACGGCACCCGTTTCGTTGTGCACCTGCCGCTCAAACGCGCCGTGTCGATCAAGGAATGGCCGATCGGCGCCGTACCGGCGGTAACGGCTGATGCGCCTTCGATCGCCGTGCGCTCGGAAAGCATGTCATGAAAACTCTCGCGCTCGCTTTGCTCGTCTCGTTTGCGGCGATATCCGCCGCACCCGCGGTTCCGATGGCCCCGGTGCCTGCGGGCCTGCCGCTCATCCGCGTCGATTGGCAAGAACCGCTGTCGCTGCCGCCGCGCTTGCGCGACCATTGTGCCTACGATTCCTTGAGCGGCCGGGCGTATTGCTCCGACCATTGCGGATTCCAATATCAGGTCTATTACTGCTCGCCCCGTTCCTTCGGCTGCTGCCGCGTCAGTTTCGGCTACTGTGACTGGAACGGATTGCTGCGCTGTCATCCGTGATCGATTGCGGGTCGCTCGCGGCGCTTGCCGCATGGTCTCGTCGCCGCTGCCGTTCACGCCCGATAGCTGATCGTTCAAATGCGAGCGAAGCCCTTAAATTCCTTCTGACCATGACCGGGCAAAATTGGCCCCGAACCGTGGCGCGTTAGCGACCCGTTCGGCCTCGCGTGCGCAGATGGCGTTCTCATGCGCTCGGTCGTCACCTTCGCCGCGCTTGCGCTTGCCGCAAGCGTCCTCGTTCCGCGGTATGCTTCCCATATGGCGGCCGCGCCGGCGCCGCTCGCGCTTTCGGCTCGGCCGCAGGTCCCGGCGACGGGATCGGCGGCGAATTCGCGGTCGCTTGTCGTGCCGCGCGACGCGCGCGGCCATTTCGAGGTCGAGGCCCGCGTCGAGGGCCGCCATGTCAATTTCATGGTCGATACCGGCGCGTCGGTGATCGCGCTCACCGCCAGCGACGCCGGCCGGCTCGGCATTCATCCGGCGCCGCGCGAATTCGTTACCGAGGTCAGGACCGCGAACGGCACGGTGCGTGCCGCGCCCACCCGCCTCGACCGCGTTGAAGTCGGCGACCTCGTGGTCCGCGATGTGGCCGCTCTTGTGCTGCCGGACGAGGCCTTGAGCGACAATCTGCTCGGTCTTTCGTTCCTATCGCGGCTGCGGCGCTTTGAATACAGCGACGGCAAGCTCGTGCTTGAGCAGTGATATAACGGCGCAACCCGCCGTTAACGATGTAAGCCACCGGAACTCTGCGATCCGGGCAACGAAAAATCAATGCCTTTCACCTATTGGTAAGCAGCTCGGGACCGCAAAATTCCGCCTCTACCGACACCGGGCTTCGCGCGCAAAACGTCTTCCGGTTTGCAGACGAGTAGGCCGTCGGTCGCAAAAATGGGAACGCGCATGACGAGACATCTGGCGAAATATTTTCGGCGCGCAGCGGGCGAAGTCTTCCGCTTCGCTCGCGCGCGGCGCGGCGCGACGGCCGTCGAATTCGCCTTGATCGCGCCGGCCTTTTTGGCCGTGCTGATTGCCATTCTGGAAACGGCCATTTTTCTGTTTGCGCAACAGACTTTGCAAACCGCGGCCTTGCAGGCGGGCCGCGCCTTGATGACCGGATCGGGCAGCGCGCTGACCCAAAGTCAATTTGCCAACAACACGGTCTGTCCGCTGGTTCAGGCTCTGTTCAATTGCAGTAATCTGTACATCAATGTGCAGAGTTATACGGACTTTGCGGCCGCCAGCACCTCGGCGCCGACGCTGACTTACGATGCGAACGGCAGCGTATCCAATACTTGGAATTATACTGCCGGCGCTCCGGGCCAGGTCATGGTCGTGCAACTGATTTACCAATGGTCGGTGGTCGGCGGGCCGCTCGGATTTTTGCTTTCCAATCTGCCCAACGGCTCCGCCGAGATGATGGGAATTAGCGCTTTTCGGGTGGAGCCCTATTGATGATGCCCGGTTCGACGAACGTCTATCGCCGGTTTATCGCATCGACGCGCGGCGTCGCCGCGATCGAATTCGCGATGATCTTGCCGGTTTTGTTGATTTTGCTGCTTGCGTCGTTCGACGGCGGCAGAGCAATTTCCGTCTATATGAAAGTGCGGTCGGCGACCTACGCGCTGGCTGCCATCGCCAATCAATACACGACGATCCAGTCCACGGATATGGCAGCGATCGTCGGGGCGACCTCCGTGGTTCTGGCGCCGTTTACGGGTTCGCCGGTCGTCACCATTTCGCAGATCAAGATCAGCTCCGCCACCAAAGCCACCGTCAGCTGGAGCTATTCGCTCAACGGGACGGCTCTGACGCAGGGATCGACGGCGAGCCTGCCGGCTTCGCTTTTCTCGAACAACTCGTGCGGCTCGTATCCGTGTTACCTGCTCTATGGCCAGGTGACCTATACCTATTCGCCGACGTTCAATTATTTCGGCCAAGGCGGGATTGCGTTGTCGGACAGCATCTATGTGGCGCCGCGAAACAGCATTTGCATATTGTACCCGCCGCAAAGTGTCACCAAGACTTCAAAATGCTGAGGCGGGTCCCGTTTCCGGGACCTAAACGACGATCTCTTTTCAATCAATCAAATCGACAGTTCTCCCGGATCGCGCTCCGGGGGCTTGCTTGCGCCTGCGAAGACGCGCTTCCGCCCGCGACCGCAGATCGCTGACCCTAGTTTGATACGTGGGCTGTGCTGACGGCCTGCTCGAACATCGTGAGCAGCGCGCTCGTGATGTCTGCGGGCGTGTTCGCGGTGTAGAAGAAGTCGGGTGAAGCGCAAGCCTGCAGCGATGCGGGAATATTCGGAATATTGTCGTTCGCATAGGTGTCTTCGGCATTGGCGAAATTGGGATTCGGATCCACGATTTGTCCATAGGGAATGTAGAGAACCGCGATCGTTATCCCGCGAGCTTTGAGCGGGGCGCAAAGCGTCGTCGCATTGAGCGTGGTCGCCGAATTGTAATCGGGGCTGCAACCCGCGTCGCCTCCCCAGTTGCCGCCCGATTGCGTCTGGCAATCCTGCGACCCGTCGGTGATGAGGAACACATAAGGCAAAGCATTGGTTGAACTGCCTCCGGTTCCAACCGTCGTAATAAGACTGTTCATGGAGGGAAAGGCATTCTCGAAATGCGTGCCGCCCGATCCGAGATTGGTATTGACGCCCGTATCCAGCAGCGTCGCGAGCTGCGCGGCGGCGTAGTTGATCGTGCCGGAGCTGGTCGACGATCCGTTGATGCTCGTCGTCAGGGGGAAATAAGAATAGAGATTGACGATGAACGGGTAGAGCCCGATTTTGAATTGATTGGTGACGCCGGCAGCCGTCTCACTGGCGTAGGCGGTCGCCAGCAACGCGTTGACGGCGTAGCCGACGGCATCGGCGCGCAATTGGATGCAGGACGTCGTTCCCGGCGTCGAACAGCTTGTAACCGGGGTGTTGCTCCAATTGACGTTGTTGCCGTTGGTTGGGTTGGTCCCGCTTGTAAACGTCGCCGGTGTCGTGCCCAGTCGCGAAATGATAAATCCCTGGCAATATCCGCCCGACCCCGGGTTGGTGGAGGAGCCCGCTGCGGGGATTGGCCCTTGCCACGGATTTCCTTGCGACGACGTCTGCGCGCAAGCCCCCTGCGCGGTGAAATGACAGGCGAACTGGCAACCACTCGGATAGCCGTTCGATCCGTTCAGATTGTCGGGATTGACGGCCATCAGCCTTTGCTGCTCCGCCGTCGTCGAGGGAAAGCTCATCGAGCCGGAGACGTCGAGCATCAGATAAAAGTTGATGTAGGCGGGCATCGTGTAGCTCGACGTGGACGTGCCCGCTATCGTGATGGTTTTGTAGCCGATGATTCCCATGAAGTAGGTGGAAACCGTGGTGGAAAAGGCCACGGTTGCGGTGATCACTTTTCCGGTCTTTGTAACGGTCGACGTTGGAGTCAGGGTCGAATACGCCGCAGGCAAATTCGCAGTGAAAAAATAGTTGGCGAAAGTCGAACCACCCGAAACGGATCCGTTCGTTGTCATATTCTGAGCGGTATTGAGGACCGTCGAGTTGGTGGAGACGGTGGCGAGGCTCGCGGCGTCGGCGGCGGCCTGCAGCTTGGTGCGGATCATCGCCGCGTTCGAATAATCGATGACGCAGCCGACGGCGGTCACCATCGGCAAGGCGGCGAGGGCGGAGATTACCGCGACGTTTCCGCGCCGGTCCGAGCGGAAACGCGCGGCAAGCGCCCGCATCCGCGCAAAACGGGCGGCGAAATTTTTTCCGGTTGATCTGATCATGGCGCACGCTCCAGTGGTGCGCTTTTAGGCTGAATTTGCTAGGAAACCCTTACTTGGATCACCGAAGGTGAGGACCTGCGGTGGGCCGCCGCGCGAGCGGCGTTAACCATGAGCTGCCGCGGTCGTCGAAAGCGGCGGCCGATCGCGGCGAACGGTCGCCCGAAGGGAGGCGCGGGTGGCGTCCTACGTGCTGGCGATCGACCAGGGCACGACATCGACCCGGGCCATTCTGTTCCGGCCCGACACCTCGGTCGCGGCGCTCGCCCAGCGCGAATTCCCCCAGCATTTTCCCGCCGACGGCGAGGTCGAGCACGAGCCGGAAGATTTGTGGGCGACGGCGCTGGCAACCTGCCGCGCCGCGATGGGCGAAGCCGGCGCCGGCGGGCGCGATATCGTCGCCATCGGCATCGCCAATCAGCGCGAGACCACGCTGTTGTGGCATCGCGGCAGCGGACGCCCGGTGCATCGGGCCATCGTCTGGCAGGATCGGCGCACGGCCGATATGTGCGCGCGCCTCAAGACCGCGGGTCACGAGGCTTTATTCGCGGCCAAGACCGGGCTTTTGCTCGATCCATATTTTTCCGGCACCAAGCTCGCGTGGTTGTTGCAGCACGCGGAAGGCGGCGGCGAACTCGCCTTCGGCACCGTCGATACGTATTTACTCTGGCGGCTGACCGGTGGCAAAGCGCACGCCACCGACGCGACGAACGCCTCGCGCACGCTTTTGTTCGACATCCACAAGGGCTGCTGGGACGATGAGCTGTTGAGTTTGCTCGGTGTGCCCAAAGCGGTGTTGCCGCAGGTGCTGGATTCATCCGCCACTTTTGGCGTCACCGACCCCGCGTTGTTTGGCGCTGCGATACCGATCTACGGCATCGCCGGCGACCAGCAGGCGGCCCTGATCGGCCAGGCTTGCTTCAAGCCGGGAATGGTCAAATCGACCTACGGCACCGGCTGTTTCGCGTTGCTCAATACCGGCCGCTCGCCGGTCGCCTCCACGAATAAGCTCCTGACCACCATCGCCTACCAGCTCGACGGCACGCGGACTTATGCGCTCGAGGGCTCGATCTTCGTCGCCGGCGCGGCGGTGCAGTGGCTGCGCGACGGTTTGCACATCGTGCAAAGCGCCGAGGAAACCGGCGCGCTTGCCGCGGCGGCCGATTCCACGCAAGAGGTCATTCTGGTTCCCGCCTTTGTCGGGCTTGGCGCGCCTTATTGGCGGCCCGAGGCGCGCGGCGCGCTGTTCGGCCTGACGCGGGCGAGCGGGCCGCGCGAATTGGCGCAGGCCGCGTTGGAAAGCGTCTGCTTCCAGACCGTCGATCTTTTGGCCGCCATGAAGGCGGATTGGCGCGACGGCGAAAGCGCGCTCAAGGTCCTGCGCGTGGATGGCGGCATGGCGGCGTCCGACTGGACCATGCAGCGGCTCGCCGATCTTGCCGGCTGCGCCGTCGACCGGCCGCGGATCAAAGAGACCACGGCGCTGGGCGCCGCCTATCTCGCGGGCTTGCGCGCCGGCTTCTTTCCGGAGCTGGATCGCTTTGCCGACCTTCGCCAATCCGAGCGGCTTTTCACCCCGCAGATGAGTGCCGCCGAGCGGGAACGAAAATTGGCCGGATGGACCGCGGCGGTGCGCCGTTTACTGACGTAAAACTTGCAATGTTGTATCGTGGGTTATCTGCGGCGCGTTGGCGTCGGCGCGGGTGTAGCTCAATGGTAGAGCAGAAGCCTTCCAAGCTTATGACGAGGGTTCGATTCCCTTCACCCGCTCCAACCTACGCTGCGAAGCAGCGTAGGTTGGCTTTACCCTTGCGCCAGTTTGCGGCAGAGGGCATGAGACGGCCGCCTAGGAGTGTAGCTCAATGGCTAGAGCACCGGTCTCCAAAACCGGGGGTTGGGGGTTCGAGTCCCTCCACTCCTGCCAAAAGCCCCAGCTAGGCATTTGATTTTTATGCTGAACTTCAGGTGGGGCAATTGGCTGGACTCGCATCCGCTTGGATCGCTCGCCAGCAATCGCGAC
>JARLIY010000015.1 GCA_031291475.1 Xanthobacteraceae bacterium
AGCGCGCCCGAATGCAAGGAGGAATTCGAGCATGTGGACCTGCGTTTTCAGCTGTGGCCCGACGGGAAAGCCAGGGGGCTGGCGATGCACACGTCGAGCCTGCCGCATCGGGTCGAAGGGGTCTGCTCCGGGCCGGTGACGATCCCGCTTGCGACGCTGAAGACGCTCGGCGTCAACGCGGCCCTGCTCCGCGACATCGAGAAGAGCCGTCTCGGGGACTGAGCTCAAGCGTCAGCTTTGACGCCGATCAATTGAGCGCATACGACGCAGGGCGCCTCACGCTGAGCGCCGCCCGCGGCGCCTGGGCCTCAGCCGGGGTTGCCGCCGATGCAGCCCTTCGCGCAATCGTCGGGATCGCGGCTCAATCCGTCCTCGTCGCCCTCGCCGGGAGCATAGGGCTTGATGACCGGGACCGTGGGCGCCGGCGCGACCGCTTCAACGCCGGGACGCGGCGCGACCGCTTCCGGCTCGGGGCTGGCGGCATGGTGGTGGTGGCGATGATGGTGCGGGGGCGCGGCCGGGTCCGAGGACGCCGCGGCCAACGGCGACGCAGCGAGCGTGATCGCAAGGGCGATGGCGATTCTCATTGAAGTCTCCTCTTGATGGTCACCGACGGACGATGCCGAAACGTGTTCCGATCCCTTCGCGCCAAAGCGGCGCGCCCGTTCAGCAGCCGGCGCATCGAGCGCGCCGGCTGCTGCTTCATCAGAACCGGAAGCGGACGCCGACGGTCGGAGCGATGTTTTCGGAGTGCAGGAAGCCGCTCGCAACGCCGCCATAGACGGTCGACACCAGCACGCCGGCATAGACATTGACGCGCGGAACCGGCCGGTAATCGATCAGGAAGGAATAGGAATAGCGGCCGCCGGCGCAGCGGCCGTTGCTGGTCTGCGTGCCCGAGCCGCTGCAGACGCCGGGCGAGGCCAGAAAGTTGTTCTGGGTTTCCCAATAGACGCCCGACGCAAGGTCGAGGTTCTTCCAGACGGCATAGCGAAGGCCGGTCCACGCGGTGTTCTGGATGCGCGGAACAGCGTAGGCGTTGGTGGTGACGGCGCCCGGAGGAACCACGATCCCCTGCGCGATGGTCGGCAGGCCGTCGGGGAAGTTGACATCGCTCGGATTGGTGGATCGAGCGTAGATGTAGCCCAGATAAAACTTGAACTTTTCCCACTGGTAGCGCGCGAGCAGTTCGACGCCGGCGGTATTGAGCAGGGTCGCGCGCACGATCGAATTCGGGTCGTAGCCGACCGGAAGCGTCGCGCCGGAATAGCTCGAATAGGTCGTGGCGTTCTGGGCGTAGTTGCCGATGGCGTCGAACGAGAACTTGCCGAGATCGAAGCCGACCTGACCCTGATATTGCGCGGTCGCCGCATTGCCCTGGTCGTAGCCGCCGACCTGGGCCTGGGCGGCGA
>JARLIY010000105.1 GCA_031291475.1 Xanthobacteraceae bacterium
AAGCACACGCTCGCGCAAGTCCAAAGAACATGGTTTCGGCATCGATCGCCCTCCAAAAATCGAATCGATACCGCCAGACTCGCTCATCCAAAGACCCTCGGGAATCCCCCGATTCAACTCAGCCGAGATATGCTCTAGCAGGGAATTCTGCTGCTGAGACTCGTTCGACCTAGACTGCGTCCACCACCATCCTGCATCGCGCTCCGCGCTTCGCAGGGTTTGCATCCGCATAAATCGCGACGCAGGATGCCCTCCGAAGCGAAAAGGACAATGGGATGGGCGATGCACACGCTCTGGACGCCTTGAACCTGCGCCGGCTCGCAACCCGCATCCGCATGCGCGCGACCGACATGATTGCGATCCAGGGCTTCGGCTATCTCGGTCAGGCTCTGTCGTCTGCCGAGAGTTTTGCCGTGCTGTTCGGCGGCGCCATGCGTCTCGGCCATGATCGCTTCGTGCTGTCGCCCGGCCATTACGTCATCAGCCTTTACGCCGCGGCGGCCGAGACCGGGCGGCTCGATCCGGCCAAGCTTGCCGATTACGGCAAGGACGGCGCCGAGCTCGAGGCGATCGGCAGCGAGCGCACGCCAGTTGCCGATCTGGTGTGCGGCTCGCTCGGTCAGGGGCTGTCGGGGGCGATCGGCTTTGCGTTGGCGGCGCAACTTGCCGGCGAGGATCGCCGGGTGTTCGCCTTTCTCAGCGACGGCGAGATGGAAGAAGGCCAGGTGTGGGAGGCGGCGATGTTCGCCGCGCACCGGCGGCTCGATCGCCTGGTCGTCGTCATCGACGCCAACAATTCGCAGGTCGACGGACCGGTGACCTCGGTCACGACGCTCGAACCGCTTGCAGAAAAATGGCGCGCCTTCGGCTGGCGCGTCGCCGAGGTGGACGGCCACGACGTCGAGGCGCTGCGGCGGGCGTTCGCGACCCGACACGAGAGCGCGGGGCCGCTCGTGGTCATCGCCCGCACCGAAATATTGGGCGGCCTCCGCACCATCCCGCCGACGGTCGACGGACATTTCATCAAGCTCGATGGCGCATTGCGGGCGGCCATCCTGCACGAACTGGAGGCCGCGCTTGCGTGAACCGCCCTACCAGACCGTGCTCAAGCCCTATGGCTTAGCCCTCGTCGAATTGGCGCGGCGGCGGCCGGAGGTCGTCTGCCTCGGCGCCGATCTGACCCGGCAAACCGAGACCGATCTGTTTCGCGACGAGATCGCCGACCGCTTCATCAATATCGGCATGGCGGAAGCGAACATGCTCAGCGTCGCGGGCGGCTTGGCGCGCGCCGGCCATGTCGTCTTCGTCAACACCTTCGGCGTGTTCTGCACGCGCCGCTGCTTCGATCAGATCGCCATGTCGGTGGCGTATCCGAACCTCAACGTGAAGATCGTCGGCTTCATGCCGGGTCTGTCGAGTCCCGGCGGCCCCAGCCACCAGGCGATCGAGGACGTGGCGTTGATGCGCGCGCTTCCCAATCTGACCGTGGTCGAGCCCGCCGACGCCGTCGAAACCAGGCAGGTGGTGGCAGCGATCGCCGATCGGCCCGGGCCGGTATATCTGCGATTAAAGCGCGGCGAGATTCCGCTGATCTTCGACGACGATCACCGGCTCGATCTGGGCAAGGCGCAAATCCTGACCGGCGGCGAGGGCGCCGACATATGCATCGTCGCCTCGGGCATGATGGTTCCGGCGGCCCTGAGCGCGGCGCGCACGCTCGCCGAGAACGGCGTGACCGCCGCGGTGATCAACGTGCCGGTGATCAAGCCGCTCGACGGCACGACGATCGCGGCGATGGCGCGGCGAAGCCGCATCGTCATCACCGCCGAGAACCACACCATTGTCGGCGGGCTCGGCTCGGCGGTGGCCGAGACGCTGGCGGAAGCAGGCATTGCCGCGCCGCTGCGCCGCATCGGCATCGCCGATACCTTCGCCGAGGCCGGCAGCCGCGAATATCTGTTCGCCAAATATGGGCTCGGCACGCAGGACATCATCGAGGCGGCATGGCGCGGGCTGGCGATCAACCGCCCGATCCCGGTCGCGCCGGTCGTCGCGGCAAGTCCGGGCGCCTACGCGCCTGTGTAGACACGGCAGGTTCTTTTCGGAAAACCGGAATCCGTCTTGATGAAGCTCCTTGATATGTTCGATAGTCTATCGAAAAGCCGTTGGGGAGGAGCGTCGTCATGCTCAAGGTCGAAGGCATTGCCGACATTGCTGCGGTCGGCGACGTCACGCGCCATCACGCCAGAACCCGTCCGGATCGGGTGGCCATCCACTTTGAAGGGCGGCGCATCACCTTTGGCGAGCTCGATCGGCGCGCCAATCAGGTGGCTAACGGCCTGCTCTCCGAAGGCTTACGGCCGCAGGCGCGCATCGCGTTTCTGTCGAAGAACGTGCCGGCCTTCTTCGAGCTCTGGTTCGGGGCCGTCAAGGCCGATGTGATTCTGGTGCCGATCAATTTCCGGTTGGCGCCGCCCGAAGTGGCCTACGTGATCGCGGATGCCGGCGCGGAGGTGCTGTTCGTCGGCGCCGATTTCTATCCGCTCGTCGAAAAAGTGGCGCATGAGCTGAAATCGGTGCGTCGGATCATCGCTCTGGATGGCGCGCACGGTTCCTGGGCCAGCTACTCCGACTGGGTCGCAAGCCAACCGGCGAGTGATCCCGGCGTGAGGATCGCACCGGGACACTGCGCCATTCAGATGTATACCAGCGGCACGACCGGTCATCCGAAGGGCGCGCAGCTCAGCCATTCCGGCTTGCTCGCGTTGGTGACGGGGGCGTTCGGCGACTGGCATGACCAGGATGTCAGTCTTGTCTGCATGCCTTTATTTCACATCGGCGGCAGTGGCTGGGCGTTGATCGGCTTCCATCGCGGCATCGAAACCGTCCTGCTGCGCGACCCGGACCCGGGCGCTATTCTCCGCTTGATACCGGAACATCGCATCACCAAAGCTTTCATGGTGCCGGCGCTGCTACTTTTCATCCTGCAGAATCCACAGTGCAAGACGACGGACTTCTCGTCCCTCGAATTGATCGTCTATGGAGCCTCCCCGGCGCCGGTCGATCTTGTGCGCAACGCGATCAAGGTGTTCGGCTGCGGCCTGGCGCAGGTCTACGGATTGACCGAAACCAGCGGCGCCATCACCTATCTGCCGCCCGAAGACCACGACGAGAAAGTGCCGGATCGCCTCAAATCCTGCGGCAAGCCGCTGACCGGCATCGAAATGCGCGTGGTCGACGCTGGCGGCAAAGATGTCCCCACCGGCGAGGTCGGTGAGATCATCACCCGCTCGCCGCAAAACATGATGGGTTACTGGAATCAACCCGAGGCGACGCGCCGCGCAATCCGCGGCGACTGGTTCCACACGGGCGATGCCGGATACCTCGACCGGGACGGCTACGTCTATATCTATGACCGGGTGAAGGACATGATCATCTCGGGTGGCGAGAACATCTATCCGGCCGAGGTCGAGAGCGCGCTGTTCGGTCACCCCGCCATTGCCGATGTCGCGGTGATCGGTGTCCCGGATGACACATGGGGCGAAGCGGTGAAGGCGATCGTCGTAAAAAAGCCGGGCGCCGAGGTGACGCCAGACGAGTTAGTGAGTTTCGCCCGCGAGCGCATCGCCGGCTATAAGGTGCCGAGCTCGATCGATTTTGTGGCTGCGCTGCCGCGCACGCCGACTGGCAAAATCCTCAAACGCGAGCTGCGCAAGCCATTCTGGGCCGGCCAGGAGCGCCAGGTTCACTAGCGGGCGCGGGCTAAGTGGCTGCAAGCCCCATGAGCTTGCGCGCCTCGGCCGGACTTGCGACGCCGCGGCCGGCCTCGAGCGCGTAGTGGGCCAGCATCGCCACCAACTCTGCGTTCGAGCCGACCTTGCTGCCGTCGGGCAGATAAAATGTATCTTCGAGACCGGTGCGCAAATGTCCGCCAAGTTCGGCGGCGCGCCGATGCAACGGCCAAATGTTCTCTCGGCCGATGGCGGTGACCTGCCAGGGCGCCCCGGCGACAATGAGCTTCTGCAGGATCGGAAGCAGATCCGGGTCCGTCGGCATGCCGGACTCCACGCCCATGACGAAATTGTATTTCGGACGGCCCTTGAACATGCCGTTACGCGCGTACATGCCAACGCAGCGCACGATGCCGACGTCGAAACATTCGAATTCCGGCTGCGTGCCGATCTCGGCCATAACGTCGAGATAGGCTTTGACCTTTTCGACCGGATTGTCGAACAGGTGCGGCGGCCATGCCCACGTGCCGTCGGCGCGCACTTTCAGATAATTGAGCGAGCCTGCATTGCAGGCTGCGATCTCCGGTCGGACCGCGCGCAAGCAGGCCAGCGGGCCGGAGATATTGGCGCCGATGGTGCCGGTCGACTCGTTGAGGATCACACCCGGACAGGCGTCGCGGATCGCCTGCATGATGGTTGCCGCGAGTTCCGGCTCCCACGACGGCAGATGTCCCTTGCCGGGACCCTGTTGGCGGAAATGCACGTGCATAACCGCGGCACCGGCGTCGAATGCGGCTCTTGCCTCACGCGCCATTTCCTCGGGCGTTACCGGCACCGGATGCTGCTTCGGATCGGTCAGCATACCGGTGAGCGCGCATGTGATCACGGCTTTGTCGCTCATGGCGTCCCCTCTATCCGATCCTGCTTCGCGCCTGTTTCCGGCTTGAGCTCGGCCAGAAGCTGGCGCGTCGCAACCTGGTCCCCCGGCTTGACCAGGATCTTGTCAATGGTGCCGTCGCGCTCGGCACAGATCTCGTGCTGCATCTTCATCGCTTCGAGTACGACGATGCGTTGGCCTTTGGCGACGCGATCACCTGGCCCGGCGAGCACGCCGACGATCGCGCCATTCATCGGCGCGAGCAACCGCGAGGAACCGTCCCGGCGCGCCAAACGGCCAATATCGAGGGCGGTGTCGCGCACCGTTGCGGTCATGCCGTCTAGATCGAGGTACAGCGTGCGGTCGTGAACGGCAAAGCGCGCGGTCTGCTGCAAGCCGAGTGCGATGAAGCGGACGGCATCGGTGTGGCGCTCCTCGATCGAGACCTCGATCATGTCATCACCCAGCGTGACTGAATAGCGATCCGTGCCGGCCGCCGTGATGCTGGCGGGGTGGTCGGCGTCGCCGATGGTCAGCCGCAGCGGCGAGACGGCAATGCCGGTCGAGGACCAGCCCTGTGCCGCGCCCCGAGCGTTCGCCGCCCCACGCGCCCGCGCCTCGAAGAGCAGCACCGCGGCAAGCGCAATCGTCCGCGGGTCCGGCACTGGATGCCGCATGGCCTCGCTTCCCACGGAGAAATTCATCTCGATGAAAGCAGTCGTCGCTTCCCCAACGATGAAGGCTGGATGCCGCAGTGTGGCGATGAGAAAGCGGCGGTTCGTGGTCAGCCCCAGCGCAACCGTGTCTTCAAGCGCCACAATCAGCCGGCGCCGAGCCTCCTCCCGGCTTGCGCCATGCGCGATCACCTTCGCCAGCATCGGATCATAAAACGCGCTTACGCTCTGGCCCGGCGCCAAGCCGTGATCAACGCGCACGCCTTCCCCGGACGCCGGACGCCAGGCGATCAGCGTTCCGCTCTGCGGCAAAAAATTTTGGTACGGATCCTCGGCATAAAGGCGTGCTTCGATGGCGTGACCGGCGAACTGCACTTCATGCTGTTCGAGCGGCAACCGCTCGCCAGCGGCGACCCGTAGCTGCCACTCGACCAGATTCACTCCGGTGACCGCCTCGGTCACCGGATGCTCGACCTGAAGCCGGGTGTTCATTTCGAGAAAGTAGAATTTGCCCACTCGGTCGAGCAAAAATTCGATGGTGCCGGCGCCGACATAGTTGATGGCGCGCGCGGCCGCGACCGCCGCGTCGCCCATCTGCGCGCGCAGCTCTGTCGAGACCGCCGTCGACGGCGTCTCCTCGATGATTTTCTGATGACGGCGCTGAATAGAGCAATCGCGCTCGCCGAGGTGGACGACGTTGCCGTGCTGGTCGGCAAAAACCTGAATTTCGATGTGGCGAACGTCCGTGAGCGCTGGCTCTAAAATCAACTCTTCCGAACCGAAGGCGTTGGCCGCTTCCGAACGAGCCCGCGCCAGCGCCGCGGCGAGTTCGGCGGCAGAGGTCACGAGCCGCATCCCGCGCCCGCCGCCACTGGCCGCGGCCTTGACCATCAGCGGAAAGCCGATGCGGCGCCCTTCGGTCGTGAGCTTTGCGTCGGACTGATCCGGCCCCTGATAGCCGGGCACGCAAGGAACGCCGGCGGCCTCCATCAACGATTTGGCGCGCGCCTTGTTGCCCATGGCGTCGATCGCTTCCGCCGGCGGGCCGACAAAGACGAGGGCCGCTTGGACGCAAGCTTGCGCAAACGCGGCGTTCTCCGAGAGGAAGCCGTAGCCGGGATGAACTGCGTCGGCGCCCGCGAGTTTTGCAGCGGCGAGCAGCGCATCGATGTTGAGATAACTGTCCTGCACAGCGGGCGGCCCGATACGAACCGCCTCATCCGCCAGCCGTACATGCAGCGCGCCGGCGTCGGCATCGCTGAAGACGGCGACCGTGCGATAGCCGAGCGCGTTCGCCGTGCGCATGATGCGGCAGGCGATCTCGCCGCGATTGGCGACCAGAATTTTGCTGAACACGATCACGATTGGAAACAAGAGCGTGCTCGAAGGGCGCGCATCGCTCACTCCACCTGCGTGACCCAGGACGGTTTGCGTTTTTCGACAAACGCTTTGGTGCCCTCACGACCCTCCGGACCGCGGACTGCTTCAGCAAAGCACTCGGCCGCGTCGTCAAGCAACTCCGCTATCGGGCTCGGACCGGCGGCGCGCAGCATCAGCCATTTCGTGGCGGCGACTGCGCCCGGGGCGCTTTTAAGCACTTGATCGCAGGCATCGCGGACGGCCGCGTCGAGCGCGGTGGCGTCGGCAACCGTGATATGCGCGATGCCGATCGCGGCTGCCTCGATGCCGCTGATGCGCGCGCCAGACACGCCCAAACGCCGCGCCGTGGTCAGCCCGATGCGTTGGACCACGAACGGCGATATCGCCGCAGGCACCACACCGATCGTCACCTCGCTCATGGCAAAGCGGGCATCCGCCATCGCGATCGTGAAGTCGGCAACGCAAGCGAGGCCGAAGCCGCCGCCCATCGCGTAACCTTCAACCGCGGCGATCACCACCTGTGGCGCGGCATTCACCGCCGCCAGCATGACGCCGAAACGGCGAATATTTTCCTTGATCTCGTCGGTTACACCGGGCGGTGGCGCCTCGCCGGCAGCTGACATGCTTTTGATGTCGCCGCCGGCGCAGAACGTGCCGCCGGCGCCGCGCAGCACCACGACGCGGACCGAGCGATCTTCGGCGATCGCCGCGAAGGTCGCCATGATCTCGCGCGCCATCTGCGGGCTGAGCGCATTGCGCAGCTCCGGCCGGTCGAGCCAAAGATGCAGCACCGCACCGCGCAAATCGAGCCTGATATGCGAGGTCTGCGGCAGATTAGGCATGACCGGCCTTCTGCTCCGGCGCGTTCGATGTGCCGGGAAGCGTTCCCATCAGCTTGCAGATGATGGTGAGCATGACCTCGTCGGCGCCGCCGCCGATCGAGCCCAAACGCCCGTCGCGATACGCACGGCTCACCGGCGTTTCGTTCATGTAGCCCATGCCGCCCCAGTATTGCAGGCAGGAATCGGCCACCTCGCGGCGCAGGCGTCCGGCCTTGAGCTTGGTCATGGAGGCGAGCCGCGTCACGTCGGTGCCGGCAAGATAAAGTTCGCACGCGCGATAGACGAGGGCGCGCAACAGCTCGATTTCGGTCGAAAGCTCGGCTAGCCGGAAATGCACCACCTGATTGTTGAGGATCGATTTGCCGAAGGCCTTGCGGTTGCGTGTGTAGTCAATCGTCTGCTCGATCAGCCGCTCCATGGATTTTAAGTTGGCGGCCGCGGCCCACAGCCGTTCCTCCTGGAATTGCATCATCTGATAGGTGAAGCCCTTGCCCTCCTCGCCGATCAGATAACGCTGTGGAACCCGCACATTGTCGAAGAAGATTTGCGCGGTGTCGGAGGAGCGCATGCCGAGCTTGTCGAGCTTGCGAGCGATCTCGACGCCTTTGGTTTTCATCGGCAGGCAGATCAGCGACTTGTTCTTATGAACCGCCCCCTCGGACGTGTTGGCCAGGAGGCACATCCAGTCGGCTTGCGTTCCACTGGTGGTCCACATCTTGCCGCCATTGATGACGTAATCGCTGCCATCCTTGCGCGCGATAGTCTTGATCGAGGCGACGTCGGACCCCGCGCCGACTTCGGAGACGCCGAGGCAGGCCACGTAGTCGCCGGCGATCGACGGCGCCAGGAATTCGCGTTTGAGTTCGTCGGAGCCGAACCGAGCGAGCGCGGGCGTCGCCATGTCGGTCTGCACGCCAATCGCCATCGGCACGCTCCCGCAGGCGATGTTGCCGAGCTCTTCGGCCATGACCATAGCATAGGAGTAATCGAGTCCTTGGCCGCCATAGGCCACCGGTTTGTTGAGGCCGAGAAACCCGAGATCGCCCAGTTTCTTGAACAGTTCGTGGGCGGGGAAGATGCCCGCCTCTTCCCATTTATCGACGTGGGGGTTGACCTCCGCGGCAATGAATTTTTGCAGGCTGCGGCGAAGCTCTTCGTGCTCGGGCGTGAATAACATGGCGTTTCCGTTTCCTCTTTGTTACATGCGCCCGACGCCGAACGTATTGGCTTTGAGCGGGCGGAGTTCTGCTTCGCGGCAGATCGACAGGCAGAAGCCTAGCACCTTGCGGGTGTCGCGTGGGTCGATCAATCCGTCGTCCCATAGCCGGGCGGTGGCGTAAAGCGCGGTGGATTCGCCCTCCATGCGCTTGACGATGGCTTGCTCCATCGCCTCCAGCTTGGCCTTGTCGACCGGCTTGCCCTCGCGTTTGAGTTTTTCCTCGGTGACGATGGCCATGACCTTGGCGGCTTGCTCGCCGCCCATCACGGCGATGCGGTTGCTCGGCCAGGCGAAAATGAAGCGCGGATCATAGGCGCGACCGCACATGCCGTAATTGCCGGCGCCGAACGATGCGCCAACGTGGACGGTCAATTGCGGCACCGTGGCGTTGGCCACCGCCTGGATCATCTTCGAGCCGTGCTTGATGATGCCGGCCTGCTCGGCCTCGCGCCCGACCATATAGCCGGTCGTGTTCTGCAGATACACGATCGGCATATTGGCTTGGCAGCAAAGCTGGATGAACTGCGCGGCCTTGCCGGCACCATCGGCGTCGATCGGTCCATTGTTGCCGATGAGCCCGATGGCGTGGCCTTCGATTTCGGCGTGGCCGCACACCGTGTGCGGACCATAAAGCGACTTGAAGTCGAGGAAATCGGAATCGTCAACGATGCGGGCGATGATCTCGCGCACGTCGTAGGGCTTGCGGTAATCCGTCGGCACAACGCCGGCGAGTTCGTCGGTCGGATAGCGCGGCTCGTCGAAGGATTTTTGCTGCCGGACCGGAAGCTGCGCATTCCACGGCAGCTTGGCCATGACCTCGCGCGCGATGCGGATGCCGTCGGCATCGTCCTCGGCCAGATATTCGCCAAGCCCGGAGACGGTCGCATGCATCTCGGCGCCGCCAAGTTCCTCGTCGTTCGCGATTTCGCCGGTCGCGGCACGAAGGAGCGGCGGTCCGGCAAGAAATACCTTTGCCCGGCCGCGGACGAGGATCACGTAATCGGAAAGGCCGGGCAGATAGGCGCCGCCGGCGGTCGAGGAGCCGTGGACCACGGTGATCTGCGGGATGCCGGCTGCCGACATGCGCGCCTGGTTGGCGAAGCCGCGACCGCCTTCGACGAACATTTCTGCCTGGAACAGAAGATTGGCGCCGCCGGATTCGACGAGACGGACCATCGGCAGTTTATTCTCAAGCGCGATCTGCTGGATGCGCAGATGCTTTTTCACCCCCATCGGGGTCGATGTGCCGCCCTTGATGGCGCTGTCGTTGGCCGAAACGATGCAGCGCACACCGGACACGTAGCCGATACCGGCGATCCCGCCACCGCCCTGGATGCCCTCCGCGCCATCGTCGTCGTGCATGCGAAAGCCCGCAAGGGTCGAGAGTTCGAGCCATGGCGCGCCGGCATCGATCAACAACGCGACACGCTCGCGCGGCAATAGCTGCTTGCGGGCGCGGAAGCGGTCGCGCTTGGCATTGGAGAAATCCCGCACCTTCTGCTCAAGCGCGCGGAATTCACCGATCAGCGCCAGCATCCGCTCGCGATTGAGGCGAAAGGTCTCGGAATTGGGATCGACGCGGGTTTCGATGACCGGCATGGCAATTCAGTCGCGTAACAGCGCGGGAATACCGCGAATGAGGTCGGCCGCCTTTTCGCCGATCATGATCGAGGGGGCGTTGGTATTGCCGCTGGTCACCGCCGGCATGATCGAGGCGTCGGCGACGCGCAGGCCTTCGATGCCATAGACCCGTAGTTGCGGATCGACGACGCTCATGGCGTCGATGCCCATCTTACAGGTTCCGGCCTGGTGGTGGTACGTCTCGCAAGTCTGCCGCACCCATTCGACGCGCTCCGCGCGCGTCTTCGCCTTCGGCCATACCGAGCGTTTGCGCCATTTGGCGAAAGCCGGGCTTTCCAGGATCTCGATCGAGACTTCCAGCGAATGGACGAGCGCGTCGACGTCGGTTTGTTCGCTGAGGTAGCGCGGGTCGAGATGGAGCGGCGCCGTTGGATCGTCGGCGGTAAGTTTGAGCTCGCCGCGCGAGACCGGCCGAATGATGCCAGGCGCGATCGCATAGGCGCTCGCCGGGATTTCAAGTGTCGGCAACGGCGGCGCCTGGCAGGTGAACAGCGGCTGATGATCGGGCACCGCGAGCCGCGGATCGCTTTTGGCGAAGATGTGGGCTTCGAGGATGTTGTTCTGCGGCGGCGGAATGTCACGGCTCGCTTCGTGGATGACGAAGGTCAAAAGATGATCGTGAAGGTTTTGGCCGACGCCGCGCAGATCGGCCTTCACCTCGATGCCGAGCTTTTTCAGATCGTCCGCCGGCCCGATGCCGGACAGGAGTAGAAGATGCGGCGAGCCGATGGTGCCACCGCTGACGATGACTTCGCCTGAGGCGCGCACAGTGTGGAGCTTGCCTTCGCGCTCGTAGAAGAGGCCGTTGCAGCGCCCGTTCTCGATCAGGAGTCGATGGCTGCGCGCGCCGGTCTCTACGGTCAGGTTACGACGGTTGTGCGCCGGCTTGAGGAACGCCACCGCGGCGTTGCAGCGGCGGCCGTCGCGGACGGTCAGGTCGGTCAAGCCGACGCCAATCAAATCGGGTCCGGAGAAGTCGTAATTGATCGGGTGGCCGGCGCGCAGAGCGGCCTCGATGAAGGCTTCCGTCAGCGGATTCGGATCGGTGATGCGCGACACCGTAAGCGGTCCGCCGACGCCGTGATAACGCGATGCGCCGCCGTAATAGTCCTCCGATTTCTTGAAGTAAGGCAGCACGCTGTCATAGTCCCAGCCCGTATTGCCGAGATAGGCCCAATGGTCGTAATCCGCCGCCGCGCCGCGTACGTAGATCATCCCGTTGAGGCAGCTCGATCCGCCCAGAACTTTGCCGCGCGGCCAATAGATCGGCCGGTTAAGGGCCCCGGCTTGCGGCGCCGTCGTGAACGCCCAGTCGAACGGCGTGTTCCAAAGCTCCCAGGCGCGTTGCGGCGAGGAAATCCTGTCGTCATCGTCGGTGCCGCCGGCTTCCAGGAGCAACACGTTGGTTGATGGATCTTCGGACAAGCGTGCGGCGATCGCGCATCCGGCCGAACCCGCGCCTATAACGATGTAATCGTATTCGGCCATTGCGCTTCCCCCATGATGCGGCCGCGTCTGAGCGCGCGGCTCCGGGGGAAGTATCTCAGCGGAAGGACGCTTCGATCAAGTCAATGTTCGCTGTCGAGATGCGCCATCTGCGGCGCATCGTAGCGCGTGCCGACGGTCAAATCGGGCGAAACCGCGGCGTCGATGCGGGCGATGTCGGCGGCATCGAGCTTAAGTTCGAGCGCACCGAGCGTTTCTTTGAGCTGCTCGCGGCGACGTGCCCCGAGCACCGGCACGATGTCGGCGCCGCGCGAGCGTACCCAGGCGAGCGCCAGCTGCGCCGGGCTCGCGCCTTTTTCCTCGCCGATTCGGCGCAACGCCTCGACCAGGCGCAGATTGGCTTCGACATTGCCTTGCTGAAAGCGCGGCATGCGGACGATGCGAAGGTCGCCCTTGTTGTTGGCCGGCGGCACGCGCCCGCTCAAGAGGCCGCGCGAGAGAACGCCATAGGCGGTAATGCCGATGCCGAGTTGGCGCGTGGTCGGCAAGATTAATTGTTCGATGCCGCGGCTCATCAAGGAATATTCGATTTGCAAATCGGCGATCGGATGCACTTTTTGCGTGCGCCGGATGGTCTGCGCGCCGACCTCCGAGAGGCCGATATGACGGACATATCCGGCGCGGATCATGTCGGCGATGGCGCCGACGGTGTCTTCGATGGGCACGGCCGGATCGAGGCGCGCAGGGCGGTAGATGTCGACGTAGTCGGTGCCGAGGCGGCGCAACGTGTAGGCGAGAAAAGTCTTGACCGCCTGCGGCCGCCCGTCATTGCCGTGGAATCCGCCGCCGGGATCGCGCAGCGCGCCGAATTTGACCGAGATGACGACATTCGACCTCGGCACGCCTTCGAGCGCGCGGTGGATCAGCATCTCGTTGTGGCCCATGCCGTAGAAGTCGCCGGTGTCGATCAGCGTGATGCCGGCGTCCACCGCGGCGCGGATGGTGGCGATGGCTTCGGCCTCGTCCACCGGCCCGTAGACTCCCGGCGACATTCCCATACAGCCGAGGCCCACAACGCCGACAGTCGGTCCTTCGCGGCCAAGCCTTACGGTTTGCATGTCATTCCCATCCCGATTCTACGTGGAGAGATTGTCGATCGGCATTATACTCAATTCGTCAATGGCGCAGCGGCCGGCTCAGGGTCCGGTGATGTGATAGGCGAGGTACCAGGAAAACAGATTGGTCGTCGACGCATTTTGCAGGCCGGCGCCGATCGAAACGAGCAGGTGGTTGTGTTCGTCCACGTCGTAGATCGCGCCGATATTGAACCCGGTCGTCGGTCTGGTGGCGGCGGGGTCGGTGCTGCCGAAGGCGACGGTGGCGGTCTGATGGAAGATTTCGCCGCCGATCGCCAACTGTTTGGTCACCTGCCGTTGCAGCAGCCAGCCGACATAGACGTAGTCGCGGTTGGCGGTGCCATCGCCTTGGTTGATCCAGTAGCCGCCGCCGCCATAGGTGGTCCAGCCGTCGAAACTTTTCTGTATCCAGACGGGAAAATAAGCGCGCACGTAACCGGCGCCGAGCGCGCGGCCCTCGTCTCCCGTTGGCAGCTCGATCAGGGGATAGATTCCGACCATTGGGCGCGAGCCGTGTTCGTCTTCGTCGATGAAGCGATATTTGAAGCCGAGTTCGGTATCGCCGTAGCCCGACTGCGCCGGGCCGCCCGGGCTGTCGAACGCCAATGGGGCGATGATGTGGACTTGGCCGTTGGGAACGATGCCGTAATTGAATTCAAAACCGGGAGCCGCGCCTTGCGTGTCGCCGCGCACTGCGGTGCCGGTCGTCAGCATGTAGAACTCAAAATGTTGGTAAGGCACCGGCTCCGGATCGTCAGTGAGAAAGGGCGGCCCGGCGACGGCGCGGCCGAGCGGGCAGGCCGCCAGCAGAGCGGCCAAAGCGGCAACGCGGACGACGAATCCGGGCAGAACCGTCATTGACCGCCCCGAGCAAGCCGATCGCGCCACGTCTACCGAGACGCGAACGCAAAATTAAATCGCCCCGGGAAAGTATGCGTCACGCGGCTGATTCGGAAGCACGATCGCAGCGATGGATGTGAACGGATGATGGACCAACCGCTCCGTGCGATGTCCCCGCCGTTGCCGGATATTCCGATCGTCGACATTCGCGACGGCGGTCCGCCGCAGCACGCGCGGCGGAGCGCGGCGCGGGCGCGAGCGCTCCGCGATTCCTGCCTGCGCTTCTTCCCGCGCGCGGCATTGCCGTTCATACCGGCGCTGGATTGGCTCTCGCAGCGTGCGCTGAAGCGTTCGCGCTCGCCCTATTTCGGAGAGGTCGCGCAGATAGCGGCGGCGCTGGATTTTTCCGGCGTGTGGTTGCTCAACGGCTCCTATCAATGGGGCTGTACGGCGCGAGCCTGCGAAGAGAACGGCGAATCCTGGCTAATCCGTACGCTCGATTGGCCGTTTCGCGGTCTCGGACACCATACCGAGCTCGCGCATATGCGCAGCGAAGGCGGCGAGTTCGTCAGCGTCACCTGGCCGGGTTACGTCGGCGTTCTCACCGCCATGGCGCCGCGCCGCTTCGCGGCCGCGCTCAACCAAGCGCCGCTGCGGCGGCGGACGCGGCATCGCTGGCTGCGCCCCTGCGATTACGCCGCCAATGCGTTGCGCGCGGCGGCAAGCGCCGACCGCATGCCGCCGGATCAGCTTTTGCGCTACGCGTTCGAAGTGTGCGCGGATTACGCGGCGGCGCGGCGGCTGTTGGAAACAACGCCGGTCGCGCGGCCGGCGATTTATATTTTGGTCGGCGCGGCGGCGCACGAACGCTGCGTCATCGAGCGCACCGAGACCGGCTTCGTCAGCCGTGAAGACGATACCTGCGCGGCCAACGATTGGGTGCCCTGCCGGCCGGGCTGGGAAGGGCGGATCGGCATGCGGCGGTTTTTGGCGAGCTCGTTCGCCGACGCCGCCGGGCACAGCCGGGTGCGGCGCGAGGGTCTTGCCGCATGGAACGGCTCGCCGGCGGCGAGCGGGTTCGATTGGGTGCGCGAACCGGTGCTCAATCCCTACACGCGGCTTGCGGTCGCCATGTGCCCGGGACGCGGCTTCTTGCGCGTCACCGGTTACGACGCAGTCGACGGCGCCAGCCTGCCGCAGAAGGTGACCCAAATCCGTGCTCTCGAATTGCCGGCGCGGGCGTAATAAACCTAGCAAATTCAATCATTAACGCGAAAACGTAGAAAAAGAAAAGCTGTGCCGACGATCACATCGGCGGCGTGCGCCGCGCATTAATTTGTTGACCAAGACTAGCCGGGGAATGGAGCGAGCCATGAGCATGATGAACCTGACCATTACCGTCGTGCGTTCGCGTCGCCTGCCGCAGTGGAACGAGATTCGGACTTTGTTCATCGAATGGCGCCAGCGCGCCCGCTCCCGGCTCGAGCTGAGGTCGCTCGACGAACGCGAATTATGGGATATGGGACTCACGCGCATGGACGCCCAAAACGAGGCCGACAAGCCGTTCTGGCAACGCTGAGACGACAGGGAATCCCGCGGGCAGGGTGGCCGTTGCTCCAGCGTTCAAGCCTGCACGCGCGGATTTGACCAAGGTTATGCCGTTTGACCGCGGGCCGCCCCATCGGGGCGGCCCGTTTGCGTTGCTCCGGCGCCTGGCGTTATCTGCAAGCGGCCGCCACCGCTACTGCAACAACGCGAGAAGCCGATGCCCAAAATCGAGAGCCACGACGGCACCGGGCTCTATTACGAGGAGGCAGGCTTCGGCACGCCGGTCGTCTTCATCCACGAATTCGCTGGCGACTATCGCACCTGGGAACCGCAGATGCGCTATTTCGCGCGCATGCATCGTTGCGTCACGTTCTCCGCGCGCGGCTATCCGCCCTCCGACATACCGAGCGACCCCGCGCGCTATGGCCAGGACATTGCGCGCGGCGACGTCATCGCCCTCATGGACGCACTCGGCATCGCCGAGGCGCATATCGTCGGCCATTCCATGGGCGCCTATACCGCGCTGCATGTCGGCATCCGCCATCGCGAGCGTTGCATCTCGGTGACCGCGGCGGGCTGCGGTTGGGGCTCGGTGGCGGATCCCGCGGCGCGCGAAGCGATGCGCAAGGTCGCGGCGGCGACCGCGCAAACTTTCAGGGAGAAAGGAATCGCCGAAGCGAGCGCGATATATGCTGACAATCCGAGCCGGCGGACGCAAAAATACAAAGACCCGCGCGCCTTCGCCGAATTCTCCCGGATGCTCGCGGAGCATTCCGCCGAAGGCCACGCGCTGACCATGTCGATGCTGCAAGCCCGCCGCCCGACGCTCTGGGAAATGGAAGCGGACTTGGCGAAATTCTCCGTGCCGCTGCTTGTCATCGTCGGCGATGAGGACGAAAGCTGCCTGGAAGGCAGCCTCTTTCTCAAGCGCACGGCGCCGACCGCCGGGCTCCTGGTCATTCCGCGCTCGGGCCATACCGTCACCAGCGAAGAGCCGGCGGCGGTCAACGCCGCGCTCGCCGAACTGTTCGCCGCGGCCGAGGTCGGCCGCTGGCTGGTGCACCGGCCGACGGCCTAAGCCGCGAAAAAGCGGCCGCCCGCGGGCTTGATCGGCTATTCTCCGCGCCGGAGTTCGTCATGAGCAACGTGGCTGGCGCATCCTCGAGCAAAGCACCGTCGTTCGTGGCGCCGTTCCGCCATACCGCGTTCACCGTGATCTGGACGGCGACGCTCGTTTCCAATGTCGGCAGCTGGATGTACAGCGCCGCATCGGGCTGGCTCATGACCAGCCTCAATCCCGGTCCCTTGATCGTGGCGCTGGTGCAGGCGGCGAGCACGTTTCCGATTTTCTTGCTCGCGATGCCGGCCGGCGCGCTCGCCGATATATTCGACAAACGCAAATATCTGATCGTGGTCGAATCGCTGTACACGGCCATTTCGGCCGTCTATGCGGCGATGGTCGGCTTTGGTCTCGCCACGCCCGGCAATTTGCTATTGTTCACGCTCCTGATCGGCGCCGCCGGCGCGTTGACGGCTCCGGCCTGGCAAGCCGTCGTGCCGATGCTCGTCCCCAGGGACGACCTGCCCGCGGGCATCGCCGCCAACAGCGTCGGCGTGAACATTTCGCGCGCGCGCTCGGTCCGGCGCTCGGCGGCGCGATCATTTCCGCCTTCGGCATTGTCGCGCCGTTTTGGGCCAATGCGATCGCCAATCTCGGCATTGTCGGCTCGCTCCTGTGGTGGCGCGCGGCGCGAAAGCCGAGATCGCTGTTGCCGGCGGAGCGTTTCGGTCAGGCGATCTGGGCCGGCCTGCGCTATGCTCGACATAATCAGCATTTGCGCGGCACCTTGGCGCGGGCGGTCGGCTTCTTTCTGTTCGCCAGCGCCTATTGGGCGTTGCTGCCGCTGGTCGCCCGCGAGCAGATCGCGGGTGGCCCGAGCCTTTACGGCATGCTGCTCGGCGTGATCGGCGCCGGCGCCGTCGGCGGCGCATTCTTTCTGCCGTGGCTGAAGACAAAGCTCGGCCCGGATAAGCTGATGGCGCTGGGGACGCTCGGCCAGGCACTGGCGATGGTGCTCTACGGCAGTGCCCGCGAGCCCTCGATCGCGATTCTCGCCAGCGCCATCGCCGGCGCGTCGTGGATCGCGGCGCTCGCGACGCTGAGCGTATCGGCGCAGGTGGCTTTGCCCGACTGGGTGCGGGCGCGCGGGCTCGCCGTATACACGACGATATTCTTCGGCTGCCTCACGCTCGGCAGCGCGGTGTGGGGCGAAGTTGCCGAATGGGTCGGATTGTCGGCCGCGCATTTCCTCGCCGCCGCCGGTGCGATCGCGGCGCTGCCGCTGACGTGGCGCTGGAAGCTGCAAACCGCCGCCGGCATCGATTTCACGCCGTCGATGCACTGGCCGGCGCCGGTCACCGCGCGGACCATTGAACGCGATCGCGGGCCGGTGCTGGTGACCCTCGAATATCGCATTCATCCGCAGAACCGCGCCGCGTTCCTCAAGGCCATCGCCCGGCTCGAACATCAGCGACGCCGCGACGGCGCCTATGCGTGGGGCGTGTTCGAGGACGCCGCCGAGGAAGGCCGCATCATGGAAACATTCCTCGTCGAATCGTGGATGGAGCATTTGCGCCAGCACGAGCGCGTGACCAATGCCGATCGCGTGGTGCAGGAGGCGGTGCAGCGCTTCCATCTGCACGGCGCGCCAAAGGTGACGCATTTCATTGCCGCCGAAGATTAGGCGCTACGCCGAAATGTCGTCCAAATGCTGCGTCTCGTTGAGCCGCAGGATGCGGGCCTTGCCGTCGGCAAGGTCGATCTCGTTGATGCAGCAGGGGCTCTGCGCGATCCGCCAGTAGGACGATAATGGCAGATCGAGGAATTGCAGCAGCAGGACGCGGTTCACGCTGTCGTGGCCGACAAGCACGACGGTCTCGAAGGCGTGGCGGGCGAGCACCAAGCGCACGGCATCGACCGCGCGCGCTGCAACGTCCTGCAAGGACTCGCCGCGCGGGAAGCGCACGAGCTGCGGCGTCGCATGCCAGGCGGCGAACAGCGCGGGATCTTCGGCCTTGGCGTCGGCGAAAGTTTTGAACTGCCAGGCGCCGTAATCGATGTCGTTGAGGTCTTCGCAAATTTCCGCCGGCGCAATGCCGCAAGCGCGCGCGATGGCTTCCGCCGTTTTCACCGTGCGCCCCAAGGGGCTCGTGTAAATCCGGCTCGGCTTCCAGGCGGCGGCGATGCGCCGGGCGACCGCTTGCGCCTCGGCGCGTCCTCGGGCGGTGAGGTTCAGCGGCTCGCGGCCGCGAAAGCGTTCGGGCTTGATGCCTTCGACATGGCCGTGACGGACCAGCAGGATTTTCGTCATGCCGGCCTTCTTTACCGGAGCGAGATCGTTTGGGAAAAGCGGTTTGCAGCTTTCCGCAAAAAACACCGGCCGCCGAGCAGGGCGGCCGGATTAACCCGTCGCTTTACCGCCTGTTGCTGGCAGCAATCGGCGGCGAGCGCTTACGCCTCAGCCGACGAAACCGACGCGTTCTTGTTCGCGGGCCTCGGCTTCGGTCTTCGGTTGCGCCGGCAGTTGCAGCACGGTTGCCGTCTGACCTTCGCACAGAAGCGTCAGCAGAACGTTGCGCCCGTCGGGAAACTCGAGCGCGTCATGATGCGCAGCCAGCTTCTCTTTGTTGACCTGGCGAAAGATTGCGGTCCGGTGGCTGATGGTCTTGGTCTTCCAGCCCAACAAACCGGCCGGCAAGCAAGCGACTTCGCCGGCGAACGCCAGCTCCGTTCCCGGCAACAAGCACACAGCCATGCCGAGATCGTCGGCGGCTGCGAATCCGCGTGTTCCGGTGCCGAAGTCACGCGTTACAAGCTTGTCGCCGACTCTCGCGGGTCGCGACCGCACGCTTTGGAGGCTAAAGTCACACATTGTGGCGACTCCTTTCTTCCCGGCATGTCGTCCGGGGTCCTTCAGGCCCCCCACCACCCCTCCAGTTACGTGGTCAAGCAAGAATGGTGCCGTCGATCAGACACACGAGATATTCGACCGTAAGAGTGTGGCGCGCTTGCGGCTTGTCTGTTCACGACTTGGGCACTCAAGACTTGGGCTCGTTGCCGTCGTGATGCCAACGCAGGCGCCGCGGCAAACGTTCGGGTCGGGCGCATTTTTTCATCGGCCTGCCCAGGATGAAGGCGTTGCCGCGGTCGCGCCGCCGGTACTCAGTGGCCGACGGCAGCTCCTGCGCCCGTGTCCACCCGCCGAATCAGTAAAAGGACGAACGGTACAAACGCAGCGGCGACGACGGACCAGGTAAAGAAAATGTCGATGTAGCCCATGAGGGCTGCCTGATTGGCGATCGTTTGGCCGATATAGCCGATGGCGCGGCCCTGGGCGCTGGCGGCCGACCCGAACTGCGTGAAGTATTCCGTCAGGTTATGCAGCGTGGACTGGAATTCCGGCGAGGAGGGATAGATATGCTCCACCATCCGCGCCTGATGGAATTGCGATCTTTGCACCAATTCGGTGTTGGCGAGCGACACCCCGATGCTGCCGCCGAGATTGCGGGCGACATTGACCAGCGCCGACGCCTCGCCGGTCTTTTGCGGCGGCAGCCCGGCATAGGCGACCGAATTGATCGGTATGAACATGAACGGCATGCCGACCGTCTGAAAGACACGCACCGTCGCGAAGTAGCTGAAGCTGGCATCAGGCGTGAGCGACGTCGAGTACCACATGGCGAGCGCGACGATGGTGAAGCCGATCGCGATCCAATATTTGGGTTGCATGCGCGGGATGATTTGTCCGGCCAGCGGCATCATGATCAGCATCGCCAGGCCGCCGGGCATCATGGCGAGCCCCGAAAGCATCGCCGTGTAGGGAAAGTCCGTCTGCATGAGCTGCGGCGTGATCTGGTTCGAGCCGAACAGGACGGCGCCCACGGCCAGCATCGCGATGAACGCCATGCCGAAATGCCTCTGGAAAAGCAGACGCAAATCCACGATCGGATCGTCGTGGGTCAGCTCCCAGGGAATGAAAAATATCAGGGAGCAGACGCTGATGGTCGCGCAGGTGATAATGAAGGTGGAGTGGAACCAGTCGTCGATTTGCCCGCGGTCGAGCACGAGCTCGAGGCAGCCGAAGATCAGCGCGATCAGCGCCAGGCCGACCCAGTCGATCTTGAGGCCGCCCGCAAGCCGCTCGTGGCGCTCGCGCTCGAGTACGTCCGGCTCGACCACCAGCCATTGCACGAGCACCAGCGAGAGAATGCCGAATGGCACGTTAATAAAGAAAATCCAGTGCCAGGAATAATTGTCGGTGATCCAGCCGCCGATGGTCGGGCCGACGGTCGGCGCCACGATGACGGCGATGCCGTAGATAGCGAAGGCCTGCGGGCGTTGGCGCGGCGCGAAGGTGTCGGCCAGCATGGCCTGCTCGCTGGTCGGCATGCCGCCGCCGCCTAATCCTTGCAGGATGCGGAACAGGATCAGCGCGTTGAGACTGCCCGCCAGCCCGCACAACAGCGACGCTATCGTGAACAGCGCCACGCAGATCATGTAGAAGCGCTTGCGGCCGATGACGTTCGACAGCCAGCCGCTCACCGGCAGCACGACGGCGTTGGCGATCAGATACGTCGTGACCACCCAAGTGCTCTCGTCGACGCTGACGGCAAGACTGCCGGCGATGTAGCGCAACGCCACGTTGGCGATCGCGGTATCAAGCACGACCATGAAGGTGGCGATAGACACGACGATGGCGATGAGCCAGGGACTGCGGTCGCCGGCGGCCGAGCGGCTTTCGCGGCCGGAAAATTGCCGCTGGTCGCTCATCTGATGCGAACGATTGGAACCGCCGACATGCCGGGTCCGAGCATGACGTCGGGCGGCTCGTCGAACACGATCTTGACCGGCACGCGCTGTACGATCTTGACGTAATTGCCGGTGGCGTTTTCGGACGGCAACAGGCTGAACGCGGTGCCGCTGCCGGCCTGGATGCTGTCGACATGCCCCTTGAACTTGCGGCCGGGAAACGCGTCGATCGTGATGTCGACGGAAGCGCCGGGCCGCACCGTGCTCAACTGCGTCTCCTTGAAATTCGCCGTGACCCAGACTTGCCGCGGCACGAACATCATCAGCGCCTGGCCGACCGCGGCATAGTTGCCCTTGGCGGCGGTCAGCCGGGCTACCCGGCCGGCCTCCGGCGCGGTGACCAGCGTGCGCGAAAGATTGGCTTCGGCCAGCTCCAATTGCGCCGCGGCCTGCTCGCGCTGCGCCCGCAGCACCGGCAGCTGCTTCTGCGTGGCGATCGCGTTGGCCCGCGCCGCGGAATAATTGGCCTGGGCTTGGCGCAGACCAGATGCATATTGCTGCGCCTGCTCGACGGTGACGGCGCCTTTGCTGACCAGATCGGTGTAGCGCGCCTCTTGTTGCTGGGCGAAGGTGAGGTTCGCTTCCGCCTCCGCCGATTGTTTCTCCGCCTGCTCGATGCGGGCTTGCTGCGCGACGATCTGGGCGTCGATGTTGACGATGCTGGCCTTGCCCTGATCGACCTGCGCCGTGTAGTCGCGGTCATCGAGACGCACCAGGACCGTTCCCGGCTCGACCAGCTGATTGTCGGTCACCGGCACGTCGACGATGGCGGCGCCGACCTGCGCGCTGATCGACACGGTGCGGGCGTCGATAAAGGCGTCATCGGTCGTTTCATAACCGCTGGCATTGACCCACCAGACCACGATGGCGACGATGGCGGCGATGATCAGCGCGGTGACGACGAGCACCGAGCGGCGTCGCCGGGTCAGCCGATCGACCCACGGCTGCTTCTGCATCGCGGCTCCGAGAGCGGGTCTTCCTTCACGGCCCCGCGCGGCGTCTTGGCGACGATCGTTGTCGGTGCGCTGATCCATGATCGGGATAAAACGTCCGGCGCGCCAAAGGGCTTTCCGCTTGCCCGACGCGGGCAAAGCCGTTCGGTGTGAGCGATTCGGACAACTTTTAACCGGTAACGGAAGAGGAAACCAGTCAGGAGGGTGGGGGTGTGGGTTGGAGGCCGCCCATCAATTTCTGGCAAAACTCGTAGAGTTCGCCCGCATTGATGTCGCTGACGGCCCAGAAGTCGAGACCTCCTTGCGTCCAATGCCGAACGTTAAATCCGTGCTGGGTCGCGCCGGCCACCGCCGCATGTTCGCTGCCCAGGCCCTGCGCCACGAACAGATTGATCACGTGCTCGCGACGCCGATAAACGACGGAAGCCACCTCCTTGCCGTCAATGTAATCGAGACGGCCGCCGATCAGCGTAAAACCCTGCGCCGTGAGGTCGATGACCGGTGGCGAAACATCGATTTTGCCGTTGAACCAGGGCTTGACGGTATGCCGGTCGCTCGTTTCCACGTCTGTCAGATGGTTGGCTTGAAGCGAGCGCAAGTGTGCGGAAACTATTTCGCTCGTAATCTGCTGGTTTTGATCGTCGCGGAAGACGGCGATGACAAGGCTGGCCGCCACGGCCGCCGAAAGCGCCGTACCGATGGTCAAGCCGCCGAAGAAAGTGCGCCACGTCGCTTGCCGGGATTTGCCCGGGCCGGCGGGGCGCGTTGCCGGTGCAGGCATTGCCGCTTCGATGCGGCGGCGCAGGTGGGCGGGCGCGGCGTCTTTCAGGTGTGCCGCCGCCATTGCTTCCTGCATCGCGCCGAACGCTTCGAGTTTTTCGGTGCAGGCCGGGCAAGCTGCCAGATGGGCTTCGACTTCGCGCGCATGGCCGGCGTCGAGCTCGCCGTCGATGAGCGCGTGAAGCAGGACTTCGGCTTCGGAGCAGTTCATGGCGTCGATCCTTCCGCAACATTCCACGCCGCGCGCAGCATCGAGCGCGCGCGGGCCAGACGCGACATCACCGTTCCGACCGGCACGCCGGCCACATCGGCGATCTCGCCGTAAGACAAATCATTGACCTCCCGCAGCACGATGACCTCGCGGAACGGCTGCGGCAGCGCGTCAACGAGTCGGCGGATCGTTTTGTCGTCGTGTTGGCGCAATAGCGCGGCTTCCGGCGATGCCTGCGGCTCTTGCCACATCGGTGTCGCGTCCTCGTTCACATCGGCTTCGGTGCTTTCGGCCGGCGCCGGCTGTTTACTGCGTCGCGCAAATTCGGCGACGCAAACGTTTCTCAGGATCGCCAGCAGCCACGGTTTGATGGCCGGCCCACGATAGCTGTCGAAATGTCGTAACGCGCGGAGGTAGCATTCCTGAACCGCGTCCTCGGCGTCCACGGGGTCGCGCGTGAGATAACGCGCCAGCGTGAAGACATCATCGAGATGCGGCAGCGCCGCCTCGCGAAAGCGCCGGGACCTCTCGGCGTCGCTGTCAGCTGACATGATCTCGTGCTCGGGTGTCCACCGTACGGTCAAAGCTGTTGTTTGCGTCCGATCGAGCATCAGTGCGCGGCGTCGTCGGTCGCCGCTTCTACCACAACCGTGCCGGTCATGTGCGGATGGAGGTAGCAGAAATATGCGTAGGTGCCCGGCGTGGTGAACGTGAGCGAGTAGCTGTCGTCGGTGTCGAGCGCCTTGGATTTGGTGAAGGCATTCTTCATCCAGGCGATACCATGCGGGATGTCATCCTTGTTGGCCCAGGTGACAGCGGTGCCGGCCTTCACCGTCAAGGTTTGCGGCGTAAAGATGAAATTGTCGATCGACACAGCGGTCGGCGCATTCTGCGCTTGGACGGGCGGCACGACCGCCGCCAGGAGGGGCGCGACGGCGGCGCCGAGTGCAGCCGCCACGATCATGGCGCGTAATGTGGCGTGCATGGATGCCGTCTCCTCAAGCTTGTAGTGGTGTGTCGACGATCGCGAGGCGCTGCTCGCCTTGCCTGAAGGTGACGTCGGCGATACCGAGCATGCTGCGCAGCTTGTCGTCCGCGACCTTCATGGGTCCCGGAGAGGGGGCGGCGCCCGGCGCCGGTTGCGGAAACGCCGTCGAGCGGGCGGTATGAAAGGTGACGTTGCCTTCCACCTTTTGCATCACTTGGTGGATATGACCGTTGAGCACCGTCACCGAACCGAAGCGTTTGAGGTATGACAGCGCCTGCGCGCTGTCGTCGGTGCCCCAGCCCCAGTCCGGATAGACGGTCCACAACGGGATGTGGGCGAAGACGACGATCGGAGTCGACGCCGAACGGCCGCTGAGGTCGTCTTCGAGCCATTCGAGCTGCTCGGCGCCGAGAAAGCCGAGCCCGCCGGCTTTCAAGTCGACGACATTGACGAGGCCGATGAAGTGCACGCCGTTGGCGTCGAAGCTGTACCAGCCGACGCCCTTGGTGCCGCGCCCGTAGCGCTCGCGGTAGAATTTTTGCTCCGGGTCGAGAAAGTCGTGCTCGCCGGGGACGTAGTGCACATCGAGCCGCGTGCGCGAGATAATGCGGTCGGCGTCGTCGAACTGCGATGCAAGCGACAGGTGGCTGATGTCGCCGGTATGAATCATGAATGCCGGCTTCTTCGGCAGCGCGTTGACCCGGTTGATGGCCTCCTCCAGGGTGCCGAGCGCGTTGGGGTTGGCCGGCTTGTCGAAGCCGACATGGCTGTCGCTGATCTGCAGAAACGTCAGGCCGCCCGCCTCTTGCGCGACGGCTTGATCGATGAGGCCAAGCGAATGGGGAACGCCGCCGGCAATGGTCCACAGCACGCCGGTGCCGACCCAGGTCATGCATTCGAGGACTTTTCGCCGGCTGACGCCGTCCTCACGGTCGAATTCGCTCATGTTCGTCTCTCCTCGAAGCCAAGCCAATCCGGCTTCCGAGGATGAGATCGGGCAACATCGCGATTTATTCCCCCGAACGTGAAAAAACTTTCGTTCACAATCTTCGTGCCGGGCCGAGCATCGTAAGCGTGTCCCCCGCGCGCGAGCGCGAGGGACATCAAGCCGATCAAAGCTTTACCGCCTTGACGGCCGCTTAGCCGCCGTTCGAGCCGTGATAATCCGGGCTTCCCTCCGGCCACGTGAGGTTCATGCGGAATGTCCCGTCCAGCGTCGGTGTCGCACGATCGACCGTGGGGGCATCCTGGGTGGTGTTATAGATTGCCTTATGGGTCGGCTTTTTTTCGCTGCCTTGGGCCTGCGCCACCGACATCGCTGACAGCGAAAGCGAGGCGGAGGCGATCGCGGCGATGGCCGCATTGCGCATGTTCAACATGTTGATTCTCCGTTTGATAAAAACGTGGCACCGAGCCACTTCGTTGCCGCCGTGTTGATCTGCAGCGGCTTCCGAGGACAAGACCGGGCAATGTGGTGATTTATTCCCGCACTGCGAATTTCTTTCGACGGCGGAGATCGGAAATTTCAGCGCGCGAGCGCGGCCGGCTTGGCGCGCTTGGACGCCGGGCCCGGCGTGGCCGGCCTTTTCGCGGAGCGCGCGGCGCAGAAATCTTCAACCGCGGCGGCGACGGCGCCGGCGACGAGCGCGCGGCGTTCCGGGGTCGCCAATTCCAGCTCATCCTGGCGGTTGACGATGGAGCCGGCCTCCAGCAGCACCGCCGGCATGCGAGTCTGGCGCAACACGACCAACAGATCGAAGCTGTAGACGCCGGCCTCTGCGTCCAGAAGCTTGCGCTGGCGGCGCCCCATCAGCGGCAGCGTGTAATGCGGGGTGTAGCGCAGGCCGCGCGCCTGCAGGGCGAGGCCCAGGAGGCGGCCGAAGGCGAGGCTGCCCTGCGGGTCGCCGTTGTCGCTCGAGACGAAGATGGAATAGCCGCTGAAACGATCGCTGAACTGATGCCGTTGTCCCTCATAGTCCCACGTCTCGATCAGATGATTGGGCACTGAATCATGATGGATGGAGATGAAAAGATCGGCGTGCATGTCGTTGGCCCGTGCCGCCCGCTCCACCAGGCCCCGCCACGGCGCCGTCGCGGTGATCAGCCGGACCGTCTTGTCGAATCCGGCGTCGAGCAGCGCCTGCTTTATCGTGTCGGCAAGCGCAAGATTGAAAGTATATTCGGGGACGCCGCGGGCGCTGTCGGCGCCGGGTATGTCGGCGGTATGGCCGACGTCAAGCACGACGCGGAAGGTCGCGCGCTGGCAGCCCGTGGCGTCGCTTCGCGCCGGCTGCGCCGCGGCGCCAAGCAAACAAAATACCAGCGCAGCAAGCGGCGCCGCCGCGCTGCGCCGGAGCTTGCTCACGAAATGCTGACGCGCGCGTTTCCGTGGCACGGGCCACCCATCATCTCAGGCTTGTCGTCATCTCAGGCTTGGCACATTCGTCGCACCTGCCGCACATTACGAGCTTGGTTCCCTTTGTCCACGCGCACACGCGTCCCCGGGGGCTCTCGCGGCGGGCGGCGCGCGCACTTGTGCCCGGCACGCTCCTGTCGTACCAAATAAGCGAGCGGGGTATGGTGGCGTGACGTATTTTTCAGTGCGCAATGTTGTGGCGGTTTGCGGCGCGCTTTTTGTGCTGGCGCTCGGCTTTTTGATTCTCGCCGACGGGCGCGAAGCGGGCGCGGTCGCGGATGCGTTCCGGTCGCAGTCGCCGCTCTCCAAGCTTGCCTGGGTCGTCATCGTGCTCGTGCCCCTGATCGTGGTTCCGGCCGCGGTTTGGCTGGGGGAGACGCTGGTGCGCCAGCGCCAGGCGGCGCTTGCGCTCGAATTGCGGCTCGACGGCGTGCGGCAAGGCGTGAAGTCGCTGGTGAAATCGCAGGCCGAGGCCGACGCAGCCGTGCATCAATTGATCCGCACCGATCCGGAAGAAGCGATCGGCGCCATGAAGCAGCGGCTCAGCGAGGCCGAGCGGCTGGCGCATGTGCAAAAAGGCCGCAACGAGATCGGCGACCTCGACTCCCGGGTCGAGGAAATCCGCACCCAGCAGCAGGCGCTGCAGAGACGGCTCGGGCCGGTGCTGGAGAAGCGCCGCGCGATCGACCAGATGTTCGCCGAGCTCGACAGCCGGCAGCACGATATCGAACGCACGCTTGGCGAAATCGGCAACGGAAACGACGCCGTCGCGCTCGATATCGGCCTGCAAAAGATGACGGAATTCGTCAGGCAAAGCCACGAACGCTGCGACGAAATCGAGCGCGCGTCGAAAGTAATGGCGGGCCTGCGGGAGGATTATAACGATCTGCAAAAGCGGCTTGCGTCGTTTGCGGCGGCGGATGACGGCGTGGCGCGGCGGGTCAAGGATTTGGGCGCGGATCGCGACCGGCTGGCGGCGGAAATCGGCGCGCTCGAACAAACCCCGCAGGGTCCGCTGGCGGCGCGGGTGCAGCATTTTGCCCAAGAGCGAACGGCGCTCGACGGCCGGCTGTCGCAGCTCGACGCGCAGTTCGCCGCGCTGTCGGGTTTGCGCGGCGACGTTGCCGGCCTGTTTGGCCGTTTCGATCGCGCCCTCGATGCGCTCGCGGAATGGGATGGCGCGAAAAGCGAGGGCGCCGCCGCTATCGACGAGCGGGTCGAGGAGCTTGCGACCTTCATCGAGGCGACGCAGGCGCGCCTCGGCGAGATCGAACGCCGGGCGGTCGCCTTCGTCCAGCTCAAGGGCAAGCTCGGCGAGCTGCAATCGCGGCTCAATCCGCTGCAGGCCGAGCAAGGCGGCGTCGCCGATCTGATCGGGACGGTGCGCGAAATTCGCGACCGGCTGTACGCCAAAATCAGGCAGATCGAAGAGGACGAAAACGGCGGCCTCGCCGAACAGGTTAAAAAATTCGGCGAGACCAAGCGCGAGCTGGAAGAGCGCGTATCGAACCTCACCGAGCAGTTCTCCAAACTGGCGACGATCCGCAAGGACATCACCGGACTGTTCGAGAAGCTGAGCGGCGCGGTCAACACGTCGGCGAACTGATATGACCATTCGCGAGCCGGTGCTGACGACGGTCGCCATCGTCGAGCTGCGGCCCACGCAGATCACCGTCGGCATGCGCGAGGTTCTCGCCAAGCGTAAGCGCTGGCGCGAAACCGCGGGCAAGAAGGGCGGCCAGTTCCTCGGCAAGCACATGATTCCGGTGGTGCTCGGGCCCAGGCACCGGCCTTACGTGGTCGATCATCACCACCTGGCCCGCGCCCTGCACGACGAGGGCGTCAAGGACGTCGCCGTCACCCTCATTTCCAACCTGAGCGGCCTCGACCGCGATGCATTTTGGACGGTGATGGATAACAAGAACTGGATGCATCCGTACGATGCGGACGGCCGCCGCCGCCACTACGACGATATTCCGAAGTCCGTGACCGGGCTCATTGACGATCCGTTCCGCTCGCTCGCCGGCGAATTGCGCCGCGCCGGCGGCTTCGCCAAGGACACCACGCCGTTCAGCGAGTTTCTCTGGGCGGATTTCCTACGGCGGCATCTTAAGCGCAAGGCGGTCCAGCGCGACTTCGACCATGCGATCGAGCAAGCGTTGGCCTTGGCCAAGAGTGCCGAGGCGAATTACCTGCCGGGCTGGTGCGGCCCGGTCCCGGAGGAATGAGGAAAGCGCGCCGCGCCGCCGCGGTTTTTAGCGCTTCTCCTTGCCCGCCTGATAAAGCTGCCAATCGTGCAGCACGACTTCCTTCTGCGGCTTTGCGTCCGCTTCGTTGCCGGACCATGCGGCGGGCGGGGGAGCTTGGTCCGGTTTTGCCGCCGTAGCGGCAATCGAATCCGACGCCGTGGTCGAAACTAGGCTGGGCTCGGCAAACCGGTTCTCGTCGGAACGAATTTGCAGGCTGTAGCGAAAGCCGGCCGGCGTGTAGCTCGCTTCCACGTTCTGGCAGAAGCTTTTGGCGAAATCGCCGAGAATGCGGCTGCCGAATCCCACGCTGGCCGGTGGCAATACCGCGGGCCCGCCGCTTTCCTGCCAGATGAAAGTCAGCACCCAAGACGACCAATCCAGCCGCAATTTAACGCGGCCTTTCGGAACCAACAGGGCGCCGTGTTTCAGCGCGTTGGTCAAGAGCTCGTGCAGGATCAGGGAGAAGTTCTGCGTCATCTGCGGACCGAGCACCGGCCCGGGCGCGCCCGAGATTTCGATTTGCGATTCGAAGCCGTGAATTCCGCTCTTGATGAGATCGATCAGCGGAACTTCCTCGCCCATCGAATCCGTGATCGCCCGATTGGTGGCCGACATCGATTGCAACCGGTCCATCAACCGTTCCTTGATCACGGATTTTTGGATCGTTCCGTCGCCCGGCAAACTGAACCGGATCACCGCCTGAATCACCGTGAACAGGTTTTGAATACGATGATGCAATTCCGTCGCCAAAAGATATTGGTGATGCTTTGCCTACTTCTCCTGATCGATATTGCCCAGCAGCAAATCGAGCGTCCTGTTGATGAAAGCGATCAGCAGCACGCAGACCGTGGCGTCGACTGCATAAGAGGCGACCGCCAGCCAACGCAGGGTCGGAATGAACAAGCCCCATTGCGACAGGCCGGCGAGAACCGCGGAGAGAAATCCGGCGCCGAGTCCGCCGATCAGCGTCGTCAGAATCACCGCCGGATAGATGGTCAGGAACGGGAAGCCGCCATACTGGTCCTGGCCGAGCCATTGAATGAGCGTCGCCAAACCCACGGCGACGAAGGCCGTCGCGTAGCCGAGGCTCGGATGCTGCCGCAACAGCCTGGAGATTTTGCAGGATGCGCACCGCCGGCGCGGTGCCGATCTTGTTAACGAGCGAAGGTCGCATCTGCCACCACGAATATTCAGCCTCGAATAAAATACATGGTGAGAGCTTAACCGCGGGTTGCAAGACGCTAATTAGTTGTGATCGGTTTGAGTAACCACTACGCAGCTTGGCTCGCAAAGTTCCATGGGGCGGACGGCCGCGCCGGCTCAACGGCCGAGCGGCAACAGCGCCAGCGCCTCGCCGCCGATCGCGCAGAATAGGACGACCAGCCAGGGCGGCGTCTTCCACAGAAACAACAAAAGGAATGCGGCCGCGCCGAGCAGGAAATCGCCGGTCGTGGTGATCGCCGATGTCCAGACCGGGTGATACAGCGCCGCCAGCAATAGACCGACGACGGCGGCATTGACGCCGCGCAGCGTCGCCTGCGCCCACGCTTTGCGCCGCAGCGCGTCCCAGAACGGCAGCGCGCCGATGATCAGGAGAAAGGCGGGAAGGAACATGCCGACCAGGCAAAGGATCGCTCCCGACCATCCGTTCGGGGCGGGAGTCATGACGGTTCCGAGGTAGGCGGAGAAAGTGAACAAGGGGCCCGGTACGGCCTGGGTGGCGCCGTAACCGGCGAGGAAGGTATCGTTGTCGATCCAACCCGGCGGCACCACGGCGGCTTGCAACAGCGGCAGCACCACGTGACCGCCGCCGAAGACCAGCGAGCCGGCGCGATAAAACGCATCGAACAGATGCAAAGCGTGGCTCGGTAGGGCTGCGCTCGCGAGCGGCAAGGCGATGAGCAGGGCGAAGAAGGCGGCGATGGCGGCGATCGCCGCGCCGCGGCTGACCGGGTGCGGCAGGCCGACGTGATCGTCCGGCGGTTCGCCGCGCAGCCATATCCGCCCGGCGATGCCGCCGAGCACGATGGCGCCGATCTGCCCGAACGACGACGGCAACGCCGATGCGAGGATGGCGGCTGCAACCGCGAGCGTGGCACGCTCGCGATCGGGCGCCAGCGAACGCATCATCGACAGCACGGCTTGCGCCACCACCGCCACGGCGGCAACCATCAGTCCATGCAGCCAGCCGCTATGCAGCACACCGCCGAGCGCGCCGACGCCGTAGCCGAATAGGACCAGCGCTGCCGCCGACGGCAACGTAAAGCCGGCCCAGGCCGCCAGCGCGCCGAGGTAGCCGGCGCGCGACAGCCCAATGGCGATACCGACTTCGCTGCTCGCCGGTCCCGGCAGGAACTGAGACAACGCCACCAGATCGGCATAAATCCGCTCGTCGAGCCAGCGGCGGCGCACGACGAATTCCTCGTGGAAATACCCAAGATGCGCAATCGGGCCGCCGAAACTGGTGAGCCCGAGCCGGAGAAAAGCGGCGAAGACCTCCGCGGCATTGCCAACGGACGCCGCGCTCGCGGTCGGTTTCGGCGTCAAATCGGGTTTGCCGCTCATGCTTGATGGCTTTTGACTAAAAGAAAAACGTTCGACCAACCGCGCCCCGCGCCGCGGGTGTTGGGAGCGACCAAAACAAGGCACGCGTTACCTAAAACTACTAAGGGTTTTTATCGAGGTCCAGCCGCGCTTTTTGAACGAGCAACACAAGCCCAATGTTGCGCGCCCCCGTTGCCGCTGGTTGCCGCCGGTGTATTTTTGTCGCGGGAAATTCCCCTTCGACAAGATCAAGCTTGACCGCAGCTTCATGCAGAGCTTCGAAAAATCCGGGCATCACGTCGAGACGGTGGTGAAAACAATCATCGCGCTCGGCCGCGAGATGAACATGCGGGTGACGGTCGAAGGCGTCGAGACGGATGCGCAGGCCGATTTTCTCTACGACGCCGAAGCCGACCAGGTGCAAGGCTTCTATTTCGGCAAGCCGGTTCCGGCCGGCGAGGTCGCCATCAACATTGCGAGCGAGATCCGCAAGCTCGCTGCGGCGGCGGAGCCGAGGGGTAGCGCTCCGCGCCCGCTGAAAGCCTCTGCATAGGACGATCTCCTCGGTTATGCCGGCCGCGCGCAGAACCATGCTGCGTTGCCTGCCCTCTTTGGTAGAATAATCTTCTTTTTTGCCGCTTCGGAGACCTCTATATAGAACATAATTCCCCAACGCGTGCAGAAACGCCGCCAACGCATGAGGCGCTCCGATGACCTCACCGCTCGAACAAAAGATCAAGATCACCGGGCCGGTCGTGGTGACCGCGAACCGCGTCGGCGACGGCGCGGTGGTCTATCGCCGCGCCGACGGCGGCTGGACCACCGATCTGCACGACGCCGTGGTGACGGCCAACGCGACGATCGCGCGCGAGCTGGTCTTTGCCGCGCTCGCCGACGGCCTGCGCGCCGTCGATCCCTATATCGCGCCGGTGACGCTGACCCGCGACGGTGAAGTGCGTCCGGGCAATTTGCGCGAGCTCATCCGGCGCCACGGTCCCACGATCGATCTGCCGGTGACCTTCGGCATCTAGCGCCTAGTCGCGAAAACGCGTGACCGCCTTCGGATAGACGCATGTACCTCTACGACGATCTCGACCGCACCTTGGTCACTGAACGGGTCGCGGAATTCCGCGACCAGGTCGCGCGCCGCCTGTCCGGCGAATTGACGGAGGACGAATTCAAGCCGCTGCGGCTGATGAACGGCGTCTATCTGCAGCTGCACGCCTATATGCTGCGCACCTCCATTCCCTACGGCACGCTGTCGTCGGCGCAGTTGCGCATGCTGGCGCATGTGGCGCGCCGCCACGATCGCCGTTACGGGCATTTCACCACCCGGCAGAACATTCAGTATCACTGGATCAAGCTCGAAGAGCTGCCCGACGCCATGGCCGATCTCGCCAGCGTCGGCATGCACGGCATGCAAACCAGCGGCAATTGCGTGCGCAACCTCACCACCGACCAATGGGCGGGCGTGGCGCCGGACGAAATCGAGGATCCGCGCATCTGGGCAGAGATCGTCCGTCAGCACGTGACTTTGCATCCGGAATTTTCATTTCTGCCGCGCAAGTTCAAGATCGCGGTCGGCGCCTCGAGCCACGATCGCGCGGCGTTGCGCATCCACGATCTCGGGCTGCGGCTGCACCGCAACGGCGCCGGCCAGACCGGCTTCGAGGTCATGGTCGGCGGCGGGCTCGGCCGTACGCCCTACCTTGCCAAGACGATCAAGCCGTTCCTGCACAAGCGCGATGTCTTGAGCTACGTCGAGGCGATCCTGCGCACCTATAACGCGTTCGGCCGCCGCGACAACATCTACAAGGCGCGCATCAAGATCCTGGTGCACGAACTCGGCGCCGAGGCTTTCGCCAAAGAAGTCGAGACCGAGTGGCAAAGCATCAAAGACGGCGCGCTGGCGCTCGATCCCGCGGTATTCGCCGAAATTTCCGGGCGCTTTCGTTATCCGGCCTATGCCCGGCTCAACGACAACCCGAAGGAGCTTACGCAGGCGCGCCGCGCCGAGGCGCGCTTCGACGCCTGGATGGGCAATTCGGTCGCCAATCACCAGGTTCCGGGCTATTCCATCGTCACGCTCTCGCTCAAGCCGGAAGGCGGTACGCCGGGCGACGCCACCGCCGAGCAAATGGATGCGATCGCCGACCTTGCCGACCGCTATTCGTTCGGTGAAATCCGTGACGGCCACGAACAGAATCTGTGCCTGCCGCACGTCGCCCAGCGCGATCTTCCCGAACTGTGGCGCGCGCTCGACGCCATCGGCGTCGCCACGCCCAATGTCGGGCTCGTCTCCGACATCATCTCCTGCCCCAACCTCGATTATTGCAGCCTCGCCAATACGCGCTCGATCCCGATCGCGCAGGAGATCACGCGGCGCTTTCACGACCGCGATCTGGCGCGTGAGCTCGGCCGGCTGCACATCAACATTTCCGGCTGCATCAATGCCTGCGGCCACCATCACGTCGGTCACATCGGCATTCTCGGCGTCGAGAAGAACGGCGAGGAATTTTATCAGATCACGCTCGGCGGCAAGGCCGACGAGGATGCCAAGCTCGGCACGCTGATCGGTCCGGCCGTGCCCTACGCGCAGGTGGCCGACGTCGTAGAGGACATCGCGGCCGCCTATGTCGAGCTGCGCGAACGGCCGGACGAATTGTTCATCGACACGGTCAAGCGCACCGGCGTCGAACCCTTCAAGGAGCGCGTCTATGCCACTCGTTAAGGCCGGCCGGATCGTCGACGATCCTTACATTCGCGCGCTCGACGACGCGCCGATTCCCGACGGCATACCGGTGCTGGTGCCGGGAGCGCGCTTTCTCGCCGACGCCGGCGAACTCGTCGTTCGCGAGGCGCCGATCGGCGTGGCTCTGGCCCAACGATCGCCGGGTCGCCGAACTCGAGCCCTGGCTCGACAATCTTTCCCTGGTCGCGCTCCACTTTCCCAAATTCCGCGACGGCCGCGCCTACAGCCAGGCACGGCTGCTGCGCGAACGCTACGGCTTCCGCTGCGAGTTGCGCGCGACCGGCGATATCCTGCGCGACCAGTTTCAGTTCCTGCTGCGCGCCGGCTTCGATTCCTTCGAGGTGAAGAAGCCGGCCGATGCCCGCGTCTTCGCTGAAGCCGCGGCGCGCTTTTCCGTGTTCTATCAGCCGAGCGCCGACGGCCGCCTGCCGGCGTTGCGCCGCCGGCTGCAAGGCGCGCCTGCCGCCACTGCCGCGCGGGCACGCGAAGCGGTATAAGCTTGTCTTGCCGGCTTGATCCGGCCTTCGTTCCTTAAGGGCAAAATGACTCCTGTCGTCGCAGTGATCGCGCCGGGCGCGATGGGCGCCGCCGTCGGAAAAAGACTGACCGATCGCGGCGTCAAGGTGCTGACGTCGCTTACCGGGCGCAGCGCCGGCAGTGCGGCACGGGCACGCGACGCCGGCATGACCGATGCGAGCGACACCGAGATCGCGGCGTGCGATTTCATTCTGTCGATCTTGCCGCCGGGGGAAGCGTTGGCGCTCGCCGGGCGTTTCACGCTTTGGCTCAAAGCCAGCAATGCAAAGCCGGTTTATGTCGATTGCAACGCCATCAATCCGGCGACGGTCGAGCGGGTCGCGGCGGCGATCGCGCCAACCGGTTGCCCGTTCGTCGACGCCGGCATCATCGGCGCGCCGCCCAAGGGCGCCGACGCGGGACCGCGTTTCTACGCATCCGGCGCGGCGGCCCCGCGTTTCGCCACCTTACGCCAATATGGCCTCGACGTGCGCGTCCTTGACGGCGCATTGAGCGCGGCCTCGGCGCTGAAAATGTCCTACGCCGGCATTACCAAGGGCACGCAGGCGATCGGCGCGGCGATGATGCTGGCAGCAACGCGCGCCGGTTCCGCCGAGGCCCTGTTCGCGGAGCTTTCATTCAGCCAGAAGGAATTGCTGGCGCTGTTTCGGCAGCATCTGCCGATGATGCCGGCGAAAGCCTATCGCTGGATCGCGGAAATGCAGGAGATCGCCGGCTTCGTCGGCGACGACCCCGCCGCGCGCGAGCTTTATCAAGGCGCCGCGCATTTCTACGAGCGCATGGCCGAGGACTTTGCCGCCGACAAGGAAGTCATGTCCGCGCTGAAGGCGTTTTTGGCGAAGCGTTCGGACGCCTGATTGCCGATCAGCGCGGGGTCGCGGAAACGAGCGCGGCGATGCGCGCGATTGAGCGGAAATTCGCCGGCGTCATGTCCCGCTCGGGAATCCGCATGGCGAATTCCGTTTCCACCGACAGCATGAGATTGACGATCTCGAGCGAGGAGAGGCCGCAGGCGCGCAGATCGTCGTCGGGCCCGACCGGCCGCACGATAGCGCGCTTGCCCAGAATCCGCCGCACCAAGAGCGCCACGCGCTCGGTCACGTCGGGATTGGTGCGGTCAAGCACGGTTAACACTCTCCCACTTTCCGTCTCCGCCTGCGCGCCATCGTCGCAGCTGCGTGCACATCTGATCGATTAGCACGCGAAGAGTTTGCGATTGGTAACCTTTATGCAAAAGAACTGCGGAAATTCGCGATGATCGCCGCGACGTTTTGCCAGTTTGGCAGTACCTCTTCGCCTATAGGATCGCGACGAATCCCCAATGGCGGCGAGGCAGACGTGAACGCATCCGTCACCCTGAGACCCGCGGCGCGGAGCCCGGTCCTTGCCGAAGGACTTGCGCCCGGGCGAGAGCTCGCCGATCTCGCCGCCCGCGCCGAGAAGGTGGCGGCGGTCGCGGCGGCGCACGCGTATGCGGTGGATTCCGCCTCGCGCTTCCCGGCCGAAGCGATCGACGCGGCGCGCGCCGAGCGGCTGTTGGGCGCCGCGGTGCCGCGCGAACTCGGCGGCGATGGCGCCGGCATTTCCGACATCGTCGATGTCTGCTACGTGCTCGGCCGCGCCTGCGCCTCCACGGCGATGATTTACGCCATGCATCAGGCGAGCGTCGCCTGCCTCGCGCGGCATAGCCGCGGCAGCCCATGGCATCAGGCGTTGCTGCGCCGGCTCAGCAAGGAGCAGCTGCTCTTGGCGTCCTCGACCACCGAGGGCGAGCGCGGCGGCGATGTGCGCAACAGCAAAGCCGCGATCGAACACCGCGACTCGCGCATTACCCTCGAACGGGCCGCAACCGTCATCTCCTACGGCGAGGCGGCCGACGGCATCATCACCACGGCACGGCGCTCGGCCGACGCGGCGAGCTCGGACCAGGTGCTCGCGGTTTTCCTCAAATCGGACTACACGCTCGAGCAGGAGATCGGATGGGACGCGCTCGGCATGCGCGGCACGTGCAGCGCCGGTTTCAAGTTCGTTGCTTCCGGCGCAGCCGAACAGATTCTGCCGGTGCGCTACGACGAGATCCATGCCCGCACCATGATGCCGGTGGCGCATCTTCTCTGGAGCGGCGCCTGGGCCGGCATCGCCGCCGCCGCGGCCGACCGCGCCCGCGCTTTCGTGCGCAAGGCGACGCGCCGCGCCGAGGGGACGCTGCCGCCGGGCGCCTCGCACCTGACCCGCGCCAACGCCTCGCTGCAAAGGCTGCGCAGCCTCGTTGCCGGCGCCGCGCAGCGTTTTGAGCTCGCCGCCGACGATCCGGCGGTGCTCGAATCTGTCGACTTTCAGACCGGCATGAATCTTTGCAAGGTCAACGCTTCCGAGCTGGCGCTCGCGACCGTGATGAGCGCGATGCAGGCTTGCGGGCTCGCCGGTTACCGCAACGACGGCGACTTTTCCGTCGGCCGCCACCTGCGCGACATCCTTTCCTCGCCGATCATGATCAGCAACGACCGCATCCTCGCCAATCTCGCCATGGCCTCGCTCTTGGGCGGGGCGCCGGCGTCGCTGCGCGACTAGGCGTGCGGGGATGAATCAACAATAACAAAATGAGGCGCGCTTTCATGAACGTGGCATTCAAGGAACCGAAACCGGCGCTCCGCCCGCTCGACGCCATCGCCGAGGCGCTGCTGCTGCCGTCGGGCATCGACGGTGTTTATGCGCGCACCGGCGCGTTCGAAAGCGTGGTCGACGCCGTCGCCGCGCTGATTTCGCGCCACCGCGAGCTGGGCGCGGAAGTCCTGCGGTTTCCGCCGGTGATGAGCCGAAAGCTGTTAGAACGATCGGGCTATTTGAAAAGCTTCCCGCATTTTCTCGGCTGCGTTTGCTGTCTCGAAGGCGCTGAAACCGCGATCGGCGGCGCGGTCGAGCGCTTTGAAAACGGCGAGGATTGGACGACGGAGCTTGCAGCCGGCGATCTCGTGCTCACGCCGGCGGCCTGTTATCCGGTCTATCCGCTGGTTGCGAGCCGCGGCGAGGTCCCGGCCGACGGCCTGATATTCGACGTCGCCGGCGACTGCTTCCGCCGCGAACCCTCGCGCGATCTCGATCGCCTGCAATCGTTCCGCATGCGCGAATATGTCCGCGTCGGCACGGCGGCTCAGGTCGGCGAGTTCCGCCGGAACTGGATGACGCGCGCCGCCGATATCGCCGGCCAATTGGGTCTGACCGGCCGCATCGAGCCGGCGAGCGACGCTTTCTTCGGCCGCGGCGGCAAGCTGATGGCGATGAGCCAGATTGAGCAGGCGTTGAAACTCGAGCTGCTGGTGCCGGTGCGCTCGGCGGCCGAGCCGACCGCGTGCACGAGCTTCAACGATCACCGCGATCATTTCGGCACGGCATGGAACCTGCGCAATGCTGCGGGCGAGGTGATGCATACGGGCTGCGTCGCCTTCGGGATGGACCGCCTGGCGCTGGCGCTGTTCGCCACCCACGGCGTCGCGCTCGAGCGTTGGCCGACCGCGGTGCGCCAGGCGCTGGCACTCTGAGGCTCAGACTCCGAGCACCGCGTTTTCGGTGTAAGCGAGGTCGCCGAGCCGCGGCCGCCGCGGGCCCTTGAAATATTTCGGCATGTTGCCGCGGCTGAAAAATCCGAACAGCCCGGGTATGCGCGCATTGGCGTCGATGACGACGACCGGCTCGCCGAGCCGCGCCAGAACGCGTCCGAGCGGCCCGGCGAAACGGACAAAATCATCGACATCGCGGCAATAGATCAGCTGCGCGCAGGGGAAAGCGCCTTTGACTAGGCGCCGGCGGAACACAAACGGATAAGCGCGCTCGACCGTGGCGCACCACAGGCTGATGCAGCCATGCGTCGCATGCTGCACCAGCACGTCCCGATCGAACGGGTCGAAGGCGACGGACGGATCGCGGTCCGCGCGGAACACCTCGACCTTCGGCCCGCGGAACAAGCCGTTGAGCATCGGCACGGCGACGAAGATGCCGTCGCTGTAGCGCGAAAAGCCCTGCGCCTCGATGATCGGCCGGGTATGCGGCGCCGAGGAGACGTTCAGATAGGTCACGTTCTTGTGGCGCAGCGCCTGCGACACCAGCATCGGCGCGTAAGCGCGGAACGGCGGATCGACGTACCAGCTGGAAAGATTGCAGCGCGTATCGAATTCGTCGCCCGCACCGGCCCCGGCGCCCGCGCGCATGGTCGCGCAGATGAGCAGGATGGCGCCGACCACGGCGCCGTTGCTCTCCAAGAGGTAACCATATTTTGGCAAACCGGAAGGCTGCTGGTGCCGCCGCAACTGGGCGAAGGCATCGAGCCAGAACCGGCGATCGTGCGCCGGAAAGCCGCGCGTGAGCAGCGACGCCACGGCGTCGGTGTCGGCTTCCTCGATCTGGCGGCAGCGCAGACCCGTCACAGGGGCATTCATTCGCGTTGACCACGCGCCTTGCGGGAACTTGATCGTAAGTGTTCGCCAATATAACGGGGGCCGAGTGAACAAACCGTAGGCGCGGCCATGTCGGTAAAATTAACCATAATCGAGCAGATGGAGCGGATCGCGCGCGAGCACGGCAAGATCCTGGCGCCGCTGAAGGAAGATCTCGTGCTCGCCGATTGCGGCCTCGACTCGCTCGGTTTTGCCGTGCTGGTGGCGCGGCTGGAAGATTCGCTCGGCGTCGACCCGTTCACCGCCGCCGAGGACGCCGTTTTCCCGGTGACGCTCGGCGAGTTCGTGAAAGTCTATGAGCATGGCGGGCGTTGAAGTGCCGTCGCTGCGGGCCTTTGTTGCCAACGCGCGCGCGCTGGCTTTTCTTTGGGACCGCGGCGCGTCCGTCCGCTTCACCGACCTCGCGCGCGAGACAAGCCTCGGCGGCCGGCTCGCCGAGCTTTCCGGCCGCTCGGTGCTCTTGGCGACGACGAACCAGCTGTCGACGGCGCTCGCGCTGATCGAGCTTGACGGCATCGCGCGCCGCTTCGTCGTGCTGCCGCCCGATGTCGAGGCCGACCGTCTCGGCGCGATGATCGCCGCGGCCGAAGTGAACGCCGCCGTGATCGACGAGGGCACGGCGGCCGCGCCGGCGCTCGCGCTGCCCGTTCGCGTAACTTGCGCGGGCGCAATCGCGCCGATGAAAGAAGCTTTGCCCGCGCGCGCCGCCACCGAGTGGCTGCTGATGACCTCGGGCACGACCGGCGCGCCGAAGCTCGCCGTGCACAATCTCGCCGCGTTGACCGCCGCGATCGTCGCACCCAGCGCCGCCGACGGTGCCGCGGTGTGGGGCACCTTCTACGACATCCGCCGCTATGGCGGTTTGCAGATTTTCCTCCGCGCCGTGCTCGGTAGGGCCTCGCTTGTCCTCTCCAGCGCCGGCGAGCCGGTCGCCGATCATCTGGCGCGGCTGGCGCAGTACGGCGTCACCCATCTCTCCGGCACGCCCTCGCAGTGGCGCCGGGCGTTGATGAGCCCGGCAATCCGCGGCATCGCCCCGCGCTATGTGCGCCTCTCCGGCGAGATCGCCGATCAGGCGATCCTCGACGCGCTGCGCGCGGCGTTCCCGCGCGCCGTGATCGGCCACGCTTACGCCTCGACCGAGGCCGGCGTCGCCTTCGACGTCAATGACGGCCTTGCCGGCTTTCCCGCCGGCTATGTCGGATCAGTCCGCGACGGCGTGGAGATGAAAGTCGTCGACGGCTCGCTGCGTATTCGTTCGCCGGGCGCCGCCTCGCGCTATGCCGGCGGCGTAGCAAAGCTTGCCGATGCCGACGGCTTCGTCGATACCGGCGACATCGTCGAGCTTCGCGGCGACCGCTATTACTTCGCCGGCCGTAACGGCGGCATCATCAACATCGGCGGCTTGAAGGTTCATCCCGAAGAAGTCGAAGCCGTGATCAACCGGCATCCTTCGGTGCGCATGTCGCTGGTGCGGCGCAAGCAAAGCCCGGTCACCGGCTCGATCGTCGTCGCCGAGGTCGTGCTCGAGCCGGACCGGCAGCCCGACGGCCCGCGGCAGAGCGCGCTGAAGGACGATATTCTCAAGCTTTGCCGCGAGGCGCTGCCGCGCCATAAGGTTCCGGCGGCGATCAGCTTCGTGCCCGCGCTCAATGTCGCGGCGACCGGCAAGCTGTTGCGCCGGCAAGGGTGAGGAAACGATGCTCGAGAGCAAAGCCGCTGCCACGCGCAGCGTCCTCGTCACCGGCGGCAGCCGCGGGCTCGGCCTCGCCATTGCGCAAAAGCTCGCCGCCACCGGTTATCGAGTGATCGCGGTGGCGCGCAACAAGAGTAAGGATGTGACCGCGGCGATGGCGCAGGCCGATCGCGCCGGGCCCGGCACGCTCGCCTTCGTGCCCTTCGATTTCAACAAGATCGACGACATCCCCAAGCTGGTGCGCAGCGTGCGCAGGGAGTTCGGCCCGCTGTTCGGCCTCGTCAATAACGCGGCGCTGGGCCACCTCGGCGCGCTGGCGACCATGCACAACTCAAAGCTCGAAGAGCAGGTGCGGGTGAATACGCTGGCGCCGATCGTGCTCACCAAATACGTAGTGCGCGGGATGATGGCCGACGGCGTCGGCCGTATCGTCAACGTCGCCTCGATCATCGGCGTCACCGGCTATAGCGGGCTTGCCGCCTATGCGGCGACCAAGACCTCGATGATCGGCTTCACCCGCTCGCTCGCCCGCGAGGTGGGGCGGCTCGGCATCACCGTCAACGCGGTGGCGCCCGGCTTTCTGGCGACCGACATGACGCACGGGTTTGACGCAGAGACGATGCAGAAGGTCATGCGGCGCACGGCGCTGCGCCGCTTCGCCGAAGTCGAGGACGTCGCCAACGCAGTCGAATTCCTGCTCGGCGACAAGGCGCGCAATATCACCGGTACCGTACTGACCGTCGACGCCGGCGCGACGGCGTAGCGCGGCGCGTCAGGCCGCGAACTCATAAATACGCGCGGGCCGGTGTTTTACGAAAGTCCGCTTCCCCCAAAGCGACGATGACCGTCTCAGGACGATGCGCCGCGAACGTCCATAAACAGGCATGTCGCACTGCACCAGCACAAACTGTTGATATCGCCGGATCGGTCCGGTGCTATGATCGTTCGGTCAAGGCAAGACACCCGCCGCCCTGCGCGCCGGGATGGAGCGCACGGAGAAACACCATGACGAGTGAGACGAAATTACTCTTTCCGGGCCTCGCGGGATTTTACGGATCCTGGCGTGACATTGCCTTTACGCTCGTTCGCGTAATCGTCGGCTTTAATCTGCTCATGCACGGCTGGCTCAAGATCGGCACCTTCGGCCTCGCCGGTACCAGTGGTTACATGGCCAGCGTGGGATTGCACCCAGCTACCGCGTTTGCGGTTGCCGCCATGGTTCTGGAAACGGTCGGCGCCATTTGCATCATCATCGGCCTGTTCACGCGGTTTTTCGCAGCGGCGCTGGCCATAGAGATCGCTGTTGCCCTTTTCGCCGCGCATATCAATGCCGGGTTCTTCTGGAACAGTGGCGCCACCGAATACGTGCTCCTGCTCGGTATCGTGTTGTTCGCCATTGCGATCCGAGGCGGCGGACCTTACTCGGTCGATCAGATGATCGGCAAAGAACTGTAGAACCGCCGCCCAAGTCGCGCTACCGCCAATCGTCGATGACATAGACGCCGGGCCGGCAATAGCCGGGATCGTTGTCCTTGTGCATGGCCACGCCCTGGATTGCGGTGCGAAATCCACGCTCGATGAGAAGCCGATAGGCTTGCTCGTGCGCCATGTTCATGCCGGCCAGCACGTTCGGCATGCCGACGGCGACCGCCAAAGCTTCGCAGGCGTCGAGCAGCCGAAGGAAATCCCGCTCGGCGGACGGCCCGTCGCGGACCGCACCGAACTTGATCAAGCACGTATCGGCGCCGGCTTCGCTCTTTGGCCCGTAGTGACACACCGCGAATGCCGCGAGGCCGCCTGCGCCTTCCACCAGCACCGTATCGCCAAGGCCCTGCGCCTGGGTCGTGCGTATTTCGGCGGCGAGGTCGAGGCCCGGATAAATGCTTTCGGCTACGTCCCGGCACGAACGCAAAGCCGCCTCCTGCTGCGTTTTCTTCAATGCGCTGAAGCGGGTCAATCCGGTTTGAGTTTGGGCGCGCCGCGCCGGTGCCGCCATAAGTGCGGTGAGGAAGCGCGCGTAAAAACCGTGCTTCTGATAGAGCGCGATATGCTTCGGGCTTTGCGCGAAGGTAAAAAGCCCGACATGCCGCGTTCCCCAGGCGTCGAATTGCTCCATGGTTCGGGCGAGCAATGCCCGCGCGATGCCGCGTTCCTGCAAGTCGGGAAGCACGGTGAGCGGGCCGAAGAAGCCGACGCTTCCCCAATTGATCGCAAAGTTGGAGCCGACCAATTTTCCGTCGAGCGTCGCGCCAAAGGCGGCAACGTGAGGCGCGCGGTGGCGGCCGAAAGCGTAGTCCCGGTCGGTCCAGAAAGTGTCCAGGTCCGGGACGCCAAGGAACGTGCCGAAGGCGAAGCGGATAATCCGCGCCGCTTCCGGCAGGTTCTTTTCAGTGAGCGCCGCGACTGCCGGCTCGCTTGCCGGCCGCTTCGTGCCGGTTGATGCTGTGTCGTTCGTCATCGGATCACCCCGGTGGTGTTTTCTAGGATGGCCGAATGCAGTTGTTTTTCAAGTATCATCGGCCGGCGACCCGGGCGGGCCAAACAAGGGACGATGATCCGTGGCACTGACGATCCTGATCGCGCTGGCCGGCCTGATGGGTGCAAGCGGCGTCATACCGGCAGCCGCCGGCGCGCATGCCGCGCCGAATGCGGGCATCGATAGCGCGGCGTACTTGCTGCTGTTTCATGCGGCTGCCGTCATCGGCGGCGCGGCTTTGGCGCAACAAGGGCTGCTGTGGCGGCCGCTCCTTCTCGCCGCGCTGATCGCCTGGATCGTGGGCGCCTGCCTGTTCTCCGGCGATATTGCGCTGCGCACTTTTGCCGGGCATCGGCTGTTCGCCATGGCCGCGCCGGCGGGCGGCATCATCCTGATTGCTGCCTGGCTGGCGCTCGCCGCCGCGGCGCTCGGCGCCCTGATCCATCAAACCCCCTGACGCCCCGGCGCGTGCCGGGTCCGGCCCCATCCCTTTAGGCGTGAAAATTGCATGCGGAAATCGTTGCCGCATAAGCATTTTACAGCGCGGGGGATTTCAATGAGCGAGACTGTGCATCCGGCCGATAGCGTGCATCCGGTCGATCAAGTATTGCCGCTGCCCAAGCTCGGCACGCTCGGGCTGCAACACGTGCTGGTCATGTACGCCAATGCGGTGGCGGTGCCCCTGATCATCGGCGGCGCGCTGCATCTGCCGAAAGACCAGCTGGCGATGCTGATCAATGCCGACTTGTTTGCCTGCGGAATTGCCACGCTGATCCAGACCGTCGGCTTCGGCCCCTTCGGCATCCGGCTGCCGATCATCATGGGGGTCACGGCGGTGTCGATCTCGCCGATGCTGGCGATGGCGGCGATGCCCGGCGTCGGACTGACCGGAATCTACGGCGCCGTTCTGGTCGCCGGCATATTCGGCCTCTGCGTCGCGCCGTTCGTAAAATACGTGCTGCGCTTCTTTCCCGCGGTGGTGACCGGCTCGATCATCACCATGATCGGCGTGGTGCTGATGCGCGTCGGCGTCAATTGGGCCAGCGGCGGTGCCGGCAAGGCGGATTTCGGCGCGGCCGGCTATCTGCTGGTCGCCGGCCTCGTGCTCGCCGTGATCCTGCTGGTGATCAAGTTCGCGCGCGGCTTTTTGCAAAATGTCGCGGTGCTGATCGGCATCACGGCCGGCTATGTGGTCACCATCGGTCTCGGCTGGACGGATTTCACCGGCATCGCCGAGGAGCCGATCGTGCGCGTCGTGCTGCCGCTGCAATTCGGCGTGCCGCAATTCTACCTGATCCCGTGCCTGACCATGTGCCTGGTCATGATGATCGTGTTCATCGAAGCGACCGGCATGTTCCTCGCGCTCGGCGCTATGACCGGCCGTAAGGTCGACGCCGACGACGTCAAGCGCGGCCTGCGCGCGGATTCGCTCGGCACCGTCATCGGCGCCATCTTCAACACCTTCCCTTACGTGTCCTACTCGCAGAATATCGGCTTGGTCGGCGTCACCGGCGTCTACAGCCGCTGGGTCTGCGTCGCCGGCGGCGTCATCATGCTGGTGCTCGGCCTCATCCCGAAGCTCGCCTTCATCGTCGCCTCGGTGCCGCAATGCGTGCTCGGCGGCGCGGGCTTCATCATGTTCGGCATGGTGGCGGCGACCGGGATCAAGATCCTCTCGACCGTGGATTACGCCAGGCAGCGCAACAGCGTCCTGGTGGTCGCCATCTCCATCGGCTTCGGCCTCATTCCGATCGTGTCGCCGACCTTTTTCCACGTCTTCCCGGATGTGCTCAAACCGATCTTCGGCGACGGCATCATTTTGACCTCGATCTCGGCGGTGCTGCTCAACGCCTTCTTCAACCGCACCACGACGGAACAGGCCGAGGCCGAAACCTTCCTCGCCGCGCAGGCGGCCGAGCATATTTGAGTTCGGTTCGGCGTCAGCTCAGATTCCGGTGACGAATTTCGCCATCACCACGATGATCGCCACCTGCATCACGCCCTGGAATGCGGTTGCGTAAATGTAGCGGCTCATGAGGTGGCCGATGCGCGGCAAATCCGGCGCGGGCTTGCGCATCTCCAGATACGCCAGCAGATTGGTCGGCAGCAGGACGCCGATGCCCTGCACGGTGAGAATGACGACGATCACGAGCGCCGCCAGCACCCAGCCGTATTGCGGCCAGGGCAGATCGAGGAATCCGAGCTGGCGCGCGTGGTACCAGCCGGCAGTGCCGGTGACGATGGCGAGCGTCGGCATCAGGAACAACGTCTTCGGCAGGAGTTTCACGACGACGGCGCGCCGCGCCTCGAAGGGCAGGTGGCGGATGATCGGGCCGACCACGAAGCCCATGAACAGGTCGATGCCGGTCCACATGACCCCGCACATCACATGCAGGAAGTTCAGCGCCCAGACATTGTCGGCGACGATCGCGACGATCAGCACCACGAGCGCCAGCGCGACCCAGATCAGGTTACGCAGGTCGATTCCGCTGCCGCTTTCGACGCGCGTCGCTACTGCCTCCGACACGGGCATCTCCGCAATTCGGTTTAGGGGATTTACCTGAAGGGCGGGCGCGGCGCAATGAAGGCGCCTTACAGGCGCACCTTGCCGTCCCGGATGCGCGCGTAGAGGGCGGGGTCCATGGGCACGAAGGCCCTCTTCGCCGCGTCGTCGAAATAGATCGGATCTTCCGTTGCCGCCGGGTCGAAGCCCTCGCGTTGCAGTTCGGCCTTGCTGTGCTTGAAGGTCGTGGTTGTCGCGATCCGGCCGGCGACGCGCAGGAATTTCGGCCGCGCATAGGGCGGCAACGAGCGCGCCAGATGCTCGCGCAATTCGTCGAAATCAAGTTGCCCATCGGTGACGATCGCGGCCATGCCGGCTGAGCCGTCGGCGCCGGCAAGGGGCACGCCGTAAACGCTTGCTTCCTTGATGCCGGGAAACGCGGCAAGCGTGGCTGCGACTTCCGCGGCGGAGACGTTTTCGCCCTTCCAGCGGAACGTGTCGCCGATGCGGTCGACGAAATAGAAGAAGCCGTTTGCGTCCATGCGCATGAGATCGCCGGTGCGGTACCAGGCGTCGCCGCGCTCGAAGACGTCGCGGAGGATTTTCCGCTCGGAGTCCTCGGCACTGGTATAGCCCTCGAAGTCGCCGCCCGGTTCCGCGGCATCCCGGCGGATGCGGCCGATCGCTTCGCCGGTCTCGTTCGTCGCGCAGCGCATGCAGAAGCCGTGGGCGTCGCGGGCCGGCAGGGCGGTGGCGGCATCGAACTTCACCAGCGCCAGCGGGAAACGATGGGCGAGGAAGAAGGGAACGCGGCCGACGGCGCCAATTTTGCCTTCGACGTTATAGAGCGAAAAATTACCTTCGGTCGCCGCGTAGAATTCGAGGATGCGCGGAATGGCGAAGCGTTCCTGGAATTTTTCCCAGATGTCGGCTTTGAGGCCGTTGCCGCAGCAGAGCCGCAGCCGATGCGCGCGCTCGCGCGAATGTTTCGGCGCGTTGACCAGGTAGCGGCACAATTCGCCGATATATTGAATGAGCGTGCAGCCGCCGCCGGCGACGTCGTCCCAGAAATGCTGCAGGGAAAATTTGTCGCGGATCAGCACCGAGCCGCCGCGGACCAGAAGCGCGCCGGTGGCGACCACGCCGCCGACGCTGTGATACATCGGCAGGCAATCGTAGAGCCGGTCGGCGGGGCCGGTATTCATCAGGCCGGCGAACCACAGGCTCCATTGCAGGAGCCGCCGATGGCTGACATTCGCCGCCTTCGGCAATCCGGTCGTGCCCGAGGTGTAGATCAACAGCGCGCGGTCCGCGATCGTCACCGCGCGGCGCTCCGCCTGCATCAGCGGCTCGCCGGAGAATGGCTCGACCGCGCGGTCGATGCGATCGAATGCGCCGGCGCCGTGCGCCCAGATTTTCGGCCGGCTCAACAACGCCGCGGCCGCGTGAAACTCGCCGCAAAAATCCGCGGCGACGATCAGATGCTTCGGCTCGACGGCGTCGATGCAGTAAGCGAGCGAAGAGCCGGGGAGCTGGGTATTGATGAGCGCGACAACTACGCCGACGCGGCTCAGCCCAAGCCAGATCGCCATATATTCCGGCCGGTTCGGCATCATCAGGCCGACCACATCGCCTTTGCCGAGACCTTGATCGAGCGCCCAGCGGGCGTAACGATTGCTCCGCGCGGCGAGCCCGGCGTAAGTCAGGCTCTCGTGGGCGGAGACAAGCGCCGGCGCGTCGGGTTGCGCGCGCGCGAGTTCAGCGATGATGGTCGATAACAGGCGTTGCGGATGGGCGGCAATTGGCGCGGTCGCCTCCAGCGCGCGCGTCCAGTCGCGCAGGGCAGTTTTATCGCCTGCGGCTGCCTGCGTTGCCCGTTCCGTCTCGATCAGCACCATAGCGGCGATGATCGCCCAATAAAGTGAATCTTTCGCTTCGATGTCGGCTAAAATTTTAATCTTCGCGGCCGCTGAGCGGTTTTATCGGCGGTAATGCCGCTTCGGCGGAACGATTAACGTTATTCCTTTTAACCCTTCGCCGTCGCGTTGCCGCTCGCTTTCGCCACGGATAAGAAACCAACAGGGGATACATTGGGCGAGAGGGGATAAAGTTCGGGCGCGACGGGACGATCATGAAAAGCGATACAGTAGCCGTCCATGGCGGTTACGAAACCGAGCCGACGACCAGGGCCGTCGCGGTTCCCATCTATCAGACGGTGGCCTACGAGTTCGACAGCGCCGACCACGGCGCCGCCTTGTTCAACCTCGAAGTCGAGGGCCACCGCTACAGCCGCATCAGCAATCCGACCACCGCGGTGCTGGAACGCCGCGTCGCCGAACTTGAGGGCGGTCTCGAGGCATTGTGCGTCAGCTCGGGCCAGGCGGCGCTGAACTATGCGGTGCTCAATCTCGCCGAGATCGGCAGCAACATCGTCTCTATCCCGCAGCTCTACGGCACCACGCACACTTTGTTCGCGCATATCCTGCCGGGGCAGGGCGTCGCCGTGCGCTTTGCCGAAACCGACGGCGCCGACGCGATCGAGAAGCTGATCGACGAAAAGACCCGCGCCATCTTCTGCGAAAGCGTCGGCAATCCGGCAGGCAACATTTGCGATATCGAGGCGCTGGCGGCGGTCGCCGCGCGGCACGGCATCCCGCTCATCGTCGATAACACGGTGGCGACGCCGATCCTGCTGCGGCCGATCGATTACGGCGCCGACATCGTCGTTCATTCGCTGACCAAATTCATGGGCGGTCATGGCACCACGCTCGGCGGCGCGATCGTGGACTCCGGGCGCTTTCCGTGGAAGACGCATGCGCGCCGCTTTCCGATGTTCAGCGAGCCCGATCCCTCCTATCACGGCCTGATCTATACCGAGCATTTCGGCCCGGCCGCCTATATCGCGCGCTGTCGCAGCGTCCATCTGCGCACCACCGGTGCGGTGCTGGCGCCGATTTCCGCGTTTCTCCTGCTCCAGGGGATCGAGACGGTGGCGCTGCGCGTCGAGCGCCACGTGGAAAACGCGCGCCGCGTCGCCGAATTTCTCCGCGATGACCCGCGCGTCGCCTGGGTCAATTACGCCAGCTTCGCCGATAATCCCTATCACCGGCTGGCGCAGAAATATTTCGGCGGCCGCGCTTGCTCGATCCTGACCTTCGGCATCGAAGGCGGCTTTCCGGCCGGCAAGGTGTTTTATGACGCGCTCAAGCTGTTCAAGCGGCTGGTCAATATGGGTGATGCCAAGTCGCTTGCCTGCCATCCGGCTTCGACCACGCACCGGCAGATGTCGACGCAGGAACAAGCCAAGGCCGGCGTGGGCCCGGAGATGATTCGGCTCAGCGTCGGCATCGAGCATATCGACGACATTCTTGCCGATCTCGACCAGGCGCTCGCCGCGTCGCAAGCGCCGGACGTGGCGCGGCTGGTCGCGGCCGAGTAGTTTGGAGGGATTCGGGTTGATGCCGCTTCTCCTCGATACCGCGCGCTCCGACGCGACCGCGGATTCGGCTCCCGGCGATGAGCTCGCCATCGGGCTCGTCAACAACATGCCCGACGCGGCCTTCGACGCGACCGAGCGGCAATTCCTCGATCTCATCGCGGCAGCGACGCCGGACCTCGCCGTTCGCTTCAAGCTGTTCTCCATCCCGGAAATGCCGCGGACCTCAGCGACGCGGGAACAACTCGCGGCTCGCTACCGCGATGTCGCGGAACTGTGGGACACGCGCCTCGACGGGCTGATCGTCACCGGCACCGAGCCGCGCGCCGCGAAGCTTGCGGACGAACCCTACTGGCCGGCCATGGCCAAGCTCGTCGACTGGGCGCGCGACAACACCGCCTCGACCATCTGGTCGTGCCTTGCCGCCCATGCCGCCGTCCTCCACGCCGACGGCATCGAACGCCGCCCGCTCGCGGAGAAGCTGTTCGGCGTGTTCGACTATGAAACGGTTGCCGACCATCCGCTGACGGCCGGCGTGACGCGGCCGTGCGTGCCGCATTCGCGCTTCAACGATTTGCCGGCGACGGCGCTGGCGGCGAGCGGCTATCGGCTCCTCAGCCGTTCGGCGACGGCCGGCGTCGATGCCTTCGCCCGCGAGGAGCGCGGCGGCTCGCTGTTCGTTTTCTTCCAGGGTCATCCGGAATACGACACCAACTCGCTCGCGCGTGAATATCGCCGCGACGTCGGCCGCTACCTGCGCGGCGAGCGCGTGCATTATCCGGCGGCGCCGCAAGGCTATCTCAGCGCCGAGGCGGCGGCGCTGGCGGAGGTCTTTCGCATCCGGGCGATCGGCCCTCGGCGCCCCGATTTGATCGCCGATTTTCCGATGGCCGCCATCGAGGCCGGACTGGACAGCAGCTGGCGCCGCTTCGCCGTCGGCGTCTATCGAAACTGGATCGACGATTTGCAGCGACGCAAATCGAACCGGCGCACGCCGGCAGAGCCGGCGCGACGCGCGCCTCGCGATGCTTTTCAGGATTCTCGGCGCGGCGGCGCGCGGTCGCGCGCCGGGATTTCGTCCGCCGGATAGATTGCCGAACTGTTGAAGGGGGAAAAGTACCGTGTCACAGCCCGTCGTTTTTGCCGCCCCGGCCGGTATCGCGCTCGACCCGAGCCCCATTGACCCCGACTGGATCGTCGAGGGGACGCCGCAGGTGCGCTCAACGCGTTTGGCGCGGAGCGCCGACGGCACCGCATCGGTCTATGCCTGGTCCTGCACCGCCGGCCGTTTCCACTGGCACTACACAGTCGATGAAACGCTGCACATCATCTCCGGCGAAGTCTTCGTCACCGACGAAAAAGGCGAAGTCCGCCGGCTGGGCCCGGGCGACATGGTATTTTTTCCCGCGGGCAGCCGCAGCCTGTGGCATGTGCCGAAGGAGGTGCGGAAGCTCGCCGTCTGCCGCCACGCCATGCCGCGACCGCTCGGCTTTTTGCTGCGGGCCTGGACCAAATTGGCCAATCTTCCGAGGAGCTTTTTCACCGGCGCCCGCGCGGCCGGACACCTCGCGGTTTCGCCCGGCGAAAACTCGCGCATCGGCGCCGCATCGGCGCAAAATGCGGAGTAAGGTGCCGTCATTGACAAGCCGGCGGCGTCTCCGTAAGCAACCGCCAAAAGGCGGGACGTTTACCCATGAAAGTCCGTAATTCGTTGAAATCGCTCCGTAGCCGGCATCGCGACAATCGCATCGTGCGCCGCAAGGGCCGCGTCTACATCATCAATAAGACGCACCGGCGCTTCAAAGCCCGCCAAGGCTAAGCGTAACAAGGCTAAGCTGCACGCAAACGCGCCATTGTTCACGCGGCTGTGAGCATATTTCGGCCTTGCCGCGCCGCGCGCGGTGATTAGACTCTTTCGCATGGCCTTGCGATTCCTCCCGGCCGTTACGCTCGGTGCACTGATCTTCGCGCCGACCATTAATGCGCCGGCGCTTGCGCAGAGTGTCCCCGAAGGCTCGCCGGCGCCGCATTGGGTCGCGCCGCCCGGCAATCTGCCGCGGCCCGAGCGCGGCGAACGGGCTTTCAGTCTCGATACTCTGTTCGACGCGCTCAAAATCGCGCCGGACGCGGAAAGCGCCAAGGCGATCGAGGAGCGCATCTGGGCGGTGTGGATGGTGTCGGGCAGCGACACCTGCAATCTGCTGATGAGCCGGTCGAAGGCCGCGGCAGACGCCAAGGATTACGAGCTGGCGATCAAGCTCCTCGATGCCGTCGTCGCGCTCAAGCCGGATTACACGGAAGCCTGGAACCGGCGGGCCACGATCTACTATCTGCAAAAGGATTACGGCAACGCGCTCGCCGACATTCGCGAGGTGCTGGCGCGTGAGCCGCGCCATTTCGGGGCGTTGTCCGGCCTCGGTCTCATTTTGCAGGAGATCGGCGACGACAAGCACGCGCTCGAGGCTTATCGCAAGGCGCTCGCCATCGACCCTCACCTCGAGCACCTCCCCGACGTCATCAAGACGCTCCGTGAGAAGGTCGAGGGCCGCGATATTTGATCGTCCGTCGGGCCGTCATCGCCGGGCTTGACCCGGCGATCCATCTACCTTTCTCTCAGCGGCCAAGATGGATCACCGGGTCGCGGCGCGGAGCTTGTCATCGGGCCGGCCACTTCGGGCCGGACCCGTCGGCGCCGGCCCGGTGATGACGCAAGGAGTACCATGCCCGATACCGCCGCCGACAAAGTCATCATCCGCGAACTGGTCGAGAACTGGGCCGTCTGGCGCGACGCGCGGCTCTGGGACCGCTTCCGCACCGTCTGGCATTCCGACGGCCGCATGATGGCGACGTGGTTTCAGGGCGGCTTCGAGGAATTCATCAAGGTCAACGACAAAGGCTGGGCGCGCGGCGTGCGCATCCTGCATTTTCTCGGCGGCAGCTCGATCGACGTCGCCGGCGACCGCGCCATCGCCCAGACCAAAATGACGATCTCGCAGCGCGCGCCGGTCGAGGGCGTGATCTGCGACGTGGTCTGCACCGGCCGCTTTTTCGATTTCTTCGCCCGGCGCGACGATCGCTGGGGACTGGTGCTGCGCCAGCCGATCTATGACAAGGACCGGCTCGATCCGGTCGATCCGGCAGCCAAGCTTGTGCTCGATCAGAACGTGCTCAAACGCTTCCCGGAAGGCTACCGCCATTTGGCTTATTTGCAGGCCGGGATCGGCTACAAGGTGAAGCTCGACATGCCCGGAATCGACGGGCCCGAGCTGGTGCAGCTTTACGCGCGCGGCGCGCGCTGGCTCAACGGCGAGGCGCTGTGAGCCCGGTTTAACCTCCTCCGCTTTGCGGGGAGAAAGTTCGAGATAGCGATGACTACGATCATTATCATCGTCGTGATTCTCGGCACCGGTGCCGTCGTGACCTTTGCCGGCGCGTGGCTGATCGATCGGGCGCATGCGCCGCGCGGCCGCTTCATCGATGTCGGCGGCTCTCGCCAGCACGTGGTCGAGTTGGGGGAGGATTCCAAGACGGGGTCGCCGCCGGTCGTGCTGCTGCACGGCGCCGGCAGCAATCTCCGCGACATGGATCTGGCGCTCGGCGAACGTCTTGCCGCGCGCCACCGCGTGATCCTCATCGACCGGCCGGGCCTCGGCTTTAGTGCGCGCAAGAAAAACGAAGACAGTTCACCGGCCGCTCAGGCGGTGGTGTTGCGCCAGGTTTTGGACGGACTCGGCGTCGAGCGTCCGATCATCGTCGGCCATTCCTTTGGCGGCACGCTGGCGCTGGCCTTCGCGCTCGATTTTCCGGATCGCGTCGCCGGCCTCGTCCTCCTCGCGCCGGCGACGCATCCGGGGGTGTGGCCGCTGAGCCGGCTCAACGCATTCCTGTCGAGCCCCATCGGCTGGCTGTTTGCTTACACGCTGGCGCTGCCGTTCGGCGCGATGCTGATCTGGCCCGGATCGCGCACCGCGTTTTTGCCGCAGGTCATTCCGCGGCATTATGTCAAGCGCAGCGCCGCGATGCTGGTGCTGCGTCCGGCGACCTTGCTGAACAACTGGGCGGATGTCGGCTCTCTCGAGCAAGCGCTCGCGCGCCAGGCGGAGCGCTACGGTACGCTGCTCGTGCCGACGATCGTGCTCAACGGCGATCGCGATCCGCTGGTGCCGCCGCAGCAACATGCGATGAAGCTCGTCGCGGCCGCGCCGGGCGTCAAGCTCACCGTGCTGCCCGGCCTCGGCCACATGCTCCATCATGCCGCTCCCGACCGCGTCGCCGAGGCGGTCGAGGAGCTGGCAAGCCGCGGCTGAGAGTTGCCATCAGCTTGATGTCGCCTGGCGGCCGGTAAGGGACCGTCCGGAGCCGCCAAAGCGGCATTTGTGCTCGTAAGCGCAGTTTCCCCCCGCCAAAGCGGCATTTTGTGCTCCTCAGCACATTTTTCGGCGCCCAAAGCGCCCATGGCTTGTGCAGTTCGGCTCGGGGTTGGAAATCGAGGGTCCCAATGACCGTTATCACACAGCCAATTCTCCTTACAAAATCTCGGCTGGCTTCACTGAGATCGGCGATGTCGTATCGAGCGGCGGCACGATGGTCGTACTGTCGGGCGGCGAGTTAACGTCTCGCTACCCGCCGGCCGTCTGCCCGCCGACAAAGGCCACGCGCATCATGTTGGTGGCGCCGGGCGTGCCGAGCGGCACGCCGGCAACGACGATGACGCGCTGTCCGGCCTTGGCGAAGCCGTCCTGCACCGCGATCCGGCAAGCGCGCTCGACCATATCGTCCTGATCGCGGGCGTCCTCGGCGACGACGCAGTGGACGCCCCAGACCAGCGATAATTTGCGCCCCGAGGCGACCATTGGCGAAATGGCCACGATCGGCGGCTTCGGCCGTTCGCGCGCGACGCGCATGGCGGTCGCCCCCGATGAGGTCCAGCACACGATGGCCGCGAGGTCGAGCGTCTCGGCCACCTGGCGCGCCGCCGCGGCGATGGCGTCCGCGCCGGTGGCCTCGGGTTCGGTGTGCAGGACGTGCAGCGACGGCGGATAGATCGCCTCGTTCTCCACCTCTTCGGCGATGCGGTTCATGGTCGCCACCGCCTCGACCGGATATTGGCCAGCCGCGGATTCCGCCGACAGCATCACCGCGTCGGCGCCGTCGAAGATCGCGGTGGCGACGTCGGAAACCTCGGCGCGCGTCGGCACCGGACTGGTCATCATCGATTCCAGCATTTGGGTGGCGACCACGACCGGCTTACCGGCGCGGCGGCAGGCGCGCGTCATCTCCTTCTGCACGCCGGGGACTTTTTCCAGCGGCATCTCGACGCCGAGATCGCCGCGCGCCACCATCAGCGCATCGGCGAGATCGAGGATATCGTCGAGCCGCGTCACCGCTTGCGGCTTCTCGATCTTGGCCATCACCGCCGCGCGCCCGCGGGTGATCTTCTTCGCTTCGGCGATGTCCTCCGGGCGCTGGATGAAGGACAGCGCCACCCAGTCGATCCCCGCATCGAGGGCGGCTTCGAGATCGGCGCGATCCTTCGGCGCCAGCGCCGCGACCGGCACCACGGTGTCGGGCAGGCTCACGCCCTTGCGGTTGGATATCCTGCCGCCGATCTTGACGCGGGCGACGATGCGCTGCTGCGCATCGGCTTCGGTCACAGTCAGCCGCAATTTGCCGTCGTCAATGAGCAGCGTGTCGCCCGGCTTGATGGCGGCGAAGATTTCCGGATGCGGCAGATTCACCCGCGTCGCGTCGCCCGGCGCCGGATCGTGATCGAGGACGAAATCCTGGCCGCTGTCGATCTCGGCGAAGTCGTTCTTGAAGCTGCCGAGCCGCAGCTTCGGTCCTTGCAGGTCGACGAGGATGCCGATTGGCCGCCCGCATTCGGCTTCGACCGCGCGGATCGTTTCCACCAGCTCGCGCATCCGCTCGTGCGTGGTGTGGCTCATATTGATGCGGAAGACGTCGGCGCCGGCCGCGAACAACCGGCCGATGACGGTGCGGCTCGAAGAGGCAGGCCCCAGCGTCGCAACCACTTTGGTGCGTCGCCGTCGCCTCATCGGCTTTGGCTTCCGGGCGCGATGGCAGGCGCCGCTTTACCGGTCGGCGGGCGGGCGCCGGCGGCCGGCGCCGCCGGAACCGCCGCAGCCGGCGGAGCGGGCGTGAGCGGATTGCCCGCCGGCAAGGGCTTCGACGCCGGCTGCTCGCTCGATTCGGTGAGCTGCACGGTCCAGGCGCGCTGCTCGCCGGTGTCCACCTCGAAAAATCCGGTGCGATCGTAGCCGCGCGCCAGGCAGTCGCTGATGCCGCGAATGGTGAACTCCTTGTCGCGGGTGCACATAAAGGCCTGCCCCATCCACTCGCCGCCGCGATCGTAGTCGACGGCGTAGACGTAATAATAGCGCGCGACCAGATTGCCCTTGAGCACGGTCTCGCAGGTGCGCGAGGGCAAATTCCACCAGCCTTCGGTGGTCCAGCCGTCGGCGTCCTTGTAGCCGACGGCGACGCCGACCCGGCTGCCGGTGTTATTGCAAAGCCGCAGATCCGCTGCGGCCGGTCCGGCGGACGCCGCCAGCACCAGCATCGCAAACAAGCCTGCCGCAAGCGTGCTCGCCGCCGTCCGAAGATGAATCGCGTCGCTCATTTCCGCTGCAGAATCCGGTCAATTCTTACGGCCTGTCAACGACGATGGCGCGGAAGTCGGTGACGTTGGTGAATGTCGGACCGGGCCGGAACAAATCGCTGATCGCATTGAAGAACCCCGTGGAATTGTTGTCGGCGAGAAAGGCGGCGGGATCGAGGCCGGCGGCGCGGGCCCGCGACAAAGTGGTCGCGTCGATAAAGGCGCCGGCCGGGTCGTCAGGGCGGCCGCTGCCGCCATCGGTGCCGTCGGTGTCGGCGGCGAGCGCGGCGACGCCTTCGGCGCCGTTGAGATGTATGGCAAGCGCCAGCGCAAATTCCTGGTTCGGGCCGCCGCGGCCCTTCCCGCGCAAGGTGACGGTGAGCTCGCCCCCGGACAGGATGACGGCGTGGCGCCGCTCGGCCCGCAATCCGAGCGCGAGGCGGGCCTGTTCGGCGGCGACCGCGTGCGCCTCGCCCTCAAGGCGGTCGCCGAGGATGAGACATTCGTAGCCCGCCGCGCTGGCGCGCTGCGCGGCTGCGTTGAGCGCATCGGCCGGCCGCGCCACGATCCGATAGTCCGAACCGGCAAAGACCTTGTCGCCGGGCTTCGGCGTCTCGTTGCCGGCCTGTTCGAGCGCCCGCGTCACGGCCTCGGGCAGATCAAGGCGATAGCGGCGCACGATCTCGCGCGCGTCCGCAAGCGTGGTCGGATCGGGCACCGTCGGCCCGGAACCGATCACCGCCGGCTCGTCGCCGGGCACATCGGAAATCGCCAGCGTCACGACTTTGGCGGGATGCGCGCGCTGCGTGAGGCGGCCGCCCTTGATGCGCGAGAGATGCTTGCGCACCGTATTGATCTCGCCGATGGCGGCGCCGCTTTTGAGGAGCGCCCGCGTGGTCGCTTGCTTCTCTTCCAGCGTGATGCCCGCTGCCGGGGCGATCCAGTTCGCCGAAGCGCCGCCGGAGAGGAGGACGAGGACCAGATCGTGCGCGTCGACCTCATCGGCGATTTTGAGCGCGCGCCGGGTCGCCGAGAGACCGATCTTGTCGGGCACCGGGTGGCCCGCTTCGATAACCGGGATGCGCCGCGTCGAGCGGCCATAGCCGTGACGGGTCACCGCCAGGCCGGCGAGGCGTGTCGGCGGCAAATCGACATAGCGGGCTTCAGCGACTTGCGTCATGGAGCCTGCGGCCTTGCCGGCGGCGAGGATCACCAGGCGGCCGCGCGCAGGCGGTTCCGGCAGGTTCGGCGGCAGGCAGCCCGCCGGGTGCGCGGCGGCGACCGCGCCGGCAAACATCGCTTCCAGCAATTCGCGTTTCGATCGCATCCCGGTGTCGCCGCGTCTGGCCAGATGCCGCCCGCATCTCTATCTTTCCTATAACGCATCCGCGGAGGAAATCATGGTAACCGACGATAAAACCCGCGTGGAACTCGAAGCCGCCGTCTATCGCCGGCTGGTCGCGCATTTGCGCGAACGCACCGACGTGCAGAATATCGATTTGATGAATCTGGCCGGATTCTGCCGCAACTGCCTGTCAAACTGGATGAAGGACGCCGCCGACGCGAAAGGCGTGCCGATGAGCAAGGACGAAAGCCGCGAGATCGTCTACGGCATGCCCTACGACGAATGGCGGGCCAAGCATCAGAAGGAAGCCACCGGCGCGCAGCAGGCGGCATTCGAAAAAGCAAGCCAAAAGCATTGATGCCGCGCGGCCCGTGCGAAAAGCTCTGTGTAGTGCTGTGGATGAGCGCGAACGCGGCTTGACCGAAGCGCGCGCGCTTTCGAAAAGCTTGGGCAGATTATTGCCCAGGAGTGCCCCATGGCCACCGCCGTCGCCGCCGAAGACAACCAGCCCGCCCACCGTTTCGCCAAGGACCGCCTTAAGGCGTTTGTCGAGCGCGTCGAGAAGCTGGAAGAGGAGAAGAAGGCGATCTCCGACGACGTCCGCGACGTTTACGCCGAAGCCAAAGCCAACGGCTACGACACCAAGGCGCTGCGCACCGTGGTGAAATTGCGCAAGATGGACGTCAACGAGCGCAAGGAGCAGGAAGCGGTGCTGGAGACTTATATGCATGCGCTCGGCATGCTGCGGTGACGGCCGTTACTGCAAACCCGCGGTGTGCAGGGGATAGGTCACGGTCGAGACGAACACGATCGGGTTGCCGCTGAAGCGGTCGGGCGCGAGGCCGGGATTCGGCTCCGCCGTGAACGTCATCATCACCGAACTGTCGGGCTGCACCATCAAGGCGGCGAGCGTGCGGAAGTCGCGCGCGCCGAGCGACGTGACGGATAGCGTACGGCTGACGCTCGGCGATACCACGAGCGCGCGCAGCCAGGGATCGTCGAGGCGCGTAATGTCGGCCAGCGCCGCCGCCACTTTCTTGTTCGCCACCGTGAGAATAGCCGAGACCGGCCGATCGCCGACGCGCTTGACGGCGATCGTCGTTGCGTTGTCGGCCATCTGTACCGCGATAATTCGTGCGCTGGCGATGCGCGGCAATGGCGCGCTGGTCACGGTCGTGGCCGCGGTCACCGGGATCGCCGCATCGCGCGCCGCCTGTTCGGCGTAAGCGAGCGCGCGCGCCGCGGGAGCCCGATCGTCGCCCGCCGCGGCAAAGGGACCGACGGATGCCGTGGCCTCGGGCGCGGCGCCGGCGACCTCGGTGTCCGATGGGCGCACGGCGGCGAGCGGATTTGTAACAGTTTGCGCCTGGCGGGCGGTCATGCCGTCGGGCAGGCCCTGCCAATAGCCGCGCGCCAGGATGATCTGGTTGGGCGTCAGCGCCGCCAGCGGCGCCGCTTCGGCGCGCGTGATCACGTGGACTTTCGAGGCGACCTTGACCAGCTTGACCTTTTCGGCGGCGAGCTTGTCCTCGGCGCGATCGACGGCGGCGACCAACGCGGCTTTCGCCCGTGTGCGCAGCGGCTCGGCTGAGGGCGGCGTCGTCTTCGCGGCGGCGGCCGCGGCGGCCGCAGGCATCGGCGCGGCCTCTTCATCCTCGTCGTCGCGCGCGAGGCCGAGGAATTTGGCGATCGGATTGGCGTGGAGCTGCACGATGCCGGCGTCGGCGACTTGCACGCCGGCATTGCGCGCCTGCTCGAGCAGCAATTCCGACGGGTTGCCGCCGCGGGCGCGGAGATCGGCCAGCGCCAGCGCGTAGCCCGGGAGCGGGCGGCCGTCGGTCGGGATGTGGACGGTGCGGCCGTCGGGGAAGACGCGGACCAGTTGCTCGCGAGTCATGCGCGGCCACATGCGGACGCCGCCGGTATCCATGTGCACGAACGGCGAGCCGGAGGATGGATAGAAACCGACGCCGCCGCGTTGCAGGCGCAAGCCGATGACGCGCAGCTGTTCGAGCGACACGCCGGGAATGTAGAAGTCCATGGCGTGGCCGAGCATATGTTGGGAGAAACGCGCGACGCCGCCGCTGCGGCGGCGAAGCATCGCGTTGGTTTCCGGCGAGCGGTAGCCGCAGACGACCCAGATCGGCTGTTTCGATCCGGCCTCGCGCTGCACCTCCCAAACGAGATCGATGAGGTGCGGATCCATGCGCGTCTCCTGCTCCTTGCGCCAATCGCGCAAGAACCAGTTGAGCTTCTCCAGCGCCGCCTCGTCATAGCGGCCGTCGCGCTTGAAAGTGATGGTGATGTCTTCGTCGGTGTGGATGTGGTGCAGCGAGATGGTGCGGGTGTCGCCCTCGGCCACGGCGTTCTGCAAGGCGCGTGCGCCGAAGAGGATGAGAAGGCCGGCGAGACCGCACGAATAAAACGCGCGCGACGCCGCACTACGACAAGTTTTCAGGCGCGCCCCACCAGCCAGCACCGGCGTCCTCGCGTTGTCATCGACACATCGACTGATCGTCCGCCCCGGCATGCCGCGGCTGACAACCCTAACGCAGTGTTAATTTGGGAAGGGTTAACGAGAACTCGTCCAACCCGCCCCCGACCGGAACAAGGGTTAACGGCCCAGTGTGGCAAAAAATAGCCACACCGGCCTGTGTACGGCTTTACGCGGCCCGCGCAGGGTCCGAAGCCTCACTATGGTTAACGGTTGAATTCAATTTTGAGTGCGCGCTCAAAGCGTTAGGTGCGGCGCGGCAACCGCCCCGACGCGGGCCAGAAGCCAAAATTGTCACGGTCATAGTGACATTTCTTGACTTTCGTCACTGATCGTGATATTAATAGTCATTCAGGACGCCATCATGAGGTACTCCTGATCGCGGAGCGAGAGCGGCGCCCGCGCGCGGAACGATACATTCCGCTCGCGGGCGGCTTCGGGACAACGCCCGGCCGGCATTAGGACCGGTCTGCGACCAAGTCGCTGGACTGGGACAGGAGATTTCAGGAAGTCCCCACGTCCCAGGAAGTGCGCCTGAAGCTGAAAGGGGGGCGTTGGTTCGTCCCCCGAAGAGCCGCGGTGGAACGCCGACAGGCGGGCGCATCCGCTGGTGCGTGCCGCACGCCGCTTGCGTGCGGATCGTTGGACTACACGTCTGCCGGCGTTCTGCCTCCTTTTTTCTTTCGTCATTGCGAGCGAAGCGAAGCAATCCAGTTAGGCGTTGTCATTCTGGGTTGCTTCGTCGCTTCCGCTCCTCGCAATGACGACGTGGAAATGGCCGTTGCAAAACTCGGACGCATCCGGGCCGCGAGAATGTTTTTGCTTTCCCCTCTCCCACAAGGGGAGAGGGGAAAGTGGCGTACTCTCGATATCGTGTGATCGAAATTTGCCATAGATTGGTGGGGAGGGGCCGTCGCGGCCCGCGCCCCAAGGATTTGGTCATGACGTTGCAGACCGAGAACGCCCCCACACCGGCTCGCGCCACAGCGGAGCCATTCTGGTTTGCCTCCTATCCGCCGGGCATTCCGCACAGCATCGATCCCGACACTTATCCGTCGCTGTCGGCGTTGCTGCTCGACGCCTGCGCGCGGCACGCGGTGCATCCGGCCTTCGAATGCCTCAATGTGCGCATGAGCTATGGCGAATGGGAGCGCGTCAGCCGGGCCTTTGCCGCCTTCCTCATCGAGGAGGTCAAGTGCCGGCCCGGCGACCGCATCGCCATTATGCTGCCGAACCTCTTGGCGTATCCGGTGGCGTTTCTCGGCGCGTTGCGCGCCGGCCTCATCGTGGTCAACGTCAATCCGCTGTACACGCCGCGCGAACTTAAAGAGCAGCTGGCGGATTCTGGCGCTGTGACTATCGTGATCATGGAGAATTTCGCCCACAAGCTCGAACCGGTGTTGCCCGAGACGCAAATCCGCCACGTCGTGGTGGCCCGCCTCGGCGATTTCATGCCGGCGCTTAAGCGCACGCTGTTCAATTTCGCCAACACCTACATCCGCCGCGCGGTGCCGGCCTGGCGCTTTCCGGGCTTCACGCTGTTGGGAAAAGCCTGCCATCGGACGCCGGGCGCGGGCTATGCCGACGCGCAGCCGGCGGCGGCGTCGCCGGCGCTGCTGCAATATACCGGCGGCACGACCGGCGTGCCGAAAGGCGCCATGCTGACGCATCGCAATCTGGTCGCCAACACCTTGCAGTGCCGCGCCGTCATCGCGCCGTATATTCCGGAAGAGCGCGGCTCGGTGCTCACGCCACTGCCACTCTATCATATCTTCGCGCTCACCGCGAACCTGCTGGCGTTCGTCCTGATGGGCGGATTGAGCGTGCTCGTCCCCGACCCGCGCGACATCAAGGGGCTCATCCGCACCATGCGCCGCGCGCAGGTCACGACCATGACCGGCGTCAACACGCTGTTTAACGCGTTGATCAACGCGCCCGATTTCGCCGGACTGGATTTCTCCAAGCTCGCATTCGCCGTCGGCGGCGGCGCGGCAGTGCAGAGCGCCGTGGCGGCGCGCTGGCACGAGATCACCGGCACCGATCTGGTCGAAGGCTATGGGCTGACCGAGGCCTCGCCGGTCGTTTGCATCAATCCGGTGCGCAGCCCGAAGATCGGCACCGTCGGGTTGCCGGTGCCTTCGACCGAAGTCGCCATCCGCGACGATCAGGGCAACGACCTGCCGGTCGGCGAAGCCGGCGAGATTTGCGTGCGCGGCCCGCAAGTCATGCCGGGCTACTGGCAGCGGCCCGACGAGACCGCGCTGGTCCTGACCGCTGGCGGCTGGCTGCACACCGGCGATATCGGCGCGTTCGACGCGCAAGGTTTTTTGAAAATCCTCGACCGCAAGAAGGACATGGTCAACGTTTCCGGCTTCAAGGTGTTTCCCAACGAGGTGGAAGACGTGATCGTCCAGCATCCGGGCGTGCTCGAAGCCGCTGTGATCGGCATCGCCGATCCGCATACCGGGCAAGGGGTGAAGCTGTTCGTCGTCAAGCGCGATCCGGCGCTGACCGAGGCGGAGTTGACCACATACGCCCGCGAAAGGCTGGCCGGCTATAAGGTCCCGAAGACGATCGTGTTCGTCGACAGTTTGCCCAAGAGCAATGTCGGCAAGATCATCCGCAAGGATTTGCGATAGCGGCCGGCGGCGCGCGTCAATGCGCCATCAGCACGGGAAGCTCGGCGTTGGCGAGGATGTGCCGCGTGGTGCCGCCGAAGATCATCTGCCGCAGCCGGCTCTGGGTATAGGCGCCCTTGACGATGAGGTCGCAGCCGAGCGCGGCGGCCTTGGCCAGAATAGCATCCCCGGCATTGGTCTTGCCGGCGGCGACGGTGATCGGTTCGGCGGCGATCCCGTTCATCCGCAACGAACGCGCAAGCTCCACGCCGCTCGGTCCGGCGACGGTCGCGCCCTCGACGGTCAGAATAGTGATGCGCTCGGCGAGACGCAGCAGCGGCATGGCGAACGCGGTCGCGCGCGCCTGCTCGGTCGAACGGTTCCAGGCGATCAGCACGTGGCGGCCGAGCGAGCGCGGGGAGGTCGGCGGGGCAATGAGTACGGGACGGCCGCTTTCGAACAGGGCCGATTCCAGCGTCACCATCGACGGGCTCTGCCAGGCCTCGCCCGGCCGCGCCAGGACGATGACGTCGAACACGCGGCCGTAACTGCCGGCGAAGTCCTGGCCGCTCGGCGCGCCGGCATGCCACGTCCACGACAACGAAGCGGCAGCGGTCGCGTCGGCGGCGCGCTCTTGCAGGCCGTGGCCGCGCATGAAGGAACGGAAGGTATCCTCGGCCTGGCGCACCATTTCCGCGTCGTTCTCTTTGACCGCGACCATGGTCAGGCCGGCGTCCGGATCCATAGCCACGATGTCGGCGACCGCCGGACGCAAGGCAAAGCCCTCGATGCAAGCGTCGAATTTTTGCGCCAGCAACAACGCCGCGTCCAAGGCTGACGTCATCGCCGCGTTATTCTCGGTGGGAACGAGGATGGTTTTCATGCGCGCGTCGCCCGGTTGCCCGCAATCTTGCCGCTGCGATCATATCGCCGCGAGGTTGCGACCGATAGTGCGGCAGTCATCGATTTTTCTCGGCGGGGGCCGGCGCGCCGCCAGTCGTGGCCCTGAAATCCGCCAGCACGTCGGCGAGCGCATGCGGCCCGACTTTGACGATTCCGGAAAACGGCCGGTCGATGGCGACGATGGTCAAGAGCTCCGAAAAGATCAGCACGGACAGCATGGCCGTCATCAGCGTTTGCGCACGCAGGCTGCGCGCGCCGAAGAAGAAGGTGAAAACGATGGTGAGGATGGCGCCGCCGAACAGGACCATCCAGACGACGCCGGGCACGGTGCCTTCCGAGGCGACGAGCCTTATCCGCCGCGCCTGCGTGATGATGTCGAGCTGGTGCAGAATTTCGGAAATCAGTTGCACGTTGGTTCGCTCCGACGATTCGATTGCCAGCGTCGCGGCGTACAGTCCGTCGAGCGCCTGCCGCACCGGGCGCGTGGCCTGCATCTTTCCCTGATCCATGGCCGGCCAATCCACCGCGACGGCCGCCGAGAGATAGTTGCTCAGCGCGTTGCGCAGCGCGGCGCCGGGCTGGTCGCCGACGCCGTAGGACAGCCGGTAGACGGTTTCGGCGGCGCCGGCTTCCTGCGCGACCGTCGTTTCCGCTTCGGTGAATTTTTGCCAGACGACGATGATGGCGAAGGCCAGCAGGACCGCGTATAGCACGCCGACGGTGGCAAACTTGAACCCCGCGATCTCGTTGTTCGTGGTCAGTTTGTCGAGCGTGACGAAGCGGCGAACGAGGTAGGGGCCGAGCATGGCGAGCACGGTGGTCAAGCCGACGAGGATCGCGCCCGAGACCCAGAGCGGCTGGGTCGTGAGATAGAAAAGCATGCATTCGCCCCCTTGTTGCCGCTGCCGCCGTGCAATCATATTGCCTGCGGCGGTACCACCAAACCGCCCCGGTGAGGAATCGGGACACCAGGAGATCCGCATGGCGGTTTATACCGATGTCGCTGCGGACGAACTCGGCCGCTTCCTCGCCGATTACGACATCGGCGAGCTCTTGGCTTATAAGGGCATTGCCGAGGGCGTCGAAAACTCGAATTTCCTGGTCCATACCAGCCGCGGCTATTTCATCCTCACGCTCTACGAGCGGCGCGTCGCCGAGCGCGATCTGCCGTTCTTCCTGGCGTTAATGGAGCATCTGGCGAGGGCCGGCATCACCTGCCCGCAGCCGGTGAAGAACCGCGCCGGCGCGATGCTGGGCCGGCTCGCCGGGCGGCCGGCGGCGATCGTCACTTTTCTCGACGGCATGTGGATCCGCCGCCCGACCGCCGCCCATTGCGCCGCGCTGGGTGAGGCGTTGGCGCGGCTGCATCTGGCCGGGGCGGATTTCGCCATGCGGCGCGAGAACGCGCTCTCGGTCGCCGGATGGCGGCAGCTCTACGCGGCGTGCGGCGAGCGCGCCGATCAGGTGCAGCGCGACCTCAAAGCCGTGCTCGCCGCCGAGCTTGATACGCTCGAGCGGGAATGGCCGCGCGGGCTGCCGCAGGGGGTCATTCACGCCGACCTTTTTCCCGATAACGTATTCTTCCTCGGCGACAGGCTCTCGGGCCTGATCGATTTCTACTTCGCCTGCACCGACACGCTGGTCTACGACGTCGCCGTCTGCCTCAACGCCTGGTGCTTCGAGCAGGATCATGCCTACAACGTCACCAAGGGCCGCGCGCTGCTGACCAGCTACGCGAAGACGCGGCCGCTATCGCCGCCGGAATGGGAGAAGCTGCCGCTGCTCGCCCGCGGCGCGGCGCTGCGTTTTCTGCTCACGCGGCTGGTCGACTGGCTCGACGTGCCGGCAGGCGCGCTGGTGCGGCCCAAGGACCCGATCGAATATCTGCGCAAGCTGCGGTTCCATCAGAAAGTCAAAAGCGCAAACGATTACGGAGTGACGGCGCCGTGACATCGCTGCTGCCGCACGTCGTCATTCACACCGACGGCGCCTGCTCGGGCAATCCTGGCCCCGGCGGCTTCGGCGCGATTCTCGCGTTCGGCGACCACGAGAAGGAGCTCAAGGGCGGCGAGGCGAACACGACCAACAACCGCATGGAGCTGATGGCGGCAATCGCCGCTTTCGAGGTGCTGAAACGGCCGTGCCGCGTCGATCTGCACACCGACAGCCAATATCTGCGCGACGGCATCACCAAATACATCGCCAAGTGGAAGCAGAATGGCTGGCTTACTGCCGACAAGAAGCCGGTGAAGAATGTCGATCTGTGGAAGCGCCTCGAAGCCGCGCTGGCCCCGCACCAGGTGCGCTGGCATTGGCTGCGCGGCCATTCCGGTCACGCGCAGAACGAACGCGCCGATGCGCTCGCGCGCGAAGCAATCGCCGAAATCCGCGGCGCCGGCGCCGCGCTCGGTTGACACGGGTGCGCCGGCGAACAAAAAGATTGCGTCGCCGATTTGTTTAACGGCGTTTACGAGTTCACCGTTAATTCCGGTTTCGATTTATTTACCAACATGCTTCTGATACCAAATTGCGCCTCAGTCGATCTAGTAGAGGAGCCATCGACATGTTGAACAAGTTTCGCCAATTCCTGAAAAACGAATCCGGCTCGACCGCGGTCGAGTACGGCCTGATCACTTCAGGCATTTCCGTTGCCGTCATTCCGTCGGTTTCTGGCGTAGGCAACAAGCTAGTCGCGATCTTCACTACGGTGCAAACCGCCCTGTAATCCGGCCCGCTCGGTCACGAGCGGTTCACATCGTCTGTCTGTTTGTCCTTCAACTGGGCGCTCGCCTCACGGCTGGCGCCCGTTCTTTTTTCGGGGCGGTTTTGGCTGACGGTCCGTTAACGCGTTCACGGTTAATCGAGGTATCGATTCATTTACCAACGCGCTTCTGATACGGAAATGGCCTCGGTCGATTTTTAGATGAGGAGCCATCGACAATGTTGAACAAGATTCGCCAGTTTCTGAAAAACCAATCCGGCTCGACCGCGGTCGAATACGCCCTGATCACTTCCGGCATCTCGGTCGCCGTTATTCCGTCGGTGTCCGGCGTAGGCCACAAGCTGGTCGCGATCTTCACCACGATCCAGACCGCGCTCTAAGTCAGGCGGCCGCTCACGGTGGAGCGGCCGAGCGGTCTTAAAGCAACAGCATGCATCGGGCGCCCTTTGTGTTGAAACAAACAAAACCGACGGGCGCCCGCATCATTTCGGTCACAGTCACAGACCTTTACTCAGCGTAGGCGTGCGATGATTGAATGGATCATGTTGGGCGGCGTCGGATTGCTGGCGGGATGCCTGCTGATGCTGGCATTCGTTCCGCTCATTCATGCGCGCGCGGTGCGGCTGACCAAGCGGCACCTGGACGAAGCCACGCCGATGGCGATCAACGAAATCCAGGCCGACAAGGATGCCTTGCGCGCGCAATTCGCCATGTCGGTGCGGCGGCTGGAGGTCAGCATCGAAGAGATGCGGGCCAAGGCGGCGGGCCATTCCGGCGAACTCAGCCGGCAAAGCCTCGAGATCAGTCGCCTGCATGTCGAGCTCGACAAGAAGATGGCGTTGATCTTTGCCATGCGCACGCGCGAGCAGGTGCGCAAAAACATGATCAGAAGGATCGTGAAGATCCTCATGTTCATGTTCGTGCGCGCGAGCCGTCAGCGCCAGCGGTACGAGTTCGAAGCGACGCTGAACCACGTCACCAGGCGAGCCTAGCGGCGCCCGGACCTCACAGCTGCCTCAGCAGATTGTCCGCGCCCGATAGCTCGACCTTGCCGGGCGCCTCCTCAATGTTCAGCTTCTTCACCACGCCGTCCTCAACCAGTATGGCGTAGCGCTTGGAGCGGGTGCCGAGGCCTCCGCCCGAGCCGTCCATCGTCATCTCCAGCGCCTTGGCGAAATCGCCGTTGCCGTCGGCCAAAAATTCGATCTTACCGCCGGCGCCGGTCGCCTTCTTCCAGGCGTCGAAGACGAACACGTCGTTGACGCCGGTGACCGCGATGGTGTCGACACCCTTGGCCTTGATGGCGTCGGCATTCTTGAGGAAGCCGGGAAGGTGATTGTTGTTGCAGGTGGGCGTGAAGGCGCCGGGAACGGCGAACAGCACGACCTTCTTGCCCTTGAATATCTCGTCGGTTGTTTTCCAGGCTGGGCCGTCGGGGCCCATCACACGGAATTTAACGTCGGGGGGCAGGCGATCGCCAACCTTGATCGGCATGGTCCGTATCCTCTCGTTATCCAGAAATCGGGTATTCTTCGCGCGGGATTAAGTTATAGCGCCGACATTAGGTTAGTGCATCCGGGGAATTAGTCGAGACGGGCTTCGACCTCGATGGCGTCGTTGGGCGAGACGGCGGTCAATGTCAGCATCGCGCCTTCGGCGTGCGCGCCGGGCGGCAGCCCATCGAGCACAAAAGTAAAACGCCGCATTCCCGGCGCGCCGCCGGCCGGCGCGGGCAGCGGCAATGCCCAGTCCGGCGTCGGCCCTTCGACGATTAGATCGAGCGCCATGTCGTCCGGTGCGGCGATCTCGACCATAACGCGGGCTTGCGCACCGTCCGTTTCACGATGCACCGAGCGGACGGCAAGGCCGCCGCGTTCGCCGGTCGCGCCGAGCGGGACACGGCGCGGCACACGCGCTTCCGCCGCAGCCAATGCCGGTTCTTCGGCGCTCGGCTTGCCGGACAACGTGAGGTCGAGGTCGGCCTGTGCGGGTACGCACAAATTGCCGCAGACAGCGTAACCGACTTTGACGCGCAGCGCGACGAGCTTGCTCGCGTCCTCGGGAACGACATGCAGCGGGAACACGACGTCGCCGAAATAACCGAGCGACTGGCCGCCAGCGCCGTCGGCGAATCGCTTGGGCGCCGGCCATAACGCGGTCACCGATCTAACGTTCTGCGAACCGGTGAAATCGAGCGTGGGCGGCACGCCCGAATCGCCGGGATAGCGCCAGTAGGTTTTCCAGCCGGGGTCGAGCCGGATTTCGAGGCCGGCCCGCAGTAACGTGGTGCTCGCCGCCGCGCCGCCGATCAGCCGCGCGGCGGCGTGAAGTTCGCCGTCCCAGCCGGAAGCGTCTTGCGCCCATGCGAGCGGCATACTGCCGGCGCCGATGACGGCAATGGCCGCGACGATTATCCGCTGCGCTATTGCTTGAATCATGACGGTGCTGTGTAGGGCGAAGCCGCCCACACGCGCCACTGAAATGATCGTGACCTGCGGCGTTGCCGCGACCGCCCGCAATTGTGACGGTTACCGCGAACTTTTGTCGCCGCCATTCGTTTGCAAAAACGGATCGATCGGCTAACCTTCCGCCATGAAATTGGCGCGCGGCACGTCCGCAAAAAGCGAGGGTCGGGGCAGGGGCTATCTGGATGGCCAGATGCTGATTGCCATGCCGGCGATGCTCGACGACCGCTTTTCCCGCTCGCTGATTTATGTCTGCGCGCACTCGTCCGAAGGCGCCATGGGCATCGTCGTCAACCATCCGGCGCCCAACATCAATTTCTCCGATCTCTTGGTGAAGCTCGACGTGATTCCGGCAGCCGACGTTATTCAGTTACGGTCGCGCGCCGGCGTGGTGAAAGTGATGCGCGGCGGCCCGGTGGAAACCGAGCGCGGCTTCGTGCTGCATTCGGCCGACTTCTTCATCGAGAATTCGACGCTGCCGATCGACGACGGCATCTGCCTCACCGCCACGCTCGACATCCTCAAGGCGATCGCGCGCGGCGATGGGCCGGCAAGCGCGATCCTGGCGCTCGGTTATGCGGGCTGGGCCCCCGGGCAGCTGGAGAGCGAGATTCAGGGAAACGGCTGGCTGCATTGCGCGCCGGATTCGGAGCTGATTTTCGGCGCGGATATCGGCGGCAAGTACGACAAGGCGCTGAAGAAGATCGGCATCGATCTCGGCATGCTGTCGAGCGAGGCCGGGCACGCTTGACGTCCGCTAGCGCGCCATTTCCACTTTACTGTCCGGCTGGAGGAGTTCGCGCGCGCGCTCCGGAGTCATCGGCTCGCCGAACACGAAGCCCTGCGCGTATTCGCAGCCGAGCTGGTAGAGCTCGACCGCGTCGGAATCGGTTTCGGCGCCTTCGGCGACCACATCCATGCCGAGATCGTGCGCCAGAGCGATGATCGAGCGCAGGATCACCGGTCGCGTGCCCTTTGCGGTCATGCGCACGAAGGACTGGTCGATCTTGATCGTGTCGAAGGGAAAGCGCTGCAAATAGGCCAGCGAGGAATAGCCGGTGCCGAAATCGTCGAGCGCCAGCCCGGCGCCGAGCTCGCGGATCCGGTGCAGCATCTGCGCCGCGTGCTCCGGATTTTCCATCACCACCGATTCGGTGAGTTCGAGCTTGAGCGAGCCGCGGGTGAGCGGCGAGCGCGCCAGCACCGTGCGCAGATCCTGGATCAGATCGTGGCGCAGCAATTGCCGCGAGGACACGTTGACGCTGGCGAACAGCGACTCGCGCGGCCGCAGCGTACGCTGCCAGGCGCTCAGTTGCCGCGCGGTCCGTTCGAGGACGAACAGGCCGAGCTCGACGATGAGCCCGGTCTCCTCGGCGATGGTGATGAACTCGTTGGGCGACATGCGCCCGAGCTTGGGGTGATTCCAGCGCGCCAGCGCCTCGAAGCCGGCGACCGCGCGGTCGTCGAGCCGCACGATCGGCTGATAAAGGATGGTGATCTCTTCGCGCTCGAGCGCCCGCCGCAGGTCGGATTCGATCGACAGCCGATCGGATTTACGCGCCCGCATGGCCAGCTTGAACACGTCGATGCGATCGCCGCCGTTGCGCTTGGCGTGATACATCGCGAGCTCGGCGTCCTTGAGCCGCTCCTCGGCGCGTTGCGGCTCGGAATCGCCGAGCGCCAGTCCGATCGAGCCGGTGAGGAATATCTCGCGGTCGTTGAAGGTGATCGGCGCGCGCAAAGTGCGGCGGATGGTCTCGGCGAGCGCAGTGATGCGCGCCGAATCGCGCTCCGACAGAAGAATGAGGCCGAACTGATCGCCGGAAAGGCGGGCCAGCGTGTCGTGCGGCTTGATCAGCCGCCCCAGCCGCCGCGCCAGCGTCAGCAGGATCGAATCGGCGAGCGCCATGCCGACCGAATCGTTGACCTGCTTGAATCGGTCGATGTCGACTACCATCACGGTCGGGCGGATGGTGCTGTCGACTTTGGCGAAGCCGAGCACCGCTTCGAGCCGGTCGAGGAACAGTTCGCGATTGGGCAGCCCCGTGAGGTTGTCGTGCACGGCGTCGTGCAGCAGGCGCTCCTCGGCGGTCTTGAACTCGGTGACGTCGGTCAGCGTTCCGACCAGACGAACGACTTCGCCGTCGGAACCGACGACGGGGCGTGCGCGCAGCGCGAACCACAGATAATGCCCGTCCGCGGTGCGCATGCGGAAATCCTGGGCGACCCGGCCGCGGCGCTGTTCGACGACGCCGTCGAGTGTGGCGCGGAAGCGGTCGCGGTCGAGCGGATGCAGAACTTCGAGCCAGGTCGCGGCCGCGCCGTCGAGCGATCCGTGCTTGAGGCCGAGCATCACTTCCGTTTCCGGGCTGGTGAAGATGCGGTCGGCGGCGACGTCCCAGTCCCAGATCATGTCGCCGGCGCCGGTCAGCGCCAGCGCGCGCCGCTCCACGTCGGTGACGATGCCCTGCGCCATGCCGCCGGCAAACGCGTGCTGCATCACGGTAAAGCCGATCAGCATGACGATGAGCACGAGACCGCCGAGGAGCGCCGGGCCGACGATATCGTTGGTGAGGAAACCGAGCACGGTGAGCGCCGCGCCGACTACCCACACGACCAGCAACAGCCAGGTCGGGATCAACATTACCGCCCGATCGAAGCCGTGGGTCGAGAGATAGACGACGAGAGCAAAGCCGAACACGGCGACCAAAAATAGCGACATGCGGGCGATGCCCGAGGCCACCGGCGGCGAGAACAGCGCCACCGCCACCAGCGCGCCGAGAAAGGCGAGCCAGCCGACGGTGATATGCGCATAGCGGACGTGCCAGCGATTGAGATTCAAATAGGCGAACAGAAAAACCAGGAGCGTCGCGGCGAGGATCGCTTCGCCGGACGCGCGCCAGATGCGCTCGGCGCCGGCCGACATGTCGAACACCTTGTTCCAGAAGCCGAAGTCGATGCCGATATAGACCAGCACCGCCCAGCCGAGCGCGGCCGCCGCCGGAAACATCACGCTGCCTTTGACGACGAACAGAATGGTGAGGAACAGCGCCAGCAAGCCGGCAATGCCGATGACGATGCCCTGGTACAGGGTGAGCGAATTGACCTTGTCTTTGTAGGCGTCGGGCTCCCACAGATAGAGCTGCGGCACTTTGGGCGTGCGCAGCTCGGCGACTAAGGTGATGACGGTGCCGGGATCGAGCGTGACGCGGAACACGTCGGCGTCGGCGCTCTCCTGCGGTTCGGGCGGATCGCCCGACGACGGCGTGA
>JARLIY010000106.1 GCA_031291475.1 Xanthobacteraceae bacterium
ACCTCGTTGACGATCATCACGCGGCCGCCGCCGAGACAAACCGCTTCGGCGGCCTCCGCGACGGTCGTGCGCAAATCGACCAGCCGCGGCTTAGGCGCCTCATCCGTCGCCCGCCCATAGGTCAAAGTGGCCTGGCAGAAGCGGATCGCCCGATCGAGCGTGGCGACCAGTTTCGGCGCCAGCCTTTGCGCCAAAGGATCTGTGACATTGGCGAGGCGGTCGGACAGGAGCTGCGCCGAGGACAGCATGTTGCGCAGATCGTGATTGATCTTGGCGACGGCGAGGCCGAGCGCGGCAAGATGCTTCTTCTGCGTCAATTCGCGGACAAGCGTGTCCTGCATCGTCGCCAGCGCCTCTTCGGCACGGCCGATCTCATGCGTATCGCCGGAGGGCACAATGATGCGGCTCGCGTTCTCCGGATCAGCGCCGAATTCAGTAATATTGTTCGTAAGCCGGCGCATCGGCCGCAGCACCATGAAATTGAGGATGGCGACGGCGAGGATCGCGACGAGGACCGATATTGTCAGCGAGATCGTCAAAACACGCGCGGCGATAATATGCAGAGCGGCTTTGGCCGGCCCTTCGTCCATCGTGACCTCGATCGCTTCGCCGCCCATGGGCGCCGCGCCGAGGACGGTGATGACGCGATCGTCCCTTGCAAAATAGGTCCGCCATGTCGAAGCCAGCGCCTGCGGGAATGTCGGGTGGCGCAGGTCGTAGAATTCGTCGACCGCTGGCGGCAGGCTCGTCGCCGCGAGAATCCGCCGGGTGCCGTGCGTCTGCAGGACGATGATGCGCGCGCCGACGCTGTCCAACAGCTCGCGCGACAATTGCGGCGAGACCATCGCGCGCGGACCGGCTTCGAGAACGAGCGTAGCGGTATAGGCGGCGGCCAGCCGGTTGCGCAGCCAATTGTCGCGATAATTTGCGACGAGCGGCACGTAGATAATGATTTCCGCCGCCATGACGAAGGCGACGACGACGAGCACGGCCCGCGTCGCAAGGCCGAGCCGCGGCCGGCGTCCATGCAGGCCCTGCCGTCCGTTCCCCGCGTCGTCCGGGTCGGACTGTTGCTTGATCGTGATGAAATCGCGCATTGGGCCTATCTCGCCCGGCGCGGCAAAAATGCGCGCCCGTGCAGACCTTTGCCGAGTTGCGGCGGCGATGCAAGCGCGGCTTTCGACACCGCTTCGGCCAGGATTGGCGCGTTCGCAATCACGTCGAGGTCCGCCGCTTTCATGTCCTTGCCGATCGCCAAGCTAAAAATCCCAATGATCTCACGCGCCTGTGCCCCGGTTATGCCTGCACCGAGGATATAACCCGCAGAATTCGTCACGATCTTGACATGCCCGTCCGGCGCCCCGGTCAGCCGGGCACGGGCGGTATCGCAGAGGGGCGCGCGCAAAACCTGCACGCTGCGATGTTTTTCCCGTGCTTGAGCCTCGGTGAGGCCGATGACGGCCATTTCCGGATCGGTGCCGAGAAGGCGCGCAGGCGGCACGGCGCCGGCCTTCCGGCTGAACAGGCGGCGGGCGACGCGTCCGGCCTGTCCCAGCGCCGAGAGCGCCGATTCGGGGCCGCCTGCGGCGTCGCCGACCGCATAGACCCGGCGGTTGCTGGTGCGGCCGTTGGCGTCGACCAGAACCCCCGAATTGGCATAGGTGACCCCCGCATTTTTCAATCCGAGGCCTTCGGTGAGCGGCGGTGCGGCTCCGGCGAAGAGGATGTGTGCGGCTTCGATCGGGCCGGAGAGCGCTTTGAGATGAACCCGCACGCCGCCGCGGAGCGGTTCGATATGGGTGATTTCGGCGTGTGGACGCAGCGTCAGTCCGTCGCGGGCGAGCTGCGTCAGCACGGGCGCGACCAGCTCGGGGTCTTCATTCGGCAGGATGGCGCCGCCTTCGACCAGGGTTACCCGCGTCCCAAGCCGCAGGAAGGCCTGTGCCAAGGTCAGGCCCTGGAAGCTCGCGCCGACGATAATGAGGTCCTCCGGCGGCCGATCGAGCGTCAGCAGATCCTCCGGCGTCAGCGCGCGTATCAGCTCCTGCCCCGGCAGAGAAGCCGTTGTCGGCGTGGCGCCGGTCGCCAGGATGAAATGCTTGGCTTCAATTGCGCGCCCACCGGCCTCAAGCCGCGTCGGGCGGCTAAAACTGCCAACGGTGCGAATCAGCTCGATATTTGAAGCCGTCAGTGAGCCGGGCGCGAACTC
>JARLIY010000107.1 GCA_031291475.1 Xanthobacteraceae bacterium
CGCCCCAGTCGCGGGTGGTCCCAGCGCGCCAGCGCCTCGAAGCCGGCGACGGCGCGGTCCTCAAGCCGCACGATCGGTTGATAGAGGATCGAGATCTCTTCGCGCTCGAGCGCCCGCCGCAGATCGGATTCGATCGATAGCCGATCGGATTTGCGCGCCCGCATCGACGGCTTGAACACTTCGATCCGATCGCCGCCCATGCGCTTGGCGTGATACATGGCGAGCTCGGCGTCCTTCAGTCTTTCCTCGGCGCTTTGCGGTTCGGAATCGCCGAGCGTCAATCCGATCGAGCCGGTCAGAAAGATTTCGCGATCGTTGAAGGTGATCGGGGCGCGCAGCGTGCGGCGGATGGTTTCGGCCAGCGTGGTGATCCGTGCGGCGTCGCGCTCGGACAAGACGATGAGACCGAACTGATCGCCCGACAGCCGGGCCAGCGTGTCATGCGGCTTGATCAGCCGCCCGAGCCGGCGCGCCAGCGTGAGCAGGATCGAGTCGGCGAGCGCCATGCCGACCGAGTCGTTGACCTGCTTGAAGCGATCGACGTCGATCACCATCACCGTCGGGCGGATCGTGCTGTCGGCCTTGGCGAAACCAAGCACCGCTTCGAGCCGATCGAGGAACAGTTCGCGGTTCGGCAAGCCGGTGAGGTTGTCGTGCACGGCATCGTGCAGCAGCCGCTCCTCGACCGTCTTGAAGTCGGTGACGTCGGTCAGCGTGCCGACCAGACGGATGACCTCGCCGTCGGAACCGACAACCGGCCGCGCCCGCAGCGCGAACCAAAGATAGTGGCCGCCCGACGTGCGCATGCGGAAGTCCTGCGCGACACGGCCGCGGCGTTGCTCGACCACGCTGTCAAGCGTGGCGCGGAAGCGGTCGCGGTCGAGCGGATGCAGGACTTCGAGCCAGGTCGCGGCTGCTCCGTCGAGCGATCCGGTTTTGAGCCCGAGCATGGTTTCGGTTTCCGGGCTGGTGAAGACCCGGTCGGCGGCGACGTCCCAGTCCCAGATCATATCGCCGGCGCCGGTCAACGCCAGCGCGCGGCGCTCGACGTCGGACACGATCCCCTGCGCCATGCCGCCGGCAAAGGCATGCTGCATCACCGTGAAGCCTATCAGCATTACGATGTGAACGAGGCCGCCCAGCAGCGCCGGGCCGACGATATCGTTGGTAAGGTAGCCCAACACCGTCAGCGCGGCGCCGAACACCCAGACCACCAGCAGAAGCCAGGTCGGGATCAGCATCACTGCGCGGTCAAAGCCGTGGGTCGAGAGATAAACCACCAGGCCGAAGCCGAGTACGGCGATGAAAAACAGCGACATGCGGGCGATGCCGGAGGCGACCGCCGGCGAGAACAGCGCGACCGCCACCAGCGCGCCGAGAAAGGCGAGCCAGCCGACGGTGATATGCGCATAGCGCACGTGCCAGCGGTTGAGGTTTAAGTAAGCGAACAGGAATACCAGAAGCGTCGCGGCAAGGATCGCTTCGCCCGAAGCGCGCCAGATGCGCTCGGTGCCCGACGACAGCTCGAACACTTTGCCCCAGAATCCGAAATCGATGCCGATATAGATCAGCACCGCCCAGCCGAGCGCAGCGGCGGCGGGAAACATGACGCTGCCCTTGACCACGAACAGGATAGTGAGGAACAGCGCCAGCAATCCGGCGATGCCGATGACGATGCCCTGATAAAGCGTGAGCGAGTTGACCTTGTCCTTGAACGCGTCCGGCTCCCACAGATAAAGCTGCGGCAGGTTCGGCGCCCGCAACTCGGCGACGAAGGTGATCACCGTGCCGGGATCGAGCGTGACGCGGAACACGTCGGCGGTGGAATTATCGATCCGCTCCGGTGGATCGCCCGATGACGGCGTGATGTTGACAATGCGCGAAAGTCCGAGATCGGGCCAGATCAGCCCGGAGCCGACCATGCGGTAATGCGGAGCGACGATCAGGCGATCGATCTGCTCGTCGCCGTTGTTGGCGAGCGCGAATACCGCCCAGTTGTTTCCGGCTTCGCGCGCGCGCACCTCGATGCGGCGAACGATGCCGTCGGCGCCGGGCGCGGTTGAGACTTGCACGCGGTCGCCGTCGGTGCGCTGGAACTCGACCGCGTCGGTGAGGTCGATGGCCGCGGCGTCAAGCCGGATGTTGACAGCCTCGACCGCGGCCGCGGCGGAAACGCCGAGCCAGGCCGCGAACGCAAAGGCCGCAAGCGCCGTGGCGGCGCGAAGACATGCCAAGAAACGACCTCCGAGCTGGATGGCCGGCGCAGTTCGCGCCCCGACAACGGGAAGTTCCCCGCTCCACAACGTAGCCGGCTTTACGCCGAATTCGCGGCCTGGCGACGTCCGGCGCCCACCAGCCTAAAGCCCATGTCGATGAGTAGCTGTTGGGCCGCGCTGGCGCAAGAATTTTCCCGTGTCTTTTCAAAGGGTCAGGACGTTCCTGCCGATATGGTGACTTGCGCCCATCGGCCCATCGGCGCGTTCGGTGCCGGCCGCGTCCACCAGCGAACGCGCGCGACAAGCGCGGCCGCCGCCGTTAATTTAGCGCGGGGAATGAGGGGAAAATGCCCGCAATTGATCCGGACGATCTGCCGAAGAAAAAGATCACCCACGAGATGGGTCAGGATTTGGCGCTGCTCTCGGTCGGCGAACTCGCCGAACGAGTCGCGCTGCTCAAGGACGAGATCGCCCGGCTGGAAGCGGAAATGACCAGAAAGCGCGCCTCGCAAACGGCCGCGGATGCGTTTTTCAAGAAATGAACGCTTGGCGTCCGCCATGCTGCAAAAGCATTTGGCAATTTTTCCGATTTATTAACCTTTGGTTAAGGTTTCTCGTTCATTATGGTAATCGTCCATCTTTGGACATCGAGTGGCTCCTGTCCACTCTGTTTGACGCCTCCCTGTTATCACCTTGAGCCGCCGGCAACGGCGGCTCTTTTTTATGTTCCGCCGGCATTTGCCGCCGCGCCGGCAACTATGTCGGAAACTCTGGCCGCGCGCCCGCTGGACTCAACGGCCCAGGCGCGCGATGCTGCAAAGGTGTGAGGCGTACCCATGTCCGAGAAGCGTGCGAGTGAAGCCGGCGCTGTGTCTTTCAGCGAGCGGCTGGCGAGTTCCCAGGTTTTTGCGACGCTGTTTCGCGACGGAATGGCGCTGGTCGAAGAGACCGCGAGCTATCTCGACGGCTCCGGCCGCGCCGACTCCAAGAAACTCGAACGCAGTGCGGCGCTGGTCTACGCCACCGAGAGCATGCGGCTGACCACGCGGCTGATGCAGCTTGCCTCGTGGCTCCTGCTGCATCGCGCGGTCAAGGAAGGCGAGATGACGCTCGCCCAGGCGAACAAGGAAAAGAGCAAGGTACGGCTTGCGGCCTGCGATCCGGGCGATGCCAAATCGATCGCGATGCTGCCGCAGAAGCTTCAGGAGCTGATCGGGCGCTCGACTAAGCTGCAGGCGGAGGTGCGCCGGCTCGATGCCACCATGCACGCGCCGGCGCCGGTCAGGGTTGCGGTCGGCAATCCGGTGGAGCGGCAATTGGGCCTGCTCAAGGCCGCTTTCGAGCAGGATGGGCTCTAAAAACGCAATCGCTTCGGGCTGATCAGTCGCCTTTTAGTATTTCAAACGCCGAAGGCTGAAATGTCGCGCAGCACCGTCGTTGAACGGCAGCGTCGGATACTCGACGATTTCTTCAAGATCGACGAGTTTTTGGTCGCCCACGAGCGGATCGACGGCACCATGAGCGCCGCGCAGAGGCGGTTGGTGTTCGAAAGAGGCGACTCGGTTGCCGTCTTGCTGCAGCATCGGCAGCGGCGATCGGTCGTGCTGGTCGAGCAATTCAAGCTGCCGGCGCTGATCGCCCGGCGCCGCGACGACAGCGCGACCACTGACGGATGGATCGTCGAAACGGTCGCGGGCATGATCGATGCCGGCGAAACGCCGGAAGCGGCGGCCGTTCGCGAGACTTTCGAGGAAACCGGATACCGGATCGCAAAGCCGCAATTGATCGGCCGGTTCTTTGCGTCGCCGGGCGGCACGTCCGAACGCGTTTTTGTTTATTTTGCCGAGGTCGGCGACGCCGATCGGGCAGGTCGCGGCGGCGGCATCGGCGACGAAGACATCAAGGTCGTCGATTTGCCGCTCGACGAGCTGTTCGACCGGCTTGCCCGCGGCGCCATTGAGGATACGAAGCTTGCGCTGGCGGCCTATTGGCTGGAGCGCCGGTTGCGGCTTTCCGCCGCCGGCGATGCGGGCGCTCGCGGCCCGGGCCCGGCTACTTCTTGAGGAAGCCCTCGAACTTTTTCTGGAAGCGCGACAGCCGGCCGCCGCGGTCGACCAGATGCTGCTGGCCGCCGGTCCAGGCCGGATGCGACTTCGGATCAACATCGAGATGCAGCGTGTCGCCGGGCTTTCCCCAGGTCGAACGGGTGGTGAATTCGGTGCCGTCGGTCATGACCACCTTGACCAGGTGGTAATCGGGATGGGTATCGGGTTTCATTGCGGTATCTGAGCCTTTGCCGCGCCTTTGGCGCTTTGTCTCTGCCGGGAAATTTGGCGGCTCTATACCGCGGCGGCAGCGGCGAGACAAGCCGCCGCTGCGCCGGTGTCGCACGTTGCCACCCCGGCATGATCGGGGCATTGTCTGCGCCAAGCCGGGCGGCGGGGCCGCGAAAAAGGCATTGCGGCGCATGAACTTTACTGCCGAAAAAGACGCGGCGCTGCTGACCGCAACTCCGGCATCGCCGTCGGCGGATGCCGTGTCGGCTGTGCTGGCGATTGAAGGTCCGCTCAAGGCGCCCGCGGCGGAACGAAGCCTCAATCTGCGGCCGCTCGCCTCGCTCCTGCCTTACGTCAGGCGCTATCGCTGGCGCGCCATCGCGGCGCTCGGCGCTCTGATCCTTGCGGCGCTGACCACGCTGGTCGTGCCGATCGCCGTGCGGCGCATGATCGATTTCGGCTTCACCGCCCGCGGGCTGGCGCTGATCGACAGCTATTTCCTGGTCATGATCGGCGTGGCGGCGGTGCTCGCGCTCTCAAGCGCGCTTCGCTACTACCTCGTCACCACGCTCGGTGAGCGGATTGTCGCCGACTTGCGCGGCGACGTGTTCGCGCATGTGACCTCGCTCTCGGCGGCCTTCTTTGACGAAGCCAGAACCGGCGAAGTGATCTCCCGGCTCACCGCTGACACGACGCAAATCAAGGCCGCGGTCGGCAGTTCCGTTTCCGTCGCGTTGCGCAATCTCGTGCTGTTTTTCGGTGCCGGCGCCATGATGGTGGTGTCCAGTCCGCGGCTCTCGGCTTTCGTGCTGGCGGCGATCCCGATTATCGTGCTACCGCTTTATGCCTTCGGCCGCGCCGTGCGCCGCCGTTCGCGTTTCGCGCAGGATACTCTTGCCGATGCGTCGGCCTATGCTGCCGAATTGATCGGCGCCGTGCGTGTGCTACAGGCCTTCACCAACGAGCGGCTCGGCATCGCACGCTTTCGCGATGCGGTCGACCGCGCTTTCGCTGCCGCGCGCGCTTCGATCCGCGCGCGCGCTTTCCTCACCGCCATCGCCATTTTCCTCGTTTCCGCGAGCGTGATCGTCGTTCTTTGGGTCGGCGCGCAGGATGTGCTGGCGGCAAAGATGACGCCGGGCCGGCTCGGACAATTCGTCCTCTACGCCGTGCTTGCGGCCGCGGCGCTCGGGTCGCTGTCGGAAATCGGCGGCGAGGTGGCGCAAGCCTCCGGTGCCGCGGAGCGACTGTTCGAGATCCTCGCGATCAAGCCGGTCATCGCCCGGCCCGCCCGACCGCTGTCGCTGCCGTCGCCGGCGCGCGGAGAGGTCGCTTTCGCCGACGTGCGTTTCTCCTATCCGACGCGGACCACCGTGTCGGCGCTCAATTCCGTCACGTTCCGCGTTGGGCAGGGCGAGAAGGTTGCGATTGTCGGTCCCTCCGGCGCCGGCAAAAGCACGATTTTTCATCTATTGCTGCGCTATTACGACCCGCTCGACGGGCGCATCACCTTCGACGGCGTGCGGCTTTCCGATCTCGATCCGGCGGAGCTGCGTGCAAGGATCGCATTGGTCCCGCAGGACAGCGTGATGTTCGCCACTACCGTGCGCGAGAATATCCGCTTCGGCCGGCCGGATGCGTCCGACGACGAGGTCGCGCGCGCCGCCGCGCACGCGCATGCGGCGGCGTTCATCGCCGCCATGCCGGCGGGGATGGACACGCAGGTCGGCGAGCGCGGTATCACGCTTTCGGGCGGCCAGCGGCAACGGATCGCCATCGCGCGGGCGATCCTGCGCGACGCGCCGCTGTTGTTGCTTGACGAAGCGACTTCCTCGCTCGACGCCGAGAGCGAGACGCAGATCGCCGCCGCACTCGCCGAGTTGATGCGCAGGCGCACCACCATCGTCATCGCCCACCGGCTGGCGACGGTGCTCTCCTGCGACCGCATCCTGGTGCTGGACGAAGGCCGCATCGTCGAAGAAGGCACGCACCAGACGCTGGTCGCCGCCGGCGGCCTCTATGCACGGCTGGCAAAGCTGCAATTCGAAGTGGGTTAACCGCGTGCAGCCGCGGGCTTATGCGGCTCCCCCGGTTCAAACCGACAGACGCGGTTGCGCCCTGAGCGCTTGGCCTCGTAAAGGGCGAGGTCGGCCTCTTTCAGAAGCTCGTCGATTCCGGCCGTATCGGCCCGGCTGACGCTGGCGCCGACGCTGATCGTGACCGCAATTGAACGCCCCTCGATGGCGATCGAACGATCGACGACCGGCTGCCGCAACCGCTCGGCGGCGGCCACCGCGCTGTCGAGGGTCGCTTCGGGCAGTATCAGGGCGAACTCTTCTCCTCCGAGGCGCCCGACGATGTCCGACGTGCGCTTATGTTTCTGCAACGCAGCACCCACCGATCTGATGACTTTATCGCCGACGTCGTGACCGTACGTATCGTTGACCGACTTGAAGTGATCGATGTCGATCATGAGGAAAGCCACCGATCGCCCGTAGCGCTTGAAGCGCGACCATTCATTTTCGGCAAGCACGAGAAAATGCCGCCGATTGTTCAGGCCGGTCAGCGCATCGGCGCAAGCAAGCTGCTCGAGCGCATCGGCCTGCCGCGTCAGCTCGCTGACATTGCCGTAAGTCAGGAGCCGGCCGCCGTCGGGCAGTGCCTTGCATCTGAATTGCAGAACCGCTCCGTCGGCGACGCGTATTTGCAGCGGACCTTCCTCACCCGTTCGAATTAAATCCATTTGCTTGGCGACGTAATCGCCCAATCGATCGTGAGATACCGCGTAAGCCTTGATACCGCGGCCGTGATACATGAGGCGGGCGAAAGTCAGATCGCTTTGGGCCATTTTATCGGGCACCCGCCAAAAGCGGCGGAAAGCGCGGTTGATGAACTTCACCCGGCGTTCCCGATCGAGCAAGACGATGCCGACGTTCAAATCGTCGACGATCGCGCGCATGACGGAAAGTTGCGCCGCGAGCTCGGTCATCTGAGCTTTAAGGTCGTCCCGGTCGCCGCCGCCGGAACGAGCGCTCACGGGAAACCGGATTGCACCGATGCGCATATGACCTTCTCGCCGGCTCTTTGGGCGGCAAACGGCCGCAACTTACCGCCGGTTCGCTGCGGCATGCCCAATCTGCCAGCTTTGCGGCACCAAATGGTTTCGCCAATCGGCAAATTTGTAGCGGTTGGTTTTATTCCTCGATCATGGCCGCCAGCGCATGCGGTGCACCGGCTTGCCGGAGATCGGGTTGACGCCGGCGTCGGCGATGGAAAATCCCTGCCTTCGGTAAAAGCCGATGGCGCGGGCATTGTCGGTATTGACGTCGAGATCGAGCCCGCGCGGCGAGAGGCGCTTGGCCTCATCGATCAGCGCTGCGCCGATACCGGCCCGCCAATGCTCCGGAGCGACCACGATCTGGTCGAGATAGAGCGTTTTCGGATCGACGGTGACGAAGCCGATCATGCCGCCTTCCGCCTCGGCGACCACGACAACCGCCGCAGGCAGCAATTCGTTGCGCCAGCGCACGCGCCACCAGTCGAGCCGTTCGACAAAATCGAGCGCCGGATAGGCGGCCTGCCAGGTGCGCAGCCAAAGCGCGATCGCGGTATCTTCGTCGCGCGGCTCATAGCGGCGCAAACGCACGCCTCACTTCTCCGTCAGTTTCAGCTCGATGCGGCGGTTCTTGCTGTAGGCCTCGTCGGTGGTGCCTTGATCGATCGGCTGGAACTCGCCGAAGCCGGCGGCGACCAGGCGCTGCGGCGAAATGCCCTTGGCGATCAGATATTGCACGACCGAGATGGCGCGCTCGGCGGAGAGTCCCCAGTTCGATTTGAACGGCGAGGTCGCCGAAACCGGCCTGGTATCGGTGTGGCCGTCGACGCGCAGTACCCAGTTGATCTCCGACGGTATCTGCTTCTCCAGATCGAGCAGCGCGGTAGCGAGCTTGTCGAGTTCGGCGCGGCCTTCCGGCCGCAGCTCCGCTTGCCCTGAGTCGAAAAACACCTCCGACTGGAACACGAAACGGTCGCCGACGACGCGGATGTCGGGGCGGTTGCCGAGAATGTCGCGCAGCTTGCCGAAAAAATCGGAGCGGTAACGCGACAATTCCTGCACCCGCTGCGCCAGCGCCACGTTCAGGCGCTGGCCCAGATCGGCGATATGCAGCTGCGCATCCTTCTCCTTGCGCTCCGAGGTACCGAGCGCTTCTTCGAGCGCGCCGATCTGCCGGCGTAGCGCGCCGATCTGCTGGTTGAGGATCTCGATCTGCGCCACGGCGCGCGCCGTCGCCTCTTTCTCGATGTCGAGCTGGCTATTGAGCTTACCGGCCTCGGCCTTGCCGGTGTCGGCGTTGCCGGCGCCTTCGGCGACGCCGCGCAGCCGGTCGCGCTCGCCTTCCGCGCTCGAGAGCGAGGCGCGCAACTGCGCCACCTCGTCTTCGAGGCTCGCTTTGCCAGTCCGTTCCAGCGACAGTAGATCGGAGAGCCGCGAAATCTGCGCATTGAGGCGGGCGAGCGCGGTGTCCTTGCCGGCGACTTCCTGCGACAGGAAGAATTGCGCCACCATGAACACGGTGAGCAAAAAGATGATGGAGAGGATCAGGGTCGACAGCGCGTCGACGAACCCCGGCCAGTAATTCATGCCGCTGTCGCGGCGGCTGCGGGAGAGCGCCATGTCTTCGCGCCTTTTACTTTCGCCCTATGCCGTTGCGTCTGTCAGTCGACGGATTCCCGCGACAGGGTTTCCAGGAGCCGCCTGATGTCGCCGTTCATCTTGGCTTGCGCGTCCGCCCATTCGCGGATCATTTGCTGCTCGGCGCGCATGTGCTGCACCAAGCCCTGAATGGCTTCGGCGAGGTTGGCCATCGCCGCCGTCGTCGCCTTGCCAGATCCGGCTTCGCCGACCGATTGACGCAGCCGCTCGATGGTGTCGGTGGCGGTGCCCGCGCCGACCGCGCCGAGGTCTTGCACCGTGGTCGCGAGCCAGTCCTCAAGGTTGTTGTAGAAGCGGTTCTGCGCCTGGCTCGTCTGCAAATCGAGAAAGCCGAGCACGAGCGAGCCGGCAAGCCCGAACAGCGAAGAGGAAAACGAAATGCCCATGCCGCCGAGCGGCGCCGCCAGGCCTTCCTTGAGCGTGTTGAAGACCGTGTCGGCGTCGCCGCCGACGCTGAGGTTGTTGATGATGTTGCCGACCGAGCCCACCGTCTCGATCAGCCCCCAGAACGTGCCGAGGAGGCCGAGGAAGACGAGGAGCCCGGTCAGATAGCGGGAAATGTCGCGCGCCTCGTCGAGCCGGCTCGCCAGCGAATCGAGGAAGGCGCGCATCGTTTGCGCCGAGATGGCGACGCGGCCCGCGCGCTCGCCGCCGAGGATCGACGCCATGGGCGCGAGCAAAGTCGGCGCCCGGGCCGGCGGCTGAGCCGCGGGATCGGCGCCGCGGAAACTGTTGACCCAGGAGACTTCCGGGAACAGCCGGATGACGCGATGGAACGACAGCACGATGCCGATGAGAAGAACGCCGACGATCAATCCGTTGAGCCACGGATTGGCCATGAAGGCGTTGAGGATTTGATGCTGGAGAACGAAGGCGATTAGGCCGCAAAGGATCAGGAACACCAGCATCCGGATCAGAAAGATGCGGGGCGAGGAAAGCTTGGCTTGATCGAGGGTGTCGGCCATTGCTCTTTCAGTCAGCGCCTGTAATCGGGCCAATATGGCATAGCCGCGCGCGAAGAAAAACGCATGAAAAACCCGTCGCGGCGCGGCTGATCGGCGCTTTGCGTCTTGCGACTTTCGCAAGCTTTGCGGCGCGGTGATGGCATCGCGGCCGGCGCCGGCGGATTTAAGATGCTTTCGCCGGCTCGGCGTCGGCGCCGGCCGCTTTCAGGAGGCGCAGAAGCTCGCGGTGCATGGTGTCGTTACCGGCGGCGACTTCGCCTCTGGTCAGGGTTTCGTCCCCGCCTTCGAGGTCGGTAACGAAGCCGCCGGCCTCGCGCACCAAAATCAATCCGGCGGCGATATCCCAGGGCGACAGATCGCGCTCCCAATATGCGTCGAAGCGGCCGGCGGCGATCCAGGCGAGATCGAGCGTTGCCGCCCCCAGACGGCGCAAGCCCGCGAAGTGCTGCTGGGCGGCGGCGATTTCATGGCGCGCGAGCTTGAGATCGCCGCGGCCGTAATGCGGCAGCCCGCAGGCCACGACCGCTTCGGCGAGGTTCTTGCGGGCGGCGACGCGGATGCGCCGGTCGTTGAGGAAAGCGCCCTTGCCGCGTTCGGCGACGAACAGATCGTCGTTCGCCGGGTTGTAGGTCACGCCGGCGACGATGGCGCCGTTTCGTTCGAGCGCGATCGACACCGCGAAATGCGGGATGCCGTGCAGGAAGTTGGTGGTGCCGTCGAGCGGATCGACGATCCAGCGGTGGCTCGTGTCGGTGCCGGCGCGGGCGCCGCCTTCCTCGCCGAGAAAGCCGTAATCCGGCCGCGCTTTGCCGAGCTCCTGGCGCACGATCTCCTCGGCGCGGCGGTCGGCGGCGGTGACGAAATTGCGCGGGCCCTTGAGCGACACCTGCAAATTCTCAACCTCGCCGAGGTCGCGCTTGAGGCTCCTGCCGGCGCGGTAGGCAGCCTTGATCATGACGTTCAGCACAGCTGAGTGGGGCATGGCGCCTGCGGTACGGCGCAACTTGCCGCCGCGTCAAGGCTTAAGCGCGCTTAAGACGGCGGCTTCTTCAGCGCCTCGACCCACTTTTTCGCCGCCTCTTCGCCGAGCTCACGCGTGTGGGCGTCGAGGTTATGGACAAAGTCGTCGAGAATGACGTTGATCTCGCCGCCCGCCTTGGAGATCAGGTGCCATTTGGTTGCCTGCACCGGATCCTTCGGCGCGCCGCGGCCCTCGGCGAGGATGCGGGCATAGCGGTCCTGCGCGACCGGATTGCCGTGCTGCGCCGCCCGGTGGAACAGGGCGGCGGCCGTCTGCTCGTTCTTGGCGACGCCATCGCCGTTGAACAGCGCGATCGCATACTCGACCTCGGCGTCGGGATTGTCGGCGAGGGCGGCAAGCGACCACAGCCGCACCGCCTCGCTCATATTCTTCGCCACCCCGCGTCCCTGTTTGTAGAGCGTGCCGAGCGCATATTGCGCCTCCGGATTGCCGGCTTGCGCGGCCACGCGCAAAAGCTCGGCGGCGCGGGTGAAGTCCTGCGGAAGCAGCTGGCCTTCCATGTAGAGCAACGCCAGATCGTAGGCGGCGAGCGGATGACCGAGCTTGGCGGCGGCGGCGAGCAATTTGGCGCTGGCATCGCGGTCGCGCGGACCGGCGCGGCCTTCCAGACGGAACATGGCGAGCGCAAACATGGCGTCGCGATCGCCGCGGTCGGCGGCAAGCTTGTACCATTCGGCCGCCTTGGCGTCGTCCTTGGGAACGCAATAGCCCATCGCGTAAAGTTCGCCGAGCAAAGTCATCGCCTTCGTGTCGCTCTTTTCCTCGACATAGTGGGTGGCGAGCCCGAAGGCGCGGAGGAAGTTGCCGCGCTGATATTCGCCGTAAGCCAAGTCGGGTTCGGCGGCGGCGGCGAAATCACGTTGCGGCAAAACGATCGCCGCGAGCAGCAAAGCTGCCGCGATCGCCTTCGTCACGTTGCCGGTCCTGCATCCCCCGCCGCGAAGCGGGGGAGGGAAAAATGGCGAAGTCGGGGGCTCGGCGTGGCTCGGCATCATCGAGGGCGGTTTTCGACTGCGGTAAGGCGCTCGGTAGCGGCCGCGACCGTGGCGGCGGGCGCTTGTTCGTTCGTCCATATCCAATCACCGAGGGCGACGAAATCGGCTTGAGCTTGCGCCAGCGGTGCCACTTCGTCGAGGCTTGCGGCATAGCCGACGCACGGCAGTTCGAACAGCTCCGCCCACCACGCGATCCGCTCCTCGATGGCGGCAAAGGGCGGCCGGCCGCCGCGGCCGGTCTCCTCGCCGAACATCACGTAATCGGCGCCAGCTTCGGCCGCGAGCATGGCGTCATGACGGCTGCGCAGGCCACCGGCGCCGGCGATGCGATCGGGCTTGAGCATGGGCAGCGCTTGCGTCAGCGCTTCGGTGCCGGTGAGATGGGCGCCGTCGGCGCCGGCGCGGATCGCGATCTGCGGATAACCGTCGAGCAAAAGCGCGATGTCGCGGCGCTGAACAACCGCCGCGACCGATCTGACGCGGTCGATCAGCGTGCGCTCGTCGGCGCCTTCGAGGCGAAGGAGGATTGCGGCAATGTCGCCCGCCTCGAGTGTCCCGCCGAGTCCGCGGGCGAACGAGGCCGTGTCGCCAAGTTGCGGCGTGACCAGATAAAGCCGCGGGCGGGGCCGGCTCATGGTGTCGCGTGGAGAGAAGCCGTTGCCCGCTCATCCCCGCGGAAGCGGGGACCGAGTTCTTTGCGGATAGCGCCCGCACTGAATTCCCGCTTCCGCCGGAATGAGCGGAGCATTTACGCCGCTTTCTTTTCCAGATCGGCATTCCACTTCCCGAGCGCGGCAAGGCCGTTCATCCTGGCGCGATGGCCGAAGGCGCGCTGCGCCGCGCCGACATTCTCCGGTTTGCCCGACCAGGCTTTTTGCGGCGCCGTCTGCAAGGCGCGGCCGTAGGAGAAAGTCACGCGCCAGGGCAGCGGCCCCAATTTGTTGATGGCGTCGAGGTGGGCGGTCGCTTCCTCATCGGACTGGCCGCCGGACAAAAACGCGATGCCGGGCACGGCGGCGGGCACGCAAGCCTTGAGCACGCGGAGCGTCTTCTCGGCGACTTCCTCGACCGACGCCTTCTTGAGCGACTTCTTGCCGGGCACTACCATGTTCGGCTTGAGCACGATCCCCTCGAGCGCGACGCGCTGGTAGAAAAGCTGCTCGAACACGGTATTCAGTAGCCATTCGGTCACCGTGGCGCAGCGCTCGATGGTGTGATCGCCGTCCATCAGCACCTCGGGCTCGACGATCGGCACGATGTCTTCGTCCTGGCAGAGCGCGGCGTAGCGCGCGAGCGCATGCGCGTTGGCGTAGAGGCAGCCGAAGGTGGGAATGCCGGGCCCGATATCGATCACCGCCCGCCATTTGGCGAATTTGGCGCCCAGCCCGCGATATTCCACCAGCCGTTCGCGCAGGCCGTCGAGTCCCTCGGTAACGACTTCGTTCGGGCAGAAGGGCAGGGGCTTCGTGCCCTTGTCGACCTTGATGCCGGGCAGCGCGCCCGCTTGCGCAATGACCTTGACCAGCGGCGTGCCGTCCTTGGCGTTCTGCCGGATCGTCTCGTCGTAGAGGATGATTCCGGAAATGTGCTTCGACATCGCCTCGGTACTGCGGAACAGCATCTCGCGGTAATCGCGCCGCGCGATCGGGGTCGAATCGACGCCGATGGCGTCGAAGCGCTTCTTGATCGTCGTGGTCGATTCATCGGCGGCGAGGATGCCGCGGCCGGGAGCGACCATGGCTTCCGCGACCTTGTTCAATTCGCTGAGGTTCATCGCCCCCTCCTCGATTCGGCCGTGCCGGACATATTATGACGCAATCTCTCCATGGCGGCAGGAGTGTTACGCTATCATCAACACCTCGACGCCCGGCAACGTCTTGCCCTCCAAAGATTCGAGGAAGGCGCCGCCCGCCGTCGACACATGGGACAACCGGCTCGTCACCGAGGCAGCGTTGAGGGCGGCCACCGTATCGCCGCCGCCCGCGAAACTGACAAGCCTGCCGGCTTGCGTAAGTTCCGCCACCGCCTCGGCCACTTCGACCGTCCCGCTGTCGAAGGGTTCGTATTCGAAGGCGCCGAACGGGCCGTTCCAGACCAGCGTCTTGGTGCGGGCCAGCACGGAGATAACGTATTCGATCGTGCGCGGGCCGATGTCGAGGATCATGTCAGCGGGGCCGATGCGGTCCACGGATACGACGCGGGAGGGCGCGTGCGCGGCGAGCTTTTGCGCGACGACCGCATCCACCGGTAGCACGATCTCGCGGCCGAGCGATTTTGCTTTGGCGAGGATGTCGCGCGCGGCGGAAACGAGGTCGGGCTCGCACAGCGAGGCACCGACGGACTTGCCCTGCGCCGCGAGAAAGGTATTGGCCATGCCGCCGCCGATGATCAGCGTCTCGACTTTCACCAGCAAATGGCCGAGCAGTTCGAGCTTGGTGGAGATTTTGGCGCCGCCGACGATCGCCGCCACCGGATGTTCGGGGCGCTCGAAGGCCTTCTCCAGCGCTTGCAGTTCGGCGGCCATGGCGCGCCCGGGATAGGCCGGCAGATTGGAGACCGTCACGATGGAGCTGTTGGCGGCGTGCTCGCGGTGCGCGGCGGAGAAGGCGTCGTCGACGAAAAGGTCGCCCAGGGCCGCAAGCCGTTTGGCGAATGTTTTGTCGTTCTTTTCTTCCTCCGGGTGAAAGCGTGTATTCTCCAAACAAAGAACTTCACCGTTCTTCATGGCGGCAATCGCCGCTTCCGCCGGCGGGCCCACGCAATCCTTGGCGAAGGCGACCGGCCGCTTCACGATTTTCGCGACCTCGGCGGCCACCGGCCGCAGCGAATATTTCGGATCGCGTCCCTTGGGCCGGCCCAAATGCGAGAGCAGGATGACTTTACCGCCCTTGTCGGAGAGCTCGACGATGGTCGGCGCGATTTCCTCGATGCGGGTCGCGTCGAGGATCTTCCCATCCTGCATCGGCACGTTGAGGTCGACGCGCAGGAGCACGCGCTTGCCCTTTACGTCGGCGTCGTCGAGGTTGCGGAAACGCATCGCCGCGTTCAGATCAGCTTGCTCATCGCCACCGCGGTATCGACCATACGGTTGGAGAAGCCCCATTCGTTATCGTACCACGACATCACCCGCACCAGCGTGCCGTCGATCACCTTGGTCTGATCCATGTGGAAGACCGCGGAATGCGGATCGTGGTTGAAATCGCTGGAGACGTTGGGCGCGTCGGTGTAGGCGAGGATGCCCCTGAGTTGTTGCTCGGCGGCGCGCTTGACCGCGGCGTTGATCTCGTCCTTTGAGGTCGCGCGCTTGGCGACGAACTTGAAGTCGATCACCGAGACGTTCGGCGTCGGCACGCGGATCGAGACGCCGTCGAGCCTGCCGGCGAGCTCGGGCAGCACCAAGCCGACCGCCTTGGCCGCGCCGGTCGAGGTCGGGATCATGTTGAGCGCCGCCGCGCGCGCCCGGTAGAGATCCTTGTGCACCTGGTCGAGCGAAGGCTGGTCGTTAGTGTAGGCGTGCACCGTGGTCATGAAGCCCTTGTCGATGCCGACGGCGTCGTTGAGCACCTTGGCCACGGGCGCGAGGCAATTCGTCGTGCACGAGGCGTTGGAGACGACGATGTGCGCCTTGGACAGCTTGTCGTGGTTGACGCCGTAGACCACCGTGAGGTCGACGCCCTCGGCCGGAGCGGAAATCAGCACGCGCTTAGCGCCGGCTTGCAGATGCGCCGCCGCCTTGTCCTTCGAGGTGAAGATGCCCGTGCATTCCAGCGCGATGTCGATGCCGAGTTCTTTCCACGGCAGTTGCGTCGGGTCTTTGTGCGCCGTGACCTTGATTGGCCCGTTGCCGCAATTGATGGTATCGCCCTTGACCGTCACTTCGCCGGGGAAGCGGCCGTGCACGGAATCGAAGCGCAGGAGATGCGCATTGGTTTCCACCGGACCGAGATCGTTGATGGCCAGGACTTCGAAATCCTTGCGCCCCGCTTCGACCGCCGCGCGCAAAATGTTGCGGCCGATGCGGCCGAATCCGTTGATGGCTACGCGAACCGGCATTCCATCCTCTCCCTACGACCTTTCCAAGCGCGCCAGTGCCGCTTCCGCCACTTTTTCGGGCGTAATGCCAAAATGTTGGTAAAGCTCTTTATACGGCGCGCTGGCGCCAAACCCGGTCATGCCGACAAACGTTCCGCTGGAGCCAATGATTTCGTCCCAGCCCTGGCGGATGCCGGCTTCGACCGCGACGTTGACTTTCGCCTTGCCGATAATGGCGGCGCGCTCCGCCTCCGGTGCGGCGAGCAGAAGTTCGAAGCACGGCACCGATACGACCCGCGCCAATATTTTGCGCGCGGCGAGAAGTTTCTGTGCCGCCACCGCGATGGCGACTTCCGATCCGGTGGCGAACAGCGAGACGGCGGGCGCGCCGCCTTCGGCGGCGATGAGCTCGTAAGCGCCGCGCGCGCAGCGGTTCGCGTCGTCCAGGCCCCGGCGCAGCTGCGGCAGGTTCTGCCGCGTGAGCGCAAGCACGCTCGGCCCCTTCGCGTTCTCCAGCGCCAGTTGCCAGCATTCGATGGTCTCGACCGCGTCGCACGGCCGGAACACTTTGAGGTTGGGGATGGCACGCAAGGCGGCGAGATGCTCGACCGGCTGGTGCGTCGGACCGTCTTCGCCAAGCCCGATGGAATCGTGCGTCATCACATGGATGACGCGCCGGCCCATGAGCGCGGCAAGCCGAATGGCCGGCCGGCAATAATCGGAGAAGACGAGGAACGTCCCTGAATAAGGAATAATGCCGCCGTGCAGCGCCATGCCATTCATGGCCGCCGCCATGCCGTGCTCGCGCACGCCGTAATGAATGAAGCGGCCGGAATAGTCGGCGGCACTCATCGCTTTCATGGCCTTGGTGCGCGTGTTGTTGGAGCCGGTCAGGTCGGCCGATCCGCCGATCATTTCCGGCAACGCCACCGTCAGCGCCTCGAGCGCAAATTCGGAAGCGGCGCGGGTTGCGATCTCCTTCGGCGCTTCGGCGAGCTTTTGCTTCACGGTGCGCACCGCCGCAGGGAACTTGTCCGCCGGCAGCGCGCCTTGCGTGCGGCGCGCGAACTCGGCGCGTTTTGCCGGATCGAGCGCGGCGAGGCGTGCTTCCCAGGCGAGCCGCAGCGGCTGTCCGCGTTCGCCGGCGCTGCGCCATTGCGTACGAATGGCGCCCGGAATTTCGAAAGCCGGCGCGGTCCAGCCGAGTTTTTGCCGGGCAGCCGCGATCTCCTCGGCGCCAAGCGGCGAGCCGTGGCACTTCTCGGTGCCGGCTTTGGTCGGCGCGCCGAAGCCGATCGTGGTGCGGCAGGCGATCAGCGAGGGGCGGTCGGATTTTTTCGCCGCTTCCAGCGCCGCGGCGATGGCGGCCGGGTCGTGACCGTCGATGCGGGTCGCCGCCCAGCCGGCGGCATCGAAGCGTTTGATCTGATCGACGCTGTCCGCGAGCGCGAGCGGGCCGTCGATCGAGATGCCGTTGTCGTCGAACAGCACGACGAGCTTTTTCAGCCGCAGATGCCCGGCAAGCGCGATGGCTTCCTGGCTGATGCCTTCCATCAGGTCGCCGTCGGAGGCGAGCACGTAGGTGAAGTGATCGACGATATCGCCGCCGAAGATCGCGGCGAGATGGCGCTCCGCGATGGCCATGCCGACCGCATTGGCGATCCCCTGGCCGAGCGGGCCGGTCGTGGTCTCGATTCCCGGCGTGTGGTCGTATTCGGGATGGCCGGGCGTGAGCGAGCCAAGCTGGCGGAAGCGCTTGATCTCGCCGATCGTCATCTTCTCGTAGCCGGTCAGATGCAGCAGCGCATAGATCAGCATCGAGCCGTGACCGGCCGAGAGCACGAAGCGGTCGCGGTCGGGCCATGCCGGATCGGCGGGATCGAATTTGAGGAAGCGCGTGAACAGCACGGTGGCAATGTCGGCGGCGCCCATCGGCAAGCCCGGATGCCCCGCTTTCGCCTGCTCGACGGCGTCCATGGCGAGCGCGCGGATGGCGTTGGCCATGCGGTCGTGGTCCGCACGCGAGGTCGGACTCGCGCCTGTGGAGGGAAAACGTTGCGCCTGGGCGAGGCTTGCGCTCGCCGTGGCAAGACGGTCCGGCATCGTCATGGAACGGGCCAAGCGCGGCGCGGGTGCGAAACCGCCGCGGTCACGAGAACTTGCGGGGCACAATTAGCATGCGAGGCCTTTGAGTCAATTGTGCGGGCGGGCTTCCAAGCGCGTCGTGCACAGGGCCGCAGGCGCGGTGCTTTGGGCGTTGACGCTCTTGCTCGATGCGACGTAAGGTTCCTTTTGTAAATAGTTGCCGTCGCACGGTTTTCACCTGTGGTGCGCCGGCCCTATGGCCGCGGCGGATGGCCAAATGAGTGAGACCAATTCAATCGAGATCGCGAGCCGGCGCCTGAAGCTTGCGCTCGACGCGCTCGAAGCGGCGGCCGAGCGGCGCAGCGAGACCGATCGCAGCCAGGAAGCCTTGGCGACGCAAATCCACGCGCTCGGCGCCGATCGGGCGCGGCTTGCCAGCGAGCTCGATCAGGCCACGGCGCATTCGCGCGGGCTCGAAGCCGCCAACCGCGAGGTGGTGCAGCGGATCGACGAGGCGATCGAAACGATCCGGAGCGTGCTGGCGCACGAAGACTAAGGGAACGCACTGCGGGTCGTGCCGAGGGCAGGCGAGGGGTGCAAAGGGTCGGAATGTCCCAAGTCAACGTCACCATCAATGGCCGCCAATTCCGCATGGCCTGCGAGGATGGTCAAGAAGACCATTTGACGAATCTCGCGCGCGAACTCGACACACGCATCGCCGGCCTGCGCGCCAAGTTCGGCGAGATCGGCGACGCCAGGCTTACCGTCATGGCTGCGATCACCATTGCCGATGAATTGTCCGAGATGGGCACGCGTATCAAACGCCTCGAAGATGAGTTCGCGGCCGCGCAAGGCGCGCAGACGGCGGTCGCGGAGCGCAACACCGCGGCGCAGGCCGCCGCCGCCGCAGCGCTCACTTCCGCCGCCGAACGCATCGAAAGCGTCACCAAAAGACTCAATCAGACCATCGGCGGCAGCAGCATCGCGCTGGGGTGATGGCGTCGCGCTCGCCTTGGCATTACATTGTTCTTGCGGGGCTGCCTGGTGCGTAGGAGACAACACCTCGGGGCCTTACGATCCTAACGGGAGCTGTCCCTGGCCTTGCCCCTGGGTTTGGTCACATGGCGCCCACCTACTTATGTAGGTTCCCGGGATCAGCGCTCTTACGGCCGGCGCGGCTCCGCACTTATCGACCATGACCTCAGCAACCGGCGTCGAGGATTCCAAGGCAGCGCTTCGCCGCGAGGCGATGGGGCGGCGCGATGCGTTGTCGGGTGAGGCGCGCAATGCCGCCGCCGAAGCAATCGCCGCGCGGCCGTTTCCGCTGGCGATCAAGCCCGGCACGATCGTCTCCGGCTTCATGCCCCTCAAGAGCGAGATCAACCCGCTGCCGCTGATGCGCAAGCTTGCGGCGCAAGGCGCACGCCTGGCGCTCCCCGTCATCGCCGGCCGCGGCAAGCCGCTCATCATCCGCGCGTGGGATTTCGGCGCGCCACTTGACCGCGGGCAATGGCACATACGGGAGCCGAAGCCGGAAGCCGCGGCGGTTGAACCGGACATTCTGCTGGTGCCGCTGCTTGCCTTCGACCGCGCGGGCCATCGCGTCGGCTACGGCGCCGGCTACTACGATCTGACCATCACGCAACTGCGCGCGCGCAAGCCCGTTATGGCCGTGGGGCTGGCTTTTGCCGCGCAGGAGGTTCCCGCCGTACCGGCAACGCCCCACGACGCGCGGCTCGATCTTGTGCTAACCGAGCGCGAGTTGATCGATTTGCGAGGCAGTTGAGCATGCGCATCCTGTTCGTCGGCGATGTTGTCGGCCGCAGCGGGCGGACCGTCGTCTGCAAACGCTTGCCCGGCCTCATTAGCGACTGGAAGCTCGATTTCGTCGTGGTGAACGGCGAGAATGCCGCCGGCGGCTTCGGCATTACAGAGGCGATTTACCGAGAATTGATCGATGCCGGCGCCGACGCCATCACCGGCGGCAACCATTCGTGGGATCGGAAAGAGGCGCTGGTCTTCATCGAACGCGCCCCGAAGCTTCTTCGCCCGATCAATTTTCCGGCCGGCACGCCCGGCCGCGGTGCGGCTTTGTGCGAGACCAAAACCGGCGCCCACGTGCTCGTCATCAACGCGATGGGCCGCATCTTCATGGACCCGCTTGACGACCCCTTTGCCGCAGTCGACCGCGAGCTTGCCGCTTGCCCCTTGCGGCAAGGCGCCGACGCCATCGTCGTCGATATCCATGCCGAGGCGACGAGCGAGAAGCAGACCATGGGTCAATTCTGCGACAGCCGCGCCAGCCTGGTGGTCGGCACGCATACGCATGCGCCCACGGCGGATTTGCGCGTCCTGCCCGGCGGCACCGCGTTCATGAGCGATGTCGGCATGACCGGCGACTACGACTCGGTGATCGGCATGGCCAAGGACGAGCCGCTGCAACGCTTCACCCGCCGCATCGCTACGGCGCGCTTCGAGGCGGCCTCGGGCCCGGCGACGCTCTGTGCCGTCGCGGTGGAGACCGACCCGGCGACGGGGCTTGCGGTACGCGTCGGCGCGGTGCGCCTCGGCGGCGGCCTCGAACAGGCAATGCCTGCCTTCTGGGCGTAAGTTCCGATAGCGCGGTCACCTTTATTTCCACTCCGCGTCACCCTATAAATTCGGCATCAATCCATTCCATTTTCGCGGCGCTCTAGCGCGCAAAGACTTGAGCCATGGCCGGACATTCGCAGTTCAAGAACATCATGCACCGCAAGGGGCGGCAGGACGCGGCAAAGTCCAAGCTGTTTGGCAAGCTCGCCCGCGAAATCACTGTCTCCGCCAAAATCGGCCTGCCCGATCCGGCGATGAATCCGCGCCTGCGCGCCGCCATCATCGCCGCGCGGGCGGAAAACATGCCGAAGGACAATATCGAGCGCGCCATCAAGAAGGCGCTGGGCGGCGATGCGGAAAATTACGAGGAGATCCGCTACGAAGGCTACGGGCCCGGCGGCGTCGCCGTGATCGTCGAGGTTTTGACCGACAACCGCAACCGCACCGCCGGCGAGGTGCGCGCCACCTTCACCAAGAGCGGCGGCAACCTTGCCGAGACCGGGGCAGTGTCTTTCATGTTCGACCATGTCGGCGTCATCGAATACGACGCCAAGGCGGCGAGCGCGGATGCGATGTTCGAGGCGGCGCTGGAGGCCGGCGCCGACGACGTCGTCTCCAGCGAAAGCGGCCATGAGGTTTATGCCGCGCAGGACCGCTTCGGCTCCGTCGCCAAGGCGCTGGAATTAAAATTCGGCGAGCCGCGCAAGGCTTCGCTGGTCTGGCGGCCGCAAAACACCGTGGCGCTCGACGACGAGCAGGGCGAAAAGTTGCTCAAGCTCATCGAAAACCTCAACGAGCACGACGATGTGCAAAGCGTCTATGCCAATTTTGAGATTTCCGACGCGCTGGTGAGCCGGATGAGCGCGTAGCCGACGGAGTTCGGCTTTTTCTCCTCACCTTTCCCGTCGGGAGAGGGGGAACAACCTCGTTGGTCGCGCCCTTCTCCCGGCTCGCAGCTAAAGCCGCTCGCCGAACTCTCCCCAATGGGGAGAGGTGAAGTGTTAGGCCGTGCTATCAATGACCCGGCATGACGCGCTCGATTCGCATTCTCGGCATCGATCCGGGGCTCCGCCGCACCGGCTGGGGCATCGTGGAGATTGCCGGCAATAGGCTCGGCTATCTCGGCTGCGGGTCGGTGACGACGCATGCCGAGGATACGCTCGCGGCGCGGCTCCTTGCCATCCACGACGGCCTGACGCGCATTCTCGACGAGTTTCGCCCCGACGAAGCCGCCATCGAGACGACCTTCGTCAACAAGGACGCCAAGGCGACGCTCAAGCTCGGGCAGGCGCGGGGCATCGCCATGGTGGTGCCGGCCAAAGCAGGTGTGCCGGTGTCCGAATATGCGCCCAATCTGGTGAAGAAGAGCATCGTCGGCGCCGGTCACGGCGACAAGGCGCAAATCCGCATGATGATCGGGGTGCTTCTGCCCAACGCCGACCCGTCCTCCGACGACGCCGCCGACGCGCTTGCCATCGCGGTAACGCACGCACACCACCGGCAGAGCGTGCTGCTCAAGGTAGCGGTACGATGATCGGCAAGCTCAAGGGCGTGATCGACTCCTACGGCGAGGACTCCGTCATCGTCGACGTCAACGGCGTCGGCTATCTCGTGCATTGCTCGGCGCGCACGTTGCAGGAATTGCCGCGCGCCGGCGAGCCGGTGACGCTGTCGATCGAGACGCATGTGCGCGAGGATCAAATCCGGCTGTTCGGCTTCCTAACCGATGTTGAGCGCGAATGGTTCCGGCTCTTGCAGACGGTGCAGGGCGTCGGCACCAAGGTCGCGCTTGCCGTCCTCGGCACGCTCAAACCGGCCGATCTCGCTTCGGCCATCGCCATGCGCGACAAGGCGATGGTGGCGCGTACGCCCGGTGTCGGCCCGAAAGTCGCCGAGCGCATCGTCACCGAGCTCAAGGACAAGGCGCCGGCCTATACCGATATCGACCCGGCGCTGGTGCGCCTCTCCGGCGCGCTCGAGGAGAAGCGCGCGCCGCAACCGGTCACCGACGCGGTTTCCGCGCTGATCAATCTCGGCTATGCGCAGCCGCAAGCCGCCGCTGCCATCGCTGCCGCTGCGCGCAGCGCCGGTGACGCCGCGGAAGTAAAGACCCTCATCCGGCTCGGCCTGAAGGAGTTGGCGAAGTGAAACGGCCCGGCAAACCCGGCAAAAAACTTGGCAAGAAACTCGGCAAGGCCGATCGCGAATTGATCGCCGCGGCGGGCGCGGCGATCACGCGGCGCTATCGCGACGACTGGCAGGAAGTCGGCGCGGCCTTGCGCACGCGTTCGGGAAAAATCTTCACCGGTGTCAATCTCGACGCCTATCTCGGCCGCATGGCGGTCTGCGCCGAGGCGGTTGCGCTCGGCCGCGCCGTCGTCGATCTTGGCGAGGCGGGAATCGATACCATCGTTGCCGTGCGGCATCCCTCGCCCGCGGAAAAAGATCAGACGATCGCCGTGGTATCGCCGTGCGGGGCGTGCCGGGAGCTCATTTTCGACTATGATCCGCAAGCGCGGGTCATCGTACCGAACGGAAAATTGCCGGCAGTGGTGCCGATCGGCGAGCTTCTACCCAACAAGTACAGCCGGGGGTCGGAAGGGTGAGCAGCACGGCCAAGCTCGTGACCGCCGAGCGCCGCGAGGAAGATGCGGCGGAAGCGACGTTGCGCCCGCAGCGCCTGGCGGATTTCGTCGGTCAGGAGCAGGCGCGGAAGAATCTCGGCGTGTTCATCGAGGCGGCGCGCGCGCGCCGCGAGGCGCTCGATCACGTGCTGTTCGTCGGCCCCCCGGGACTCGGCAAGACCACTTTGGCGCAGATCGTGGCGCGTGAGCTCGGCGTGAATTTCCGCGCCACCGCCGGTCCGGTGATCGCCAAGGCCGGCGATCTCGCGGCGCTGCTCACCAATCTCGAAGAGCGCGACGTGCTGTTCATCGATGAAATTCACCGGCTCAATCCGGCGGTCGAGGAGATCCTTTACCCGGCGATGGAGGATTTCCAGCTCGACCTCATCATCGGCGCCGGGCCGGCCGCACGTTCGGTCAAGATCGATCTCGCCAAATTCACCCTCATCGGCGCCACTACCCGCGCCGGGCTGCTGACCAATCCGCTGCGCGACCGTTTCGGCATTCCGGTGCGATTGAATTTCTATTCCGAGGCCGAGCTCGAACAGATCGTCAATCGCGGCGCCCGCGTCTTGCGCATCGGCGTCACCGCCGACGGCGCCAACGAGATCGCGCGCCGCGCGCGCGGCACCCCGCGCATCGCCGGACGACTTTTGCGCCGCGTGCGCGATTTCGCCGCCGTCGCCGGCGTGGCCGCGATCGACCGCGCCGTCGCCGACAAAGCGCTGGCCGCGCTTGAAGTCGATGCCGCCGGCCTCGACGCCATGGACCGGCGTTATCTCTCGACCATCGCGGTGAATTACGGCGGCGGGCCGGTCGGCGTTGAGACGCTCGCGGCCGCCTTGTCCGAGCCGCGCGATGCCATCGAGGACATTATCGAGCCCTATCTGATTCAGTGCGGCTTCCTGCAGCGCACGCCGCGCGGAAGGCTGATCACCGGGCACGCTTTCCGCCATCTCGGACTGCCCGAACCCGCGCGCGATCCGGCGCAGTTCGGGTTGTTCGCGACCGACGAGGAATAGAGCTTCCGGCAAACGCGTTATTTCAGATCGCGCCGCGCGATGGGCTTGGCGAAAACAGTCACGGCGGCGGTGCAGCCGGTCGCCTCGGAGACGATCACTTCGACTTTGGCCGACATCGCTTTGTTTTTCTCATAACCGGCGTACCAGCCCTCCGTCCCGCGAAAACCGTCGATCCCGGCGAGCGCGATAGCGGCCGGGTCGTCGAACCAAACGAGCTTCGGATCAGCCGACTGGAAAGCGGCCTTGACGCTCTCGGCGACCTTCTTCGCTTCCTCCGCCGATCGGAATGGGACCGAATCGCAGTGGTACTCGTAGCGGGAAGCTTCGCCACGCTTGTTGACGTAGCAGGACCGGATCAGCCCGCCGATCGGTTGCGTGCCCTCCCAGACCGGATCGCCTCTGGGATCGAGCGTGGGCTTTCCCTTGATTTTCGCGAAGCTGCCTGACCGCGCGCCCAGGATTTTTTGGATCGGACCGCAGACGTCATCGGTACAGTCGGCGAAGGCGGCGGTCGGGAGCACCAGCGCAAGCAGCGACGCAATAATCCATTTTGTCACAACGTGCCCCGTGCGATTGACTTCCGCCGCTGACGCCCTGCGACACCTATGATACACGGGCGTCGCCGATAACGTAATTCGCTTCGGAGCAAACATGCCAGAGACGATGTCCGGCGGTTGTCACTGCGGCCGCGTGCGCTTCCGGGTTACCGCCGATCTTTCCGGCGTCACCGAATGCAATTGCTCGATCTGCACCAAGAAGGGCTTCCTGCATCTCATTGTGCCGCCCGAGCAGTTCGAACTCCTCAACGGCAAGGATGCGCTGACCACCTATCGGTTCAATACCGGCACTGCGCGACACACCTTCTGCGCCACTTGCGGCATCCACCCCTTCTACGTCCCGCGCTCGGACCCCGATAAGATCGACGTCAATGTCCGCTGCCTTGAGGGCGTCGATCTCGCCGTGCTCAAGCCGCACAGCTTCGACGGACGAAACTGGGAGCACGCAATCGCGCAGCCGGTGTCGTGGAGGTAGGACGATGACCGCCATTCCCCTCGACGGCGAAATCCGCGACGGCCGCCACGTGCTCGTCGTGCGCGTTTATTACGAGGACACCGATTTCACCGGTATCGTCTATCACGCCAATTACCTGCGCTACATGGAGCGCGGGCGGACCAATTATCTCCGCCTCATCGGCGCCGACCACCGCGCGCTGTTCGAGGCGGCGGAAAAAGAAGCGCCGGGATTTGCCTTTGTGGTGCGGGCGATGAACATCGATTTCCTCAAGCCGGCACGCATGGACGACGTGCTCGATATCGTCACCGAGCCGGAGGATGTGAAAGGTGCCTCCGTCACATTGCGCCAGAAAGTCATGCGCGGCGATGAGCTTCTCGTCAGTGCCAGCGTGCGCGTGGCATTTATCAGCGCCGGCCGGGCGCGGCCGATTCCCAAGCCGTTGCGGCTTGCCATGAAGGCCGACCAGGACGTGCTGCGGGTCTCGGAAAGTCCCGCCTAACTGCGAAGCGCGGAACAGCGAGCGTTTACCAAGTCCGCATCGAGCAACAAATACTCACGCCAACTCTGCTATGCAGCCCGATGAGTAAGTTTCGGCGTCTTCTCTCGCATCCGGGCCAGGTTGTTCGCTCGAGATCGATACGCGCTCTCTTTCCGGTTCTCAAAGTCCACAACTCAGTCCAGCGTCTCGCGCTTTGGAATCTCGGCAAAGCGCCGCGCGTTGCGTTAGAGCGTCTTTTTCCCGGCGTTGACGACGTCGACCTTACGCTCATCGGCCCGTTCAAGCGCACGGTGGAAACGCTTCTGGATCTCACCGAGGTCGCGGCCGTTGCCGCGATCATGAAAAGCGTCAAGGCGCGCCGCATCGTTGAAGTCGGGACCTGCGACGGCAATACCACGGTCAATATCGCCGCCAATTCGCCCGACGACGCGGTGATAACCACCATCGAGCTTCCGCACGACTGGGACGGCAAATATAAGATGCACGTGAGCGCGGAGGACGTGAACGTCACGGACCGCGACAAAATCGGTGGGCGATTTCTTCGCTCGCCTTATCGCAACAAGATCAAACAAATATTTGCCGACTCCGCAGCTCTCGATTGGAGCAAGCTCGGCGGACCTTTCGATGCGATCTTCATCGACGGCTGTCACTCGTATAGCTACGTCAAGAGCGACACCGATAACGCGCTCGCCAACCTGGCGCCGCACGGCCTGATCGTTTGGCACGATTACGGCTACATGGCCGATTTGACCAAGGCGGTCGATGAGTACGCGCAGAGCCTGAACGTGTCCGTGATCCAGGGTACGCGGCTGGCGGTCGCTCGCCGGCGAGCGGCAGTCAATTAGCCACGAAAGACGAGCCGCTCGCGAGTTAGGCGGCCCGATCTTACCGCCGGTAATCGCTAAGCTAACAATTCTGCTGAACTATTGCGGCATGTCGACGCGCCGGTCGAACTCATGTAAGTGCTATTAACATGAGGTGGTCGAAGGACGACAAAGACGGGCCGCGCGGCTATCACCATGGCAATCTGAAAGAGGCACTGCTGCGCGCGGCCCTTGAGCTGATCGCGCAAAAGGGGCCGGCCGGTTTTACGTTTGCCGAGGCGGCGCGTTGGGCCGGCGTCAGCCCGGCGGCGCCCTACCGGCATTTTCGCGATCGCGACGAGCTCCTCGCCAGTATTGCGCTACGCGGGTTCAATCTATTCGAAGCAGCATTGAAGCGCGCCTGGGATGACGGCCGTCCGGATGTGTTCGTCGCGTTCGATCGGCTGGGCAAGGCGTATCTCGAATTCGCGCGCACGGAGCCCGCTTATTATTCGGCGATGTTCGAAGCCGGCATTCCGCTCGCCACCGATCCCGAATTGCGCGAGGCCGGCGATCGTGCCTTTGCGGTGCTGCGCGTAGTGGCGGAGAAACTTTGCGCCCAAACGCCGGCCGGCACCCGGCCGCCGGCATTGATGGTCGCGCTGCATGTCTGGGCGATCTCGCACGGTATCGCTTCGCTGTTCGGCCGCGGTGACGCCGCGCGGCGCGCGTTGCCGATGTCGCCGGAAGACCTGCTCGAGGCGCAGATGCTCATCTATTTGCGCGGTCTTGGCGTTCCGGAGCGGAAATCCGACCGCTCGGGCTAAGGCGTTCTTTCACGAAATCGAGAGGCCCTTGACAGGGCAAAAGGCGGATGTAAATGTTATTTACATTCACACCCAGGAGGTCCTCGTCATGGTCCTCGTCGACAAGCTCGATGAACTCGGAAAGCCGGCCTGGATCGCACTTGCGGTCCTCGGCTTCATCGCATGGTGGCCGATCGGCCTCGCCGTGCTCGCCTTCTCGATCGGCAGTGGAAGATTTGGGAGCGGAAGAATGGGATGCTCGTATCGCGACAATGGCAGCCGTTGGCACGGCCGTTGGCAGTCGAAGATGGAGCGCATGCAGGAGAAAATGGACCGCATGCGATCAAAGATGGATGGCGCCCGCACCGGCGACTGGTGGGGCACTCCGCCATCGAGCGGCAATCGCGCCTTTGACGATTACCGTACCGAGACGCTGCGGCGGCTCGAAGACGAACAGCGCGAGTTCAAGGAATTTCTTGAGCGGTTGCGGTTTGCCAAAGACCGCGCCGAGTTCGATCAGTTCATCAACGAACGCCGCAACCGGCCGCAGGAACCCCGGGAAGAGGGCCCGCAGGCGCCGCCGCAGGCCTGACGTTTCCAGCACGACATCGCGGATTGTTCGGGCCGTCCATCTTGCCAAGGTGGACGGCCCGCGCCTTCGTGGGGGCGAGCTGCGGCGGTATTAACCGCGCATTAAGGACAACCGGGCTTCGTTAGCCATGAACGACCGGTGTTGCGCCCTAGTTTGGACAAGTTTGGCGATGATTTCGGTTCCGGCCGGTGACGGGTCCGGCTTGGGGTCGTCCTCGCGAAATTTTCAGGCCTTGGTCGGCGCGCGAAAAGCGGCTGCCACTGCCTTTGGTCCCGGCCCCGGCGCGCGCGGGTCGTTGGCCCGGATTGCCGAAAGGACGCGCTTATGAATCCTGCCGACATTAGTTCGTCGGCCCTGCCGTTGACATCGTCCGATCTTTCGCTCTTCCACCTGTTTTGGCAGTCCCACTGGCTGGTCAAGACGGTGATGACGGGTCTGATGGTGTGCTCGGTGTGGGTGTGGGCGATCGCCATCGACAAGGCGCTTTTATTCTCGCGCATCCACAGGGCCACCGACCGCTTCGAGCACGCATTCTGGTCGGGTCAGTCGCTCGATGAGCTTTACACGTCGCTTGCCGCCAGACCGGGGCATTCCACCGGGGCGTTGTTCGTCGCCGCCATGGGTGAGTGGAAAAAAAGCTTCGAGGGCCATGCCCGCTCCTTCGCCGGGCTGCAAATGCGCATCGAGAAGGTGATGAACGTCGCCATCGCGCGCGAGGTCGAGCACATGGAGCGCTGGCTCCTGGTGCTGGCGACCGTCGGCTCGGCGGGTCCCTTTATCGGCCTGTTCGGCACGATTTGGGGCATCATGACCAGCTTTCAGTCGATCGCGGCCTCGAAGAACACGTCGCTGGCGGTGGTCGCGCCGGGCATTGCCGAGGCATTGTTCGCAACCGCAATTGGCCTCATAGCCGCCATTCCGGCGACCATTTTCTACAATAAGTTCATCACCGACGTGAACCGCCAGGCGCAGCGCCTGGAGGGCTTTGCCGACGAATTCACGGCGATCTTGTCGCGGCAAATCGACGAGCGCGGGTGAGGGGGACGACATGGCGGCCAACGTCGTGAGCGCGGCGTCGGGCGGCGGCCGGCAAAGGCGCCGCCGGCGCCCGGTCATGGCCGAGATCAACGTGACGCCGTTCGTCGACGTCATGCTGGTGCTGCTCATCGTGTTCATGGTGTCGGCGCCTTTGCTCACGGTCGGCGTGCCGCTCGATTTGCCGCAGAGCCAGGCCAAGTCGCTCGATCAGGATCGTGAGCCGCTGACAGTCTCGGTGAATGTCCAGGGGCAGGTCTTCCTGCAAAACAGCGAGATCAAGGTCGAGGATTTGGTGGCAAAACTCAAAGCCATCACCGACGCCCGTGGCGGTGCCGACGAGCGCATCTATGTGCGTGGCGACAAGAAGGTCGATTACGGTACGATGATGCGCGTGATGGGCCGCCTGTCGGCGGCGGGCTATCATCGGGTGGCGCTGGTGACCGAGGTCGAGCAGGGTGGGAGATGAAGCGATCTCTTGCCATATCGAGCGTTGCCCATGTCGTCGTGCTCGGCTGGGGCCTGGTGGCGTTTGCCACCCGCCCGAGCGAAGCGCCGCAGGCCGAGCCGCTGCCGGTCGAATTCGTTTCCGCGACCCAATTCTCGCAACTCACCGCCGGCGTGAAGAACGCGCCGAAAGTCCTCGACGACGCAAAACCGCTGGCCGACAAGATCGGCGACCCGAAGCCGGTGAAGGAGCTCGCGCCCAAAGTCGCCGACAAGCCGGAGATCAAGACCACGTCGACGCCCGCCGAATCCAAGCCGGAGAAAGTCGAACAGCCGAAGGACAAGCCCAAACCCGACCAGATCGCCGAGGCTTTGAAGAAAGACGAAACGAAAAAGCCGCCGAAGAAGCCTCCGGAGTTCAAACCGGATCAGATCGCTGAGCAGCTCAAGAAAGACGAGGCGAAGAAGCCGTCGCCGAAATACGACGCCAACCAGATTGCCGCCTTGCTCGATCATCGTGAGCCGCAGCGGCAGCTGGCGAGCGCGGAAACGCTCAACGGGCGGGTCAACCTCGGCGCGCCAAGCGGGGACGCCGCGCAATTGTCGCAGAGCGAGCTCGATGCGCTGCGGGCAAAACTGATCTCGCTGTGGAATCCGCCGCCGGCCGTGAGCAGCAATCCGGATCAATACATCGTCACCATCCATATCAGGCTCACGCGCGATCATCGGCTCGATGGGCAGCCCGAAGTGCTCAGCGGCGGCGAGGGTCCGCTGTTCGAGGCCACGCGCGACAGCGCCGTGCGCGCCGTGTTGCAGGCCCAGCCCTACGACATGCTGTCGCAAGCCACCTATGATTTGTGGAAGGACATTACTTTGACCTTCAATCCGCGCGAGGTGTTCGGTGGTTGATCGCCGAATTCTCCCGATGCCGCAGATGCCACAGATACCGACCCGCCGCGCCACGCGATCGCTGCACCTGAGCCGCCGCGGCGCGCTGTCGCTCGGCAGCGCCGCGCTTGCCGGTTTGATTGTCGATCCGCGCGTGGCCATGGCGGCGGTCAACCTCGACATCACCCAGGCCAACGTCCAGCCGATGCCGATCGCGATCCCTGATTTTCTCGGCGGCGCGCCCGCCGATAACGACACGGCCGTCGGCGTTTCGCAGATCATCGCAGCCAACCTCAAGCGCAGCGGTTTGTTCGCGCCGATTGATCCGGCGGCGTTCCTGGAAAGAATCGCAAATGTCGACGCGGTGCCGCGCTTCCCCGATTGGCGCACCATCAACGCGCAAGCGCTCGTCACCGGGCGCGTAACCCGTCAGAGCGACGGCCGTCTCAAGGCCGAATTCCGCTTGTGGGACGTGCTCGCTGGCCAGCAGCTCGCCGGCCAGCAATATTTCACCACGCCCGACAATTGGCGCCGCATCGCCCACATCATCTCCGACGCCATCTACGAGCGCCTCACCGGCGAGAAGGGCTATTTCGACAGCCGCGTGGTGTTCATCGACGAGACCGGGCCGCCGGAGCACCGCATCAAGCGGCTCGCCATCATGGACCAGGACGGCGCCAACGTGCGCTATCTCACCCGCGGCGACGAGCTCGTTCTGACGCCGCGCTTCTCCCCGTCGACGCAGGAGATCACCTATATGGCCTACGGCCAGGGCGATCCTCGCGTTTATCTGCTCAACATCGAAACCGGGCAGCGCGAAATCGTCGGCAACTTTCCCGGCATGAGCTTTGCGCCCCGCTTCTCGCCGGACGGCCAGCGCGTGATCATGAGCCTGCAGGAAGGCTCGAACTCCAACATCTTCGTCATGGATTTGCGCTCCAAGGCGATGACGCGGCTGACCGAAACGCCGGCCATCGATACCGCGCCCTCCTACTCGCCCGACGGCGCCAGGATTTGTTTCGAGTCCGACCGCGGCGGTCGTCCGCAGATCTACATCATGGCAGCGTCGGGCGGCACGGCGCAGCGCATCAGCTTTGGCGAGGGCTCCTATTCGACGCCGGTATGGTCGCCGCGCGGCGACTACATCGCCTTCACGCGCCAGGCCCAGGGTAAATTCGCGATCGGCGTGATGAAGCCGGACGGTTCCGGCGAGCGCATTCTCACCGAAGGTTTCCACAACGAGGGGCCGACATTCGCGCCCAACGGGCGGGTGATCATGTTTTTCCGCGACCCGGGCGGCACGGCCGGGCCGTCCTTGTTCACGATCGACGTGGGCGGACGCAACGAGCAGCGCATTGCGACGCCGAGCTTCGCCTCCGATCCAGCCTGGTCGCCGCTCCTCTCCTGATCAGGGCGCCTCGGCGTCCCCACATCGCCGCCGCATTCACGCTCCATTAACCACTGCAAAAGCTTTCCGGGTGATCGGCAGGTTTGAGACTTCTTTGCAAGGCGGCATCAAGGTTGACGGAACCTTCGCTTAACGAAGGCGCTGCTAGATCGCTTCTGGGAACAGCCATGTCTGGTCACGACGGAACAATGGAGGCACCGGAATGAACGTGGTGAGCATCGTCCGCGGCGCCAAATTTGCAGCCATCGTGCTTGGCGCGATCGCGATTGCGGGCTGCGCGAAGCAGCCCGAGCAGACTGCAATGGCCAATGCCGCAGCACCCGGCAGCCAGCAGGACTTCATTGTCAATGTCGGCGATCGCGTGTTCTTCGACACCGATTCCTCAGAACTTTCGCAGCAGGCGCGGGCGACGCTCGACAAGCAGGCGCAGTGGCTCAGCCAGTACAATCGCTATTCCTTCATCATCGAAGGCCATGCTGACGAACGCGGCACCCGCGAATACAATATCGCGCTCGGCGCCCGCCGCGCGCAGACGGTACGCGAATACTTGATCTCGCGCGGCGTGACGGCGCAGCGCATGCGCACCATCTCCTATGGCAAGGAACGCCCGGTCGCGGTGTGCAACGACATTTCCTGCTGGTCGCAGAACCGCCGCGCGGTGACTGTGCTCAATCAGAGCTCGTAGCAGCCGCCATTGCCGTTATAAGGAAAGCGCAAAGCAAGCCGGCGGCGAGGCGGATTGCTTTACGCTTCTGGACGGATTGGCGTAAAAGCCCCGCCGAACATGTGGCGTGCAGTCACAATTTGGACGCAGCGCGGGCTATGGTAAGCGTCGCTTACCCTATCCAAAGCCTCCGGCGATGATCCGCTCCGCTTTCCCGATCCTGATCGCAATCATTTGCGCGCTCGGCGCTCAAGCCGTCCGCGCGCAAGAGTCCGAAGCCGATCTGGTCACGCGCATCAATCGTCTCGAAGCGACGATCCGCAATCTCACCGGCAACATCGAGCAATTGCAGTATCGCAACCAGCAGCTTGAGCAGCAGGTGCAGCGCTTGCAGGCCGAGTTGCAATCGACCCCCGAGGCAGCGCGGCCGCCATCCGCGCCGCCGCCGCGGCCGACCGGCCAATATTCGCCGCCGCCGCCGCCGGCGACCGCGCCTGTCGTGGCTGCTGCGCCGCCCGTAAGTTCCGCGCCGCCGGAGCCGCC
>JARLIY010000108.1 GCA_031291475.1 Xanthobacteraceae bacterium
GTCGCGACCACGCAGAGATCGCTCGAGGGTTCAGGAACGCCTAGCGTCTACGATGCGCGGTAAACCTGCGCACGGACAATGTTCCAGGCCCTGCCAGACTCGCATGGCGATTGACAATGAGACACTGGATCACCTCCTTTCGGGTAGTTGACGACCCAAATGAGAATAAGGTGATTCGTCCAATTTGAAAGCTCAGAATTCGGGCGCCGGCGCCGCGATTTTACCAACTTGAGACTGACTTTCGGGCCTGCGTCCGGTCAGCGAGCCGACGGCCGGCTGCGCGCCGTCGCCGGCAAATTCGTCAGTCGACGGGCGCTTCGGCGGCGGCGCAACTCTCCCGGATCGCAAGCTCCCGGGCGCGAATGAAGTCGACCTTCCCCGATCCCAGAAGCGGAATCTGCTCAACGCGGATGATCTTGCGCGGCAACGAAAGTTCCGTCAGCCCATGCAAGCGGAAATGATCCGGCAACTCGCCGGCGTCGACCTCGTCGGATTCCGTCAGAAGGACCACAACCTCGCCTTTGCGGGCGTCCGGCGCCCCGACGGCCGTATGGCGCGAAGCGGGCCATCGGGCAGCGATCGCGGCTTCGACCGCTGCGAGAGAGACCATCTCTCCGGCGATCTTGGCGAAACGCTTGGCGCGTCCGAGAATCGTGACGAACCCGTGCGCATCAATCGAAACGATGTCGCCGGTCTTGTACCAGCCATCCTTCACCGGTTGGATCACGCCGGGTTCCGTATGGCGGATATAGCCCAGCATGACGTTCGGGCCTTTGACGACCAGTTCGGCCCCGTCCTTGACGCCGTCGACCGGGTCCAATCGGACTTGCATAGCGGGAACGACGCAACCGACGCTTCCCGCCTTGTAATACATCGGCGCGTTCGCCGAGATGACCGGCGACGCTTCCGTGGTGCCGTAGCCTTCGAACAGCCTGACGCCGAATTTCTCGCCCCACAGCTGGCGCGTTTCAGACTTGATCTTCTCGGCGCCGCCAATCGCGAAACGCAGGAAGTACAGATCGTGCGGATGCGCCGCTCGCGCATAGTTGGCGAGAAACGTCTCTGTTCCCAGAAGCAGCGTCGCGCCGGTGTCGTAGATCAATTCGGGGATCTCGCGATAGCGCAGCGGCGAGAAATAGAGGAAAGCCCGCGCCCCATAGAGCAAAGGCATGAAGAAGCCGAGCGTGACGCCAAACGAATGGAACATCGGCAAACAAGCGAAGACCTTGTCGCGCGCGGCGAAGCCGATGCGCGCGCCAAATTGGAAGGCGTTGGCGACGATGTTGCGGTGGCTCAGCGCCACGCCCTTCGGCTCGCCCTCGGTGCCCGAGGTGAAGAGAATCAGCGCGGGGTCGTCCGCGGTCTGGCCCCGGCGCCCGGCGATCCAGCTCGGCGGCGCTCGGCTTTCGACGAACGCGGCCGCTTTCGCCGCCCAGGTCTCCGCGGCGACCAGATCCTCATAGTAGACGATCGACACGCCCTTCGCCCGCAGGGTCTCCGCGGTCTGCGCCAAGGCGCCCTCGGCGACGAAGGACTTCAGGGTGACGACGGTCCTGATCGCCGCGGTTGCGCAGGCCTTGGCGCAATGTTCCGGGCCGGAACTGAAGTTGATCATCGCGACCGTTCGGCCGAGCGCCTGGATGGCGAAGATCGCGACGGCGTTCGGCAGGCCGTTCAGCATCATCACGCCGACGACTTTGTCCCGCTCGCTCAACCGCTTCTTCAATGGCTGGGACAATGCGAAGAAGGCGCGAACGAAGGCGTCGTGCGTCAGCGGCCGCCGGTCGACGTCCTCGAGACAGTAGCCGCGGCCGCCGCGGATCGGCCGCGTGACCAGCACGTGATGGAGAATTGTCTTGTAGTCGATGCTGTCGACCGGCAAGCGCTCCATGATATCGTAGAGTTGCGCGCCGGCCGCCATGCGCCGCGCGTGTCCCTTGATCTCCCTCGGCAGGCGGAGCTTCTGCGGCGGCAGGACGGTCAAGGTCACTTTGGGGAACAGCCGGCGCCGGACGACGCCGCCGAGGCTGGAGAAACAGGAATATTCCAGCCCGTCGATCCTGATCGGCAGGATCGTCGCGTCCGCTTTGTCGGCGATCATCCCGGGGCTCTCGTAGACTTTCATCAGAGCGCCGGTCGTGGTCGGGCGTCCCTCCGGAAAGATCATGCAGGCGCGCCCGCGCTTGAGCGCGTCCACCATCATCTTCGCCGTCATCGGATGGGCCTGGTCCAGCGAACAATCGTGGCCGATGCGCCAATACGGCTTCAGCCACCACCGCTGAGAGATCCCCGCATGAGTCGCAAACAGCATGCGGCCCGGCAGCAAAGCCGACAGCACGACGGCGTCGAGAGCGGAGACGTGATTGGCGACGATGAGGACGCGCGGCCCGGCGGCGGCGAGACGCTCAATCCCGCGAATTTCCGCGCGGAAGAACAAACGCAGGGCGGAGCGCACCAGGAAGAACGGCAGAATCCTCCGCAACCAGCGGGATACGGCAGCAGCCATGAGAGTCAACTACGACGCGAAACATCCAGCGGCGCGCCGGGACCTACCGGAACGGGGCGAGACTCGCTTAAAACCTTCGCGAAGATGTCGCAAGTGCGTGAGGCGCAAACCCGTCGCCAGCGGCGGGCGACGGCTGCGACACGGCGCCGCGCGACGGCCTCGTCACGCCGCCGACTTGGCGACCGCGGCGCAAACGTCGTCAACCAGAGCGTCGACCAGAGCGCGATCGTCGGCCTCCGCCATCACCCGGATCACCGACTCGGTTCCGGACGGGCGCACGACCAAGCGGCCGTGGTCGCCGAGCCGCGCCGTTGCGGCGGCGATCGTTTTCAGCACCGCTTCGTCCTCCAGCGGACGGCCGCTCTTGAAGCGGACGTTGCGCAGCACCTGCGGCAACGGCTCGAATCGGCGGCACACTTCGCTGACCGGCTTGCCCTGCTTGTTGACAACCGCCAACACTTGCATCGCAGCGACAAGGCCATCGCCAGTGGTCGAATGGTCGGTCAGAATGATGTGGCCGGACTGCTCGCCGCCGACGTTGAAACCCTTCTCGACCATGCGCTCGAGCACATAGCGGTCGCCGACCGCAGTGCGTTCCAGCACGAGGCCGCTCTCGGCCAGCCGGCGTTCGAGACCGAGGTTCGACATCACGGTGGCGACGATGCCGGGCTTGGCGAGGCGACCGTCGGCCTGCCAGCTCTCGGCGACGACGGCGAGGATCTGGTCGCCGTCGATGACGTGGCCCTTCTCGTCGACGATGATCATGCGGTCGGCGTCGCCGTCGAGCGCGACGCCGACGTCGGCGCGCATCTCCCTGACCTTCTGCGCCAACGTCTCCGGAGCGGTCGAACCGACGTCCTGGTTGATATTGACGCCATCCGGCTCGACGCCGATTTTGATCACTTCCGCGCCGAGCTCCCACAGCGCCTCGGGCGCGACCTTGTAGGCGGCGCCATTGGCGCAATCGATGACCACCCGCAGGCCGTCGAAGGAAACGTCGCGCGGCAGCGTCCGCTTGGCGTATTCAATGTAGCGCGCGGCGACGTCGTCGATGCGCTTGGCGCGGCCGAGCTGCGGCGATTTGGCGAGCCGGTCGGCGAGGTCGTCGTCGATCAGCGCCTCGATGTTCGCCTCGATCTCGTCGGACAGCTTGAACCCGTCGGGCCCGAACAGCTTGATGCCGTTGTCTTCGTAAAGATTGTGGGAGGCGGAGATCATCACGCCGAGGTCGGCGCGCATCGACCGGGTCAGCATCGCTACCGCCGGCGTCGGCGTCGGGCCGAGCAGCAGCACGTCCATGCCGACAGAGGTGAAGCCGGCGACCATCGCGTATTCGATCATGTAACCGGAGAGACGGGTGTCCTTGCCAATGACGACTCGGTGGCGATACTCGCCGCGCTGGAACAGCAGACCGGCCGCCTGGCCGACCTTCATCGCCAGATCGGCGGTGATCTTGGCGTTGGCGCGGCCGCGAATGCCATCGGTGCCGAAATACTTGCGCGCCATGACAATCCCCCGGGTCGGCTTGCGGATTGCTCCAATAGCCGATTATCCGACCCCGCTCATTCAAAAATCGTTGCTAACCATGAACGCGCGCGTCACAGCCGCCCGGCCAGAGCGGGCGGCGTAACGCTTTGGTTGGCGACTAAGAGCTTGAAACCGCTGAGATTCAGGCCTTGGCGGCCTGTTTGATCGCGACGCCGGCCTCGGTCAGCATCGCCTGCAGCTCGCCCGACTGGAACATCTCGCGCGCAATGTCGCAGCCGCCGACAAACTCGCCGTTGACATAGAGTTGAGGGATCGTCGGCCAATTGGCGAACTCTTTGATGCCCTGGCGGATTTCGGCGTCCTCAAGCACATTCACGCCGACCACCGGCGCGCCGAGATAGTCGAGAATCTGCACCACCTGGCCGGAGAACCCGCACTGCGGCGACGCGGGCGTGCCCTTCATGAACAGCACGACGGGGTTCTCGGAGATCAGCTTCTGGATGCGTTCTTGAACGTTCGCCATTGCCTCGGACCTTTCCAAAACGGGGGTCAAGGCCCCGTCTTCAGCGTCTTCCATATAGAGCAGCCCGGCGCGGCTCGCCAGCCTTCAGCCGCCGGTCGCGCTCATATGTCGTTTGGTCGAAGCGTGGCTGCCGGCGCGCTCGACGATGAAGTCGTGGCCTTTGGGCTTGCGGGCGATCGCAGCGCGGATCGCCTCCTCGAGCACCTCGTCGCCCTCCGAGCGGCGCAACGGGGCGCGCAGGTCGGCGGAATCCTCGCGGCCAAGGCAGAGATAGAGCCGGCCGACGCAGGTGACGCGCACGCGATTGCAGCTTTCGCAGAAATTGTGGGTCAGCGGCGTGATGAAGCCGAGCCGGCCGCCGGTCTCGGCGACGTCGTCATAGCGCGCTGGGCCGCCGCTGGCGTGCGGCGAAGGGCGGAGCGTGAACCGCCGCTCGAGCGCCGCGCGTAGCTCGGTCAGCGGCAGGAACTGGTCGAAACGTTCGCGTTCGACCGCGCCGAGCGGCATGACCTCTATGAAAGTGAGGTCGAAGCCGCGGCCGTGCGCCCAGGCGACGAGGTCGGGCGCCTCGCTGTCGTTGAAGCCCTTGAGCGCCACCGTGTTGATCTTGATCTTCAGACCGGCGGCGTCGGCGGCGTCGATTCCCGCCATCGTCTTGTCGAAGTCGCCCCAGCGCGTCACGGCGCGGAACTTGTCGGGATCGAGCGTGTCGAGCGAGACGTTGATCCGCCGCACGCCGCAATCGGCCAATTCGCCGGCGAAGCGGGCGAGTTGCGAGCCGTTCGTGGTCAGCGTCAGCTCGTCGAGCGCGCCGCTGTCGAGATGACGCGACAGCGAGCGGAACAAGGTCATGATCCCGCGCCGCACCAGGGGCTCGCCGCCAGTGACGCGCAACTTGCGCGTCCCCAGCCGCACGAAGGCCGAGCACAGTCGATCGAGTTCTTCGAGCGACAGCACCTCTGGCTTGGGCAGAAAGGTCATGTCTTCCGACATGCAATAGACGCAGCGGAAGTCGCAGCGGTCGGTGACCGACACGCGCACATAGGTGATCGCCCGGCCGAAAGGATCGACCAAAGCCGGCGCGGCTGCGGGGGCGTGCGCGTTCATGGCGCGACGATAACGACCTACGGCAGCGAAAGAAAGGCGAGGCGCGCCAGCGGACCTCAGCGCTCGACGATGACCTTCGCGCCGACGCTGGCGCGGCCGTAAAGGTCGGTCACGTCGTCATTGGTCATGCGGATGCAGCCGGACGAAACGGCTTCGCCGATCGTGTCGGGTTCGTTGGAGCCGTGGATGCGGAAGAGGGTGCCGCCGAGATAGAGCGCCCGCGCGCCGAGCGGATTCTCGATTCCGCCGGCCATATGGCGCGGCAGGTCGGGCCGACGCAGCAGCATCTGCGCCGGCGGCGTCCAATCGGGCCACTCACGCTTGTTGGCGACGACGGTGACGCCAGCCCAGGTGAAGCCGGGCCGGCCAACGCCGACGCCATACTTGAGCGCCTGATGGTCGGGCAGGACGAAATAGAGGCGGCGCTCGCGGGTGGAAACAATAATCGTACCCGGCGCGTAGGGGCCGTCATAGGCGACGGTCTCGCGCGGAATCGGCGATGCGAGCGGCCGCGCGTCGGCAAAATCGGGCCGTACATGGTCGCTCGAGGCCGATACGGCGGAGGCCGCCAACACAACCCCTCCGGCCGCTAGGCCGGCGAGAATGAAAGCGGAGCGGCGCATGTATGACCCCCGTCTTCGAAAGCGCAGTCTCCGGATCTATGCCCCGACGGCGACGCGCTGGACATCAGACAATCCTAGAACCGCGCGCGTCACGCAATCGTCTGGCGCCGAATCTACCCAGCCGTGGCAGAAAATCGGCCAAAGCGTGGCCCCCGCGCCACACCTCAAACCACGACGGCCGGGATGGTGGGCGATGCAGGGTTCGAACCTGCGACCCCTCCCGTGTGAAAGGTGGGTTCTAGAAGCCGCCGCGTTGATTCGTCCTGATTTCGTTGATGTTTTTGGCGGCCGTCCGGAAACCGAATGGCGAATGCGGGCGTTTTCGCGCGTTCAAAAGCAGGAAAGAGCGCGGATTCGTGTTCAATTGAACACCCGACCACTCCCTAATCGTGTTCAATACGGGAGTCAGAACTCCAGGGCCGCAGCGGCGCCGGCTAGATAGGCCGGGCTGAACCTCGCATAGACGCGTTCCGTCACTCGCGAATTGGCGTGGCCGAGGAACTGCGCGATCTGTGTCATGGGGACGTTTGCTTCCGCCATCCAAACCGCCGCCGAGTGGCGTAGCAGGTGCGGACCTACACGCGGCAGGCCGGCCGCAGCCGCCGCCCGTGCGAGGCCGCGCTTCACCGATCGGACGGGGCTATTTCGGAACGAGATGACATGCGCGCAGGCGGCGCTCGCGCCGCCGAGGATCAACGCCTCGACGCAACGATCATTCAGCGGCACGACCGCGCGGCCTTTGAGCTTCCGATCGCCGCCCTCGGCGAAGTTGATCCGCCGGCCGGCCACGTCGACACGATCCCACGTCAGCCTAAGCAGCGCCTCGGAGCGGGCGCCGGTTGTCAGCGCAAGGATCACGAATAGGCGAAGGTGCGACGCCGAGATCGAATCCAGGAGCTTTTGCGCCTCGACCTTGCTCAGATGGACGTCGCGCGGCGCCGGCGCTGACGGAAATGCGAGGTGCGGCTTGCGGTCGATCGTCTGATGCTTGACCGCGTGGCCGAGCGCGGCCGAGACGCGATTCAGTTCGGTCAGGATCGTTCCGTCTTTGCGCCCCGCCTCGCGCCGCTTGGCGATGTAGTCGCGGCACGACGCTTCGTCGATCTCGACCACGAGCTTGTCGGCGAAGAATGGCAGGATCGCCTTCGCCTCGAAACCCATCGTCGTCGCCGCCGGCCGGGCGCCGAGGCTCGCCCGATAGGCGCTCCAGACCTCCCCGAACGTCACCGCCGGCTTGTGCGCTTCGACCGCCGCCTGGGACAGCGCCGCCGCCTTCTGGCGCGCCTCGGCTAAATTCGTGGTCCCAAGCGACCGCCGCTTCGGCTGGCCGCGCTCGCGCCAATAGACGCAGTACGCGCCGCGGAACATCTTGATTGCAGCGTCGGCGGGGATCATTGCGGCCTCGACTCAGTGAACACGCTGAGCACGCTGGACCGGCCCGATATTCAGGTCAAGAGCACTCCCGCGCGTGTTCAGTGATTTCCAATCAAGAATGGTTGCGTCTGGATGCATACGCAACCCTCGCGTGCCGCGCTCGGCAACTATTTTCGCCCACTAACGCGCTGATACGCCTAAGCTATCGGGCTCGGCGACGCGCGGTCGTGCGTAACGGCGCCGGGCGGCGCACGATTATGCTCGCGAATGCCATCACGAAAGCATACAATCGTGATCGTAGACATAGCTCCGCTGCCCACTTGGTCAGCAATTTTTTTTAGCACCGCTGTCGCTGCCCGTCAAGTCACCCTGGAGAGAAAATGGACGTCCCCGCCTTCATCGACCGCCGCACGCTGATGCAGGCGCTCGGCGTGAAATCCGAACACACCGTCCGCCGATTGATCGCGCTGGAGAAGCTGCCGCCGCCGGTCGACCTCGGCGCTGGGCTGCTGCGCTGGCCGGCGACCGTACTCGACGACCTCGCCAAGAGGCACAAGGCCGGCGCGGCGGGCTGAGGCCATGGCCGCGCACTCGCGAGGCCCCGACGATGGCGCCGGTCTCGACCCTGTCGACCACCTCACCGGCCCGCTCGTCTTTCACGAATGGCTGCGCGCGCAGACCGTCGAAGACGTCGCGCCAAACCTACTGCTGGAAATCGAACGCTCGCGCCTCATCAGAATCGCCGAGCAACGCCATGAGACATTGTGGACCGCGATCCAACGCGAGCACGCCGATGACATCGCCGCGCTGGTGCACGTCGGACTTATCGACGAACCGACCCTCAAACCGAAGCGACGCAAGCGCCGCGCCACAAAGGAACATTTGCAATGACCGAATTTGAACTACTGGCGCGGCGGGCCGCCGCGACCGGAACGCTCGACGCCGACGAGCTGCGGCGCCTTTGCACCTCCGCGACTTTCGCGCCGGTCGACGACGGGCTCGCGCAGTCGATCGGCATGCTCGGCGGCAGTGAGATCGCGCTCGCGCGTGTTATCGGCGACCAGATCGGCGAGCGCCGGAAGATCGAGGCGACGATCCGCGCCGTCATCGCTGGCGAGACGCGGCCGGCGAACGCCAGGAGCTTCCTTTGGACCGTGGCACGCCTGCACGGACGACCGCCGCAGAACATCGCCGACGGGCTCGGCGTCATGGCGAACTGGAGCGACGTCGCCGATGCGCTGGAGCGGCGATTGAGCCCGCCAAAGTCGACGCCCGAAGGCATCCGCTATCCGGTCGACGTCTAATCAAGGGGGAGGCTATGACAGAGTTCGAACAGAGCGTTGTCGATCGCTTGGAAGAGATTCGCGACGACCTCGAAACCATCGTCGCAAATCAGGCCGCGCACTCCGCCGACTTGGCCGACCTCGGAAACACGCTGCTCGACGCGATCAATGGCGCGCCCGAAGGCCATCATGCGTTGCTCGCCTTCGTCGCGCACGATCTCGCGCCCTACTGGCGGGGCGAGCCGCCGCGCTGGCGTGGCGCGACTGCTGCGGACCGGCGACGCAGCGCCGACGACGAAGCGCAAACCGAAGTGCTCGGCGTTCGATCGTCGCCGCCGTTCGAAATCAAGGTGATTGACGTCGATCCCGACGACGCCGCGCCTGCGACCGAAGAGAACATCGTCGCTCAAGCAATCGCCGCCGGCATGGCGGCCGAGGCGGCGCGGATCGACGCCGAGAGGCAAGCGCGATGAGCGCCTTCGTCACCCGCCGACACCGCGAAATCGTTGCCCTTTGCTGCGGCATGCTGGCCGCGGAAGCCGCCCTAACCTTCCTCGTAAGTTGGAGTCATTGAACATGGAACATCGCTACGCCCTCGGCGAGTCGCCGTCCGAAGTCAATGAAGCCTTCGCCCGCTGCGCGGCGGCCGGCGAAGTGCTGCTCGACCTGACGGATGGCGCCGCCCCCATCGATCGTCTCTTGTGCGCGATCTTTAGCGACTTCGGCCAATATCCCGACAGTCGCGGGATCATAGAAACGGGCCTCGCCGCACTCGCGAAGATCGCGCTTGCTGGCGCGGCGTCGACCAGTCTTGACGACTCTGGCAATACAGCGCTCGACGCAGCCCGCGCGCTCGCTGCTGGCGACCCTGGCCCGGCTGCGGCGCTTGCGATCGAGTTCGCCGACCGCGCGGGTTTGAAGGGCGAGTCGCATCGGCTGCTAGCGCGCTGGGCATGGACGCTGCTGTCCGATGTGTCGTCAGCCGGCTCTCACCTGTCCGGCGCCGCTGCGCTCGAAGCCGCGGCCAACGTTCTCGATGCCTCGGCCAACGATCTCCGCAACGCCACCCGACACTGACAAAAGAAAGCCGCGCCGAGTGTCGGGCCCGGCGCGGTCAAGTTGTTAGCAAGTTAGGAACAATTGTAATGCCGGACGCACGGGAAGTCAAAGATATTGTCGTCAAAGACGAAGAAACACCGTTCGATTTCATCACGATCTTGCGCTCGGAAGACGTTGCGCCCGGCAAGCGCATTGTCGTCGAAAACGGGAAGCATCGCCTCGCCGAGCAACTCGAAAAGGAAAACGCCGCGCGGGAGAATCGCAAGCCGGCGAAACCTCCGCATCCGACGCGCCACACTGTCTCGACGCATCCGCTGCGCGCGGATCATATTCTCGACGACCTGTTTGCCGCCTTGTCGGAAGCAAAAGGCGCCTACGCAATTCACGGCGCGCTAAGGGATGGAAGCAAGACGCGGAATATCCGCCGCCGCAAGGCGTTGTTTAACGACGCCCGCCACGCGTGGCTTGCGCTCGACATTGACCGGCTCGCCTGCGACTTCGCCGATGGCGCGGCCGTTGCAGCCTTCGTTCGCGATCGACTGCCCGAAGAGTTTCGCAACCGCCGTTGCGCCTGGAATCTGACTCCGAGTCACATTCTCAAGAATGGCAAGAGTCGCGTCCGCCTCTATTTCGCGCTCGACCGCAGCATTACGCTCGCCGAGACGAAGAGTTGGCTATTGCACGCGACGATCGCCGACGGCTTGGCGATCGACCACGCGCTCTGGAACTCGCGCGTTCAAGAGAACTTCCTGCGCCCTGCGCTCGACCGCGGCGTTGCGGACCCGTTTCCGACCCGTTGGGGGATTCTGCCCGGCGACCTGGAGCTTGTCGCGGTCCCCGAGATCGACGCATCCGCAGTCGCGGCGAAGTCGGAACGTCGCGGACTGCCCGGACTGCCGAGCGTCACGGTCGACGATCCGGCTTACATCGCATATGCGCTGCCGCGCCTCTTCGCCGAGCGGACGGTCGATCGTATCGACAGCGACGGGCGTCAGAACACCTTCCGTTTCCTCGCGCAGGACTTCCAGGACCGCGCGTTTTCGCAGGACGTTTGCGAGGCGGCTTGCTTGCACTTCTATTTTCACAGCGAAGAGACGGCCGACGCATTGCGCGAAGCGCTCGACGAGAGGGGCGTCGAACGCGCGGCCAAGCTCGTCGCCGAAGTGACGGCGCTCGGCGAAGCCCGCGACGACGTTTGGCTTGGACGCGAAGGGACAATCGACGAGTCGGACATCCTGTCGCAGATTCACCAAGGCTACGATGGCGCGCAGAATGGCTTTGGTTGCAAGACGCTCGCGAGCGAAGATGCGAGCACTGACTTTGCGGCGGTCGACGACGAAGACGACGACGCGGCTCAATCGGCTTTCGACCTTTGGCTTGCGGAGCCGAGCGACCTCGCCCGTTACGAGACGCTTGTTTCAGACCTGACGTCGAGAGGCATAAAGCGTAGCGCAGCTAGTCGAGCTATCCGCGATGCTCAGCTCGGCGCGCTTATGGGAGTCGACGAAGCGGGCGTCGCCGCGCTGCGCGAGTTGGCGACGGCGCCGAAGAAACCGAGGGCGAGCGCTATTAGGCAATTGACGCTCGCCGACGCGATCGAGTCTGCCTCGTCATTCCGCAATGCCTATGTGGTCAAGGGGCTACTAGACCTCGACGCGGTCAATCTGCTGTACGCGGCGACCAACGTCGGCAAGACGTTCGCCGCCGTGCATATCTCCGGCTGCGTCGCCGGGGGAAAGAAGTGCTTTGGCCGCCGTGTCAAGCAAGGGCCTGTTGTCTATCTGGCGGCGGAGGGCCTTGCGGGGATCAAGCGGCGTTTCGCGGCCATGTCGAAGCAACTCGACATTGCGTCGGACGCGCCGATTACGATCGTTCCCCAAGCCGTCAACTTGCTAAGCAAAGAGGGAGGCCCCGCCTTCGCCGATCTCTGCCGCGAAAAGCGTCCGGTTTTGATCGTCGTCGACACGGTTCATGTCGCCATGGGCGGCGTCGAAGAGAATAACGAGATGTTTGGCAAGCTCGTTGTCTACTGCAAAGCCCTTATCGAGCTGACGGGCGCCGCCGTCCTTTTGATCCATCATGAAGGAAAGAACAGCGCGGCGGGCTCACGCGGTGGTTCGGCGTTGATCTCTGACGTCGACAACGCCTTCCGTCTGTCGCGCAGTGAGACGCAGGCAGGACTCCTGCACCTCTCCGGCGCCAAGCTCAAAGAGGAGTCGAAAGACGGCTTCGGGATTGGCCTGTCGCTGCGGCGCGTGGTGCTGGGGACGGACGAAGACGGCGACGAAGTCTCGACCTGCGTCGTCGAGGAAGGCGGCGACACGGGAGAAGCATTCGGCGCGGTCACTGCGTCGCCTTCGACGGCGAACGCGGCGGCGGTCCTGCGCGCGATCGAGGCGCTGACGGGCGGCGACCGGAAGCGAGCTGTGACGACCGCAGCCGTCGAAGCCCAGCTCGCCGAACTTGGCCGCGACAAAGTCAAGCGCGGGCTTGCGCGGTTGGCGGAAGCAGACTGCGTCGTGAGAGCTGGACGGGGAGAATGGCGGCTTGCGGAGAGCGAGGCGCACGAGCTTCCCGGTGACGAATAAATGCAATCCGTGGGTTGTACAACTTTTGGGCGCCACCGCCGCCCAAACTACCCCTTTGGGCGGCCGTAACGCCCAAACTTTTGGGCGGCTTTGGGCGAGTTTGGGCGGCTGGAGAGGCCCGGTTTTCTTGACTTTGGGCGAACTTGGGCGGAGCCGCCCAAGTGAAAACCCTAGTTTGGGCGGGGGGCCCCATAGCCTAAGCTATGGGGACCCGCCCAAAGGGCTGCCCTAGCAAAAACGATAAGACCCGCGCGATTGAACCTCGAATAGAAGTCGGCCGCCCCGCCCAGAGCCACCGCCGCGTGCATTGCTGCAAATCAGCCTTGCAAACAAAAAATAGCGTTGATTTCATTGACGTTCTAGACGCAATAGATCGCATTCATTGAAATCATTGGGTTTTTCGTCCGTAACCACCTGTCATGATCAATATAGAGGGCAACCTCAGCTCGGAGAAAACCGAGTCGCAGCCGAGAAATCGGCGAACAGCGAGACAAACGGCCAGCCTCGGAAGGGACGGCGCGAAAGAACGGCCGACAGGCGCCCGACAGTGAGAATGAGAATGACGAATAGGGCGAGAACAACGGAGGCGGGCGACGGGCGGGGACGTGGTTAATCACACCCCCCTGCCAACCACCATGAATTGAAATCTCTCACTGGAGGCAACTGTTGACCGACCGTGCTGTTTTTGACGACACACTTTTCAATTCAACCCCCGTCCGTCCCGATCGCGTCGTCGAAGAGCTGGAGATCATCGCGCCGCTGAGCGCGCTACGGCTGAAATATCCGCCGCGCCGGGATAGACTCACCTTTCAGTATCACGAAGGCGCGCGGCCTTGTCTGTTCGAACGCGCATTCGCGATTCACGGCGATACGATCGCGCTCATTGATGGTTCGTCGCTGCCCGCCGGTCGAGCGACCGTCTGCTATCAAACGAATTAGGCCGCCGGGCAGCCGACGCGCCGCCGCTGCTGGCCTTCGTCGACCACGCCGCCTACTTTGGCGCGCAGAGCCCGATCGGGCCGGAATGCGTCTCAGTCCATGATCTCGAACCGGTTCCAAGCGCAGCGGACAAACAGTTCGGCCATTCCGCTTGGATTTCCGACGCGATGCCTTCGAAAGAAGTTGCGATACGTCCCTTCTGCATAACCAGGACAAGCAAGCTTGACGGTTTCTGCTGAGAATGGCTGGGCCAAATTCCCGGAGCGGACCGCTGCGTAGACCTCCGACGCGAATGCGTTCGCCCTACGCCCTAGCCCTTTGAGAGCGGGCCGCGCTCTCCGGCCAGCGTTCGCGGTTTCCTCGCCCATAGTGACACGCATGTTTTTGACAGCGCCGCGCAAGAGCCGCGCTGCGCGAGCGATCGTCAATTCCGCTTATCGCCACACTCGCCACGCCAACGGATACGCGCGATGATGCCAGTTCGCCGCGTAGGGGAGCCAACTGCGCCGCGAGGCCGGGTGGGGCGTGCTGTGCACCTTCCAGGCTCGCCCGGCCACAACATTCCGCGTCGCTCCCAACCCGGTGCGTGAGCCCGATCGGCGCGGTTCGACGGTGGCTGAAACCGTCGCCGCGCCGATCGCTGGAGCACAATGCAATGGGAATCAAGATCACGCTCGACGTGCGCGAGTTCGAACAGCTATTGAACAGTGCGGCCGCCCAAATCCCGAAGGCTATGCGCGCCGTCGTCACCAAGGCGTCGCGCGACTCTCGACGCATCGCCCTCGACGTGGCCGCTCGCGACATGGACGTGTCGGGCGCTCGCGCCAAGAAAGGCATTCCGACGGTTAGCGCCGCGTCGACAATGAACCTGTCCGCGACTTGGCGCATCCCGACCGTGCATGAAAACATCGCCGACGCCGCAAGCTTCCGCGCCGCCGCCGGCCGCAAAGGGCCGCTGGCCGCTGCGATCGAACGGTTGTCCGGCGGCGGTTCGTCGAATCTTCTCGTTCCTAGGGGGTTTACGATACGCGGTTCGAACAGTGGCAAGCGTTTGGCGATGCACCGCGTCGGACCGGGCGCGCACGGAACCCTTGAGGGGGTGAAGACGCTAGAAGGTGAGATGGTCATCACGTCAATGAAACAGGAAGACGGTGCGGCCCGACTCGCATGGCAGAAAGAGGCCGAAGCGCAGTTGCGGATTCGCACTGTCGAAGCGGTAGCCGCTGCGCTTGCGGGCTCACGCTCGACGCCGAGCGAAGGCGCAGACTGACAACGAGCGCGCCAGTCACGCTGTCGCATTGTGGACTCCAACGGGCCGAGCGTTGCGCGCGGAGGGCCGAACGATCCTCACGGGGGCCACGGGTCCTTTCCAGACCTGCCGCCGATGAGCCGCGGGCGGCTCCCCCCGAGTTTTTCATTTTTCGATCTTCCGAGCGCGATAGTCCGGCAGCTTTCACTGCCGCAGGGACGAGCTTCGCGATCGTTTGCGAGCGGCGGACTTCGTTGCGATCGAGGCCAAGCTCGCGAGCCGCAAGGCGAGCGCCGCCCTCGTGCCCTCGTCCGGTAGAAAGTGGCGCAGCTTGCGCCACTTTAACCCCGTGCCGCTTCTGAACGAGCTGAATCCACTCCATCACCAGTTCGGAGCGGGCGAACTGGTCCAGATCGCCGCGGTGCAGGTTTTCGGCGATCGTCACCATCCGGGCGCCGTCGTCGTCTGTATCGACGATCTACCCCGGCAACTGGAAACAACTCATGACCGACCAAAACGGCGACGGCGGCCGAACGCCTAAGCGCGCCAACATCAGCGCCATCGCCGAGGCGACGCATACAAGCCGCAAACGCGCCGCCGCAATCCTCAAGGCGGCAGACAGACGGCGCGACGCGCGCGGAACGTACTTGTTCAAAGAGGCTTGCGAAACCATCACGGCATTGATCGACCCGTCGCGCAGCGTCGGCCACCAAGCGGGAGGGGATGCGAGTGCGCTGAGCGACGGTGTCGCCGGCAATATCTCCGCCTTATCGGGCGCGAAAGCGGCGCACGAGGTCGCGCGCACGCGCAGGCTGCAAATTGAAACCGCCAAGCTGGAGGGCCGCCTCGTCGATCGCGAGGCCGTAACAGCCCTAGCGCGCGACCTCGCCGTGCATGTTCGCAGCGGCCTCTCAGGCGTCGGCGCCCGCACCGCGGCCGACCTCGCCGCGACGAACGATCCCGCCAAGGCACAAGCGATCGTTGACGAAGCGATTCACGCTGCGCTCGCGCGACTGTCGTCGCTCGACACCTACATCTTGGGAGACTCGACCGAATGACGCTCGCCGTCGCCGCCGCCTTCCTGGGGGCGCTCAAACCGCCGCCCCGGATCGCGCCGAGCGAATGGGCCGAGCAAAACCTAGTTCTCCCGCAAGGCGTCTCACGCCCCGGCGCGCTCAAGCTGACGGTTCCGCAGCGTGGCATGGTCGACGCCGTCGCCGAGTCCGACGCGAAGGTCATCGTCTTCATGACCGCGGCGCAAATCGGCAAGTCAACCGCGATCGACTGCATTCTCGCCAATTCGATCGTCAATGATCCAGGGCCGACCCTGTATGTCGCGCCGGACGAGTCCGCTGCGCATTCCTACGTCCGCGACCGCTTCGACAAGTTGATCGCCGCGACGCCCGCGTTACGCGCAGTAGTCGGCGTCGGCGCGAAAGGCGTCGACTCCAAAGACGCCAAGAGCTTTCCCGGCGGCGAGCTGCATACCGCTTCGTCATTCAAGGCAAACGACCTCGCCGCGCGCTCTATACGGCTCATCTGCCAAGACGAGATTGACCGCTTCGCGCGGACTGTCCCCGGCGGCGAAGGCGACCCTGTCGCGCTTGCGATCAAACGGACGACGGCCTGGCGCAACGCCGTCACGGTCCTGAGTTCAACGCCGACGTTCAAAGCGACGAGTCGCATTGCCGCTTGGTATGAGCGCAGCGACAAGCGGCTCTTTCATGTCGCCTGCCCTTCGTGCGGCGTCATCGCCCCGCTGGCGAAAGAGCGCATCGTTTTCGAAGCGGGCAAGCCTGAGGCGGCGCGCCTCTATTGCCTCGACTGCGGCGAGGCGACTGACGAAGCCGGCCGCCTGAATATGATCCGCGCCGGTTCGTGGATTGCGACCGCGGCAGGCGAGAAAGGCGTTATCGGCTTTCACGCCAATTCGCTTATCAGCGAGATGGAATCGCTGACGAGCATCGCGCAGAACATCGACTCGGCCAAGACTCCCGATCAGCGCCGCGTGCTGACAAACACGACATTCGGCGAGCCGTTCGAGTCGCTCAGCGAGCTTGAACTTGTGCCTTCCGAGCTACAGGCACTCGCGATACCGATCGCCGCCCCGTATCCCAAGGCGATCGATTTCGTCGTTGCCGGTTGCGACGTGCAAACGAACCGCCTCGAATGCTCTTACATGGGCGTCAACAAGGCGACCGGCGCTAAGTGGATTCTCGACCATGTCGTCCTGAACGGCGACACGTCCGGTCCGACCGTTTGGACGGACCTAGACCGCGCGCTCGCTCGGACATTCGAGTTGGAAGACAAACGCGTCATCCCGATCACAGCTTCGCTTGTCGATTCCGGTTTTAACACCGGAATGGTTGTCCCGTTCGTCTCTACACAGCGCGCCAAAGGCCGCCGCGTCTTTGCGTCGAAAGGCGTTACCGGCTTTCACCGGCAACCGATCGTCGAGGGCGCAAAGAACAGGGGCGCGACGCATCGCGTCATGCTGCTAGGAATCGACGGCCTCAAGATCAACGTAACGAAGGGCCTCACGTTGCCCGTCGGGACGCCGAACGCAATCGCGACGCCCGATCATCTCCAGTCAGACTATTGGGCACAACTCGCAGCCGAACGCCTCGATACGAAGATCACCAATCGAGGCCGCCCGGACATGGCGTGGATCAAGACGCCAAACCAAAACAACGAAGCTTTCGACTGCGCCGTCATGTGCTGCGCCGCGGCGTTGCTCGTCAAGAATCCCGCCGCTGCGGTCAACGCGCCGAAGAGTCCGACGATCTCGCTCGCCGAGCACGCCGCGCGACTCCACCGAAGCATCACCTAAAGGAATTGAGATATGGCCGCCGTTAACCCGAGACAGATTGAACAGCTACTCGCCGCCGAGCGCATGCGCATTAGCGCGATCATCGAATCCGAGGCCGGCAAGGCGCGGCCGATGCTGGCGCTGGAGCTTGCCCTACGGTCCCCCATGTCAGTCGACGCCGCGACGGCATTGCTCGCCAAGGCGGCGCCCGAAGCGCGCCACGCGTCGGCTGCGGACTCCTTCCGCGCCGCTTTGCAGGCGGAAGCGATCGGAATCACGTCGCTGGGCGCCGAAGTCGCGACCGACAAGCGGGAAGCGCGACTGAAAGAGATTCGCCGCAACGTCGGCAAGAAAGGTGCGGCCAATGCCGAGTGAAGCTGAATTGACTGCGGAGGCCGTTAGCGGCGTTCCTGCCGTCGCCGGGCTCGTTCCCTCTAGCGGCGCCATCATGCCCGCCCTCGACAGCGCCAGCGGCCTCACGGCGCCAAGCGCGAATTTCCTACAGGGGCCGAACGGAGTCGAAAAGAGAGGCTTCGCGAGTTTTGCTCCGTTGCAGTTCGGCCGCTACGGTTCCGGCTGGGGCGGCGGCGCCTACGGCGGCCCCTGGAATAATCTCGCACACCGCGACCGCGTCGTCGCCGCGACAATCAGCAATGAACTTGCGGTTAGCTCGTCCACTCTGCGCACGATCGTCGAAGTGCTCACAAACGCGACCGTCGGCCCGGACGGGCTCACGCTCTCCGCCAAGTGCGACGCCGAAGAAATCGGCTGCACTGAGGACGAAGCGCGCGAGCTTAACCGCCAATTCGAAAACAAATGGAAGGACTTTTGCGACGACCCGGACGCTTGCGACGTAACAGGACGCTTTGATCTGCACTCGCTCGCAACGCAGATATTTCAGAATTTCATGCTGAGCGGCGAAGCACTTGCATTCCTCGACGTCGCTCGCGTTCCCGGAGTCGAGACGCTGACGAAGGTGGCGCTCAGCGACGCGCGCATCATTGACGTTACGTCGAAAACTGTCGACGGGGGCGGAAGCGTATTCAACGGCGTGCAATTCTCCCCGCGCGGACGTTGGGAGGGGATTTGGTGCCGTCGCGTCCCTGTGGGGGCGATCGTCAACCCCGGCACGCTCAAATTCATTCCCGCGCGGACGAAGTGGGGACGGCCGAAGGTTCTGCACCTCTTCGAACAGATCGTTCCCGGTCAAGTGCGCGGCCTGTCGCCGTTGACGAACGCGTTGGCCGCCACCGCCTCGCGCGAACTGTTGAACGAATTGAGCATCGCCGGGCATTCTGCGCAGCTCAATTTTGCGTTGACGATTGAGTCGGAATCGCCGGCGGACGTCGCTCTCGGCGGACTGGAGATTCCCGAAGAGCGCAGCGCGATGAAAGCCGCAATTGCGGGCGCGATAATGGATTCGCACGCTCTTTGGTATGGAAACGAAGAGAAGGGCGTTCCGGGCGTGCATCCGAAGCTCGGCGAAGGCGGCGGCGGAGTCATTTCGCATCTACTGCCGGGTGACTCGCTCAAGCTCACGCAGCCCGCAAAGCTCGCTGAAAACTATGAGGCGTTCAATCGTTCGCTGAGTCTTGAGGCGGCACGCGCGGCTGGCGCTGCGGCGTCTGACGTAACGGGCGACTATTCGAAGGTGAATTTCTCCGCCGCGCGGATGGAACAAGCGCAGCCGTTCAGGACTGCGTTACGCCGTCGTCGCGAGATTGTCGGGCGCTTCTATGCGACCGTCTATCGCTGTCTTGTCGAGGAATGGCTTGCTTCGGGAATGATTCCCCTTCCCGAGTCCGCTCGGCCGTTCTGGGATTGCCCCCGCGCGTACTGCAAGGGCGAGTTCCTGGGCGTCGGCGTTATCGAGGCCGACAAGCTCAAGGCCGCGCAAGCTGCCGTCCTGCGTCTTGCGAACGGCCTCGACACGCTTTCCGAGACGTTGGCGCTAGAAGGCAAAGACTTCGACGCGCACCTCGCGCAGCTTAAGCGCGAACGCGTGGCACTCAAAGAAGCGGGCCTTCCGATCGACTTCGTTACGACGTCGCAACGCCGCATCGGGCAGGAAGAAGACGCCGGCGGCAACAAGGAAGCGCCCGAGGGCGAGAGGAAAAAGCAATGACGCAAAACCGTATGCCGACTCCCCCCGCGAATCCGTTCGCGGGAATGTCGGCGAGCCCGTGCGATGCGTTCGCCGCATTGAAAGACATTCAACTCCAATTGCTGGCGGGGCAAGCGGTCGCGAGCGTGCGTTTCGGGGATCAAGAAATCCGTTTCTCTCGTTCGAATGACGCGGAGTTGCGGCTACTGATCTCACGCCTGGGCGCCGAGTGCGATCACGCTAGAGGCGTCAAGCGCTCGGCGCGGATCGGGCCGCACGCCCGATGGCTAAATCCCCGCAGCGGCGGATTTCCCAACGGTTACGGGGGATATTGACGTGGAATATGCTTTTCGAGTTCCGAACACTGCCGACCGCCGCGTCATCCCGATCGTCAACGGCGAGGCGGGACGGGCAACTCTTACCGCGGCGAAGGCCAAGGCCGATGGCTACACCCTCTTGGCGTGGCCGGAGGACCCGGCCGGTCCTATCGCCGCGGTCGACCTTCCCGACTACATCCCCGCCGCGCGGGACCCTGTTGTGGCCCGCCTAGACGCCCTCGCCGCCAGTCCCGAGGCCGAAGGCGTCGCGCCCGAAGTCATCGCCGAGTTCGCCGCCGGCGCTCTCTCGATCGACGAAGCCCGCGCGTTCATGCGCGGTCTGTCACCGACCGCTATCGCCAGCCAATTCAAGATTGAATCGAAGGATGACACTGTGACCACTCCCGCCCCCGAGCAACCGGAAGACACCCGATCAAGACGTCTGCGCGAAATACGCGACAATGTCTCGCCGTCGAAGGCGTCGGCCACTCGCGCATTCGTCGCCACCGCCGACGACGCCAAGCGCGAGCGTCTGGTCGAGATCAAGATCGGCGGCGTGCAGTCGCGCGCCGAGCGCGGCGACGCCACTGCACAGGCGAAGATGAAAGAGATCGCCCGCGCGGAAGTGCTCGCTCGCGCCGAAGGCATTCCGCTAATCGGCGCACTTGCCGTTATGGGAGTTACACTGACGTAACGCCTTTCACCTGTCGAACCGCATCCCTCGCCGAGCGTCTCGCTCGGCGTTTTCATTTTCAAGGACTTGCAACAATGGCCGACGCGAACACCGTCACACTTTCCCGCCCGCTCAAGACTCACAGAGGCGACGTTTCGGAAATCACCCTCAAAGAGCCGACCGCTGCCTCATTCCTGCGCGCCAAGGCGGACCCGTATCGGCTGCGGTTCTATGACGACAAGGTCGAATACATCTTTGATCCCGTCGCGTGCATGTCCTTTCTTTGTGACATGACCGGTTTCGATTCGCTCGTCCTAGAGGCGTTGCCCGCACACGACTTCAAGGAGCTGTGTTACGTCATGGTGCGGGTAATCCGCGATGGGCTTGGCGGCGAGAAAAACCCTCCGCAGCCGTAAGACGAGTGGCCGGCGCGCTTGTCGTTGAGTTTCATCAGCCCATGTCGGAAGTCATGGCGCTGAGTCTTACGGAATTGGTCGCCTGGGTTTCGATCCTCGCCACGCATGTCAAAGAACGTAACGCGGCACGGGGCTAACGCCCCCGCGCCGCAAAAGGAGGCCGCATGTCTGGCCCAACAATTGTCGCAACTATCACAGCGAATGACGAGGCCAGCGCGAGGCTGCGCGCCCTCGCCGAAGTCGCGCAGAGCACCGCAAAGAAGCTCGACGCAATGGGCGCCAATAACGCGCTAGTTGCGAACCTCAAAGCAAGCGAAGCCGCAGCGCTCGCCAACGAGCGCGCGCTCGGCCGCATGCACGCAATGCTCAATCGTGTCGGCGAGGCCGCGAGGTCTATGGGCCGCCAGATCGCTCAGGCCGCCGCCTTGGTCGCCGGGCCGATCATCCTGAGCGGCGTCAAGCATGGCCTACAGGGCGGCGCTGCTATTCAGACGCAGGACTTGCGTAACGTCGCCGCCGGCATGACGCCCGCCGAACGTGCGCAGGCCGACGATCAAGCGCGCGTCCTGTCCCGCGACAATCTCAATCTAGGCGTCGCCGAGCTTATCCAACTGAGCCGTGAAACCCGATCTGTGCTGCGCGACAAGTCCGAAGTTCCGGCGATGATGCCTGTCATCGCCGAAGCCGCGTCGGCAATGAAGGCGCTCGGCTTGGGCGTCGAGGGCTTGCCGTTCGCGCTCAAGGGCGCCGAACTGCTGGGCGACGCCTCAGACCCGAAGCGGCTGACGAACTACCTCGACAATTTCATCAAGGCGAAGGAAACCCTCGGCGACCTCGTTACGACCGAGGGCATTTACGAGTTCGCCAAATACTCGAAAGCGTCTGGTTCGCGACTCTCGGATCGTTACGCGACGACCATGGGGCCGCTACTCGCCGCCGAGCTTGGCGGGACCACGGCGGGCGTCGAGTTGTCGGCATTCGAAAAGGTCATGGCCGGCGGCGGCGCGCACGCCGACTACGTCAACATGATCAAGCTCGGCCTGGCGAACAAGTCAGACTTCATTCTGACCAAAACGGGAGAGGTGAAGGGCCTTAAGCTGGGCCACCACATCAAGGACTCCGACCTCGCTGCGACGGACCCTGACCTCTACATCAAAGACAAGCTTCTTCCCGCGCTTATCGCGCACGGCTTCGACACCCGCGACAAGCAAATCGAGGCGGTTCGGCGAATCTATCAGGACCGCAGCTCTCAAGACTTCGTCATCAAAACCATAACGCAGATGAGTTCGTTCGAATCCCATTTGGTCGCGCTCAATCAGGCGATGGGACTCTCTGCGGCGCAAATGCTCGTCCACACAGACGCGGCGCTCGCGCTGTCCGCCGCCGAGACGCAGCTAGAGGGCCTGTTTTCTGAGATGACAAACCCTGCGATGGGAATGTTCGCGCAGGGCCTTGCGGGCGTCGCGGAAGGACTCGCCTGGGCAAAGAGCGGAATCCATTCGCTCGCTGAATGGGCGCCGAAGTCCGCCGCCGCGTTGTCTGCGTTGACGACCTCCGCCATCGCGCTCGGCGGCGGCTGGTTGACGCTCAAAACCTTTATGAACTTTATGGGCCTGGGCGGCGCGCAGGCGAAGCTCGGCGCGGCAGGATTGTCGCTCGACGGCGCGGCGGCTGCGCTAGATGGATCGGCGGCTGCGTTGAATGAAGCCGCCGCTGCGCTCGCGACTGGCGGCAAGGCCGGCGCAATCGAGAATGCGCTCGGGGGAAAGGGCGGCGCGATTGCAGGGGGCGCCGCGCTCGGCGCCGGCGCGATTGCTGGTATCACTGCCGGAGTCGTGGCCGCGGGCGCTGTCGGCGGAGTAGGACTCGGTGTGCTACTCGACAACACGAAACTCCCCGGCGGCAAATCGTGGGCCGAGCTGGAAAGCGACCCGCATGCGAAGGCCGTCTTTGAAGATCACGTTCGGAACCTAGAAGCCGCGCAGCGCAACGCCGAGCGAGAGACGCCGATCGGCCTTGGCGCCGTTGCGCCGCCGGATCAACCGATGGCTGGGGAGATGGCGCCCTATGACGGGCCTTGGCTCACCTATCACGGCAAGCTGCCAATCCCGCACGAAGATGAAACCAAGCGGTTCGCCAGTGGCGGCAACTTGTTTATCCCGGACGCGAACGTTCCCGGAGGCGGATGGCCGTCGCTGCATGATCTCGGAACTTGGCTCGTCAAAGAGATGCCGTCTGTCTTTTCGCGGCCTGACAAGCCTGTCGACGTTCAAGGCAAAGTCAGCGGAGACGCCGAGTTGCACATCACGGTTGACGCCAGCGGCATATCGAAGACGCAAACGTCGCTGCGGCTCGACGGGACAATTGGTCGATCGAACGTTGTCCCGTCCGGCGACTCCTGGTCCGGCCACCGCGCGCACTAAGGGGACTGTTTATGAGTTACTTTCGAGACGTGATGCAAAGCCGAGTCTCGCCCGTTCTCGACGACAAATTCGGCGAGCCTGTGCTTGTTCGCGGCGTCATAAAGCGCCCGAACTTCCGCGGCGCGCCGGACCCTCAGCGGCCTCCCGTCGAAGCGGTCGCGATTTTTCAATGGCGCTCGGCGATGACCGGGCGCCGCACTCCCGACAATCGAGACAGCGCCGGCGGAGCGTTTCAACGCCACGGAAGCGAAGCGCCGCTCGATGTGGCGACGCGCATTCCGACGTTTTCCTTCGCGCATCCCGCCCCCAAGCTGCTGGAGGGCGATTGGATACGTCGCTGCGAATCTGGCGACGTATTCGAAGTGACCGCGGTCTTGCCGGACGGCGTAGCTCGCACGATCGTTACGTGTGTGCAGTTGGGGCTATCGAATCCGGGGGACTTTTCGTGAGCCGCGCGAGCTTTGCGACTCACGGCGCCGGGGCCTGCGCGGATCAATCCTACGGCGAGGCGTTGACTCATGATGCGCCGGCTGCGATCGAGTCGACGATTGCAGCGCTCGCTCGCACGCGCAATGTGATAGACGCCGTATTCGCTGTGCGAGGGCTACATCGGCGCCATCACGCAGCGCTCGTCGCACACATCAAGAGCCGCTCCGCGATGTTCGCGCCGGCCGTCGCGGCGGCGGCTCTCGCCTATCTTGAAGCCCCGGACGAAGAGTTCCTGTTCAGCCGCTTCGACGGCGTTACCGACACCCTGCGCGGCTTCGACCTACGCGTCTTCATGTAGCGAGTTGAACGCGCCGTAACGCGTTCAATTCATTACAAATTCCGCGTCAACGCGCCACATTGCGGACCCGCACCGGACCGCGCAACGTGGCGACGTTGAGGGGGATTCGATATGGCGCAGGCGTTCAAGCTGTCTTCGCTCTTGGAATTGGAGGCCGCGCTAGCTTGCGCCGAAGCCGCGGGCGATCAAGCGCTTGTCGGCGTAGCCGAAGAGCCGCTGTCCGATCTGGAATGGGACGCTCTTGAACGCGTCCCCGAAAGTCGCGAGGAAATCCGCGACCTTCTCTTCGCCGCGGCGAGCCGATGGTCGACCAATCAGACGAGGCCGTCGATCAACGAAGCTCTTCGCCTCGCAGACGCTGGAGACTTCGGCGTCAATCTTGCGGTCGCGTTGCGAGACGTCGGCGACGCTTGCGTGGCGGATTGCGAAGACTCGCTCTTTCCGCGGGACATCGCGACGAACTGCCGCCGCGCGCTCATGCGTTTCTGCGTCATCGAAGGCGGACTCCCCGCTCGATAAACTCGACGCCAGCCGCCTCTAGCACGCGCACGACCGCCGCAAAGCTTTCGCTGAGCTTCGGTCGCGGCGCCGTCTCCAGGCGCTTGATCGTCGGAAGGCTACAGCCCGCCGCCGCCGCGATGTCAGATTGCCGCAACCCGGCGAGGACTCGAGCGGCGGCAAGCTGGCGCCCCGTCAATCCGGCTGTGACAACTTGCATCTTCGCCCCGGCTTGCATCGCATCGCCCTATGAGCTAAAAGCATCAGCGCTGATTCTTTTAGCTTATGGAGTGTTTCATGTCGATCCGCATATCTGAGGCGCATCCCGCCGGCAACTGGCGCGACGCCATGTGGCGCGCCCTCGATTTTGTGGGGACGTTGGCCGCGTTGATGACGCTGCTGGCCGCGATAGCTTTGATCGCGCTGGCGATGACGCCCCGCCGCGCCCATGCCGACGAAGCGACCATCCCCGGAACGCGCATCACGACCCATGACTTTGTGTCGCACAAACCGGCATGGGTAGCCTACGTCGCGATCGGCTGTCCCGCGCTCGACGACTTGGTGCGGTTTTCGACCCTTCTCAATGATGGTGACCGACCCGCCGCCGTGGCGTATGCGATCGAGCACGATTGCGACGCCTTGAGCATCGGCGAACAGGTGAGCCTGGAGGACATCGGCTCTGGGGAAACTTACTGCGTGCGCCCGCGCGGCAAACCCGATTGTCTTTGGGCGTCCGGACGACTGCTATCGTCGACCCGAATAGAGCGCCGTTGAGGCCGCGCCCGCGGGGGTGGACGTAGGGCGGCGCCGCGGCTATTCCTCCCGCTCCGCCGCCGGCCTCGATAAGCCGCCAGTCCCGAAAAGGGCTGGCGGCTTTTTCCGTCCGCCGATCAGCAGCGTCGGCCTATCGAAGCTGAACGCCCCGCGGCAGAAATTCGACGCCCTTCTGTTCCAGGACGCGGATCACCGCAAACACGTTGTTCGTTGCGGGAAGCGCTTTCTTCTCCGCCTCGAAGCGTTTGAGCGTCGACTCGCTGATGTGCGACCAATCGGCGACTTCGGATTGAAAGAGGCCCAAAAGGTCGCGAGCGGCGGCGAGTTGGCGGCCGGTTATCGGTTGCTCTTTTTCGGTCATGACGCTCCTTATGGCTTGACAGGTGGTGTGGCGCTCCTTATGTAGTGCAGCGACCGCTACAGGTCAAGTTGCCCGGAAGGGCCTGATAGGAGCTTTCTAATGGACGCCAAAACATCGCTCGCCGCCACCAACGAGCTGGCCCTTGCTCTGGCCGGCCATGCCGTCGCATTGGGCGACCTGCGCGCCGCCGAAGAGGATTGGGCCTTGGTCAGCGGCACACTCGACAGCGCAGTCAGCGCGGTCAAAGAGTCGCTTTTGTGCGACGGCCTGAACGAACGGAAGCGCGGCCGCGATCGGGCTGAACTCGCTCGCGTTGTGTCGCGGATGCGCTTTTCGGCCGCGGGCCTGCTGGAAATGCGTCAGGCCGTAGCAAGTTGGGAGCGCCTGCTGCGGGGCGCATGTGAAGCTGCCAAGCGAGCCCGCGCGGCCATCCATGTCGGCGACGAACGGCCCCGTATCGAGGCCGACTCCCCCGACAAAACCCTTTGCTGACGGGCTAAGCGCGCCGCTCCCCTTGCGGATCACCATTCTCCCGCCGCGCGCCGAAGCCCTACGCCGACCAAAGGCCCCGCCCTAACCCGGCGGGGCTTTTTTCGTCCCGCCGATCGCCAGCGCGGACCGCCTGCTGGCGTCGACTAAGCCGCCAGTCCAATGCGTTGCGCCGGACCCGAAACGTGTCTGTGGGGCTGGTAGGCGCCTGGGGGACGAGGTATCGGGATACCGCGTTCTTAGTTAGATGTGACCGATCGGTAACATCGAAGCGGATAGGGCTAGCGCGTCCGGGTTAGTTCCATAATCTGGTCACACCCGGTAGCCGGGCGAACGACCGGCGCGCTAGGCGCCCGCTCCAAGGCTTCGACCGGCCAGACGCCGACGTCGATCCCCGAGCGCGGCCACGCCTCGCAAAGGACATAGACGCCTTCGACGACCTTGACCGCCATGACGCCACCGCCAGTCTTGAGGCGGACTCGGTCGCCCGGCTTGAACGTCATGGCGCGCTCCCCGAGGATGGTGGGCGACGTAGGGATTGAACCTACGACCCTTCGCATGTGACGCGAATGCTCTACCGCTGAGCTAGTCGCCCGACCTACGATCCCTTTCGGGCAATCCGATTCGGGAGTCAAGACGACCATGACGAGCACGACGTTTCGCGGCGACGTGGCAGAGATGATGGCCGCGGCTGAGCTTGTCCGGCGCGGCTACATCGTCAGCCGCCCGCTTACGAACGGCGCCCCTTACGATCTCTTGGTCGACGACGGGCGCGCCGTGTTCAAGGTGCAGGTCAAGCGGACGTGCCTCGACCGCGAAAACGACTCCGTCCGGATTCAGCTTTCCAGTTCGAAATATCACCGGGGGCGCGCGGGCGTGTCCTACGCCGGACGCGTCGACATGATCCTGGCGGTCGATTGCGAGGCGAGCGCGTTCTACGTCGTCGCCGGCGCCGACCTGGAGCGATGGGAGATCAGAATCAGAACCGCGCCAGCGCTCAACAATCAGACGAAGGGGACGCGCTCGCCAGCCGACTACGCGATCGACCGGGCATTCCCGACGCTAGCAGGTTCACATGAACACGCGCCCGAAAATCACCGACGCAAGCCATTGACGACAAATGATATTTTGGAACGCAACCTCCCGTGTGAAGGGAGTGCTCTACCACTGAGCTAATCGCCCCTGAGCCGCGGGCGCTCCGTTTACGGCCGCCTCAGCGGACGAGTCAAGGCGCGGCGCCCCGCCGCGGCGCGTCGAGAAGCTCGGCGACGGCGGCGAACACATCATCAAAATGCGACACGACGCGATCGGGACCGAGTTCGGCCACCGGAACGTCGGTGTAGCCGAAGTCGACGCAGATCACCGGCGCGCCGGCGGCGCGCGCGATCGCGACGTCGGTCTTCGAATCGCCGACCATCACGGCGGATTCCAGCGCGCCGCCGGCGGCGCGGACCGTCTCGACGAACGGCTTCGGGTCGGGCTTGCCGA
>JARLIY010000109.1 GCA_031291475.1 Xanthobacteraceae bacterium
CGCCCTCGAAATCAAGGCTGTCATTGGCAGCGTGAAGACGCCGGCTGTCCGCAAGGTCGGTGCGCCAAAGGAGATGTCCGATGACCAGCGTCAGCTTTCGTGATCGTCGCCGCTTGGCACGATTTTGCCTGGCGCCTAGCAGCAAGATGTAACGAAGCCGCCCTTAGCGACGAACTGCCGGTGGAGCGCCTAGGTTCTGTACCCAAACCTCTTGAGGGTTTTGGCGTGGAGTGATTCAAGGCTTCCGATTGAGGAGGCTTTGATGGCTCGCTTTGACTTGTCGGACGCGGAATGGGCGATTATCGCTCCGCTCTTGCCGGGAGCGGACGGCAAGAAGAACGGTCGTCCCCGCGACGACGACCGCAAGGTGCTGAACGGGATCTTCTTTGTCTTGCGCACGGGGACGCCGTGGCGAGATTTACCCGAGCGCTACGGTCCGTACACGACGGTGTACAATCGCTTCAATCGGTGGGCGAAAAGGGGCATTTGGCTCGGCGTATTCGAGGCGCTGGCGGCCAAGTCGCCGCAGTCGCTGCAATTGATCGACAGTTCGATCATCCGCGCTCACCAACACGCCGCCGGCGGAAAAAAGGGGGCCCGGATAACGCCATCGGCCGTTCTCGTGGAGGACTGAGCACCAAGATCAACGCGGCGGTGGATGAGCAAGGCCTGCCCGTGCGCTTGGTTCTGTCGCCGGGGCAGGCTTCCGACAAAACCTTGGCGCCGGCGGTTATCGAAGGCCTCGCGCCCGGCCGCACGCTCATCGCCGACCGCGGCTACGACGCGCGGGCGATCGTCGAACTGGTGGAGAGCCGCGGCGGCCAAGCCCAAATTCCGACCTGCTCGGACCGCAAAGTCCAACGCGTCGTCGACGCCGCGCTCTATCGCAAACGCAATCTCGTCGAACGCTTCTTCAATAAGCTCAAACACTTTCGCCGGATCGCGACCCGCTACGACAAGACCGCCAGAAACTTCCTCGCCGCCGTCGCTCTCGCCGCCGCCAGACTATGGGTCAGGTTTGAGTCCACGACCTAGCCGAGCGCCGCCGACCTATGAGGAATTATGTCATGCTGTCGCGCCGACATCTGCTGGCTTCCTGTCTCGCCACAGCCGCATTCGTGGCGGCGCCATTCGCCTTCGCCGGTGAGAGGATCGACTATTCCCCTGCCGCCTTCGACGCGGCGCAGAAGGCGGGACGGTCGATTCTCGTCGAAATCCAGGCGCCTTGGTGCCCGACCTGCCGAGCCCAGGCGCCGATCCTGTCGGAATTGGAGAAAGACGCCAAGTTCAAGGATCTGCTCGTCGTCCACGTGGATTTCGATTCGCAAAAGGACGCGGTGCGGCGCTTCGGCGCGCGCATGCAGAGCACGCTCGTCGCGTTCAAGGGGCCGGCCGAGACGTCGCGATCCGTCGGCGACACGAACCCCGCGTCGATCGCCGCGCTGCTCGATAAATCTCTCTGAAGGCGCGTCATGAGCCTCGCGACTTTCGGACTTGCGTTCCTTGCTGGCCTGCTCTCGGTTCTCTCGCCGTGCGTCTTGCCGTTGGTTCCGATCGTCCTCGGCGCCGCGGCGAGCGAGCACAGGTTCGGGCCGGCGGCTTTGGCCGCCGGAGTCACCGTCTCGTTCGTCGCGATCGGACTTTTCGTCGCGACTGTGGGTCTCTCTCTGGGACTCGACGGCGATCGGTTTCGCACCGCGAGCGCGATCCTGATGATCGGGATCGGCGTCGTGTTGGCGACGCCGACCTTGCAGGCGCGGTTGGCGCTCGCGGGCGGCCCGGTCAGCAACTGGGCGGACGCCAGAATTAACGACATCGGCTCGCGTGGCCTGGCGGGACAATTGGCGATCGGCCTGCTGCTCGGCGCCGTCTGGAGCCCATGCGTCGGGCCGACGTTGGGTGCGGCCTCGGTGCTCGCCGCACAGGGGCAATCGCTGCCGCAAGTCGCGCTGACCATGCTGATCTTCGGCGTCGGCGCCGCGGCGCCTCTGGCGTTGGTTGGCCTCTTGTCGCGTCAAGTCCTGTTGCGCTGGCGGGGCCGAATGATGCAGGGCGGTAAAGCGACGAAGGTCGCGCTCGGCCTGCTTCTCGTGGTTTTGGGCGCACTGATCGTTTCGGGCGTCGACAGACAATTGGAGACTTGGCTGGTCGGTGCTTCGCCGGCTTGGCTCACGACCCTGACGACCAGTTTCTGATCGTAAAGCCGGCGCCTAGGGAAAGGCATGTTCCGCCGAGGTCTGACCGAAACCGTGCGGCGAGGAGGTCGCGATAGCTCCGGCCGTCGGGTCTACGACCGTCACGCCACATGCATTCCCTCATCGCCGCAACATGCTGGCGCGCCGTTCGCCGCCTGCTTCGGGGGACACGGCGCCGTGCCGTAGGAACAGAAGACGCAGCAGTCTCCCGGCCTAGGCTTCAGGAGGGCGCCGCACGCCTTGCACGCGTAGAAGAACTGGCAAGCGTCGGTCGGCATCGTCTCCGTCGCGCGATGGCCGCAGTTCGGGCAGGTGATGGTCGATTCGAAAACAACCCCAGTGTGTCGCCCGCAAGATTCGAAATTGGACGCTCCTTGAGATCGCGAAGAGACGACCTTACCGTCGGTAGTCGCTTATCATAGGATGGTCTCGGCGTTCGCCACCGCGAACGTTGCGATGGCCTCGGCGTCGTTGAGATCAAGAACTGGAACCGCCACTTCGGGTAGTTCCTCGTCGCTCGCCACTGCGACAATGGTCGACCCCGGGCGCCACATCAGCCCATACCCTTCACGTGGCCGGTAGACTTCGATCGCCGGATGACCGTGGGTGTGAAATCCTTCGATGAGCACGAAGTCGACGCGCGCCATGCGGCGGAGCAGATCATCGAGCGGCGGCTGTGCGGCGCCGTCGATCTCGTGCATCAACGCCCAGCGCGCATCGGCGACCAGCATCACCTCCTTGGCGCCCGCTTCGCGGTGGCGAAACGAATCTTTGCCGGGGTGATCGAGATCAAAGCCGTGATGGGCGTGCTTGATGGTCGAAACGGTGAAGCCGCGGCGCCTGAGCACCGGCAACAGCCCGACCATTAGGCTGGTCTTACCCGATCCGCTTCGACCGACCAGTCCGAAGATTCTCATGCCGCGTCCTCCCGACGCTTCGGCGCGTACCGCGGCGCGTCGTCATTGCGAAGATCGAGGAGGGGCGAACTCCTCCGCCGCGAGCCATCGCTCAGCTCCCTTGGGCGCATTGAACACATAGACTGCCACCGCCGGCCTAGTGCACCTCTCGACCTCGCCGACCACCGAGTGGCCAAAGTCGTCCTGGCGAAGCTTGGAGGTGGGACCGTCCACACGCAAGACCTTCGTGCAACCGCAGTACCACGACACCCCCGCTTGCCACGTTCGGCTGGATCGCGCCAGCCGCCCTTGTCGAAGCAGATCACCAAAACTCGATCGCGGTCGGTTGCTACAGCCCAAGGCTCGGCCGCGCACTGGACCACGATGCGGTTGTCAAATCGCCAATATTGACAATGCCGATCACCGACTCGCGATGAAAGTCAGCAAAAGCAAATGCTGAGATTGCTGACCCTTGTTTGCCCGACGCCTGTGCGCCCGAGGGTACGTCGGCCTGCAACAAGACGAGGCGGCAGTTTCCGCCGCACAGCGAAACTGATCAAGTCGGCTCCAACGTTGCAAGCCCCCTATCGAGCACTTCTCCGAGCAACCGCGCCATCGCCGCATAGAGCGGCGTTTGCGCCCTCGCCTCGACTCTGTCGGCAAAGTCGCCCACCCATCGCATCGGATGCGCCTCCAGGAACCGCTTCGCTATCTCAGCGGCGAGATTCGCCAGCTCGGCATCGCCCGCGGCGCGCGCCTCGGCCTCTCGCCGAGTCAATTCGGCGAGGAACGCGAGTTCGACGCTGATATGGTCGGCCATCTCTCCGGCGCCTTCCGCGACCTCGAAGCCGACGTCGCCCATGAAGTGGCGCACCGCGTCCGATCGAGATTCACCCAGGCTATCGTCGACTCCGGTGAACAGCCCCTCGTAAGGCGAAACACGCTCCGTCGGGTTAGCCGGAGCGTGGAACAATTGCGTGTAATCGACCGCGAGTCGATGCTGAAGCGCGCTCACGTCCTCGGACGCGAAGTCTGGTCCGGCATCGACGCCCGCTTCCTTCAGCGCCGTCGCCATAGACGGATCTCTGAAGCGCAAGATCTGGCCCCGATCAAGCGGCCGGCGAAACACTTCGGCGAGCAAGCCATACAGGCCGGCCAACTCGCCGCGCGTTGATCCAGCCAGAGCCTCGGCATCGGCGTTCATGCCGCCGTCACCTTCTCGACCCGAACCACAGTGTCGTTCCATCGCATCTCGCCGCCGATCTTGTCGGACTTCAGCGGGATCAACCAGTTGGGATGCACGCCGCGCTTGTTCGCCCACCAGATGCGATCCGCGTCCTTGTCCGCGATGTCCGACCGCAGATCCTTCGGAGTC
>JARLIY010000016.1 GCA_031291475.1 Xanthobacteraceae bacterium
GCGGATTTCTCCAGGTTTGAGTGTTGAGGGGGTGCGCGTGGGCGGCCGCGTGGCCGCCGTATCGGCGGCCTATGCCGCCACCGCCTCCATTGGCGGCATCGCTGGCCGCAATCTGGCAAGCCGCCGCAAATTCTGTGCGGTTGCAGCGAGTAGGAACTCGTCCTTCGCGCCGCATGGACCGCGTAGCCGCAAGCGTCCGAGCCGCAAGATGCGCTTGAGATGGGCGAACAGCATCTCGACTTTTTTCCGCCGGCGGCAGGCAACCTTAAATTCGGGTGTCGTGGCGAGGGCCCGCGCCACGTCTCGGGCGTCTTCGTCGACGTCGCGCGGAATTTTGCGCGCCACCATATTCGGGCAGCAGCGCGCCTTGAGATGGCAGACGCCGCAATCCTTCTTGCTCGCGAAATACAGGCGCGTTCCTTCGGCGGTGACGCCGGTGCGCGGCTTCGTGTAAGCGCGCCGGAACTGGACAAGGTGCTTGCCGGCCGGACAAGTATAGCGTTTGGCTTCGGCGTCGAACGTGAAGTCCGAACGCGAGAATGTGCCGTCAGTTCGCGTGGACTTGTCGCAGACCGGAATGTGGGGCGCGATCAGCTTCTGTTTGACGAGCCAGGCGAGGTTTTGCGCCGTGCCATAGGCGGTGTCAGCAGTCAGATAACCGGGCTTGAGGCCAAAGCGATCCTCGGTTCGATCCAGCATTGTTTGGGCGGCGCCGACCTCGGCCTGGCGGATCGAGCGGGTGGCTTCGACATCGACGATTACACCATGATCGGTGTCGATCAGATAATTGGTCGAGTAGGCGAAGAAGGCGGGGCCCTTGAGCGCCGCAGTCCACTGGGCCGCCGGGTCGGACAGCGAAACGAACTTTGGCGTGACTTGCGTCGCCGCGCCAAACGCGGCGTCGTCAAGTGTCGCGAGATATTCCCGCGTCGCACGGCAGGCTTCCTCCGTGATCTCTTCGGGCTTCCAGTCGCTGCTGGGCACTGCGTGCTGCTTGCTGGCGTCGGCAGGAATCAAGCTGGCGTCGACGGCGAACCCCTCGGCGCTGACCAGCCCTTCAGCCAAGCAGCGCGCAACGACGGTCTCGAACAGATGCCGCAGGACGTTGCTCTCGCGAAAACGCCCGTGCCGGTTCTTAGAAAAGGTCGAATGATCGGGGACTTTGCCATCGAGCCCGAGGCGACAAAACCAGCGATAGGCGAGATTGAGATGGACCTCGTCGCACAGGCGGCGCTCGGAACGGATGCCCATGCAATAGCCGACCAGTAGCATGCGGATCATCAGCTCGGGATCGACCGAAGGCCGGCCTGTGTTGCTGTAAAACGGCTTCAGCGCGTTCCGGACGACTTCAAGGTCAAGATGCCGATCGATACCCCGGAGCTGATGGTCGGCGGGCACGTGATCGTCGAGACAGAAATCATAAAACAACCGGGCCGCCGCCGCTTGAACGCCCATCATCGCTGCATCCCCCGCCAAATCAGCAAGGGAAGTGAATCACGGCGTCGGCGCCTGATCAACGGCCGAGTTTTTCAACACAATCGGCGCCGAGCGGACGTTGTAGGCGGCGTCCGCGGGCTTCCGCTTTCCGCCGTTCTGGGACATTCATTGCCGGATCCAAGCGTCAAATTTCGACCACTAGCCAGCTGCGGACGAAAGCGCGGAATCTGCGACTTTCGCGAGCGCGTCCGCCATCGCCTTGAGGATCGGCGCGGCGCCAACGCCGAGGTCATGACGTTTCGCGATCCAGGCGGGCTGGTTATAGGCGAGCCAGACCTGGCCGGCGTCGTCCTCCCAGACCAGCGCCTTCAACGGCAGGTCGATACCGGTCGTCGTGGACGCCTCCATCAGCGGCGTTCCCGCAACGGGCGATCCGAATACCAGCACTTCCATCGGCGCCAGCGTCAGGCCAGCGGCCTCCGCGCCCGCCGCGTGATCGATCCGGGCAAAAACGCTCATTCCGGCCGCGGCGACCGCTGTGGCGAGCCGATCCATGGTCTCCCTGGCGCCGTGGGCGCTGGGCAGGATGGTCAATCCGTCCGGAGTCATGAGCGCCTCCCGCGTGACCTCAAGATCTCATCGACCACGGCCGGAAGATCGTCGGCGATCAGCGTCGGCGGAATCGCCAGCGTCTTTTCCTGGCCGTCGCGATATTTGCCCGTTTTCACCAGCGCGCCGAGCAGACCTGCAGCGCTCGCGCCGCCGATATCGGCCTCGGCGTCGTCGCCGATCATCAGCACATGGGCCGCCGGAACGCCCATCGCCTCGACCGCCGAATGAAAAAATTCCGGCGACGGCTTGCCGATCACCATCGCCTCCCGCTTCGCCGCATATTCCAGCGCGGCGACGAAACCGCCGGCGTCGAGGCTCAGTTCGCCGTCGCGGTCCAGGAAATTGCGGTTGCGCGCCAGAGCAAAAAACTCCGCTCCATGAACGAGGGCGCGAAACGCCCGGTTCAATCCGTCATAGGTGAAGGTCTCGCCCGCATCGCCGACCACCACCGCCTCGCGGCCCTCGGCGAGCCCGGCGAAATCCTCACGCAAATCCGGATGGACAATCAGCAGCGGCGCAAGGCCGCGAGCGGCGAGCTGATCGCGCATCAGGCTCGCGGGCGTAAAGATTTCCTCTTCCGCGACGACGAGGCCGAGCGCCGCCAGCCGGGCGGCGACGCTTCGACGCGGACGCCGCGTGGTATTGGTGACGAAACGAAACGGCAGCTTCGCCTCGCGCAGCCGCGCGACCGCCTCCAGCGCGCCGGGCAAGGGCGCGTCGCCGACATGAACGACGCCGTCGAGATCGAGCA
>JARLIY010000110.1 GCA_031291475.1 Xanthobacteraceae bacterium
CTGGAGACCGGCGTTACGATCACGGAGACCGGCGGTACGGATTCCGAGACCGGTGCCGAAGCAGCCAGCGAAGATGCCGCCGCGCCGGAGGCAGACCAGGCCGCGGCAGAGGCAAAGCGCGCGGCTAAGCTGCGCGACCGCGAGGCCCGCGACGTCATCCGGCAACTGCTCGACGAACTGATCGCCGACTATGCCGTCGATGGCCGCGGCGTCGAGATCCGCGAGATTGCCGGCGGCTACCGCATGGCCACCAAGCCGGAGTATCACGAGGCGGTGCGTTCGTTCATCAAGGGACAGAAGCCGCCGCTCAAGCTCTCGCTGCCGGCGCTCGAAACTCTGGCGGTCATCGCTTACAAGCAGCCGGTGACTGCGCCGGAGGTGAACGAGATTCGCGGCGTGGATTCGTCGGGGGTATTCGGGTCCCTGCTGGCGCGCAAGCTCATCGTCACCGCGGGACGCAAGCCCGTGATCGGCCGGCCGATTCTTTACAAAACCACGCGCGAGTTCCTGCTGCGCTTCGGACTGAAAGATGTTTCCGAGCTGCCGTCGATGGAAGAGTTCGAGAAGATCGCGGCGAGCGAGCTGGAAGAGTCAGAAGTTGCGGGGCCGCAGCCGTCGAGCAGTGAAGCAGCAGCAACCGAAGCCGCAGCCGAGTTCAACCCGGATTTGAGCACCGAGACAGACGGTGGAACGAACGGCAGAGGTGCGAACCACGAAGCCGAAACCCCGGCGCAATCCCTACAAGCCGCTTCCGATGCGTCAGCCGGCGACGCGGAATGAGCAGAAGGTCACAGGTTTCCCCATGACAGTAAAAAAGAAAACGAAGTCGGCCGCACCCGCGGCGAAAGCTGCGCCCAAAGCCAAAAAAACGGATGCCGCAACCAAGAAATCTGCGGCCAAAAGCGGCGTAGCTGGCGCGAAGACCGCGAAAACCGCGACGAAATCGCCTGCGCCCGCAAAGAAACGTGCAACGCCGGCCAGGAAAAGTCCTGCCGAAGCCGAAGCGCCCGCCGCGAAGAGCAAAACACGCATTGCGAAAGTAAAGCAGGAATCCGCGCCCCGCATTGACGAGCCGGTGCTCGATCCCATTGGCGACGTGAGCAATGGGGAGGCTCATAAATACCTGGGCGAAACTGAGAAATTGATGCACACCGAAGCCGAAGTTGCGAGCGTGAAGATTGAGGCTCTCGAAGCGGGACCGGGAATGACCGCGGCTGCCCAGGCTTCGCAGGCAGAAGACACCGAGGCCGCTCCAGAAGAAGAGGAATCCGGGACAGACCGGAAGCTGCGTCCCGCCGCAAATCCTGAGCGGCTGCAAAAAATTCTCTCCCAGGCGGGCATTGCCAGCCGGCGTCACGCCGAGGAGATGATTGTCGCGGGGCGCGTGATGGTGAATGGCCAGGTGGTGACGCAACTGGGCAGCAAGGCCGATCTCGGGCGCGATCACATTCGCGTCGACGGCAAGCTGCTACAGGGCGCCGAGCGGCATCGCTACTTTATGCTCAACAAGCCGCGCGGCTACGTCACCACGATGAGCGATCCCGAACACCGGCCTACAGTGATGGAGTTTTTCGCCAAGGCAAAAGAGCGCGTGTACCCGGTGGGCCGGCTCGATTACCTGAGCGAAGGCCTGCTGCTGATGACCAACGACGGCGAATTGGCCAATCTGCTCAGCAAAGCCGGCTCGGGCGTGGAGAAGACGTATCTCGTCAAGGTCGCGGGGAAGCCGAGCGCAGAAGAACTCGAGCGCTTGCGTGGCGGCGTGACGATTGAAAAAGGCGAGCCAGGTTCGGCGCGGGTGCGTACAGCCCCGGCGCGCGTGCGCGAGTTCCGCGAGGGCGACAATCCCTGGTTTGAGGTGGTGTTGACGGAGGGACGTAACCGCGAATTGAGAAAGATGTTTGCGGCCATCGGACACTTTGCCGAAAAAATTCGCCGTGTGGGCTACGGGCCACTGGTGCTCGATGTGGAGCCGGGAAACATGCGCGAACTAGCCGAAGATGAAGTGAACGCGCTGCGGCTGACGGCCGAGGGCAAGATGAAGCCGCGCCGTCCCAGGATCGAAAAGCTGCTGCCGAAAGAAGCCGGCGTTGCGGCGGAGAAACGCGGCCAATCCAGAGACCGGAAGTTCGATCGGCGACCTGCTCCGCGGCAGGAACGCGGCGAAAGGCCCTTCAACAGCGCCCAACGTCCGCCATTCAAGCCCCGCGGCGATCGTCCTGAATTTCGCGGCGCTCCGCGGCAGGGTCGCGGTGAGAGACCCTTCAACGGCGCACCACGCGCACCCTTCAAGCCTCGTAGCGATCGGCCGGATTTTCGCCCTGCACCTCGCCAGGATCGCGGCGAGAGGCCCTTCAGCGGCGCACCACGCGCACCCTTCAAGCCTCGTAGCGATCGGCCGGATTTTCGCCCTGCACCTCGCCAGGAAGGCGGCGAAAAACGTTTCAGCAGTGCGCCACGCGCACCTTTCAAGCCCCGCGGCGATCGGCCGGATTTTCGCCCTGCACCACGCCAGGAAGGCGGCGAAAAACGTTTCAGCAGTGCGCCACGCGCACCCTTCAAGCCCCGCGGCGACCGGCCGGAATTTCGCTCTGCTCCTCGCCAGGATCGCGGCGAGAGGCCCTTCAGCGGCGCACCACGCGCACCATTCAAACCCCGCAGCGACCGGCCGGAATTTCGCTCTGCACCTCGCCAGGATCGCGGTGAGAATCGCTTCGCCAGCGCACCGCGCGCACCGTTCAAACCTCGCAGCGATCGGCCGGAATTTCGGCCCAGTCCGCGGCCTGATCGTGGCGAAGCCAGGCCGCGCATTGAGATCGAGCGCGTTGCGGAGTTTCAAAAGGGCCCCGAAGTTGGCGGTAGCAAACCGAAGCCGTCGTTCGGCAGCAAGCCGAACTTCAGCGGCAGGCCGAGCTTTGGCGGTAAGCCAGGTTCGGCAGGCAAATACCGCGGCAATACTAAGGGCGGCCCGAAGCGCGGCGCTTCGCGGCCCGGGGCACCGCGCGGCGGACGGAAGCGCGGCTGAACGAAAGGCGGAGACCCCTTTACTCTCCGCGCAGTTCTTGAGGAGGTCTTATGGCAAACACATTCGGCACCGACATTCTGATTCAGGCGCCCGACCCGAAAGCCGCCGCGTCGTTCTACGTGAATCAACTCGGCTTCACAATTACCGGCGAGCACGACCGGTGGATCGATCTCCACGGACCCAACATTAACTTGTTCATCGAAGAAGGACCGGCGCTGGGGCCTGTGTTCGAGGTGACCGTGGATAATGTGGAAGAGGCGAAGCAGCGGATTGTCGCTGCCGGCGGAAAAGTCGTGAAGGATGAGCCCGACTTCCCGCGCTGCTACGTGCAGGATCCCTTCGGATTGATCTATAACCTCACTGCGTAGCCGCTCGCCGCCTATTCTCCGCGCGCACGGAAGCGCCGCATGCGTCCCACCAGCGAAGCCGGCCCGCTCACCGACAGGCGAACCACATTGCCTTCGTACTCGCGCGTGTGCACGACCATGCCCGCTTCAATCGCCGCCAGGACCGCACCCTCATGCTGCGGGACGCGCAACTCCGCTTCAATCACAGGATCGGACTGAAGCGCAGCGTCGATAGCCGCGAGCAAATCATCCATACCCTCGCCAGTCAACGCGGAAACCGCTACTGCAGCGATGCCGTCGGGGTCGGCTGTACCTTTCGGACCGGAGTTCGCACGGGTCAGTAACGCCGCGCGCTCCGCTTCAGGCAGCAGATCGATCTTATTCAGCACTTCAATGCGCGGCTTCGACAAACTTTCGAGTTCGCCGAGCACTTTCTCGACCTGTGCCTTTTGCTCGTCGGCGTAGCTGGAAGCAGCGTCGCGCACATGAATCAGCACCTCGGCCTGTTCCACCTCTTCGAGCGTGGCTCGGAAGCTGGTGACAAGCGTGTGCGGAAGGTTGCGGATGAATCCGACCGTATCAGACAGGAGAACGCGGCGGCGGCTGGGCAGCTCGATGGCGCGCAACTTGGGATCGAGCGTGGCAAACATGCGGGCCGACTCGAGCACCTTCGCACCGGTGACGGTATTGAAGAGCGTGCTTTTGCCCGCGTTGGTATAGCCGACCAGGGCGACCGTGGGCACGGGAACGGCCTCGCGGCGCTGGCGCTGCTGGCGGCGCACGCGGCGCACGCCCTCCAGATCGCGCTTGAGCTGATCGATGCGCCTTTGGATGCGACGGCGGTCGGTTTCGAGCTGCGTCTCGCCGGGTCCACGGGTGCCGATGCCGCCGCCTAATTGCGACATGGCTTTGCCGCGCCCCGTCAGCCGCGGCAGCATGTATTCAAGCTGCGCCAGCTCCACTTGCAACTGTCCCTCGCGGGTGCGCGCGTGGCGCGCAAAAATGTCGAGGATAAGTTGCGTCCGGTCGAGCACCCGGCACGGCAATGCGGCCTCAAGGTTGCGCAGTTGCGTGGCTGTAAGGTCGTGGTCGAAGAGAACCAGGTCGGCGTTGGTGGATGCGGCGATGGCCGCAATCTCCTCAACCTTGCCGGAACCGATGAGGGTTGCGGGGTCGGGGTGCGGGCGGCGCTGCAGCACCTCGGCGGCAACCTGCCCGCCCGCACTCAGCAGCAGTTCGCGAAATTCGGCGAGAGATTCCTCGGCATCGAGACCCTGAGCCTCGCGCGCGGCGGCCACCGAACGCTGCGGGCGCGTGGATTGTCGGGGAGTCGCGGGTTGCGGGGCGCACTCGTCGGAATCAAGACACACGCTCTGCGCACGCGCCGCCATGATGGTTGCGCGGTTGTCACGCGAACGGACCCCAAGGTCCACTCCGACGAGGACGGCGCGCTCAACCCGGCCGCTATCGCGGACAGCCGCGCTGCCGCTCCTGTACGCCCCGCTCGCCAATCGCGGACGCTCC
>JARLIY010000111.1 GCA_031291475.1 Xanthobacteraceae bacterium
CCGCTCGGAATCGACCTGGATTCCGTGCGGCAGTCGACGACGGGGCTCGACCTGGCCCTCGCCATTCTCGTGCAGGGCTTCAATTGGGCGCTCGGGCTGAATGCGGCGCACGAACTGCTGCACCGGACGGATCAGCCCTTCACCATCACGCTGTCGCGCTGGATCAGCACGCTCGGCGGCGATCCGTGGTTTTCGATCCACCATCCCGCGATCCATCATCGCTATCTCGGGCTGCCGTCCGATCCGGGCACGCCGATGCGCGGAATGTCGCTCTATCGCTTCTATCCCAGCGTCTATATCGGCAACATCGCAGCCGGTGCGCGGTTCGAGCATGAACGGCTCCGGCGGCGCGGCGTCTCGCTGTGGAGCTTGCAAAACCGCTTTCTCAATGGCTGGCTGCTCGTCGCGGCGTTCGTCGCGTTCTTCTACCTGATCGCCGGACTGAAGGGCGTCGCCGCTTATGCCGTCGGCGCGGCGCTGGGACGGTTCTTCCTCGCGGCCACGGATTATGTGCAGCATTACGGCGTGCTGCGCGTCGAAGGCGAACCGCTCGAGCCTCGGCTGTCGTGGGACGTTTATCATATGGGCACCAATGCGGTGCTCTACAGCATCGGCCGCCATTCCGATCACCACGCTTATCCGCGGCGCGCCTGTGGCGACTTGCAGACGCGGGGCGATTCGCCGAAGCACCAGCACGGCTATCTCGTCATGATCGCTTTGGCGCTCGTGCCGCCGCTGCACAAGAAGATCATGCAGCCGAAGCTCGATGCCTGGGACCGGACCTTCGCGACCGACGCCGATCTCGCCTATATGCGGGACCACGGCATTCCCTGCGCCAACAGGGCGCCAATATCCATCGCTTGAACGACGAAGCGTTTTTATTCATGTGGAGGCGCAAGCTACTCCCTGCGCGAATCGCATCATGGGTTACCTTGCACAATAAAACGCAAGCTTGCCGTCGACCTCCCTTTGTTTCTTGATCTTGTGATAGCGTAATTGGCCATCCGACGGGCGCCGCCAGATGTCCGAGGGCCAAAGTTATTTTTTGGAGAAGCAGGAATGAGAATCGCCGTCGCCGGCATGGGCTATGTCGGGCTTTCCATCGCCGCATTGCTCTCCAGAAGGCATACCGTCACTATCCGGGACATTTGGCCGGAAAAAGTGGCAAAGCTGCAGCGCAAGGAAGCCCCGTTCGCCGATCGCGAATTGCAGGAATGGTTGACGAGCGCATCGCTCGACCTCACAGCGACGCTGGATGCGCGCGAGGCCTATGCCGGAGCCGACTACGTCATCATCGCCACGCCGACGGATTACGATCCTCGAACCAATGTTTTCGACACTTCGTCCGTCGAAAATGCGATCACGGATGTGATCGCCATCAATCCGACCGCCACAATCGTCATCAAGTCCACGGTACCGGTTGGCTATACGCGTAACTTGCGCCAAAGACTCAGCAATGAGCAGATCATCTTTTCTCCGGAATTCCTCCGCGAGGGTCGGGCGCTTTACGACAATCTGCATCCATCGCGGATTATCGTCGGCGAACGGTCGGAACGCGCGGAAATTTTCATGAACATGCTAAAGCATGGCGCAACGAAAGCCGCCGTGCCGACCCTCCTCACCAATTCCGATGAGGCAGAAGCGATCAAGCTCTTCGCTAATACGTTTCTCGCGATGCGTGTTTCTTTCTTCAATGAACTGGATAGCTACGCGATGTCGCACGATCTGGACGCGCGCCAGATCATAGACGGCGTCTCGTTCGATCCCCGGATTGGTGATTATTACAACAATCCGTCCTTTGGCTATGGAGGCTACTGCCTGCCCAAGGACACCAAGCAGCTTCTCGCCAATTACGACAAGATTCCGCAGACTCTCATCCAGGCGATCGTCACGTCCAATTCCACGCGCAAGGATTTCATCGCGCAGGACATCATCCAGCGCAATCCCAAGGTCGTCGGCATTTACCGCCTGGTCATGAAGGCCGGCTCAGACAATTTCAGGTCATCGAGCATTCAAGGGATCATGAAACGGATCAAGGCCAAGGGCATCGAAGTCATTGTTCACGAACCGATCTTGACGGAACCGGAGTTTTTTCGTTCGCGCGTTGTCAACGATCTCGACGCCTTCAAGCGCGAGGCCGACATCATCCTTTGCAACCGCAGGTCCGATGTTCTCGACGAAGTGGCGGACAAAATCTATACGCGCGATCTTTTCGGTGCAGATTGAAAACGCAGCCCGGCATCCGTCCCGCGGGAAAGCCCAAGGTAGCCTAACGCAAAACGGTGAAAAGCGCGCAAACGGGCGCCGCAAACAGACATGTCAGACCGGGCGTCAATGAGCCATGAAGACGGGGAGCGGCGTCGAGTCGAGGACGGTGCGCGTCGTTCCGCCGAGGATCAGTTCGCTGACGCGCCAATGGCCGTAGCCGCCCATGACGAGGAAATCGGCTTGGCTCGCGCGCGCATGGTCGAGCAGCGCCGACGCCGTGTCCTGCGGCGAAACGATCTCCCGCAACGCCGCCGAAACGCCGTGCCGCGCGAGGTGGCGCGTGATGTTGAAGCCGGGCAGCTCCGCGGCTTCCCCGTCCTCGGCGACGCAGACGACCTCGACGCTTTTGGCCAGGGCGAGCAGCGGCATAGCGGCGGCGACGGCGCGCGCCGCCTGCATCCCTGCGTCCCAGCAGACCAGCGCGCGGCCGAGTCGCGCCACGCCGTCGTCCTCCGGCGGAATGACGAAGACGGGGCGCCCGGAGCCAAACAGGGCGCTGGACAGCAGGACGCGGCTTTGTTCGCCGGCGGCGAGATCCTCGCCGGCCCCGTCGTCGTTGCGCGCGATGACCAGAAGGTCGAAATGCCGCGCCAGCCGCGCGAAATCGTCGCGGGCGCGCTCCTGGTAGGATTCGATCACGACGCTTTCGGTTGCGACGCCGGCCGGCGCGGAGGACGCGAAACGCGCAAAGGCCTTTTCGGCGGCGCCGCGCCGCAGCTCGGCGATTTTCGAAAAGGCCTCGAAATCGGTGAAGTCCCACGAGGCGGCGAGACCGGCGGGGTCGGGCGCGGGCGCGGGAACGTCGATCACGACGGACGCCGCCGTCACATGCGCTCCGGTCTGTTGCGCCAGCGACAAGGCAAACGCGCTGGCGGCCTGCGCCGGAGCGCCGGAGCCGAGGTGAAGCAGGATGTCCTTGATCGTCACGTCGTTTCTCCCAAATTCGGTCCTGCTGGCCGCCGCAGTCGGAGTTTGCGAAGGATCGTTCGCTCGATTTCCACGATCTCGCGGACGCCGAGCAGCCGGGCCGCGCCAGCATAGACCGACAGGCCGAGCGCGCACAGCAAAGAGGCGCGCGCCAGCAATGCGAAAAGGCCGGTTCCGGGCAGCACGCCCACGAGCGCCGCGCGTGCGGCGAGGCCAAAAGCGATGGCCAGCGCCGCCGAGGCGCCCAGACGCACGGCGGCGTCGAACATTCCGGGCTCGTCCTTCAAGGCGCAGCCGCGCGCGGCCGCCTCGCGGACGAAGCGCCGGCGCTGCAGCAGCCCCAGGGCGAGGACATAGGCCAGGATGGCGATCGCGCTGGCGACGGCGAGGCCGATGGCCCCCCAGTGCTGGCGGAACACGACATAAAGCGGGAGAGAAAGCGCAGCGATGGCCGTGCCAAGCAAAGTCGGCGGCCAGGTGCTGCCCAGCGCATAAAAGCCCCGGCCGATCAATGTCTGCGCCGCCCAGCCGCTCAGGCCCAGGCTCAGGAAGGCGAGAACAACGCCAGTCGCCTCGGCGTCGGCTGTCGTGAAGCGATTGGCGAACAGGCCCCAGATCAGATAGGCGGCCTCGAAACCGGCGACCGTCAGGCAGACCTGCGCGGCGAAGGTCAAGGCGAGCATGAGCCGCACGGCGCGGCGCAGCAGGCTGTAGGCTTCCGGGATGTCGCCGCGCGCGACGAGGCGGCTGATGGTGGGATAGGCGGCGACGCCGGCCGCCATGCCGAACACGCCGATCGGCAC
>JARLIY010000112.1 GCA_031291475.1 Xanthobacteraceae bacterium
CCGTTGATCAACTGGGCGTTGACGATCAGTCGGTCGCCCACGCGCCGCACGCTGCCTTCGAGCAAATAACGGACATTGAATAGGCGAGCGATGTCGCCGGCCGTCTTGCCCTGACCCTTAACGCTGAAACTGGTGTGCCGGGCGAGAACGGTCAAATCCCTGTTGCGCGCCAATTCGGTGGTGATGTCCTCAGCCAGGCCGTCGCCCAGCATCATTTGCTCGGGCTCGGCGGAATAGCTGTCGAAAGCGAGCACGGCGAGCGAGGGGCGATCCGGCACCCGGCCGCAGCCGACCGCATGTTCATGCGATGGATGACGAGCCGCCGCCGGCGCGGCGTCCGCGACAAGAACATAGCCTTTGCGCGGCGCCGTCCGAACGATGTCGTGCTCGACATCGCCGATCGCCTTCCTGATGTCGGAGACGCACTGGGTGAGCGAATCCTCGCTAACGCAGACGTCGGGCCAAACCGCCGCCAACAATTCGTCCTTCGTCACCACATGGCCGGCATTGGCGGCCAGACGGAGCAACAAATCGAGAGAATGCGCCCGGAGATCGACGCGCGCGCCTGCACGGTCAAGGAGTTCGCCCCGTCGGAGATCGACGATGAAATTTTTGAGATGAACGCGGTCATTCAAGAAATTCGGGTCTTGGCGCGCGGATTCCGACAATCCGTCCATGGCTTGCCTCCCGTTACTAAGTCGGCGTCGGCCAAATGTCTTTTCAGCGAAATTTCAGAACTTTTCAGCGCCCCGTCAGGACGCCGCCCAACGTCGATCGTACCTTAATCTCGTTGAAAACAAAACGTTCGTCCGATCCTCCACCGATGAGGACGGCAACGAACGGACGTCCGGGGCGGCGGTCTCCGCCCCTGCCTGGGAGGACATCATGCGGATCAACCAATTGGGCTGTGGCCGCCTTGCGCTCGCGGTCGCCACCTCGCTCGTTACTTTGACCGGAGCGGCTTGCGCCGACGACCGGCCAGACTATGGCGGCAAGATGTCGCTAACCGTCGTCCAGCAGGAAGCGCATCCGCTCGACGCCAATGGCCACGTGGCGGTCGCGTCGATCTACAAAGGAACCAACGCAAGCATCGGGCGTCTCTCCTGGATGGACGGGGCCGACGTGCTGATGACCGATGTCGCCGATC
>JARLIY010000113.1 GCA_031291475.1 Xanthobacteraceae bacterium
CGCCTCGCCGACGGCCGCTGGCTCCAGATCAACGAGCGCCGCACCAAGGACGGCGGCTATGTCTCGGTCGGCACCGACATTTCGGCCCTGAAACAGCACGAGCAGCAATTGCTCGACAGCGAGCGGCGGCTGATGGCGACCGTCGCCGATCTGCGCAAATCGCGTCAGACGCTGGAGTTTCAGGCCCAGCAGCTCGCCGAACTGGCCGAGCGCTATCTCGAACAGAAAGCCGCCGCCGAAACGGCCAACCGCGCCAAATCCGATTTCCTCGCCAATATGAGCCACGAGCTGCGCACGCCGCTCACCCATATTATCGGGTTCGCGGAAGTCATGGAGCAGCAGCTCTTCGGCGACATCGGCAATCCGCGCTACGTCCAATACGCCAACCATATCCGGCAGTCGGGCGAATATCTGCACGGCGTCATCAGCGACGTGCTTGAAATGTCGCGGCTCGACGCCGGCCAGGTGGCGCTGCAGGCCCGCGAGATCGACCTGGCGCCGACGCTGGCCGAAGCCGTGGACGCCTGCCGCGCCCCGGCCGCCGCGAAGAACGTGGCGATCGAATGCGACGCTCCCGCCGACAGCCGCGTCTTCGCCGATCCCGGACTGCTGAAGCGCATCATCGGCATCCTCATGAAGAACGCCATCAAGTTCACGCCCGAGGGCGGCCGCGTCGCGGTACGCGCGATCCGTCAAGGACCGGCGCATGACATCATCGTCGAGGACAGCGGCTGCGGCATGAGCGAGGACGATCTGGCGCTGGTCTGCCGCCCCTTCGAGCAGATTTCGCCGCTGATGCAGGACGGCATGAAGGGTCCGGGCCTCGGCCTCGCCATCGCGCGCTCGCTGGTCGAGCTGCACGGCGGCGAATTGCGCGTCGATTCCGCGCCGGGCCAAGGCGCGAAGGTCTGCATCCACCTGCCTGGCCCGCGCGAACAGGCGCGCAACCGCCTCGCCGCGATCAGCGCGGCGGAATGATCAGCGCCCCCGCGAGAAGACCGCGTCCATATGGGCCGCGAGCGCGAGATCCTTTTTTGTGACCCCCCCGGAATCATGCGTCGTCAGCTCGACCCAGATCCGGTTGTAGATATTCTTCCATTCGGGATGATGGTCGACCCGCTCGCAATAGAGCCCGAC
>JARLIY010000114.1 GCA_031291475.1 Xanthobacteraceae bacterium
CTGCGCTCAACAAGTACATCGACAAGGTCCAGGAGGCAAAGGACAAGTCGGAAAAGGGTCCGAACCCGGCATCGTGGGAGGCGTTCGCCGGTCACATCAAGGACGCAATTCAGAATCCGCTGCAGACCGCGGGCAACGCGGCCGAGGGGATGCTCAAGACGCTGGGTCCGCTTGGCACGGGGCTGGTTGCGACCGCTGGCGGCATGGCGGCGGCCGGCACGGCCGCGTTGTCCGTCGCTCACCAGATGGGCGAGCTTGGCCTGTCGATCCAAAACACGTCGCTGCGCATGGGCCTCACCACCAAGGAGGTGGGGCAGTTCACGTTCGCGGCGCGGTTGGCGGGGTCCGATATCGGGTCGCTCGAAGGGGCGATGCGCAAGCTCTCGCTCGGCCTGGCGGAGAGCGGCGAGGAGGGCGACAAGGCCCGGCGTGGGTTGGCAGCGCTCGGCGTGTCGGCGCGCGACGCCCACGGGGAGATCCGCCCGACCAGCAACGTCTTGCTGGATATTTCCAAGGGCTTGAACTCCTTGGGCAGCGCGGCCGAGCGCAACGCCGCGGCCGTGCGGATCTTCGGCCGCGCCGGCGTCGAGTTGATCCCGGTCTTGACGGGACTTTCGGAGAACGTGGCGCGTGCCAAGGAGATGGGCCTCGGCATGGACGAGAAGACCGTCAAGGGGCTCGAAGAGGCGCACAAGCAGCTGTCCGAGATCGAAGCGCGGTGGAGCGCCCTTCTTCGTGCTCCGAAGATCGCGTTGACCCTCGAGATCAGCGCGCTCCTCAAATGGATCCTTGGCGGCTCGACCGACGACAAGGGGCCGATGACGCCGATGGAGAAGGAGGTCGAGCGGCGTCGGCGAGAGTACGACAACAGTCCACAGAGCAAGCTCGACAATCTCCGGGGCGACCTGTCGCTCTATGAGAACCGGACCGACCCGCTGGCCCGAGCCCGCACCGCGAACTTGCGGGCTCAGATCGCCGAGCTGCAAGATCAGCTTTCCGGCAACGGCAAGCGCATCCTCCAGCAGGCCCTGGCTGGTGTTGAAGGCGGCCCCGGCGGTCTGGAGAAGCAACTCGCCGCGGCGAAGAAACATCTGGCCGAGGTCCAGACAACGACCGAGGGGATGGCGCTGAGCAAGGACGGCACGCTCACGCCGGCGGCGCAGAACCAGAAGTTGATCCTCGATGACGCGTTGCGCCAGGTCCAGCGGCTGCAGGCACTCTCAACTGCCTACAAAGACGCCGCGAAGGCGCTGACTGAAAGCAAGTCCGGCGTAGAGGCGCTGGAGAAGCGCGCCGATGAAACGGGCTGGGGCATCCTCGCTCCGGTCAAGAAGGCCATGGACGAGTACGAGGCGCTTGCGGCGAAAATCGCCAAGGTCTCCGACCCCAAGGTACGCGCCGATCTCGAATCGCGCGCGCACGCCGCTTACTCGCGCGTCGTCATTCCTCTGGCGCAGTCCGCATCGGACAAGGAGCGGGAGATGTGGGCGAGCCTTGACAAGGGCGAGGCGGAGCGCCGCTACAAGCGCACTAGCGAATTGATGCGCGAACTGTACGGGCCCGGTCTCAAGGACGCGGAAGCCCGGTTCAAGGCCGACGAGCAGATTGAGCGCATCTCCATCACATCCGAACGCGAGGACATCACGCGGCGGTCGGCCCGGGCGACGCGGCTCGCCGAGTTGCGCGCTCCGGTCGGCATGGAGGATCAGGCTGCACTCGCGGGCATCCAGGAGCGGAAGCGCCTTGCTCAGGAGCTGTACGACTTCGAGATGAAGGAGTCGCTCAAGATCGAGGACCTCGACGAACGGCGTGTCGCGCAGGCCAAGGCGCTCGCCGATCAGCGTCGCTTGGATCTGGATGCCCAGCTTGAGGCGGAGGTCAAAATCGCGGAGATGCAACGGCGGCAGGTCGAGAGCGCGCGCAACATGGCGGGCTCGTTCTACGACGCGATGCGCGGGGGCAAGCTTCCCGACTTCTTCCGCCAGCAGGGCGACAACCTGCTGAAGGGCATCTTCGTCAACGCGACGAGCGGGATCTTCCAGCAGGGCTTGGGCATGCTCGGCCAAGTCGGCAAATCCTCTGGTCTTGGCGGCCTTCTCACGGGCACGCTGCTCGACCCGAAGAACGCACCAATGGCGGCCAACACGCTCGCGCTCACGGGCACCACCCAGGCGCTCAATACCCTCACGAGCGTGCTCACTGGAACGCCGATCTCCGGCACGGTCGCCGGTGGCACAACGGCCGGAATTGGTGGAGCTGTTCTGTCCGGCATCGGTGGTTCCGGTGCAGGCGGCGCGTCAGGGCTCGGTGGCGTTCTGGGCGCGATTCTCGGGATCGGCAAGGCGTCCGGCGTGTTCGGCGGCGGCGCGCGTGGCGGCGGCGTTTTCAGCCTGAGCGGGAGCACGGTAGGCGGCAGCTACGGTGTCATTGGCGCGGACGGCGTTTTCAACCAGGTGCCTTACGGCACTCCGAAGGGCGACTATGCCGTCCTGCGCGCCGATGGCAACATGGGGACGTTCCACTCGCCCGGCTTGACCGGCAAGTACAACTCTGTCGACGGCGCGCTGTTCGATCCGAACGCCGGCACGGGCGCCAGGATCGGGAGCGCAGTCGCAACGGCGGGCGCGGTCTATGGCGGCGTGATGGGGATCATGGGCGGCGTCAGGCAGGGTGGCGCGCGCGGCACGGTTACCGCAATTGGCGCCGGCGCTGGCGCGGCGGCGGCACTGGACCCCGAGCCGATCTCGAAGGCCGTACTCGCCGGAGTCGCATTGGTCTCCGGCATGATCACGGGCATCATGGGCGATCCGCGGCAAAACCGACAGAATCAGCTCAACAACGAACTGACCGACTGGCACTACTTCCAGCCGCAGGCGTTGTCGTCCATGATGGATGGCTCGGGCAATCTGGTGAACTACGACGCGCGCGGCAACGTGCGTTCGACGCCATACGACGGCTGGCGCTTCGACGTGACGCAGTCGCACTACGGTTCGCCCGTGAACGGCCAGCCGACGCCGATTCCCGGCAGCGCCCAGCCAGTGTACATCTACGCCATGGACGCGCAGAGCTTCGCGCAATTCGCAACGAACAATCGCGGGGCACTGGCCAACGCGCAGTATCAGGCCATCCAGGAAGGCCACCCGCTGGTCAGCGCGATCCGGGCGGCGACAGGAACCGCGTAGACTCCCATTCCCGCCCGGTCA
>JARLIY010000115.1 GCA_031291475.1 Xanthobacteraceae bacterium
CGCATTAGTTGCGGCCCTGCCCAACCGGCGCACCACGCGCTTTAGATTTTCTGAGCGCGCGGCATTTTGCAATCCGGCATGGCTCGGCTTTCCCGAACGCCGACGAAGGCAACATCGTCGGTTCCCGCCGGCTCCGCCCTGCGTCATTGACGCGCACTCCACCAAGACCAAAGAAAAATTGCTGTCGCAAGCTGAGAAGCGTAACCGTCACAAATGCCAACACGAGAATCAACCTATCGGCACTAGCTTTGGGGAGTGCTGCGGGCGCGCGACGTAACCGATGGCGAGAGACAAACAAAGACGAAATACATTCGACCCAAGGAGGGTCCTCACCGGACGCGGCGCCGGCCAGGCGCGCAAGAGGTTTGCACCGCGGCAGGTCGTCTACTTGCAGGGCGATCCCGCCGATGCGGCGTATTATGTCGAAAGCGGCAGGGTCAAGATCAGCACCGTCACGCCCACCGGCAAAGAGGCGGTGATCGCCATCCGCGGGCCGGGGCAATTCTTCGGTACGCGCTGCCTGGTCGGCGGGCGCATGGGCACGGCCACCGCGCTGATCGCTTGCTCCCTCGTCCGGGTGAGTACATCGGCTCTGATCCGCTTGCTGCGCGAGGAGCCGGACTTCGCGGTGATGTTTGCGACCTATCTGGCGCGTCAGAGCATCGATGACCAGGAAAGCATCGTCGATCACCTGATCAATCCCGCTGAAAAACGTCTGGCGCGCACCCTCCTGCAACTCGCCGACAGCGCCGGCGATGACCGTAACGACCGCCGATCCATTTCCGTAACTATCAACCAGGCGGTGCTGGCAAACATGGTCGGCACGACACGGTCACGCATCAACTTTTTTATGAACCGGTTCAAGCGGCAAGGTTACATCGAATACGATCGTAACGGCAGCTTGAGCGTGCGCAGGTCGCTGCTCGGATTTTTACGGGACACATAAGTTGTTAGGTGGGTTTTCCACAGCGCGACAGCGCGCCCGTTATTGTGGAGGATGTGCGAAGCGACGCCGAATATTCGGCGTTTCGCGCCGTTGCCGCCGACACCGGATACCGGGCGGTGCTGTCGACGCCGCTGATCGCGAGCAGTGGCAGGCTGGTCGGCGCGGCATCCGTCGTATTCGCGCGCCCCCACGCCCCCTCGCGGCTCGACGTGCTGATGATGCGGTTTTACGCCCGGCTCGCGGCCGATATCGTGGTGCGGCTCGCTGCGGCCTGACGCGGCCCTGCGGCCGATTCGACGCGGCGCTCAAGCTTGCCGCCCTGCCCCGCCGCTGCTACCAACCGCGCCGTCCCCCCGTTGGGATAAGGACGGCGAATGGCCGACAAGCGCGAAAAATCCAACAAGCTGAAGGCGCGCCTGCCGCGTGGGCTCGCCGATCGCGGGCCGGCCGAGATCGCCGCGACCCGGCGCATGATGGAGACGATCCGCGCCGTTTATGAGCGCTACGGCTTCGAGCCGGTCGAGACGCCGGCGATCGAATACACCGACGCGCTCGGCAAATTCCTGCCCGACCAGGACCGGCCGAACGAAGGCGTCTTCTCCTTCCAGGACGACGACGAGCAATGGCTGTCGCTGCGCTATGACCTGACCGCGCCGCTGGCGCGCTACGTGGCGGAAAACTTCGACACTTTGCCCAAGCCCTATCGCTCCTACCGCTACGGCTGGGTGTTCCGTAACGAGAAGCCGGGTCCGGGGCGCTATCGCCAGTTCATGCAGTTCGACGCCGACACCGTCGGCAGCGCGTCGCCCGCTGCCGACGCCGAAATGTGCATGATGGCGGCGGACACGATGGAGGCGCTGGGGCTGAGCGGCCACTACTTGGTGAAGGTAAACAATCGCAAAGTGCTTGATGGTGTCTTGGAGTCCATCGGACTTGGCGGTGAACCAAACGGAGGACGCCGGCTAACAGTGCTGCGCGCAATCGACAAACTTGATCGCTTGGGTGCGGATGGCGTGAAATTGTTGTTGCAAAAGGGCCGCAAGGACGAAAGCGGCGATTTCACTAAAGGTGCGGACCTCGACTCTGAACAAGCCGCGCGCGTACTTTCTTTCATTACTGCCAAACCAAGCAGCGCAACGCACCAAGGCCTATTCAAATGGTGGAATAGCGTTGCTCCAGATCAGGGAGTCGACAACCTTGGTACCGATGGCGTTCGAGAAATCCGCGACATATTCGCGATCTTGCCGCGTCAGTACCTGGAGCGTGTGCGACTAGACACCGGAGTAGTTCGCGGTCTCGAATACTACACCGGCGCGGTGTTCGAAGTTGAGTTGACGTTCTCTACCGACGGCAAGGACGGATCGCAACGCTTCGACTCGGTCGGCGGCGGCGGCCGTTACGACGGGCTCGTATCGCGCTTTCGCGGCGAAATCGTGCCGGCGACCGGATTCTCCATCGGCGTGTCGCGGCTTGCCGCGGCGTTAGCGCATCTCGGCAAGCTTAAGATCGACGCCGGCCACGGCCCGGTCGTCGTCACCGTGTTCGATCAGGACCGCCTTGCCGATTACCAGCAGATGGTCGCGTCGCTGCGGAATGCCGGCATCCGCGCCGAACTTTATCTCGGCGCCGGGAAATTGGGGCCGCAGCTCAAATACGCCGACAAGCGCAACGCGCCCTGTGTCGTCATCCAGGGCTCCGACGAAAAAGCCAAAGGCGAAATCACCATCAAGGATCTGATCGTCGGCGCGGAACTCGCCAAGCTGGAAAAGGGCCGCGAGGAGCATCTGCAAAAACAGGCCGAGGCGCAGCAATCCGTGCCCGAGGCCGATCTCGTCGCGGCTGTGCGCAAGGTGCTGGCTCGCCGCGGACTGGCTTAACGCCGCATAACCCACGCTAGCGCAAGCATTAACGGCGCTTTTCGATCTTCATCGAATAGCGACGCTGGCCGTGCTACAGGCCCGCCCGAGGAAGGCTGTCCGCGCGTGGCAATCGGTTAACCATGCGCCGGCGTGGAACGACGAACATGTCGATCATGGCAACGAATCCGGACCTGCGCGCGCAGACGCTCGTCTCGTCCTATGTGCGCGCCGGGTACACCCCGATCGACCCGCCGGTGGTACAGCCGGCGGAGCCGTTCCTCGATTTGTCCGGCGAGGACATCCGCCGGCGCATGTTTTTGACCAGCGATCCGCATGGGCGTGAATTGTGCCTGCGGCCCGACCTCACCATTCCGGTGTCGCGGGCGTATCTCGCTTCACCGGCGGCCGGCATAGCGGCGGGCTTTTGCTATCTCGGCGCGGTATTTCGCCACCGTGAGGGATTGGCCGCCGAGTTTCTCCAGGCCGGCATTGAATCCTTCGCGCGCGCGGACAAGGCGGCCGCCGACGCCGAAATGCTCGCACTCGGGCTCGAAGCGACCACGCTCTACGGCTTGGCCGCGCCGGAAATCCGCGTCGGCGATGTCGGGCTGTTTTCCGCTTTCGTCGCCGCGCTCGATTTGCCGCCGGTCTGGAAGCGCCGCCTGATCAAGGATTTCAATCGCAAATGGTCGCTGGCGCACGATCTCGACCAGCTGGCGCTCGCCGGCGCCAGCGGGCCGCCGGAATATCAGGGCGTGCTCGCCGCGCTCGCCGGCTCCGACCCCAAAGCGGCGCATCACCTGGTCACCGATCTCCTCTCCATCGCCGGCATCGCCGCGGTCGGCGGCCGCTCGGTCGCCGAGATTGCCGAACGCTTTCTCGAGCAGGCCGCGCTCGGCGCCGGAACGCGGCTGCCGCGCGAAACCCGCGCGCTGATCGAGCGCTTCCTCGCCGTGCGCGGCGATCCCGACGAAGCCGCCGGCGAATTGCGCAGGCTCGCCGCCGACGCCAAGATTCCGCTCGGCCCGGCGCTCGATCTGTTCGAGACGCGCACCGGCTTTCTGGCCGCCCGCGGCGTTGATGTGCGCACCATCCAGTTCTCGACCGCCTTCGGTCGCGGCTTCGACTACTACACCGGCTTCGTGTTCGAGCTGCACGATGCGCGCGCCAAAGGACCGCTGATTGCCGGCGGCCGCTATGACGGCCTGTTGACCCGGCTCGGCGCGCGCGAGCCGATCCCGGCGGTCGGCTTTGCCGCCTCGATCGAGGAGCTTGCGGCCTGCGGGGGCAATCCATGAGCGCTCCCCTGATCCTTGCCGTGCCGTCGAAGGGCCGGCTGCAGGAGAACGCGGAACGATTTTTCGCGCGCTCCGGCCTCGAACTGGTCAAGCCGCGCGGCGCCCGCGATTATCGCGGCGCCATCGCCGGCTTCGACGGCGTGGAAATCGCCTATCTCTCGGCGGCGGAAATCACCGCGCAACTCGGCCAGGGCGCCGTGCATCTCGGCGTCACCGGCGAGGATCTGGTGCGGGAGATGATCCCCGACGCCGACCGCGCGGTGGTGTTCATCGACCAGCTCGGCTTCGGCTTCGCCAATGTCGCCGTGGCCGTGCCGCAGGCCTGGATCGACGTGCGCAACATGGCCGATCTCGACGACGTGGCCACCGCCTTCCGGCTCAAGCACGAGCGCAAGATGCGGCTCGCCACCAAATACGCCAACCTGACCCGCGGTTTCTTCGCCGATCACGGCATCGTCGATTACCGCATCGTGGAAAGCTCGGGCGCGACCGAGGCCGCGCCCGCTGCCGGCACCGCCGAAATGATCGTCGATATCACGACGACCGGCGCGACGCTTGCCGCCAATGGGCTCAAAATCGTCGATGACGGCATCATCCTGCGCTCGCAGGCCAGCTTCGTCGCCGCGCGCGCCGCCTCCTGGGACGCGGCCCGCCGCGAAACCGCGCGCCTTCTGCTCGACCGCATCGCGGCGCAAAAACGCGCGCACGGCTATCGCGAAGTCCGCACCCGCTTTGCCGGTCTGAGCGAGACCTTGCTCAACGCCGCGCGCGAGCAATTCGGCGTCGCCGCGCCGTTCGGCGGGCCTACGTCGTCGGGCATGCTGACGCTGCACTGCCCGCCCAAGCATGTACATGCGCTGGCGAGCTTCCTGCGCGAACACGGCGCCGAGGCGGTCTCGGTCGCGGCGCTCGACTACGTCTATGCGCGCGACAACGCGCTGTTCGCGCGGCTGACCGCCGAGCTCGATCGCAGCGTTCCGCGCGGAAATCCTTAAGCACTTCGGGTTGGCGCGCGTGGATAGTGGGAACCTACGCTTGCAAAACGCCAACCATCGACAGGTCCACCTTAGTCGCGATGAACGGCCACAAGGTGTCGTCGCCACTGTGACGATCGACAATGCCCGAGCGCTCAACGCCATGAATAGCGCGCTTATGGGCGCGTTCGTCGATGCGTTGGATATGCTTGCCAACGAGGAGCGTTTGCGCGCCGTCGTATTAAGCGGCGCCGGGCCGAAGGCTTTCATCGGCGGCGCCGACATCAACGAGATGGCCAGCATCGCCGGCCCCAGCGAAGCAAAAGCCTTCATCACGCGCCTGCATCGCTGCTGCGATGCCATTCGCAACCTTCCGGTGCCGGTGATCGCCCGAATCCATGGCTATTGTTTCGGCGCCGGTCTTGAGATCGCGGCGGCGTGCGACGTGCGCATCGCCTCCGACGTTTCTTCGTTCGGCATGCCCGAGGTCAAGCTCGGGATTCCTTCGGTGATCGAGGCCGCACTCTTGCCGACGCTTGTCGGCTGGGGCCGGGCGCGGGAAATCATGCTGCTCGGCGAAACTTTCAGCGCCGGCGAAGCGCTTGCTTGGCATCTGGTCGAGCACGTCGTGCCGCACGCCTTGCTCGACGAGGCGGTCGAGACATGGATCGGCCGGCTGTTGACCGCAAAGCCGCAGGCGGTGCGGCTGCAAAAGCGGCTGATCCAGCAATGGGAGGACTTGCCGCTCGCAGCCGCCGTGGCGGCGGGCATCGACGCCTTCGCTTCGGCCTACGCGACCGACGAGCCGGCCGCCGCCATGCGTGAATTTCTCACTGCGAAAAAAGCGCGGAAGCGCGGCGACTAGTTCGGCGCCGCAGTGATGCTCGGTTCAAACATCTTTGCGCACCCGAAAAACGACAAAGTGCGAGAGCGAAAAATTCACCACGAAGCTCGCCAGGATGGCGACCGCTTTCGCCAGCCACACCGGCAACAGCAGGACTTCGGCGGCAACCAAAAGGGTTGCCGTATTGGCCAGCCATCCGGCCACACCGGAAAGAACGAAGGCGAAATAGGCGCGCCATTTCAGCTGCCGCCCCGATTCCGCGGCAAACGTGATCGAGGAATTCATCACGTAGGAGCCGCTGACGGCAACGAGCCACGACACCGTATTCGCGGCGATCAAAGAAACCGTCGCGGCGTCGCCACAACGGCAGAAATCGGAGAACGCGTGAAACGCGGCGAGCGCGTCCGGCCATCGGTTGAAAGCGTAGCGCGTCAGCAGAAACACGCAGTAATCGACCGCCGTATTGACCACGCCGATAAGGCCGAAGGCGACTGCCTTGAAGCTGAGCGCGCGGGCGCGCCAACCGGCGAGGAGCTTTGCGCGAGCCCGTTCGTAGCGCGAAACGCGAGTCATTGGGCTTTCGCATATCACGTTCGCCGCCATCCGCCAGCCCAAAGGCGGCACCACGGCCGCGCGACAGCGCCCAATGTTTGCGCTATAGATCGCCGGCAAAGGGACAGACCAATTGGTTAACGCGATCAACGAGCCCGGATCGGCGGCAACCGCGCGCGCAGGCAGCGCGGGCGCGCGCAACTTTGGCGCCGCCGGCGGCCTTTCGATCGTGGTTCCGCTGCACAACGAGGCGGCATCGCTTGCGCGCTTGCACGCAAAGCTCGTCGACGTCGCGCAGACCCTCGGCGCCAGCCGCTCGCTCGCCTGCGAAGTGGTCTATGTAGACGACGGTAGCCTCGACGATACGCTCACCATCGCCCGGCAACTGCCGGCAAATGCGCTCGACGTCCAGGTAGTGTCGCTGTCGCGCAACTTCGGCAAGGAGGCGGCGCTGCTTGCCGGGCTCGATCATGCCCGGCTCGGCGCGGTGTTGTTCATCGACGGCGACGGCCAGCATCCGACTGCGCTGATCGAGACCCTGGTCGGCCATTGGCTCGATGACGGCTACGACGTGGTCTACACCGCCAAGGCGCACCGCGCCAACGAGTCGGTGGCGCGGCGCACCTTGGTGAAAGCCTTCTACCTGCTGGTCAATTGGGGCGCTCGCACGAAAATCCCGGAAGACGCCGGCGACTTCCGGCTGCTGTCGCCGCGCGCCGCCGACGCGCTCCGCCACTTGCCCGAGCGCAATCGCTTCTTCAAGGGGCTATCGAGCTGGATCGGCTTTCGCCAAATCCGCGTCGCCTACCAGCCGGAGCCGCGCAGCGACGGCCGCACGACATGGAATCTGCGCTCGCTGATCGGCCTGTCGATCGACGGCTTGACCGCATTTTCCGTGGCGCCTTTGCGGATCGCCACCATGCTCGGCCTGATCATCGCCTTTGTCGCCTTCATCTACGGCGGGCAGATCGTCTACGAGACCCTGGTGTATGGCGAAAGAGTTCCCGGCTATCCATCGCTGTTCGTCGGCGTGATGGTGCTCGGCGGCGTGCAGCTCATCATGCTCGGCGTGCTCGGCGAATATATCGCCAAGATCCTGTACGAAATCAAAGGCCGGCCGGTCTATTTCGTCGCCGAGCACGCGGTCAAGCTGCGCGAGCAAGAACAGCGGCGCGACAGTGACACGCGCACCGCCGCCGAATAATCGTTACATCACCACGACCTTGGTGCCGACCTTGACGCGCCCGTAAAGGTCGATGACGTCGGCGTTGCGCAGGCGGATGCAGCCCGACGACACCGGCGTGCCGATCGTCCAAGGCTCGTTGGAGCCGTGGATGCGATAGAGCGTCGACCCGAGATAGAGCGCGCGAGCGCCAAGCGGATTATCCGGGCCGCCGGCCATGTAACGCGGCAAATCCGGCCGCCGCTGCAACATGTCGGCCGGCGGATACCAATCGGGCCACTGGCGCATCGCCGAAACTTCCTTGACGCCCGCCCAGGTGAAGCCGGGGCGGCCGACCCCGATGCCGTAGCGTATCGCCTTGCCGCCTTCCTGCACCAGGTAGAGAAAATAATGCGGGGTATCGATGACGATCGTGCCCGCCGGTTCGCTGCCGTGGTAGTCGACCACCTGACGATCGTATTTCGGATTGAGCATCTGCTGCGCCGGGTCGCCATATTCAGGCGACGCGGGCGCGGCGTAAGCAACGGGCGGCAGCGGCGGCGGCGTGAGCTGAAAGAAACTCCGATGCGGCGCCGGCGGCGGAGCGGGCGTCGGCGCGGCCGCACTCTCTTGCGGCGCCAGCGTTGGCTGAGGTGTCGGCTGGGCCGTCAGCTGTTGTTGTGGCGGCGTCAGCTGAAAGAAGCTGCGCTGCGGCGCCGGCGGTGGTGGCGGTGCGGGCGCGAGCGTCGGCGGGCTTGGGGGCGGAAGGACCGATCCGGTGTATTGCGGCGCGGCCTGCTGGCGTGCCTGCGGCTGCAGCGCGGGCGGCGCGGCCTGCTGGTACGCCTGCGGTTGCGGCACTGGCGGCGCGACCGGCTGGTACGCCTGCGGCTTTGGCGGCGCCGGCGGCGCGGGTGCTTGCTGGTAATACGCCGGCGCGGGCCGATAGGCGCGTGGCTGCGGTGCGGGTGCTTGCTGGTAATAGACGACCGGCGCCGGCCGATAGGCGCGCGGCTGCGGCGCCGGCACTTGCTGATAATAAACCGGCGCGGGCTGATAGATGCGCGGCTGCGGAACCGGCGCTTGCTGGTAATAAACGGGCGCGGGCTGATAGACGCGCGGCTGCGGCACCGGCGGATAATACATCGGTGCCGGCTGGTAGGCGGTGACGGGAAAATCCGGCCCGTCGCCGAACATGGATTGGATCAAACCCCCGCCACCGCCGCCACCGCCGTAATTGGACGGGGCGGCATAAACGATCTGCCAGCCCGGATCGAGAAGCTGACCGGCCGCGGACGCGTCGGTGATCAGAAGAGGAGCGGAGGAAGCCGCTATGGAAAGACCAACGAGGGCCGGAGCGCAAATACGCTGCATCACTGACTCTGTACTCTTTACGCCACCCAAGCGCCGGCGAACGCAGTTCGCCGGCGGAACGAGTACAGGCGCAAACCTCGACTGTTTGGTAAATTTTTTCCCGCGCGGCTCGCCGAGCGCGTTCTTCGTACATTGTTCATCAAGTTACAGTTTATTTTGAGTGAATAGCGCGGGGTTATGGTTAACCGCTCGTATGCCATTTTGGCGTCCCGCTTCGACGCCGTGACGGCGGCGCCCCCATGAACGCGGCATTAAGCCGGCAACCTCTAATCTTGCCCGAGATTTTCGATCGGTGAGATTGGTCGGTAAGAGATGGCCGCGCCGCGCAAGATCTTTCGCATCGAAGAGACGGCTGCGCTTTCCGTGCAATCGCCGATCGATGGGTCGCCGACGCCGCAGCTTGCCGACATCATGCAGGAGCTTAGCGCGCTGCGTGCGCTGTTTGCCCAATCGCCCATCGACTCCGGAGCGTCGCAGCACGACGAAATCCAGCGCCTCACATCCGAGCTGCGCCGCGTTCATTCCGCCATCAGCGGAACGGAGCCGGAGCCTGCCGGCGGCAACGGCCCGCGCGCGCCGGCGGCGGCGCCGACCCGCATCGCCGACGAGCTGGAAGCGGTCATGGCAGGCGGCGAGCAGGCGACGCAACGAATCCTCGCGGCGGCCGAAGACATCGATCAGGCGGCCAACACGTTGTCGGCGGCGCTCAAGAGCGACCTCGAGCAAGGGCTCGCCCAGGACATCCGGGATCGCGTCATTCAAATCTTCGAGGCCTGCAATTATCAGGATCTCACCGGCCAACGCGTGGCCAAAGTGATGGCGATGCTGGCCCGGATCGAGCGCCAGATCGCCCGCGCTCTCAATGAACGCAGCCGTGCCGCGCCGTCCGCGCATGGTCCGCGTCTGCCGAACGATCGCGGTCACGTCTCGCAGAGCGATGTCGACACGATGTTCGAAGGCGAGGCCAAGTCTAAGGCCAAGTCTGCCTGAGCATTCCGCTCGCAGTGCCGGTCAATGCGGCCGGCGCGCCATGCCTTCCGGTCCACAGCGCACGTAAACTCCGGTGCCGTAACGGGCGGCAACTTCCGGGTTTACCCAGCGCAACACCAGCGCGCGGCCGTCGAACGACACGATCTCACGATCCTCCATGCCGCCGGCCGGGCCCGGCGGGCCGATATAATTCTTGCTGCTGGGACTGCCTTTGAGATTGAGCTCACGCAATTGGGCGCTGTCGGCGAGGTACATCAATACGCCGCCATTTGGACCGCGATTGATGATCACGGGCTGGCCGCACTGGCTGCGCGCCGCAGCCTCCGTGCGCGCCCGGTCCGTGTCGTTGTGATAGGCGCCATAGCCCCAGCGGCCGACGATTTCTTCGGGCCTGATTGAGGCGGGAATCTCCGGAGCCGCGGGCGGCGCCGCCATCGGCGGCGCCTCGATCGCCGGCGGATTGGTCGTGCAGGCGCAAAGCGCGAGTAACAACGCCAAAACGCCAGCGCATCGGAAGTAGCGCAGCGACGCGCTCATAAAAGGCTCTCTCCCAATCCCGGATTGCGAAGCGTATCGCCTCGATCAACCGCGGGGCCGTCGCCGCCCCTTTGGCCGAACATTTGGCCGGCATGGTGGCGAGTTTTCGTACCTAGTGTCCCGATTCTGAAGTTCGCAGGTCTTAGCGGTCCACTCTCGTGCGAACTTCGGAATCAAAGGGGACACTAGCGACTTTATCATTTCTAGTGCGGTTTTTGGATTTGAAGTTCCTACCTAAACGAGGATGCCGCTCAATCGTAGGAACTTCAAATCCACCGCACTAGGGCTAGGCCCTCGCGACCGTGCCGCGATTTTGCGGCGGCAAAAGCCGCCGCCGCCGATTTGCGGCGCCCTTCGGCTGCGCCGCTTGACAGTCCCGATGTCAGACCTTATGTCCCGGATGGTTTGCTGGCACTCAAAGATGAAGAGTGCTAAGTATCTTAAATCGCAAGTGTTTTTCTCCAACGCTGGACCGCTCCGCGAGCGGCGATGAGGTGATCATGGCGAAGCTCAAATTCCGTCCCCTGCATGACCGTGTTGTCGTCAAGCGCATCGATGCGGAGGAAAAATCCAAGGGCGGCATCATCATTCCCGATACCGTCAAGGAGAAGCCGCAGGAGGGCGAAATCGTCGCCGTTGGTCCCGGCGGCCGCGACGAGAACGGCAAGCTCGTGGTCATGGGCGTCAAGGCCGGCGACCGCGTGCTGTTCGGCAAATGGTCCGGTACCGAAGTCAAGCTCGATGGCGATGACCTCCTCATCATGAAGGAGTCCGACATCATGGGTGTGATTTCCTGAAAGCTTCGCATCAGGGCCGCCCAAAAAACAAAACCCAGGAGTGAATTGAAATGTCCGCGAAAGACGTAAGATTTTCCACCGATGCGCGCGACAAGATGTTGCGTGGCGTCGACATTCTCGCCAATGCCGTGAAGGTGACGCTCGGCCCCAAGGGCCGCAACGTCATCCTCGATAAATCGTTCGGCGCACCCCGTATCACCAAGGATGGCGTCACGGTCGCCAAGGAGATCGAGCTCGACGACAAGTTCGAGAATATGGGCGCGCAGATGGTACGCGAGGTGGCGCAGAAGACCAACGACGAGGCCGGCGACGGCACCACTACCGCGACCGTGCTCGCGGCCGCCATCGTCAAGGAAGGCGTCAAATCGGTCGCCGCCGGGATGAATCCGATGGACCTCAAGCGCGGCATCGATATCGCGGTCAAGGCCGTAGTCGAGGACATCAAGAAGCGCGCAAAGAAGGTCAGCTCATCGGCCGAAGTCGCGCAAGTCGGTACCATTTCCTCGAACGGCGACTCGGCCGTCGGCAAGATGATCGCCGAGGCAATGCAGAAGGTCGGTAATGAGGGCGTGATCACGGTCGAGGAGGCCAAGGCGCTCGACACCGAAGTCGAAATCGTCGAGGGCATGCAGTTCGACCGCGGCTATCTCTCGCCCTACTTCATCACCAATGCCGAGAAAATGCTGGCCGAGCTCGAGGACGCTTACGTGCTGCTGCACGAGAAGAAGCTGCCCGGGCTGCAGGCGCTGCTGCCCGTGCTGGAAGCGGTAGTTCAATCGGGCAAGCCGCTCTTGATCATCGCCGAAGACGTCGAAGGCGAGGCGCTCGCCACGCTCGTCGTGAACAAGCTGCGCGGCGGCTTGTAGGTCGCGGCCGTAAAGGCGCCGGGCTTCGGCGACCGCCGCAAGGCCATGCTCGAGGACATCGCCGTGCTCACGGGCGGCCAGCTCATTGCCGAGGATCTCGGCATCAAGCTGGAGAACGTGACCGTGGCGATGCTCGGCCGCGCCAAGAAGGTGGTGATCGAGAAAGAGAAGACCACCATCGTCGACGGCGCCGGCAAGAAGAAGGACATCGAAGCCCGCGTGGCGCAGATCAAGTCGCAGATCGAGGAGACCACTTCGGACTACGACCGCGAGAAGCTGCAAGAGCGTCTCGCCAAGCTCGCCGGCGGCGTCGCGGTAATCCGCGTCGGCGGGGCCACGGAGATCGAAGTGAAGGAAAAGAAGGATCGCGTCGAGGACGCGCTCAACGCTACCCGCGCCGCGGTCGAGGAAGGCATCGTGCCCGGCGGCGGCGTGGCGCTGCTGCGCGCCAAGAAGGCGATCGGCAAGCTGCATAACGACAATGCCGACGTGCAGGCCGGCATCAACATCGTGCTCAAGGCGCTGGAGACCCCGCTGCGCCAGATTGCCGAGAATTCCGGCGTCGAGGGCTCGATCGTGGTCAACAAGATCCTCGAAAACAAGTCGGAGACGTTCGGCTTCGACGCGCAGACCGAGGAGTATGTGGACATGGTGGAGAAAGGCATCGTTGACCCGGCCAAGGTGGTGCGCGCGGCACTCCAGGACGCGGCCTCGGTCGCGGGCCTCCTGGTCACGACCGAAGCCATGGTCGCCGAAGTGCCGAAAGAGCAACCGTCCATGCCGGCGATGCCGGGCGGCGGCGGAGGTATGGGCGGAATGGGTTTCTGATCCTTTCGCTTATCGTCGAAACGAAAGGGGCGCGGTGCAGACCGCGCCCGTTTTGCGCTATGGTGCGCGAGCATACCCGAGAATTCTGGAAGTAAGCATGGCAACCGCAGACATCGATCCGTTCGCAAGATTCAAAGAAGTCCAGCGCGAAGCATGGGCGGTGTTTGGTCCGGTTGAGGCTTCTACAACCGTGCCCGCCGCGAAATTGGTGAAATTCGCGGAAGTGGCTCCGGGACAGCGCGTGCTCGATGTTGCCTGCGGAACCGGCGTCGTTGCCGTTACCGCGGGGCGGCGCGGCGCCAAGGCTTCCGGGCTCGATTTGTCGCCGGTGCTGGTGGAGCGCGCTCGCCACAACGCCACTTTGGCGGAGGTCGATATCGACTTCGTCGAGGGCGACGCGGAGGCGCTGCCTTATCCGGACGCCTCATTCGATGTCGTACTCAGCCAATTCGGCCACATCTTCGCGCCACGTCCCGCCCTCGTCGTCAAGGAGATGCTGCGGGTGCTGAAGCCCGGCGGCCGCATTGCATTTTCTACTTGGCCGCCCGAGCATTTCACCGGACGCATGTTTGCCTTCGTCGCGCGCAACATGCCGCCGCCTCCGGCGGGCGTCGATCCGCCGGCGCCGCCACCGTTGTGGGGCGACCCCAATATTATTCGCGAGCGCCTCGGCAAGGCTGTGAAGGATCTGACGTTCGAGCGCGATACGCTGATCATGCCCAATCTAAGCCTTCACCACTTCCGCCTTGCGCAAGAGAAGACCATCGGCCCGCTGACCAAGCTCGTCGCCTCGCTGGAGAGCGACCCGCGCAAGCTTGCGCAGATTCGCGCCGAGTTCGACGCATTGGCCAACGACGTCTACAAAGACAACGCCATCCACATGCACTTCCTCATGACGCGAGCGACCAAGTCGTAAGCCGCCGGCCTTCAGTTCGTCATCAGGTGGAAGCGCAACGTCGTCGCGCCGCGCAGTTCGATGATGTCGCCGCGGCGCCGCCAGTTCGTCATCTGCGCAAGCGCCGCCAAAAGCTTCTCGTCGCCGCTCTGCCGGTCCGGCGCACATTGCGCCGGATCGGCGGGACCGGAAACAATGCTGATGGAATCCTCGCCGACATTGGCCTGGCCGTGCAGCCGCGCGCACCAAAGCTCGATCGAGACAGCGCCGTTGGCGTCGATCTCCAGTATCGGGACGCCCTTGGTGCCGGGCATCGGCGAAGCGTCGAGCATGAGCTCGCGATCGAACGGGAATGCGCGATCGCTCGCCAGAGCTGGGCTTGTTGAACTCGCAAGGATCACTATGAGGCAGCAGGCGAGACGCCGGCGCAGGCGAGGCATTTTGTTTTCCCGGTTCGGGGGTAGAGCGGAGAGAGTTAGGCGAGGATCGCCGGTGGGCTCACCATGATCTACTCCGGAGCGTGGCACCCGGCCAAGGCTTTTTTTCGCCACGCAGGATAGTTGTTGATTGCAAACCAAAGCGGCGGTTCGTTTGCACATTCTCAGCGCCGAATCGAAAAACCCCGCGGCCAAAACCGCGAGGATTCCGATAAGCCCAACCGGCTAGTGAACGATCATGCCGGTGAACACATAGGCTTGCAACATCACCAGGATGCCGACGAGACAAGCGAGCGCAATCGAGTGAAAGAACACGAAACGCAGGATCGAGCCTTCGTGCCCAAACCAGTTGGTTGCGGTCGACGCGACGACGATCGACTGCGCGTCGATCATCTTGCCCATGACGCCGCCCGAAGAATTGGCCGCACTCATGAGGATCGGCGAAAGACCAAGCTGTTCCGAGGTGATCTTCTGCAAGCCCCCAAACAGCACGTTGGACGCCGTGTCGGAGCCGGTAAGTGCAACGCCGAGCCAGCCGAGCAACGTACCAAAGAAGGGATACAGTATCCCGGCGCCGGCAAACGCCAAGCCCAGTGTCGCATCGATGCCGGAGAACCGCGTCAACGTACCGATCGCCAGCATTGCCGAAATGGTAATCAGTGAATATGCGCAGACCTTGATGGTGCGGCCGTATTCGACGACGAGCTTTGCCGGCGAGAACCCCATAACGAAGCCGGAAATAATCGCCGCGAGCAGCATGCCCGAGCCAGTGAACGATAGATAAGTGAAGGCGAATACCGCGCCCTCCGCCGTCGGCTTTGCAACCACCGGCGGCACCTTTTGCACCAGATTATGGAGGCCCGCGACCGGGTAGTTCCAGGTGAAGATCGGGTTGACCAGGCTCTTGAACCAACCGGTGCCCCAGACCAGCAACATCACACAGACGATGATCCACGGCAGCAGCGAGCGCAGGACTACGGCGGTTGTCAGCGCGGCCGTCTTCGTCGCCGGCGGCGGCGGTATGGTGGCGGCGGAGTCGTCGCGGCTGCGCAATGCGGGCGACAGCCACAGTTCCTCCGGCTCCCAAACTCTGAGGAATCCGATCAGGCAGGCCATGGAGATGAGCGAGGCGCCAATGTCGACAATCCACGGATTGATGAAATTCGAGATCAGGAATTGCGGAATCGCAAATGTCAGGCCGCAGACCAGGATCGCCGGCCAGATTTGCAGCATGCCGCGAAAGCCGGCGAAGGCCCAGATCAACCAAAACGGCACGATCAGCGAGAAGAACGGCAATTGCCGCCCGACCATCGCGCCAAGCAGGTACGGATCGAGTCCAGTGACGCTGGCAAGCCCGGCGATCGGCGTGCCAAGCGCGCCATAGGCGACCGGTGCCGTATTGGCAATCAGTGAAAGACCGGACGCGGCAAGCGGCGAGAACCCAAGACCGATCAGGATGGCGCCAGTCACCGCGACCGGCGTGCCGAAACCGGAAGCACCTTCGAAAAACGCGCCGAAGGAAAACGCGATGAGCAGCAGCTGCAGGCGCCGATCACGCGTGACGCCGCCGATCGCCTGCGACAAGGTCGCGAAGGCGCCGGTCGCCACAGTCAGGCGATAGAGAAAGATGACGTTAAGGACGATCCATCCAATGGGGAAGAAGCCTATGACGGCGCCGAGCACCGCGGCGCGAAGGGCCAAGCCGGCCGGCATCGTGAACAGGAAGATCGCCACCAAAATCGCCACGACCAGCGCGATCACCGCGGCGAGATGCGCCTTGGCCTTCCCGGACGCGATTAGGACGAGCAACGACACGACCGGCAAGGCAGCCGCAATTGTCGAGAGGGCGGGGTTGCCGAACGGATCGTAAACTTGATTCCACATAGCGGTTCTCTCCCTCAGCGGCCGTTATTGCATGTACGGCCTGTTCTCAGTGCAAAGCAGCCTCGCAAACCGGCCGATTCGCCGTTGGCGCACTATGGTGGAACATGGACAAAATGCTGCCGAACCCAGTGGCTTGGGCCGGAACTGCCCCGCCATATCCAAATCCCGTTAGCGTGGGAACCCCCGTCGCCCGAAGGCTATGTTATTGTGAAAAGCAAGCGTGCGACAATACTTACTTGCCTTAAGTTCGGCGTCGATATGCCCCAATGAATGTCCGGGTTTCATGTTGGGCATACGCGGCTTTTTGTGCCGCACACGGCACCGGATTTTCGCGTCGCGGGCGCGATAAAGACAGGAGTAACTTTTGAAAAGCCTTGCCTCGACGATCGCCACGATCTGGCGGCTGTCCGTGCCCTATTTCCGCTCGGACGACCGCTGGCCGGGCCGCGTTTTGCTGGCTTCGGTGATCGCGATCGAGCTTTCGCTCGTGGCGATCCAGGTCATCCTCAATCAGTGGTACAATCGTTTTTACAACACGCTGCAGGACCACGACTGGAACGCCTTCGTCAGCGCCATCCTGTTCTTCTGCGGGATCGCGGCCGTCTATACCGTACTGGCGGTCTATCAGCTCTATCTCAATCAATGGCTGCAAATCCGCTGGCGCCGCTGGATGACGCAGACTTATCTGCGCCAGTGGCTTCAATCCGCCAACCACTACCGCATGCAGCTGCTCGGCGACACCGCCGACAATCCGGACCAGCGCATCGCCGACGACTTGCAGATGTTCGTGCAATACACGCTTACAATCGGCATCGGCTTGCTCAGCTCCATCGTGACGTTGTTTTCGTTTGTCGTCATCTTGTGGAACTTGTCCGTACACGCGCCCCTGACTTTGTTCGGCGCCAACCTCGGCATTCCGGGTTACCTGGTATGGGCGGCTTTGATCTATGCCGTGATCGGTACGGCGCTCACCCATCTCATCGGCTGGCGGCTCATTCCGCTTAACTTCCAGCAGCAGCGCTTCGAAGCCGATTTCCGCTTCAATCTCGTGCGCACGCGCGAAAACGCCGAGCAGATCGCAGCGCTGGGCGGCGAGGCGGCCGAGCGCGAGCGTCACCTCAACCGTTTCGGCAACGTGGTCGCCAACTGGCTCGCGCTGATGCAGCGGCAGAAACAGCTCACCTTCTTCACCCAAAGCTACTCGCAGGCTTCGGTGATCTTTCCCTATATCGTGGTGAGCCCGGCCTACTTCTCCGGCGCGATGCAGCTCGGCGGCTTGATGCAGACGGCATCCGCCTTCAACAGCGTGCAGAATGCGCTGTCCTACTTCATCACCGCGTACCGGCAGATCGCGGAATGGCGCGCGGTGATCGCCCGCTTGACCGGGTTCGAAGAGGCGATCGCGGCCGGAGAGGCCGCCGCGGTAACACCGCCGGCCGTCGAGCTCGTCCCTCGCAAGAGCGGAGCCGTGTTCGCGGTCGATCGGCTCAACGTCCGGCTACCCGGAGGCGAGCCGATCGTCGCCGCCGAGCACATCGCCTTTCCCGCCGGCGAGCGCGTCCTCGTCACCGGGCCGTCCGGCTCCGGTAAATCGACCCTGTTCCGCGCGATCACCGGAATCTGGCCATTCGGATCAGGCCAGGTGATGGTGCCCGAGGGCGCCAAGGTGATGTTGGCACCGCAGCGGCCTTATTTCCCTTTGGCGACGCTGGCGACGGCGGTCGGCTTTCCGGCGGAGGCCGGCACATTCGACGACGCCCGCGTCGCTGAGGCCTTGGTCGCGGTCGGACTGCCGCAGCTCGTCGGCCGGCTCGGCGAAGAAGCGCATTGGAACCGCCTGCTCTCGCAAGGCGAGCAGCAGCGGCTCGCCATCGCGCGGGCGCTGCTGCACGCCCCCGATTATCTTTTCCTCGATGAAGCGACGGCCGCGCTCGATGAAGCCGCCGAAGCGGTGCTCTACCGTCTGCTCCAGGACCGCCTCAAGGACACGACCATCATCTCCATCGGGCATCGCTCCACTCTCAACGCCTTCCACGGCCGCCGCATCGAGCTGGTGCCGGGTGAAGCCGTCACGCGCGTGCAGGAGGTCCCCTTGGCTTCGGCCGCCGAGTGAATACGTTATAGCGTTCTAGACGGAGGGTTCGCGCCATGAAGGCAAGCATTGACGGCCACATCGTCGCCCTGAGCAACGACATCATCGAGGCCCAGGGCTACCAATATTTTCCGCGCAATGCGGTGCGCATGGATTGGCTGGAGAAGGTCGAGAAGACCCCAAAAGACCTGGAATGTCCCCACGGCGTCCAGTTCTACGACGTCGTCGTCGACGGCAGGCGGCACCGGCGCGCCGCGTGGTCGTACGAAAAGCCGCAGCCGCGGATGGCGCAAGTCGGCGGACGCTTCGGTTTCTGGGAGGACGTCGAAGTCGCGTAAACGCGGGACCGCGCGGCTTACGCCGCCGCTTTTTTGCGATTGGCCTCAAGACGAGCGTCGACCAGCGCCACCTGCGCATCGATCGCCGGATGATGCAGGCCCTTCTGCGCGGCGATCAGTTGCACGAGCTTGTCGGCGCGCTCGATATTCGGCGCGCCGTTTTGCAAGGCCCGCGCCGCCGAAGCCGGGCGCGTCAGCGACTGCGCCGCGGCGGCATACTTCTCGAACGGCACCATGTCCTCCGGCTTGGCGCCGAGCTTGACGCAAAGATCGACGACAAAATTGTAAACCGACCGCGAGGTCTCGATGTCGCTATGCACCGCCTCTTGCGCCGTACGCATTCCGTCCTTGGTGACGCATCTGTAGTTGCCGGCAAGCAGCATTGCCCATTTGGCGAGCGGCACGAAGACGGATTCGTAGACCTTGAGCTTCACCGGCAGCTCGATTTTGCCTTCCGGGGTATCGAAGCGGATCGCTTCGATCTCGTCCTGCAAGCGCCGCAGGATCGCGGTGTGCCGCTCCGAAGGAAACCGCGCAACCTTAAAATTGGTCGGCAACGTCACTTGCAGGACATTGATCTTCTCCTCCGGCGGCCTGATCGCCTGCGGGTCGGGGCTGCATAGCGTGATGTAGGACGGATCGAAGTTGTTCCATACGCTCGCGTCGGTGTAAGCGGGCTTGAGTGCATCCGCATCGAGGCCGGGGATGCGCCGCAGATAAGCGAGCGGCGGCATGTTCATGATCGACATGCACGGCACTTTAGCCCGCGCCACGGCGTCGAGCAGTTCACGCACGCCGGCCGCACGGTATTGCGGCTCCTGCATTGCGAGCCCGACGAGATCGTAGTCCTTCGGATCGACATCGGCGGTGCCGCCGGCACTGACCTTGCCGGGAAGCTTGCGTGAATCGATTTCAACCGGGGCCTTGCGGCCGCGCACCGGCAGGCGCACGCGAAAACCTTCGGCGTTGATCAGGTCGGCCTCGGCGGGCAGGCACACGAGCTTGACGTTGTGACCGCCGAACAGGAGCTTCGAAGCAAGCAGTGAGCCATAGGACGCGCCCATGATCAGGATGTTGTAAGTCGCCGCCATTACGCACCTCCCGGTTGCAAGATCGCCCCAAGGTCGCGACTGCAACCCAGCCTCAGGCCGCCGTCGGCCGCTTGTTAGCCGCCAATGCTATGGGCCGAGGCAGATCGGCGCAATGCATCCGCCAATGCCGGGGGGCAATCGCCGGCTGCCGGCTTGAGCCGGCTGCCGGACGACGATCCTCAATGCCAGTGGAAGGCTATTAGCTATTGTCGCCGCCGAAGCCCGGACCGAGCGGCGGTGGCCATGACGGGGCAGGCGCGGGTTCCGCGACGGGCGCGGGCGGCGGGGCCGGTATCTTCGCTGGCGCCTTCGGCTTGGGCGCGGCCTTCTTCGCAACCTTCTTGACGACTTTTTTCTTCGCGGCCGACTTCATTGTTTTCTTCTTTTTGCGCGCCGGCGCCGCTTTTTTCTTTTTCGTGGATTTTTTCTTTGCCTTCGACTTTTTCGCCATGATCGTCCTCCCGATCAATGCTGCCAATAACACGATCTCGTCGGCCCCCATGGGAGACCGGGTTCACGCCACAATAACGCCCAAGCCCCCCGTTTTGCCCGCGGCCGCAGACGGCCGCACGGTCGAACGCGACCGATGCGCCCGAAGCGCGCGCGGACATGGCCCCCCCGTGGCCCAATCGATCAACTCGACCGTATGGACGGCTGGGAGCTTCGTGCCCGCGACGATCTGCGTCATGCAGCCAATGTTTCCCGCCGCGATCACGTCAGGTCGCAATCCTTCGATAGTCCTGACTTTGCGCTCGCGCAACCTCCTTGCGATATCCGGCTGCAGAATATTGTAGGTCCCGGCGGAGCCGCAGCACAAATGCCCGTCGGGCACGTCCCTGACCTGAAAGCCGAGCTTGGCCAAGAGCTCCTTCGGTTGCCGCGTCACGCGCTGTCCATGCTGCAACGAGCATGCCGAATGATAGGCGACGACCAGGCCGGGAGCGCTTTGGTCCGCCGCGAGCGGCAGCCCGGCAAGATATTCGCTGATGTCACGCGCCAAGGTCGCCACCTTGCCGGCACGTTGGGCATAGGCCGGATCGGTGCGCAGCATGAAGCCGTAATCCTTCACCGTGGTGCCGCAGCCCGACGTGGTGATGACGATGGCGTCGAGTCCAACGAGTGCCGCCCAGGCGTCGATGTTGGCGCGCGCCTGGGAGAGCGCCTGCTCCTCCCGGCCCATATGGTGGACCAGGGAACCGCAACAGCCGGCGCCTTCGGCCACAACCACTTCGACGCCGGACCGCGTGAGCACGCGGATTGCGGCGGCGTTGATTTGCGGCGCCAATAGATCGTTGACGCAGCCGGCAAGCAATGCCACGCGGGTCTTTCTTCGCGGCCCTTCCGCCGGAAAAAACTGCGGGGCGAGCGGCCGGTACGGGCCACGCCAGGGGGCAAGGCGCAGCATCGCCGCAAGCCGCTTGAGACCGACCGCCTGCGCCAGCAGCGCGAAAGGCTTGCCGGGGATCGCCGCCACAAGCGCCAGCCGGAAGCGTCGCGGATACGGCATTAGCGTCGCCAACATCGTGCGCAACAGGCGCTCGCCCAGCGGGCGACGATAGGTGCGTTCGATGTGATCGCGGGCGTGATCGACTAGGTGCATATAGTGCACGCCCGACGGACAGGTGGTCATGCAGGCAAGGCAAGAGAGGCAACGGTCGATATGCAGCGCCACCTCGGCCGACGCCGGCCGGTCGTGCTCGAGCATGTCCTTGATGAGGTAGATGCGCCCGCGCGGCGAATCGAGTTCGTTGCCGTCGAGGACGTAGGTCGGGCAAGTGGCGGTGCAAAAGCCGCAATGCACGCAGGCGCGGAGAATTTTTTCCGATTCCGCAATATTCGGATCGGCGAGCTGCGCCAGCGAGAAGGATGTCTGCATGGCTAAACGCCTGCCCACATACGGCCGGCGTTGAGCACGCCGCGCGGATCGAAACTCTCCCGCACGCGTTTGGTCAATGCGGCAAGCTCGGCCGGCTCCGGCGTAAAAACATCCACCTTGGCGCGCACCGCTGCCGGCGCGCGGATGAGCGTCGCATGGCCGCCCGCGGCGGCAACGAGCGGGCGCACGAGGCGTGCGCCGGCATCGTCGGATGATGGAAGCGCGGCCCAGATCAGGCCGCCCGCCCAGTCATAGAGGATTTCGGCCTGCGTTCGTTCGGCCAAAGCGACGCCGACTTCAGCGCCGCGCGACGGCGCGGTCGAAATGCGCCAAACCACGCATACACCGGCAGGTCCCGAGGCTGCGAATGGCAGAACATCGCGCACCGCCCGCCACAGCGCGCGCGACGGCGCCTCGCCCAGAATACCTAACGCGCCGAACGGCGCGATCAGTGTCTCCAGCGCGGCTTTGCGATGGACAACCGACGGGGCAACGCCTTCGAGCCGGAAAGCGGTGACCGCGCCACCCGCCGCACCGACGTCGGCAATGCGGGCAGCTGCCGCCGCCGGTACGTGCGCCGCCGCCGAGATATCGGCGACCGAACCCATGACCGCGGCCATCGCTTTTCCGGCCGCTCGGTCGTCGAGCTTGAGCAGCAGCACGGTCTGCTCGGTTTCGGCGCGCGGCAGCGTCTTGATCGTCACCTCGGTCAAGGCCGCGAGCGTACCCCAGGAGCCGGCGAGGAGCTTGCACAGATCGTAGCCGGTGACGTTCTTGACGACGCGGCCGCCGGCCTTGAACGTCTCGCCGCGGCCGGAAACGGCCTTGGTGCCGAGGAAATGATCGCGCGCGGCGCCCGCCTTGATGCGCCGTGGGCCGGATAAGTTTGCCGAGAGCGCGCCGCCGATTGTGCCGATGCCGGCGGTCGTGCCGAGTAACGGTCCATAATCCATGGGCTCGAACGCCAGTTCCTGGCCGTTCGCGGCCACCGTTGCTTCGATCTCGGTAAGCGGCGTGCCGGCCTTCGCCGAGAGCACGAGCTCGGCGGGCTCGCAAAGGGTAATGCCGGAAAGTCCCGAGAGATCGAGCGTAGCGTCCCATTGGGCGAAGCGACCGATCCCGCGCTTGGAGCCACGGCCGACGACTTCCAGCGTCTTGTCCCCGGCCAAAGCCCAGCGGATCGCCTCCTCGACCTCCGCGTGATCGCGCGGTTTGAGATTTTCACTCATGCCTATGGCGCTTCAGAACCGCGGCAAATCGGGAAACGCGACGCGGCCCGCATGGACATGCATGCGGCCGAGCTCGGCGCAGCGGTGTAAAGTCGGGAACATCTTTCCCGGATTGAGCAGGCCCTGGTCGTCGAAGGCGCATTTGAGCCGCTGCTGCTGATTAAGATCGGCCTCGGAGAACATCACCGGCATCAGATCGCGTTTTTCGACGCCGACGCCGTGCTCGCCGGTCAACACGCCGCCAACCTCGACACAGAGGCGCAGGATATCGGAGCCGAATGCCTCCGCCCGATCGAGCTCGCCCGGTTTGTTGGCATCATAAAGAATGAGCGGATGCAGGTTACCGTCGCCGGCATGGAAAACGTTGGCGACGCGCAGGCCGTATTGCACCGATAGTTCGTTCATGCGCTGCAGGACGAAGGGCAGCTTCGCCCGCGGAATCGTGCCGTCCATGCAGTAATAATCGGGCGAGATGCGGCCGACCGCCGGGAACGCGGCTTTGCGGCCGGCCCAAAACAACAGGCGCTCCTCCTCGGACGTCGAGGCGCGGTAGAACACGGCTCCGCATTGTTGCGCGATCTCGTGGACGCGCTCGAGCAGGTGATCGACCTCGGGACGCGGACCGTCGAGCTCGACGATCAAGAGGGCTTCGACGTCAAGCGGATAGCCGGCGTGGACGAATTCCTCGACGGCATGAATGGCGGGCCGGTCCATCATTTCCATTCCGCCCGGAATAATTCCGGCGGCGATGATGCGCGCCACGCATTCGCCGCCGTCCTCCGAAGCAGTAAAACCGATGAGTGCGGCGCGCGCGCTTTCTGGCTTCTTCAAAATCCGCACGGTGACTTCGGTGACAACGCCGAGCAGACCCTCCGACCCCGTGACCACGCCCAGAAGATCGTAACCGGCGGCATCGAGATGGGCGCCGCCGAGGCGGACGATCTCGCCGGTCATCAGGACCAATTCGCAGCCAAGCACGTTGTTGGTGGTGACGCCGTATTTCAGGCAGTGCACGCCGCCGGAGTTTTCCGCCACGTTGCCGCCGATCGTGCAGGCGATCTGCGACGACGGATCGGGCGCGTAGTAAAAGCCGGCATGCGCCACCGCATTGGAGACCGCGAGGTTGGTGACGCCGGGCTCGACCACGGCGACGCGGTTGGCGAAATCGATGGCGCGAATGCGATTGAACTTCGCCATGCCGAGGAGAACGCCGTCACCGAGTGGCAGCGCGCCGCCGGATAGCGAAGTCCCCGCTCCGCGCGGCACGACGCGCACGCCTTGCCGGTGGCAGTAAGCCAGCACGGCCGCGACCTGTTCGGTCGTTTCCGGCAGCACGACCACCATGGGAAGCTGGCGATAGGCGGTTAGCCCATCGCTTTCGTAGGGCCGCATGGCCTCGTCTGAGGCGATGACGCCCTCGCCGGGCACGATGCGCTCAAGCGCCGCCACGATCTCGGCGCGCCGCGCAAGCACCCCGGCGTCGGATTGAGGCATGGCAACGGGCATCGAGGCATCTCCGCAGTCTTTTCCGCCGGCTCGCCCATTCGGCGACCGCTCTGGCATTATAGCCCGAAACGGCGGCTTATTGCGCAACGGCTGCGCGCCGACGCGCCGCATCTTGCTTCGGCAATTCGCCATTGACATGCTGCGCTGCGGCCGCTTCAAAAGCTAACGCGAATTCACGGCCGAATAAGCCGGACGGCCATTACAGCGAAGGGGCATCGGATGCTGACGAGGTTTATCGTGGCTGCCGCGTTGATTGCCGTATCGACGGGCGCCGGCTTGGCGCAGGATGTTGAGAAGGGCGCGACGGTGTTCAAGAAGTGCATGCCCTGCCACAAAATCGGCGCCGGCGCGACTAACCTCGTCGGCCCCGAGCTCGACGGCCTCGATGGCCGTAAATCCGGCAGCGCCCCGAACTTCAACTATTCCGACGCCAACAAGAATTCAGGCATTGTTTGGAACGAAACGACTTTCAAGGAATACATCAAGGACCCAAGGGCCAAAATCCCCAACACCAAAATGATCTTCGCCGGCATCAAGAACGAGCAGGAAATCAACGATCTGTGGGCTTACCTCAAGCAATTCGACGCCGAGGGGAATATAAAGAAGTAGCCGGACCACGGCGAAACTTTTGATCTCGCTCAATTTGAACCGGCGCTTGGCGGAATAGAGATGACCGACCGCCGCAGCACGCCGACGGGAGGAGAGGCACCATGATTAAGGACATCATCGTCAATCTCAGCGTCGGCGAAGGGACGGCGAACGCGGTGGGCGATTATGCGGTCTCCGCTGCCGCGGCCTTCGACGCTCATTTGGCCGGCATCGCGTTCCTCTATGATCCGATCGTTCCGGTTTCCGGCGCCGGCTATATCCCGGCCGACGTGATCGAGGGGCAAGAGCGCGCTAATGAAGCGGCCACGAAGGCCGCCATCGAGCGCTTCGCCGCGACTGCCAAACGCGCCGGCGTCACCGCCGAGCCGCTAACGCTGAGTGCGAGCTTCGCCGGCGTCGGCGACCAATTCGGGCGGATCGCGCGGCGTTTCGATCTGTCGATCGTCGGACAGGCCGAGCCAGGAACCAGCGCCGTCGAAGAGATCATCGCCGAGTCGGCTTTGTTCGAATCCGGCCGGCCGGTCATCGTCGTGCCCTACATCCAGAAAGCGCCACTCAAGCTCGACCGCGTCATGTTGTGTTGGGACGGTAGCCGGGCGGCCACGCGCGCCATCTCCGACGCCATGCCGCTGCTTGAGCGGGCCGGACGCGTTGAAGTCGTCATCGTCGCCAATGAGCGCGGCAAACAGGACGAGATCGAAGGTGCCGATATGGGCGCGCACCTCGCCAGGCACGGACTCAATGTGGAGGTCAAGCGGACGGTCCTCGGCGACATCGACGTTGCCGACGTGATCCTCTCCCACGCCGCCGATGCGGGCAGCGATTTCATCGTCATGGGCGGTTACGGCCACTCGCGGCTGCGCGAATTCGTGCTCGGCGGCGTTACCCGCAGCATTTTCCGTTCGATGACGGTGCCTGTTTTGATGTCACACTGAACAGGAATCAGGAATCGGTGATCGGCAATCAGAAGCGATTCATTTGAATACTTATGACTGACTACTGATTCCTGATCATTGACGCGCGAACGCGCGGCGTGTCACGTTTTCACTGACCCTCACGACCGATCGGGTTTGCGCCTCGCCGGAAGCAAACCCGCAACGGGGCGCTGGCAGGCACGATAACGAGAAACCCAGGGTCGAGGAGGACGAGGTCCAATGGCGGGGCGAGCCGTATGACCGAACTCCAGCTGCTGAAAGCGGCTGACCCGCACGGCAGCGCGTTGTTGGAGATTGCCGACGTGACCATGCGCTTTGGCGGCATTGTCGCGCTCGAAGCGGTCACGTTTTCGGTCGGCAAAGGGCGGATCGTGGGACTTATCGGCCCCAACGGTGCCGGCAAGACCACTTTGTTCAATTGCCTGAGCCGGCTCTATCGGCCGATGCGCGGCGACATCCGGCTGAACGGGCAATCGCTCGGCCGCTGCGCGCCGTCGGATATCGCAGCCCTTGGCGTCGGGCGCACCTTCCAGGCCCCGACCCTGTTCGCCTCGATGTCCGTTCTCGATAACGTCAAGGTCGGCGCGCATGCGCGCAGCCACAACACTCCGCTGGCTGATGCGTTGACGCTGCCGCTGGGCCGGCGTGAGGAGCAAGAGCTTGACGAAGTCTCGCGCGCGAAGCTGGCCTTCGTCGGGCTGGAGACCTTGGCGAACCGGCCGGTCACAAGCCTATCGCTGGGCGCACGCAAGCGCGTGGAACTGGCGCGCGCGCTCGCCGCGGAGCCCACGCTCCTTTTGCTCGACGAGCCTGCGGGGGGACTCAATCACGAGGAAGTCGCCGAGCTCGGCACGCTGATCCGCTCGATCCGCGATCGACTCGGCATCACGGTCCTTCTGGTCGAGCATCACATGGGCCTGGTGATGAGTCTTTCCGATCAAGTCGTGGTGCTCAACTTCGGCCGCGTGATCGCCGACGGGCCGCCCGACGAGGTGCGCGCCAATCCGGCCGTCACCGAGGCCTATTTGGGAACGCGGCACTGATGGCATCGATTCTCGAGTTGCGCGCAGTCAAGGCCTTCTACGGCCAGTCCGAGGTCGTGCATGGGATCGACGTTGCAGTCGAGGAAGGCGGCATGACCGTGCTCCTCGGCGCCAACGGCGCCGGCAAGACGACGACGTTGCGCGCTATTTGCGGCCTGGTGAAGAGCGAAGGCGAAATCCTGTTTGCCGGGGAACGGCTGGATCGGCGCACGACCGAAGCGATCGCCGGCCTCGGAGTGGCGCACGTGCCGGAAGGACGCGGGACTTTCGTCGGGCTCACGGTCGAGGAAAACCTGCGCCTTGGTGGCTATACGCGCCTCTCGGCCGCGCGCGAGAACATCCAGCGCATGTACGGATATTTTCCGATTCTGGCCCAGCGCCGGCGGCAGCAGGCCGGCGCTTTATCCGGCGGCGAGCAGCAGATGCTGGCCATGGCGCGCGCGCTGATGATGTCGCCGCGGCTCCTGGTGCTCGACGAACCGTCCTTCGGTCTGGCGCCGCGAATTGTCGAGGACATCTTCACCATCATCGAGCGCATACGGCAGGAGGAGAAGGTGAGCGTGCTGCTGGTCGAGCAGAATGCAAGCCTCGCGCTCGAACTGGCGGATCACGCTTATCTGCTCGAAACCGGCTACATCGTTACCTCCGGCAGCGCCAAGACCCTCGCCGACGATCCCCAAATTCGCCGTTCCTATCTCGGCTACTGAGACACCCGCGATGCACCAGTTCTTGCAGCAGATATTCTCGGGGCTCGCGGCGGGGGCCATTTACGCGAGTCTGGCGCTGGCACTGGTGATGATCTACCGCGCGACCGACCTGGTGAACTTTGCGCAAGGCGAGATGGCGATGTTCTCCACTTACATCGCCTGGACGCTGGTCAATGCCGAAGTGCCGTTCTGGGGGGCCTTTCTGATTACGCTTGTTGTCTCATTCGTCGGCGGCATGCTGATCGAACGCGTGGTCATCCGGCCGGTCGAGAACGCGCCGGTTCTGGCGGCGGTGGTCGTGACGATCGGCCTGTTGCTGATTTTCAATTCGACCGCCGGATGGATCTACAGCTACACGGTACAGGATTTCCCCAGTCCGTTTCCCGACCGGCCGCTGTTCGGCGCGTTGATGACCACGCGCGACCTCGGCGTGATCGCCGTGACGCTGGCGATGCTCATTCTGCTGTTCGTATTCTTCCGCTTCACCGCGACCGGGCTCGCCATGCGCGCCGCCGCGCAAAATCCGGACTCCGCGCGGCTGTGCGGTATTCGCGTCGGGCGCATGCTGGCGATCGGCTGGGGGCTCGCGGCCGCCATCGGCGCCACCGCGGGCATTATGGTGGCGCCGGTTTTGTTTCTTGATCCGAACATGATGGGCGGCGTGCTCATATACGCTTTCGCCGGCGCGCTGCTGGGCGGCATCACCAGCCCCGTCGGCGCCGTCGTCGGCGGGCTCATCGTCGGCGTGACCGAGAATCTCGTCGGCACCTATCTCATCGCCAGCCAGCTCAAACTGACGGTGGCGTTTGCCTTGATCATTCTCGTGTTGGTGTTTCGGCCGAACGGCTTATTCGGCACCGCGATCGTGCGGCGGGTGTGAGCATGGAAAGGCCCCTCCCCGCGCCGGCCGGACTCGCCGCCGATCGCTACGCCGGGCTGAGTCTTGCCGCCTGGCAAAAGTTCGGCACGCTGGCGCTGATCGTGCTCGCCGCCGTCCTGCCGTTCGCCTTAAGCCGTTATCACGTGTTCGAGCTGACGATGGTGATGATCTACGCCATCGCCGTACTCGGGCTGAACATCCTCACCGGTTACAACGGACAGATTTCGCTCGGTCATGGCGGCTTCTTTGCCGCAGGCGCCTACACCGCCGCCATCCTGATGCATCACTATGGCGTTCCGTATTGGGCGACGCTGCCGCCGGCGGCGGTGATTTGCTTCGCGCTTGGCGTGTTGTTCGGACTACCGGCGCTGCGCTTCGAAGGCCCCTACCTCGCGCTGGTCACGCTGGCGATGGCGCTGGCGACGCCGCAATTGCTGAAGTATTTCGATACCTGGACGGGCGGCCAGCAAGGCATCAATCTCGTCAAACCGATGCCGCCACCGGCGCTGGTGGAGCTCGGCCTCGACCGCGACCGCTGGCTCTACTACGTGGCTTTTGTCGCGCTGCTCATAGCCATCCGCGTCGCCGCCAACTTGCTGCACGGACGCACCGGCCGGGCGCTGATCGCGATCCGCGACCAACCGATCGCGGCCGCCGCCATGGGCATCCACACCGCGCGCTACAAAACCCTTGCTTTCGGAACGTCGACGCTGTTCACCGGCGTTGCCGGCGCGTTGGCCGCGATCGTCATCGGTTATGTCTCGCCCGAAGGCTACAGCCTGTTCCTGTCGGTGTCGTTTCTGGTAGGCTCAGCCATCGGCGGCATTGCGACAATCGGCGGCGCGATCGTCGGCGGGCTCTTTATCCAATTCGTACCCAACTTGGCCAACGACATTTCCGACGCCGCCCCTTGGGCCATCTACGGGCTCGCCATGCTATTGTTCATGTATGCGATGCCGCGCGGCGTCGTCGGGTCGCTCGGACCGTTGATTGCCCGGCTGACGCAGCGAATAAGAGCCGGCTGAGAATGCAGCGGGAGGATATCGTGAGCTTGCTGCGGATGCTCGTGGGCGGCCTCGCGGCACTAAGCTTCGGTTTCGCGAGCGTGCTGGCTTTTGCCGGGGACCAATACGGACCCGGTGCCAGCGACACCGAGATCAAGATCGGCAATACCATGCCCTACAGCGGCCCGGCTTCCGGCTATGGCGCCATCGGCAAGTCGCTGGCCGCCTACTTCGCGATGATCAACGAACAAGGTGGCGTCAACGGCCGCAAGATCAACTTCATTAGCCGCGACGACGGCTACAGTCCGCCGAAGACCGTCGAGCAGGTGCGCAAGCTCGTCGAGGAAGACCAGGTCCTGCTGTTGTTCCAGACGCTCGGCACGCCGCCCAACCTCGCGATCCGCGGCTACCTCAACGACAACAAAGTCCCGCAATTGTTCGTCGGCTCCGGCGCTGACCAGTGGAACGATCCCAAGCACTATCCCTGGACGATGGGTTGGCAGCCCAGCTACGGCACGGAGTCGCGCATTTATGCTCGCTACATCCTCAAAAATCTGCCGGATGCCCGGATCGCGGTGCTCTATCAGAACGACGATTTCGGCAAGGACTACGTCAATGGCCTGCGCGCCGGGCTGGAAGACAAAGCGGGTAAAATGATCGTCGCGACGCAGTCCTATGAGACCACCGATCCCACCGTCGATTCGCAAATCGTCGCGCTGCACGGAAGCGGCGCCGATGTTCTGCTGACGGCGGCCATCCCAAAATTCACGACGCTAGCGATCCGCAAGGTCTACGATATCGGCTGGCGGCCGACGCATTTCATCAATTCCGTCTCGACTTCGGTGGGATCGGTTATGAAGCCCGCAGGGATCGAGAAAGCCGTCGGCATCATTTCGGGAGCCTTCAACAAAGACCCCACCGATCCGCAATGGCAAGACACGACCGAATACGCCGAATGGCTAGCTTGGATGAAGAAATATAATCCGTCCGGCAATGTCGCCGACACTCTTACCGTTTACGGTTACGCGACGGCACAGACCATGGTCGCCGTATTCAAGGCGAGCGGCAACGATCTCACCCGCGACAACGTGATGAGGCAGGCGGCGAGCATTCGCGGCTTGAAGTTGCCGATGCTGCTGCCCGGCATTACCATCTCGACCAGCGCCGAGGATTACGCGCCGATCAAGCAGATGCAGCTGCAGAAATTGGATGGCACTAACTGGAAGGTGTTTGGCGAGGTGATGACGGGGTCAGGCAATTAGAGAGCGAAGCTCGATTCGGGAGAGCCCAAGAGAATGCCAATGGAGAACATCATGACGACGAAATCGAACGTCGCGAAAGGCCTGTCAGCGGCCGGCCTCATTCTCGCAAGCGGACTGGCCTTCGCAGGCCAATATGGACCCGGCGCCAGCGATACCGAGATCAAGATCGGCAATACCATGCCGTACAGCGGCCCGGCTTCTGCCTATGGCGCCATCGGCAAGTCGGACGCGGCGTATTTCACCATGATCAACGGGCAAGGCGGTATCAACGGGCGCAAGATCAATTTCATCAGCCGTGACGACAGCTATAGTCCGCCGAAGGCCGTCGAGCAGATACGTCAGCTCGTCGAGCAGGACGGCGTGCTACTGACCTTCAATACGCTCGGCACGCCGCCCAATACCGCGATCCAGGGTTATTTGAACGATAACAAGGTCCCGCATTTGTTCATCGCCACCGGCGCCGACAAATGGAACGATCCCAAGCACTTTCCCTGGACGATGGGCTGGCAGCCAAGCTATCGCATCGAAGCGCGTATCTACGCCCGCTACATCCTCAAGAACCTCCCGGACGCCAAGATCGCCGTGCTCTATCAGAACGACGATTTCGGCAAGGATTACCTCAACGGCTTGCGTGAAGGGCTCGGCGAGAAGGCCGGCAAATTGATCGTCGCCGTCCAGTCCTACGAAACGACCGATCCCACCGTCGACTCGCAAATCGTCGCCCTGCAAGGCAGCGGCGCCGACGTTCTCTTGACCGCCGCAGTGCCCAAATTCGCGGCGCAGGCGATCCGCAAGGTCTATGATATCGGTTGGAAGCCGACGCACTTCCTCACTAATGTATCGAATTCGGTCGGAGCGGTGATGCGTCCTGCCGGACTTGAGAAGGGCGTCGGCATCATCTCCGCCGCGTATCTCAAGGAACCGACGGATCCGCAGTGGCAAGATACGCCGGAGTACAAGGACTGGCTCGCCTGGATGAAGAAATACAACACATCCGGCAGCCTGACCGACAGCAACAACGTGACCGGCTATTCGGTGACGCAAACCATGGTGGCGGTACTCAAGGCCTGCGGCGACAACCTTACGCGCGACAACATCATGAAGCAGGCTGCCAGCATCCACCAGCTGAAACTGCCGATGCTGCTGCCGGGCATCACCGTCTCGACCGGCCCGGATGATTTTGCACCGATCAAGCAGATGCGACTCGAAAAATTCGACGGCAACACCTGGCAGCTGTTCGGCGACGTGATCTCGGCGTCCGGCAGCTAAAACCGATCTGCAACAGAGACCTGAAAGAGAATCTGAAAAATAAAGGGAGGATATCGTGACCAACAAACAAGCCTTGGTGACAAGCCTAGCGGCAGCCGTTTTCGCTCTGGCGGGCGGATTGGCTTTCGCCGCGGGCCAATATGGACCCGGCGCCAGCGACACCGAAATCAAGATCGGCAACACCATGCCCTACAGCGGCCCGGCCTCGGCCTACGGCACCATCGGCAAGGCAGAAGCCGCTTACTTCACCATGATCAATGAACAGGGCGGCATCAACGGCCGCAAGATTAACTTCATCAGCCGCGATGACGGTTATAGCCCGCCGAAGACCGTCGAAGTCGTGCGCAAGCTGGTTGAGGAAGATCAGGTGCTGCTGACGTTTCAACTCCTCGGCACCGCGCCCAACTCGGCGGTCCAAGGCTATCTGAACGACAATAAAGTGCCGCAACTGTTCGTCGCCACGGGCGCAGACAAATGGAACGATCCGAAGAAGTTTCCTTGGACGATGGGCTGGCAGCCCAGCTATCGCATCGAGGCGCGCGTTTACGGCCGCTACATCCTCAAAAACGTGCCGAACGCCAAGGTCGCAATCGTCTACCAGAACGACGACTTCGGTAAGGACTACCTCACCGGTCTGCGCGAAGGGCTCGGCGACAAGGCCGACAAGATGATCGTCGCCAGCAACACCTATGAGACCACCGATCCGACCATCGATTCGCAAATCGTCGCGTTACAGGGAAGCGGCGCCGACACGCTTGTGGTGGCGGCGACTCCCAAGTTCGCGGCCCAAGCCATCCGCAAAGTTGCCGACCTCGGCTGGAAGCCGAATTTCTTTATGACCAACGTGTCGGTTTCGGTCGGATCGGTGATGAAGCCTGCGGGATTCGACAAGGCTCAGGGCATTATCACCGGCGGCTATCTCAAAGACCCCAACGATCCGCAGTGGCAGAACTCGGCCGAGTACAAGGATTGGCTGGAGTGGATGAAGAAATACTATCCGGCAGGCAATCTCGCCGACGTGAACAACGTTTACGGTTACTCGGTGGCGCAGAACCTGGTGGCGGTGCTCAAGGCGAGCGGCGACAACCTCACGCGCGAGAACGTCATGAAGCAGGCGGCCGCGATCCCTGATCTGAAACTGCCGATGGCGCTACCGGGCATCACGCTTTCCACCAGCGCAACGGACTTCGCACCGATCAAGCAGATGCAGCTGCAAAAGTTCGAAGGCGAGACGTGGAAGCTGTTCGGCGAGGTAATTTCGGGCTCAGGCAGTTAGGACGCAGCTGCCGGCATCGCCGTTTGCACCACGAGGCCGCGGGCGCGCGCATCGGCCACCCCGAGCGCGCGCAAGGCGGTGAGCGTCAGTGATTGCACAATCTCGCGCTCGCGCCTGGATGCGTCGGGCGCGAGCGGGCCGACCAGTCCCTCCACGAGAAGACCGGTGAGCGCCGCCGCGGCCAGCTCGGAATCCTGTTCCGGCAGGCGACCCTCGGCCACCGCCGCGGCGATACGGCCGGCGAATTCCGCCGCCAGCGATCGGCGAAACGCGGTCCGGACGCCGTCGAGTTCGGCATCCACCGGCTCGGCGATCGCCGCGAAAGTGAGCCGGCGGTCGCGCAAAGCGCGCGCGGCAAACGTCATGATCGCCGCCGAGAGCGCCGACAGCGGGCCCGGCGCGCCGGCGGCGGCTTGGCGCAGCGCCCCGATCTCGCTTTCGGCCATTCCGGAAAGAAGCGCGGCGACGAGAGCGGTCTTGCCGGGGAAGTAGCGATAAACTGTACCTGCGGCGATCCCGGCCCGCGCGGCAACCGGCGCGATTTGCACCGCCGCCAGACCTCCTTCGCTCGCGATCTGCCGTGCAGCGACAATAATGGCGTCGTGCCGCGCGGCGAGCCGGCGAGCGACGTTTTCGGTGCGACGATAGGGCATCCGTGACCGCGAAAGAATCGGCCGCAGTCTAGCAAAGGCTGAACTGGGATTCAGCAGTAGCGTGCGCGCCTACTTCTCGGCGAGCGACGCGGCGCGGATCTTGGCCAAAGTCGTCATCGGCGTGATGGCCTCTGGATCGATGGCGAGGCGGATAATCGCCGGCTTGCCCGAGGCTTGCGCCTGCCGGAACGCGTCGGGGAAATCGGCGGTCCGTTCGACGCTGACGCCGAAGCCGCCAAAGGCGCGGGCGTAAGCGGCAAAGTCCGGATTGCGCAAGTCGGTGGCAAAGACGCGGCCCGGATATTCGCGCTCCTGATGCATGCGGATGGTGCCGTAGGTGCCGTTGTCGGCGATCACGACGACGAGCGGCAGCCCATATTGGACGGCGGTGGCGAATTCCTGGCCGTTCATGAGGAAGTCGCCGTCGCCGGCGATACAGACGACCGGGCGCTCGGGATAGAGCCGCTTCATGGCGACGGCCGCAGGCACGCCGTAGCCCATCGAACCCGACGTCGGCGCGACCTGCTGACCGAAACGGCGGAAGCGGAAGAAGCGATGAATCCATGCCGCGTAATTGCCGGCGCCGTTGCACAGGAGCGCGTTGGCGGGAAGGTTCTCGCGTAGCCACACCATCACCGCGCCGAGATTGACGGCGCCCGGCTGGTCGGTGGGCTTTTCGGTCCAGGCGAGGTAATCGGCGTGGGCGGCTTGCGCCTGCCCGCCGCGCGCGCCCGGGAGTTCGAGATGGTCTAGCGCTGCGGCAAACGCCGTCGGCGTCGCGTGAATCGGCAGATGCGCGCTGTAAACGCGGCCGAGTTCTTCGGCGCCGGGATGCACGTGAACGAAGGTCATCTGCGGCCGCGGAATATTGAACAAGGTGTAGCTCTGCGACGGCAATTCGCCCATGCGGCCGCCGATCAGCACGACGAGGTCCGCCGCCTTGATGCGCTCCAACAGCTTCGGATTGGGACCGATGCCGAGATCGCCGGCGTAGCTCGGATGCAAGGCGTCGAACAAATGCAGGCGGCGGAAGGTCGTGCAAACCGGCAGCGCATATTTTTGCGCAAAGCGCGCAATGCCGTCGCAAGCCGCCTGCGACCAGCGGCTGCCGCCGAGGATCAGGATCGGCGCGCGGGCGGCGCCGAGAAGATCTGCGAGTTTCGCAAGTTCGGCGGAGCCCGGCGCGGTTTCAATCGGCGCGTAAGGCGGCGCGTCGTCGACGGCAACGCGTTCGGCCAGCATGTCCTCGGGCAGGCCGATGACGACCGGCCCCGGCCGTCCATTGGCCGCCGTATGGAAGGCGCGCGAGACGATCTCGGGGATACGCGCCGGATCGTCGATCTCCGTCGCCCATTTGGTCATCGAGCCGAAGACGGCGCGGTAATCGAGCTCCTGAAAGGCCTCGCGCCCGCGCATGTCGCGCGCGACCTGTCCGACAAAGACGATAAGCGGCGTCGAATCCTGGCGCGCAATGTGAATCCCGGGCGAAGCATTGGTGGCGCCCGGCCCGCGGGTGACGAAGCAAATGCCGGGACGACCGGTCGCTTTGCCCACCGCTTCCGCCATCATCGCCGCCCCGCCCTCCTGCCGGCACACCGTGATGGCGAGATCGCTGTCGTGGAAAGCATCGAGTACTGCCAAGTAACTCTCGCCGGGCACGCAGAAGACGTCACGCACGGTATTGATGCGCAGTTGGTCGACCAGCACTTGGGCGGCAGTGCGGATATTGTCCTTGCCGCGCATCGGCATCTCCGCGGAATGACCGGGCGCAGCCGATTCGCCGCCCCGGACGTTGTAAACTTTGATTGCCGCGACGGGCGCCGATAGTCCAGTGTTTTGCATGCGGATCGCGGAAAACTGAGGATATTGACTGCATGACCGAGGCGCCGGACAGCCAAGAGGAGGTGTTCGCTTTTCTCGCCGATCCCGTGAGCCATGGCGGCAAGAAGGTGCAGCGAATCGATACCCATGCGGCGTCGGTGTTTCTCGCCGGCGACCGCGCGCTCAAGGTCAAGCGCGCGGTACGCTTTTCCTTTCTCGACTATTCGACGCTCGAAAAGCGCAAGCTCGCCTGCCAGGCCGAGCTTGCGGTCAACGCGCGCTATGCGCCGGAAATCTACCGCGGCGTCGTTCCGATCACCCGCGAGGTCGGCGGCAAGCTCGCGATCGGTGGCTCAGGAGCCGCGGTCGAATGGGCGGTGGATATGCGGCGCTTCGACGAAACGCGAACGCTCGATCATCTCAGCGGCGAGATCGACGAGCCGTTGGCCGACTCGCTCGGCCGCGCCGTCGCCGCCGCGCACGCCAAGGCACCCTCAGTCGACGCACAAGCCTGGATTGCGGCCATCGGTGCCTATATCGACGAGCACGTCGAGGCTTTCCGACAGCATCCGAATACCTTTCCGCCCGCCGAGGCCGAGGCGCTCGCGCGCGCCAGCCGCACCGCTTACCAGCGCATCACGCCGCTGTTGCGCGAGCGCGGCCGGCACGGTTTCGTCCGCCGCATCCACGGCGACCTGCATCTCGGCAATATCGTGCTGATCGGCGGCAAGCCCGTTCTCTTTGACGCCATCGAATTCAGCGATTTGATCGCCTCCGGCGACGTGTTCTACGACCTCGCTTTCCTGCTCATGGACCTGCTGGAGCGCGGGCTTATGCCTGCCGCTAATATCCTCCTCAACCGTTACCTTGCGGAGACGCGGCGCATCGAAGACCTCGATGCACTCGCCGCCTTGCCCTTCTTCCTTTCGCTGCGCGCCGCAATCCGCGCCAAGGTCACGGCGGCGCGCATGGAACGCGCACCGGCCGCCGAGCAGGCGGCGATTGCGCGGACGGCTCACGCCTACTTCGTCTTCGCTTTGTGCGCGATCGCGCCGGCGCCGCCGAAATTCGTCGCCGTCGGCGGCCTGTCGGGCACCGGCAAGACCAAGCTGGCGCGCGATCTGGCGCCGCAGATCGAGCCGATGCCGGGCGCCGTCATCGTGCGCTCCGATGTCGAGCGCAAGGCGCTGTTCGGCGTCGCGGAGACGGATAAGCTGCCGGACGACGCTTATACCGACGACGTCACCGCCCGCGTCTATGCCGCGCTCGCCGACAAGGCGCGCCGCATCGTCGCCGCCGGGCATTCGGTAATCGTCGATGCCGTGTTCGCTCGGCCGCAGGAACGCGCCACCATCGCCGCAGCGGCCAAATCCGCAAATTTCGCCCTGCGCGGACTGTTTCTCACCGCCGATCTCGCCACCCGGGTCGGGCGCGTCGGCACGCGCGCCCGCGATGCTTCCGATGCCGATGCAAGCGTGGCGCGGGCACAGGAGCGCTTCGATCTCGGCGCGCTCGAATGGACGCCGATCGACGCCTCGGGGGCCCCCGAAGCCACATTGTCGCAGGCCAAAGCGGCGCTAGCGGCTCCTTGATTGACTGATACCAGCCCGCGCCAATATAAGCGCGGGGTCGGGAATGAGGGTTAGGAAAGGCGCGGTCATGGCGAGCAGCGAAGCGACGATACCCGGCGGCACCCACTCGGCCGAAGGAACGCGCCGCGATTTCCTTTTCATCGCCACCGGAACAGTCGCTGCCGTAGGCGCCGCCGCCACTTTGGTGCCGCTCGTCGCGCAGATGAACCCCGACGCTTCGACACTCGCCGCCGGCGGGCCGGTCGATCTCGATATTTCCAAGATCGAGCCCGGCCAGCAGGTCGTCATCCGCTGGCGCGAACGTCCGATCTTCGTTTTCCACCGCACGCCGGACACGGTAAAGACCTTGCAAGACCCGAAATTGCTGTCGCAGCTTTCCGATCCGAATTCCCAACAGACGCAGCAGGCGCCCTACGCCACCAACTGGCACCGCTCGATCAAGCCGGAACTCGGCGTTCTGGTCGGCATTTGCACCCATCTCGGCTGCATCCCGATGTTCTATCCGCAGCCAAGCGCGAGCACGCCCGTCGCCGGCTGGCTGGGCGGCTATTTCTGCCCCTGCCACGGCTCCAAATACGATCCGGCGGGACGCGTCTTCAGCGGGGTCCCGGCGCCGTACAATCTCCCTGTGCCGCCCTACACCTTCATCAGCGATACGACGATCAGGGTCGGCGAAAATCCAAGCGGCAGCACCTGGGATTTCGGCGCGATCCGCCAGCTCTAAGCGCGCTGCATAAGCGTGTTGCGGATGCTTTCGGCTCCCCCCTCGACCATAATGCGGCATGGCTTTCGACCTTCGCGCGCTTGCCATCGCCACGGCGGGCTTCACCGCATTCGTCAATCTCTATTCGCCGCAGGCGCTGCTGCCCGAATTGTCGCTTGAATTCGGCGTCGGCGCCGGCGCGATCAGCGCCTTGATGACTGCGAGCACCGCCGCCATCGCACTGACCGCGCCATTCACCGGCGCGCTTGCCGACGTTCTCGGTCGCAAACGCCTGATCACCGCCGCCGGCTTTGCCGTTCTGGTGCCGACGCTGATCATGACTTTTGCAATGAGCGTGCCGCAACTCGTCATCCTGCGTTTCGTCCAGGGCCTTTTGCTGCCGCCGATTTTTACCGTCGCGGTCGCCTATGTCGGCGACGAGTGGCCGCCGGCCGACGTACCGCGCGTCGCCGGGTTGTTCATTTCCGGATCGAGCGTGGGCGGCTTCTGCGGCCGATTCATCACCGGCGTCATTGCCGATCTGGTCGGCTGGCGCGTCTCCTTCGCCGCCGTGGCGCTACTGACGCTGGCCGGCGTGATGATCGTCACTATCGCACTGCCGCGCGAACGGCGCTTCGTGCGCTCAGGCGGTTTCTCCGCTTCGGCCTGGCAGATGCTCGCCCATTTGGGCAATCCGCGGCTGCTCGCCATCTACGCCGTCGGCTTCGGCGTTTTGTTCAACTTCATTGCCACCTTCACCTATGTGAGCTTTCACCTGGCCGGGCCGCCCTACTATTTTACCCCGACCTTGCTCGGCGCCCTGTTCGCCACCTATCTCAGCGGCAGTTTCACCGTGCCGTGGGTCGGCCGCGCGATCTTGCTGTTCGGCCGCCGGCGCTTTGTGCTCGGCGTTATCGCGATTTGGATCGCCGGCGCGCTCATGCTGCTGGCGCCGCCGGTCGCCATTATCATCGTCGGACTGACGCTTTGCGCCACCTGCGGCATGGTGTGCCAGGCGGTCTCGACGGGTTACGTCGTCACCACCGCCAAGGAGGGACGCTCGTCCGCCGCCGGTCTCTATGCGTCGACGTTCTACATCGGCGGCAGCGCCGGTGCGTTCCTCATGGGCTTTGTCTGGAGCGCCACCGGCTGGACCGGCTGCGTCGCCGCCATCGTCGCCACGCAGGTCGTCATGGCGGCGATCGTGGCGCTGGCCTGGGAGCGGTCGCGGATTTGAGGTCCGGTATTGCAGGGGGAGACGCAGCATGGAGCAGGATCGGCTTGACACGAATCCGGTATTCGGCCGTCGCAAGCTGAAATTCGGCACTTTTCAGACCAATCTCGACAGCGGCTGCGTTATGTCGGGCCTCGACGGCCGGCTTGAAATCACCTGGCCGAACACGGTGGCGCTGGCAAAACTCGCCGACGACATGGAGTTCGAAGCGATCGTGCCAGTGGCGCGCTGGCGCGGATTTGGCGGCGCGCACAATCCGCAAGGGCCGGGCTTTGAGGCCTACACCTGGGCGGCCGGCATCTCCGCCTCCACCGCACGTAGCGGCGTGGTCTCGACGTCGCACGTGTCGCTCAATCATCCGATAATTGCCGCCAAGCAATGCTCCGTTATCGATCACATCTCCAATGGCCGCTTCACGCTGAACGTCGTCTGCGGCTGGAACGGGCCGGAAATGGAAATGTTCGATGTGCCGCTGACCGGCCACGAGGACCGTTATGCCCGCGCCGAAGAATGGCTTGCCATCGTCAGGCGGCTCTGGACCGAAGACGCGGACTTCGACCACGACGGGCGCTTCTATCGGATCAAAAAGGGCTACCTGCAGCCGAAGCCGATCCAGAAACCCTATCCGGCCATCATGAATGCCGGCTCATCCGAGCGCGGTCGGCATTTCGCGGCAAAGAATTGCGATCTCGTCTACACAGTGCTGCGCACCCACGACTTCGACGCCTGCGCCGCCCATGTCGCGGCCTATCACCGCCTCGCCCGCGAGGAATACGGGCGCACCGTTCGCGTGTGGACGCTTGCGACCGTCGTGCAGGGCGAGACCGAACGGGAGGCGCGGCGATTTTACGACTATTATGTGCACGAGAAAGGCGACTGGGTCGCCGCCGGCAACGTCGTCGCCGCGATGGCAGCCGAGATCAACGAACGCAATTATCCGGCCGAGCGTGCGCGCGCGATGGCGGAGATGTTCGTATCCGGCTGGGGCGGGCATCCGCTGATCGGCACCAAGGAGCAGATCGTCGATGGGCTTGCCCGCCTCTCGCGCATGGGTATCGACGGCGTACTGCTGTCATGGCCGCGCTTCGAAGCGGGCATGCGCGAGTTCCGCGACATGACGTTGCCGCTGGTCAAGCAGGCGGGCTTGCGCGACCAGTATTAGCCGTCAGCGGCTGTCGAGATTGGAGACCTGCTTCACGTCGCGCGGCAACGGCGCGACAAAGCCGCCGGCGCGCGCCGCCTGGTCGAGCGCGGCGCGGTCCAACGCCTCGTCATGGGCGTAGATATCCTCGCGAAATTCGATGGTGCCGTCGCGTGTCATCCAGCCGGTGAGATAGACCCAGGCGACCGGCATCTTCCGCGGCAGGTTGATGACCTTGCGCTCGCCGGTGGCGATGCCGGCATCGATCGCGGCGCGATTCCAGCCCGGCACGTCTTCGAGGATCCAGGCGGCGAGATCGCGCACATTGTCGACGCGGGTGCAGCCGTGGGAGTCGAAGCGATAGTCGTTGTCGAAAAGTTTCCGCGCGTCGGTGTCGTGCATGTACACCGAATAGGGATTCGGCATGTCGATCTTGAGATAGCCGAGCGCGTTCCAGGTGCCGGAATTCTGGCGGATGGTGAAGTTGGGCGACCGGTCGGACGACCAGTCGATGGAGTGCGGATCGATCTCGTCGTCATGCGCGCCGAGCACGCGCATATGCATGCGGCTGAGATAGGTCGGATCGCGCCGCATATGGGCGAAAATCTCGTTCTTGGTGATCGAGAGCGGCACCGTCCAGGTCGGATTGAGATCGATCGCGGTGATGGAAGCGGTGAGCGTCGGCGACGGCTTGTCGACCTTGCCGACGATCACGCGATAGCGCCGCTCGACTTTGTCGTGGCCGACGGCCTCGACAAAGGCTGCCGGAATGTTCACCACCACGTAGCGCTCGGCGAAAATAAAATCCATGCCGAGCAGGCGCTCGAGGGAGGCTTCGAGTTGTTGGATGCGCGCGGCGACCGGGACGTTGAGCGCGCGCAGTGTCTGCGCGCCGACGCTGCCGGTCGCCTCAAGCCCATGACGCAATTGAAACCGCTTGACGCCTTCGGCGACGGCGGCGTCATAGCCGTCGCCCGCCTCCTGGTCGGCCGCCATATCCTCGGTGACGACGAGACGCCGGCGCAGCAAGGCGACCGCCGGCCCGCTTGCGCCCGGCGCGAGCTTGGCATCGACGGGTAGCGCGGGCCAGCCGCCGCGCACTTGGACATCGGCATAGCTAAGCAGCGCCTCTTTGAGGCGCGCGTAGGTGCCTTCGTCGAAGACCGGATCGGACGACAGCGCCAGCGCGGCTGCTGAGCGCGCCTCCGGCGTGGAGGGGGTCCTGGCGGCTGCGGGCTTTGCCGCCAGCCGCGCCGGTTTGGTGGCCGCCGGGGCCGCGGCCGGAGGCTGCTGTGCGTTCGGATTGATGATGACCGGCTGGCCGGCGATCTGCGGCGTCTGCGCAACAGCCGAAACGGTGGCCAAGGCCAAGATGACGGCAGCGACCGGAAGCGCCCGCATGAAACCCCCTGCCCGGCCGACTGTCACGCTTGCGGCTGCGGCTCCATCGAGCCCGGCTCCGGACGCGGCCGGTTGCGGCCGGCGCCGGCGGTCGGCACGGTCGTGCCGCGCGGGGTGGTCGGCTCGATGATCGATTCGCGGCTCGGCCGCTTGCCCATCAGCAAATCCTTGATCTCGTCGCCGCTGAGCGTCTCGAACTCAAGGAGGCCCTTGGCCAGCGTCTCCAGATCGGCGCGCTTCTCGGTGAGAATTTGCTGCGCCTCCTGATAGCCGTCCTCGACCAGCCGCCTGATCTCGGCGTCGATCTTCTGCACGGTCGCTTCCGAAATGTTCTGCTGGCGCGCCACCGAGTAACCAAGGAAAACCTCTTCCTGGTTCTCGCCGTAAGCGACAGCGCCGAGCGCGTCGGAAAGACCCCAACGTGTGACCATCATGCGCGCGAGCTTGGTCGCCTGTTCGATGTCGGAGGCGGCGCCCGAAGTCACCTTCTCGTGGCCGAACACCAGTTCCTCGGCCACGCGTCCGCCCATCATGATGGCAAGCCGCGCCGTCATCTGCTCGAGGCTCATGGACAGCTTGTCGCGTTCGGGCAACTGCATGACCATGCCGAGCGCGCGGCCGCGCGGGATGATCGTAGCCTTGTGCACCGGATCGGTCGCCTTGACGTTGAGCGCGACGATGGCGTGGCCGCCCTCGTGATAGGCGGTGAGGAGCTTTTCCTCCTCCGTCATCACCAGCGACTTGCGCTCGGCGCCCATCATCACCTTGTCTTTGGCGTCTTCGAACTCGACCTGGGTGACCATGCGCTTGTTGCGCCGCGCCGCCATCAGGGCGGCTTCGTTGACGAGATTCATCAGGTCCGCGCCGGAGAAGCCGGGCGTGCCGCGGGCGATGGTCTTGAGGTTCACGTCGGGCGCCAGCGGCACTTTGCGCACATGCACCTTGAGGATTTGTTCGCGGCCGACCACGTCCGGATTCGGCACGACCACCTGGCGGTCGAAACGGCCCGGACGCAACAGCGCCGGATCGAGCACGTCCGGCCGGTTAGTGGCGGCGATCAAAATGATGCCTTCATTGGCCTCGAAGCCGTCCATCTCCACGAGCAGTTGGTTCAGCGTCTGCTCGCGTTCGTCGTTGCCGCCGCCGAGGCCCGCGCCACGGTGGCGGCCGACGGCGTCGATCTCGTCGATGAAGATGATGCAAGGCGCGTTCTTCTTGGCCTGTTCGAACATGTCGCGCACGCGGCTCGCTCCAACGCCGACGAACATCTCGACGAAGTCCGAGCCGGAAATGGTGAAGAACGGCACATTGGCCTCGCCGGCGATGGCGCGTGCGAGCAAAGTCTTGCCGGTGCCGGGCGGGCCGACCAGCAGCACGCCGCGCGGGATACGGCCGCCGAGCCGCTGGAATTTTCCGGGGTCGCGCAGGAATTCGACGATCTCCTGCAGGTCGAGCTTGGCTTCATCGACGCCGGCCACGTCTTCGAAGGTGACCCGGCCATGGGCCTCGGTGAGAAGCTTGGCGCGCGACTTACCGAAGCCGAGCGCCTTACCGCCGGCGCCTTGCATCTGGCGCGACAGGAAAATCCACACGCCGATCAGCGCGACAAACGGCAGCCAGGAAATCAGGAGCGACACGAACCAGGGCACGTTCTCTGACAACGGCCGCGCCGTGATCGAAACGCCCTTGTTGTAGAGCCGCTGCACCAGGCTCGGATCGCTCGGAGCGTAGGTCTGGAAGGAGCGGCCGTCGGTGAAGGTGCCGTGGATTTCCGGCCCCTGGATCAGAACGTCGCGGACGCGGCCCTGATCGACCTCGTTGAGCAGCTGCGAGAACGAAATGTCTTGTGAGGTGGTGTGCTGGCCCGGATTTTGGAAGAGCGTGAACAGCGCCAAGAGCAACAGGACGATAATGACCCAAAGGGCGAAATTCCGAAGATTGGCGTTCATCGCATGTCCTCGGCCGGCAACCTGCCGGCGCCCAACGGCCTAAGAATGCTCACGAATCGTGGCCGCATCACGTCTTACCCGCGAAATGTAATCGTCAAGCCCCCGCCTGCCAAGGGAAGCGGGGGATTGGGCAAGCTGTTTATTCTACTGCTCTTTCGTAAATCAGCCCTTGCCGGTCCGGCGGGCGGTTCGCCGACGCGGCGGGGAGCGCTCGACGCTCAGCCGGCCGCCGCCGAGGCTGACCAGAGCGCCGGCAAGCGTACGGCGCAGCGGCCCGCGGGCCTGCCGCAGCGCCTCATAAAGCATCTCGAGCTTGCCGAGCTCGACCGCTCCTTCGTCACCCGCATGCGTAATGGCGCGGCCGAGGAGGCGCAGCGCCACTTCGGCAGGCAGGTCGCGAAATCGCACCGCTTCGAAAGCAATCGGGCCGCGCTCCGGCCACGGGCCGGAAGCCAACGCCGCCTGCGCGGCATCAACGGCGAACGCGACGGTAGCCTCGGCGCGCCGCATGCGCGCCGCGAGACGCGCCAGACCGCGCGCATCGAGCCCCTCGCGCGCAAGCTCCCTCATCATCGCCCGCAGCCGCGTGCGGGCATAGCGCGGATCGCGGTTGGTCGGATCCTCGCTGTGGCGGACGCCGGCGGCCTTAAGCGTCGCCAGCAGCCGCGCCTTGGAGATGCGCAGCAGCGGACGGACGAGAAAGATCGCCGCATCGTCGCTGGCGGGAATGGGCAGCGCGTGCGCCATCCCGGCAAGCCCGGTCAGGCCGCTGCCGCGCGCCAGCCGGAACAGCACGGTTTCCGCCTGGTCGTCGAGCGTGTGCGCGGTGAGCACGTGCCCATAGCCGGCGCGCATTGCCGCCTGCGCCAGCAGCTGGTAGCGCGCACGCCGCGCCGCCTCCTGCAAGCCTGTCTTCGGCTTTTTGCCGCGCCAGCAGAGCGTACGGTGCGGCACGCCGAGCCGGCGCGCGAGGCGTTTGACCGCCGCGGCTTCGCGCGCCGATTCCGGCCGCAGGCCATGGTCGATCGTGACGGCGAACAGCTTGGGCGCGCGCTTGCGCCGCTTTTTGACCGCCTTGGCCCAGCGCGCCGCGATGACGAGGAGCGCGGTGGAATCGGAGCCGCCGGAGACAGCGAGCACCAACCCGCGCAAATCTTCAAGACCACTGAACAGCGCGCCCGCTTCCTCGCCGCGAACCGCCTGGTCAGCAATGCCCACGCTTTTGTTCTCGCTCCACGGCCTGTTTTATGCTCGCAGCGGCGCGCGGATATTTGCGCAGCACCTCGCCCAGCGAGGCGCAAGCGGCTTCCTTTTCGCCCAAAGCCGCCAGCGACTGGCCAAGCCGCAACAGCGCCTCTGGCGCCCGCGCGGTCGTATCATACTTCGTGGAGACGGCGAGGAACGACTCGGCCGCGTCGCGATATTGCTGCTGCTGGAACAGGCTTTCGCCGAGCCAATAGTGCGCTTCCGGCGCCAGCCGATCACTCGGATACTGGCGCAGGAACGTGCGGAAGCCTTCGGCGGCGAGGCCATAATCCTTGTGCAACACGTAGCCGTAAGCAAGGTCGTAGGCGTCCCGCGGCGAGCTTGTCGGCGGCAAAGTCGCCTGCATGGCGCCGGTCCCGCTTGGATTATTCGGTGGCGGCGGTGGCAATTCGCCGGGCGGCGCGGTGCCGGGCGTCGAGAGATCGAGCGGCGCGCCGATTTGGCGGGGCGCGGGAGCGGGCGGCTCCGCGATCGGAGGCGGCGGCTCGGTTGCGGCGGTGCTCGTGCCCAACGGGCGCGGCGCGCCCGGCGCGTTCGGATTGGCCGCCGGGTCGAAGGCATCGCCGCGGCGGCTCGTCGCCATCGGCGGCTCCGGCGGCTCCGGCGGCGC
>JARLIY010000116.1 GCA_031291475.1 Xanthobacteraceae bacterium
AAGCCAAATGACCAACAAAGCCGAATTGATCGACGCGGTCGCGGAAGCGACGGAAACGTCCAAGGCCGCTGCCGGCGCCGCTCTGGACGCCGTCATCGCCGCCATCACCAATGCCCTGCACCAGGGCGAGGAAGTCCGCCTCGTTGGCTTCGGTACGTTTTCGGTGAAGACCCGAGCCGCCGGCAAGGGTCGCAACCCGGCCACGGGCACGGAAATCACCATTCCGGAATCCAAGAGCGTCCGCTTCAAGCCCGGCGCCCAGCTCAAGACCACCGTCAACAAGTAAGCCGCGTCCGCGTTCCGGCATGGACCTTCCGCGCCGGTTCCCGCTCGAAGGCTCGTTTCAGCGTCCGGCGGATTCCATCCGCCGGCGCTTTTGTGCCTGCGTTTTCAATCTTGCCAGCGGCGGGCCGGCGTTTTAAGAGCCAGAATGTCGGGCGGAACGCCGTCCGGCCGCGCGGTTCAGGGCGGTTAGCTCAGTTGGTAGAGCATCTCGTTTACACCGAGAGGGTCGGCGGTTCGAGCCCGTCACCGCCCACCAGAATCCAGGGAATGGTCGATGTCGGCAGCAGGGATTCGGGATTTTTCGCGTGGCGCCGCCATCCGTGTGGCCGCGCTCGCCCTGTTCGCCGTTTTTGGCTCCAGCGCGCACGCCATGGAGTTCAGCCTGCAAAGCGTCGGCGAGGCGACGGGCTGCCGCTCGCATTGTCCCCGCGTGATCGTCGCCCAAGGGCAGATCACCAATTCCACTCCCGATGAATTCCTGGAGTTCCTGCGTGAAAACGCGGCCAATCAGGATTTGCGGACCGTGGTCGTGATCAATTCGCAAGGCGGCTATGTGGTCGCCTCGATGGAGCTGGGCCAGATATTCCGGCGAATCGGCGCCGCGACAGTGGTGGCCCATAGCTGCCTTTCCGCCTGCGTCTATGCCTTCATGGGCGGCGTGAAGCGCGTCTCGCCGCGCGGAACGGCGCTCGGCATCCATCGCATGTTCGCCAACACCTCCAATGGAATGCTCGATGCGCCGGTGCGGCGGGTCTATGACGACGGCTCGATGGCCGGAATGCTGATGCGCTACAGCGCG
>JARLIY010000117.1 GCA_031291475.1 Xanthobacteraceae bacterium
ATTGCGCAGACGGAAAGTTACGGCGACTTTTCGGTCAGCGGAATCGTCGGCTATGTGCGCGGATGGCGGGTCGACAACGGCGAAAGCCTCTACCACATGATGCCGCTGAACGGCAAAGTGACGCTCGAAAACAAGATTGCGCTATTCGGCGGGCGCCTGACCACGGCGCTGGAAGTTCAGGCGGCGGCGGCCAAAACCGAGGTCGAGACCGTGCGCCTCGAACCGACCACGCCGGCCTATGGAGTCGTCAACCTGCGGACATCCTGGGAATATAGGAACCTGCGCTTCGATTTCGGCGTCGAGAACATCGCCAATGTTCTCTATTACAATCCGCTCGGCGGCATCGACATCGCGGACTGGAGCGCCGGCGCAAACGCGAATCTGCACTCGCCTGTCGCCGCGGCGGGCCGCAACGTCTATGGCGGCGTCACGGCCAAATTCTGAAAGCCGCGGAAAACGCAATCGAGGCACCGCCCCATGGCGGCGCCTCCAGGACAACGAACGCAAGGACAACGAACGCAAGGACATCCGGCGAGGCGCTCTCAAAATCGATCGTCACGATGAGGTCCGCTCAGGCGCCAATTTTCCGGCATTCCTCGCCGCACGCCTTGCAGGACGCCGCGCAGGCCTTGCATTCGGCGACGTCGGGATATTTCTCGCATTCCTTCTGGCAGGCGGCGCAGATTTCTGCGGTCGCCCTGGCGAATGCCGGGACCTGCGGCGAATTCACCGCAGCGAGGGCCTGCAATGCTCCACAGGCGGCAACGACCTGATAGCCGGTCATGGAAAAGTCCTTCATCGCCAGCATGCCGATGCAATGGCGAAGGCAATCATTGGCCGTGGCGACGCAATGGCCGCAGGCGTCCTGAAGCGCCTTGAACTTTGGCGGGTGCATGTCGTGCATGTGGCCCTCGGCCTGGGCGAAAGCCTCGCCCGCCGTAGCAAGCACAGCGGCTCCCGCCGCGGCGGCGATGAATTCCCTGCGTTCCATGGCTCTCTCCTCCAACCGGATGGGGCGCGCGGATCTGCGACCGGCTCCAAATGACCATAGCGAAGTTCAATCGTCCATGATCATCCACAATCGAGAACATTTTTTCCGGCGTTCGAGGTTGAGCTCCTGAACGCTGCGATTCGCGAACTCAGAACGACCGCGTTCCGCGCGACGCCGACGCCTCGGCCAGATCCGAAGCCGTCTTTATCACAGGGACTAGCCAGCGCGACGACCGTTTCGTCGTTCCCGAAGAAACCGGTCAAAGGCCTCTATGGTCGTCTCGGAAACGTAATGCTCGATGCCCTCCGCGTCGGCTTCGGCGGCTTCCGTTGGAACGCCGATAGCCAGGAGAACCTCGACCACCAGCCGATGACGCGATCTCACCCGCGCGGCCAGGGCCTGGCCGGCTTCAGTCAGGAAAATGCCTCTGTAAGGCCGCGATGTGGCCACGCCCGCCTTCTTGAGCCGCGTGATGGTCTTGATGACCGTGGCGTGCGACACGCCGAGACGCCGGGCGATATCCGTCGGGCGCGCCTCTCCCTCCGTCGCGAGAAGGTCGCTAATCAATTCCGCATAGTCCTCGAACAGCGCCGAAGCCTGCGCCGCACGCGCCTTGCTGAAACGTTGCGCCTGGTCCGATTCACTCGGTAGATCGTTTGTTTGCCCTGTCTCTGGCGCCAACGACTTGCCGCTCATGATTTCCGTCATTTCTCTTATCGCTGGCCACTTTGTAGCATAGGCAACAATCTATAGCTATTGACGGAAACCACCTCCCGTCCCACCTTACCTGTTGTAGCTGAGGCTACATTTTACCTCCTTAGCTTTAAGGCGAAGATTCCGCATGACCGATGTGGCGACCAGGACTCTGAAACCGGGCTGGACGGATCGAACCGTAGCGGCGGGGCGCGAAGTCATTGTCGGTCAGCGGCGCGGTTTTCGGGCTTTGGCGCCCTTCGCAGGCCCCGCGATTGTCGCCTCGATCGCCTACATGGACCCCGGCAATTTCGCCACCAACATCGAGGCCGGCTCCAGATACGGCTACCTGCTCTTGTGGGTGGTGGTGTTGGCCAATGTCACCGCCATGCTGTTCCAGGGCCTGTCCGCGAAACTCGGCATCGTCACGGGCAAGAGCCTCGCCGAGCAATGCCGCGATCATTTCCCACAGCCGGTCGTCTATGCAATGTGGGGCGCGAGCGAAATTGCCGCCATGGCGACAGATCTCGCCGAGTTTCTCGGCGCGGGCATCGGCTTGAGCCTGCTATTCGGGCTCCCGCTGCTCTGGAGCCTGGCGATCGTCGGCGTCGCCACATATGCCATGCTCACGCTGCAAGGTTCGGGCTTTCGTCCAATCGAAATCCTGATCGCCGGATTTGTTGGCGTCATCGGCGTCAGCTATCTTATCGAACTGGCCATCGCTCCTCCCGATTGGAGGGCCTTCGCCTTCCATTCCGTCGTTCCGATCTTGGCGGGTCCGCATAGCGTCACGCTCGCGGTCGGCATTGTCGGCGCGACGGTCATGCCGCACGCGATCTATCTCCATTCGAGCCTGACCAAGGACCGGGTGCCTGTTCACGACAACGCCGAGCGCCATCGCGTGTTGAGGTACTCCAATGTGGAGGTTCTGATCGCGCTGGGCCGCGCTGGCCTGGTCAATATGGCCATGATCGCCATGGCGGCGGCGGTCTTCCACGATGGCGTGCATAACGATGTCGCGGAAATCGAAACCGCCTACCGCACCCTGATCCCGCTGATGGGGGCCGGGGCCGCCGGCGTGTTCATGGTTTCGCTGTTGGCCTCGGGGTTTTCCAGCTCGGTCGTTGGCACGATGGCGGGTCAGGGCATCATGCAGGACTTCGTGCATTTCACGATACCCTTGTGGGTCCGGCGCCTGGTGACGATGATTCCCGCCTTCGTCGTCGTCTGGCTCGGCGTGAATTCGACGCAAGCCCTGGTCATGAGCCAGGTCGTGCTCAGCATCGTGCTGCCAATTCCGATGGTCGCGCTGTTGCTTCTGACCGCGCGGAGCGACGTCATGGGCAGTTTCGTCAACAAACGCATGACGACGGTGACAGCCGTGCTCGCGGCCGGCTTGGTGTTGTCTCTGAATCTCGTTCTTCTGGCGCAGGCGGCGGGAATTGCGATCCCCTATCTGCCGCTCGAATAGGGATTGCGGCTCTTCCTGGCGCGCTAATTCCGTTCATCCCTTATCGGAAAGGCTTTCGCCTCGACGGCGTTAGCGGGCACAGCCGCGTCGCTTCGGCTGCTATCAGAGGCCGCCATCCGTTGACAGGTCGGATGTTATAACATTACAAATTGTAGCATGACATGCCGCGAGCAAAACCGGCGGCATGCAAGCGCTTGGCTGGCAGGGCGACATGCGAATTCGGGAGATATTGATATGGGCCGGATCCCTCGCCGCGCTGCTCGGCGCGAACGATCTTGCGTTCGGGCAAACCGCTCTGCCGGAAGTCGTGGTGAAACAGCCGAAAGCGGCGCCAAAGCCAGCGGCGCCTGTCAAAAGCATCGCCGCCCACAAGCCGGCGCCGCGCCAATCCGTCCGTCAGGTCGCCCAAACGGCGGCGGCACCGTCCTCGCCGTCAGCCTCTCCGGGCTTATCGCCTGAAGCGACCGCCGCGCGGGCTCTGGCCGCCAAAACGGAGAAGCTCGATCAGGCGCGCGACAACATCTTGCCCCGCGCCGGGGCCAATTCGACCGATCTGGGCCAGGATGCGATCGCTGCCGCGCCGCAGGGAGACAATGCCCCAATCGATAAGGTCCTGTTGCAGGCGCCGGGGATTTCGCAGGATTCAGCGGCCAGCGGCGCGCTGCACCTGCGTAATGAACACGCCAATGTGCAATATCGGATCAACGGCGTTTTCCTGCCCGACGGCGTCTCAGGCTTCGGCCAGATTTTCGACAGCGGCCTGGTCGGCAATATCGCGGTGATCGACGGCGCTCTGCCGGCGCAATATGGCCTGCATACCGCCGGCATCGTGGATATCACGACCAAAAACGGCGCTTTCGATGGCGGCGGCCAGATCGGCCTGTATGGCGGCACCCTCTCCGCCTTCACGCCGAGCGTGGAATATGGC